>NZ_RXLZ01000048.1 GCF_003970865.1 Stenotrophomonas maltophilia | reverse complement strand
ACCCCGCCCGCAACGCCGCCGCCGCCGCCCACCGCGCCGCCACCCGCGGCGCCGTAATGCACACCGCCTGGTCGGTCACCGTCGTCACCGCGCGCTCCAGCAGCTGGATATCCGCCTCATGCTGGCGCGCCACATGCGGATCCTCGAAGAAGATCGCACGCTGGCAACGCCCCTCCAGCACCCGGTCGGCAATCTGCGCATCACCGCCCATCGGGCCGCTCTGGTAGCGCGTCACCCACGGCGTATCACGCGGCCAGCCCCGGCTCCAGGCCAGCTCGTTCAAGCGCTGGCCGGTGGTACCGGTCGCCACCCGCTCACCGAACCGGGCCAGCACATCGAAGTGCTCGTCGGCGAAGGCCAGCATCGCCGGCTTCATCGCATCGTGCGCGATCAGTGCCAGCGTCTGGCCCTCGAACGCATGCAGGTCGTCGGCGCTGGCGTCGGCCGCCAGCCCGGCGTGGACGCGCTCCACCTCGACCCAGTCGCGTGCGGTGGCCACGGTTGAGATGAACGGCTTGCCGTGAATCACGCACTGACGCTTCAGGGCCGTGGCTTCCGGAAACACGGAGGACGGATCGACCGGGTCGATCAGGTAGATCGCGCCATCCAGTGTCCGATCCGGACCCATGCCAACCACCTCGGCAACCAGCTTCATCAAGCCACCCTCGCGACCGTAGGGATAACGGTGCAGGCCCGCGTACCCGGTCAGGAAACCCTGTCGTTCGATCGCGTCATGGGTGCGGCCGACCGCATGCAGCGACACGCCCAGCTCGCGCAGGCCGGCCTCGCTGCTGCGCAGCCAACGGAACAGCGCGGCGCGCGCGTCGAGGTGATGAAGACGGTTGGCAGCCAGGCCGATGCGCATCGAACGCTCCGCAGGTACGGGTGAAGGCGGCAGTGTATGTCGGCATTCCCCTATCTGGATGCTTTTACAACTTTCTTCATTGCCGTCGGCCCGCGCGTCGATAGCGTGGCAGGCAGCGGTACCGCTGCGCGGCCGTTCCTTCCGCCTGCGAGATGAGGATGCCTACCGTGAATGTCGCCGGCTTCCCGGCAGCCATTGCTGTCATGGCCAGCCTGCTGCTGCCTGCCGCGGCCTCCGCCACGGGCTGCAGGACACCGCTGCGCATCGCCTGGCCGTCCGACCGTGCTCCTTTGTCGTCCAGCGAACAGGGCGAAGCCCTGGGGCTCGGCGCGGCGTACCTGAAGCTGCTGGGCGGGCAACGGCCACTGCAGCTGCTGCCCGTGCCGGCCACCAGCGTGGACCGGGACGAGCTGCCGGCCGGCACCCAGGCGTTGCTGGGATGGCCACGCTCGCAACTGCCCGCCGGCTGGGTGGTCAGCACGCCCTACCTGCAGCTGCCACAGGTGATCGTGCGCCGGGAGGACGCGTCGCCGGTGCTGGGCCTGGAAGATCTGCGTGGACGCAGCGTGGCCAGCCCCAGCCGGATGCCGCTGCAGGGGCTGCTGGCCGAGCAGGCTGCGGGTGCACAGCTGCTGCCACCGGCAGCGCTGGACGAGGCACTCCCTCTGCTGGGCACCGGATTGATCGATGCGGTGGTCGCCAACCTCGGCGAAGTCGAGGCCGCGTTGCGCCGCTACCAGGGCGATGCACTGCTGATCGCTGCGCCGGCCGGTTTCGACGATGCCCTGGTGCTGGCGACCACGCCCGCCTGCGCCGATGTCATCGCCGGCTTCGAGCAGGCGTTGTCGCAGCTGACCGATACCGAGCGCGATCAGATCCGCGCGGCCTGGCTGCCGGACCGGCCGCGCAATTCCCCGTCATCGTCGCCCCTGCGCTGGCTGGTGCCGGCCTCGTTGATCCTGCTCGCCCTGGCGCTGGTCCATGCCTACGGCTACTGGCGGGTCCATCGCGAGAGCGTGCGCCGCCGAGGGCTGGAGCAGCGCCTGCAGGAGGTAACCGCGAACCTGCCGGCGGTGGTCTACCAGGCGCGTCGTTCGGCGGGCGGCCACTACAGCTTTCCGCAGATCGCCGGTGACGTGCAGGCCCTGTTCGGAATCAGCGTGGAGACCGCGCGGATCGATCACCAGCGGTTGTTGGCCGCGGTCCATCCGGAAGACCGCAGCCAGGTGATGGCCTGTGTCGAGACGGCTGCATTGGCGCGTGGCCCGATCGACGTCACCTTCCGCACCCGCTCGCCACAGGGCTGGCGATGGGTGCGTTCGCATGGGCGGCCGTTGTCCTGCGACGACAGCGACGTCGAGTGGAGCGGCTATTGGATCGACGTCAGCGAGGTGCAGTCGCGTACCCGCGCGCTGGCCGAAGCGCGCCGCGAGGCCGAGCAGGCGGCACAGGCCAAGGCGCACTTCCTGGCAACGATGAGCCACCAGATCCGCACCCCGATGAGCACGCTGCTGGGCATGCTCGAACGGCTGGCCGGCAGCAGGCTGGAGGTACGCCAGCAGCAGGTGCTGGCCACCGTCGATGATGCCGCGCGGATGTTGCGGCAGATCCTCGACGATGTACTGCACAGCCAGCGCCTGCAGGGCGCACCACTGCAGCTGCGGCCCACGGACCTGGCGGCGCTGGTGCGCGCGGTGCAGCAGCTGCTGATGCCGGTGGCCGCCAGCCGCGGCCTGCACCTGCAGGTGATGCTTGATCCGGAGATGCAGCCGGGATCGCTGGCCGATGGCCTGCGCCTGCGCCAGATCCTGTTCAACCTGGCCGGCAACGCATTGAAATTCACCCGGCACGGCCATGTGGAACTGCAGGTGCAGGTACTGCAGCAGCGTGATGGCGGCCAGCGGCTGCGCCTGCAGGTGAGCGACAGCGGCGTGGGCATCAGCGAGGAGCGCCAGCAGGCGGTGTTCGCCGCCTACACCCAGGCGGAACGATCGACCACGCGGTGCTTCGGCGGCAGTGGGCTGGGCCTGGCGATCTGCCGCGAGCTGGCGACCTCGATGGGCGCGGAACTGCAGCTGCGCAGCTCACCCGGGAAGGGCACCACGGTGTGGCTGGATCTGGACCTGGATGCCTGCGCGGCGCCCGTGGCCGCACCTTTGGCGGCGGCGGACGCGCGTCCATTGCCGGCGGCGCGCGTGCTGGTGGCTGAAGACCATCCCACCAACCTGCATCTGCTGGAGCAACGCCTGTGTGCGCTCGGGCTGCAGGTCCACGCCTGTACCGATGGACGGTCGGCGCTTGAAGCATGGCAGGCGCAGCCGTTCGAGCTGGTGATCACCGACTGCCATATGCCGGGCATGGACGGCTTCGCACTGGCGCGGGCGATCCGCGCCGATGCCTGCCCGGCGCGTGCGCAGGTGCCGATCATCGCGCTCACCGCCAGTGTGATGGAAAGCACCCGCGAAGCCTGTCGTGTGGCTGGCATCGACCACTTCCTGGCCAAACCGGTGGAGCCGCACGCACTGCGTGCGCTGCTGGCGGTACTGCTGGCGCCGGACTCAGTGGGCCAGTAGCCGCACGATGCTGGCGGCGGCATCGCGGCCTTCGGCCACGGCGGTCACCACCAGGTCGGCACCGCGTACCGCATCGCCACCGGCGAACAGGCGCGGGTGCGACGTCTGGTACGGCAGGCGGTCCTTGCCGCCGGCGACGATGCGGCCGTTGGACTGGCCTTCCACGCCGTGCTCGGTCAGCCACGCCGGCAGCGTCGGCGAGAAGCCGAACGCGATGATCACCACGTCCGCTTCCAGCAGCGATTCGCTGCCTTCGATCGGCACCGCGTTCTGGCGGCCGTTGGCATCGGGCTCGCCCAGCCGGGTTTCGACCACGGTCACGCCGATCACTTCGTCATCGGCGCCGGCTTCGATCGACAGCGGCTGGCGGTTGAACAGGAAACGCACGCCCTCTTCGCGTGCATTGGCCACTTCGCGCGCACTGCCGGGCATGTTGGCTTCATCGCGGCGGTAGGCGCAGGTCACCTTGGCCGCGCCCAGCCGCACCGCGCTGCGCACGCAGTCCATGCCGGTATCACCACCACCGAGCACCACCACGCGCTTGCCGTTGAGGTCGGGCAGGGCAATGGTGTCTTCCCAGCCGGCAATCGGCCGGCCCTTCGGATCATCGCCGCTGACGATGCGGCTGTTCTGCACCAGGAACGGCAGCGCGGGCAGCACACCCTTCAGGTCCTGGCCGTCGAGGCCACCGTCGGTGTAGCGGTAGGCGCCAGTGCCGACGAACACCGCATCGTGGCTGTCCAGCAGTTGCTGCACGCTCAGGTCGCGACCGATCTCCACGCCGAGGCGGAACTGCACGCCCATGCCTTCCAGCACTTCGCGGCGGCGATGGATCACGTCCTTGTCCAGCTTGAAGCTGGGAATGCCGAACTGCAGCAGGCCGCCGATCTGCTCGTAGCGGTCGTAGACCACGGCGGCAATGCCGGCGCGTGCCAGGCGGTCGGCGCAGGCCAGCCCGGCCGGACCGGCGCCGATCACCGCCACGCTGTGGCCGGTCGGCTGCACCGCACCCAGATCCGGGCGCCAGCCGCTGGCCAGTGCGGTATCGACGATGTACTTCTCCACCGCGCCGATGGTCACCGCGCCGAACTCCTCCAGCGTGCAGCTGCCTTCGCACAGGCGATCCTGCGGGCAGACCCGGCCGCACACTTCCGGCAGCGGGTTGGTGCTGTGGCACAGCGTGGCCGCTTCATGGATGCGGTTCTCCTGCACCAGCTGCAGCCACTGCGGAATGGCGTTGTGCACCGGGCACTTCCAGCTGCAGTAGGGGTTGCCGCAGTCCAGGCAGCGGCCGGCCTGGTACTGCGCGTCCTCCTTGCCGAACTTGCCGTACAGCTCGCCCCAGTCGCCGGACGTGCGCAGTTCCACCGGAATGCGCTGCGGCATGGTGCGGGGCAGGTCGAGGAACTGGAAGGCGTGCTTGCGGCTCATGGCGGGCTCTGTGGTGTTTTGCGGTTGCCGGCCAGCGGCCGGCACTACGTGATCCTGGGATGCCGGCCAGCGGCCGGTACTACCGTTACGCGGCGCGTCGCAGGGTCTCGGTCAGCGACTCGATGCTGGCGGCCTTGGGTTTGACCAGCCAGAACTTGCCGATGTAATCGCGGAACTCGTCCAGGATCTGCTGCGCCCAGATACTGCCGGTCAGTTCGCGATGGCGGCCGATCAGGCGGTGCAGGTGCTGGCGGTAGTTCTCGAAGCCCTCGGCCGACACACGGTGGATGTCGATCAGCTCGTGGTTGTAGCGGTCGACGAAATCGCGGTCCACGTCCAGTACGTAGGCCAGGCCGCCGGTGAAGCCGGCACCGAAGTTCAGGCCGACCTTGCCCAGCACCAGCACCACGCCGTCGGTCATGTATTCGCAGCAGTGGTCGCCGGCGCCTTCCACCACCGCCAGCGCGCCGGAATTGCGCACCGCGAAGCGTTCGCCGGCGCGGCCAGCGGCAAACAGCTCGCCGCCGGTGGCGCCGTACAGGCAGGTGTTGCCGATGATGGCGGTGCTGCGTGCCTCGAAGCGCGCGCCACGCGGTGGGCGCACCACCAGGCGGCCGCCGGCCATGCCCTTGCCGACGTAGTCGTTGGCTTCACCCTCCACTTCCAGATGCAGGCCACCCACGTTGAACGCGCCAAAGCTCTGCCCGGCACTGCCACGGAAGCGCAGTTCCAGCGGTGCCTCGGCCATGCCCTGGTTGCCATGCGCACGCGCTACGGCACCGGCCAGGCGGGTGCCGATGCTGCGGTCGGTGTTGTGGATCAGGAAGCGATGCTCGCCACCGCGCTTGTGCTCGATGGCCGGCGCCAGCAGGCCATCCATCTGCGTGGCCAGGCTGTCCGGCGATTCGTACAGGCGCTGCGCGGCGCAGTGGCTGCCTTCGTAGCGGGCATCGGCCAGCAGGCGTGACAGGTCCACGCGCACGCCGTCGCGCGGCGCCGCCTCGATCTGCCGCAGCAGGTCGGTGCGGCCCACGATCTCTTCCAGCGAACGTGCGCCCAGGTAGGACAGCCAACCGCGCACTTCCTCGGCCAGCAGGCGGAAGAAGTTCTCCACGCGCTCGGGCTGGCCGGTGAAGTGGTTCTCGCGCAGGCGCTCGTCCTGGGTGGCCACGCCGGTGGCGCAGTTGTTGAGGTGGCAGATGCGCAGGTACTTGCAGCCCAGGACGATCATCGGCGCGGTGCCGAAGCCGAAACTGTCCGCGCCCAGCAGCGCCGCCTTGACCACGTCCAGGCCGGTCTTCAGGCCGCCATCGGTCTGCAGCAGGGTACGCCCGCGCAGGTCGTTGGCCAGCAGCGCCTGGTGCGCTTCGGCCACGCCCAGTTCCCACGGTACGCCGGCATAGCGGATCGAGCTGACCGGTGAGGCACCGGTGCCACCGTCATGGCCGGAGATGGTGATCAGGTCCGCACCGGCCTTGACCACGCCGGCAGCAATCGTGCCGACGCCGGCATGGCTGACCAGCTTCACCGACACCAGCGCGGTCGGATTGACCTGCTTGAGGTCGTAGATCAGCTGCGCAAGGTCTTCGATCGAATAGATGTCGTGGTGCGGCGGCGGCGAGATCAGGCCGATGCCCGGGCGCGCATAACGCAGGCGGGCGATCAGCTCGTTGACCTTGTGGCCGGGCAGCTGGCCGCCCTCGCCGGGCTTGGCGCCCTGCGCGACCTTGATCTGCAGCACTTCGGCGTTGACCAGATACTCGGCGGTGACACCGAAACGACCCGAAGCCACCTGCTTGATCTTGCTGCGCTTGGCGGTGCCATAGCGGGCGGGATCCTCACCACCTTCGCCGGAATTGCTGCGGCCGCCGAGGCGGTTCATGGCAATTGCCAGCGCCTCGTGCGCTTCCGGTGACAACGCGCCCAGGCTGATCGCAGCGGTGTCGAAGCGCGGGAACAGGGCGCTGGCCGGAGCGACCTCGTCCAGCGGCACGGGCGTGGCCGCTGGAACCAGTTCCAGCAGGTCGCGCAGCGCCGACGGCGGCCGTGCATGCACGGCATCGCAGTACTGCTGCCACGCACGCGGGTCACCGCTGCGCGCCGCGCGCTGCAGGGTGGTCACCACGTCCGGGTTGTACATGTGGTACTCGCCGCCGTGCACGTACTTCAGCAGGCCGCCCACGTCCACGTCCTGCTGTGCGTCCCAGGCCTGCACACACAGCTCGCGCGCGTCGGCATCCAGGCGCACGAAACCCGCACCGCCGATGCGCGAGGCGGTATCGGGGAAGCACAGATCGACCACTTCCGGTTCCAGGCCGATGATCTCGAACAGCTGCGCACCGCGGTAGCTGGCCACGGTACAGATGCCCATCTTCGAGATGATCTTCGACAGGCCCTTGTAGACGCCCTTGCGGTAGCGGCGACCGATCTGCGACTGCTCACCGCCCTTGCTGAGCTTGAGAATGCCGCGTCGGCCCAGGTCGAACAGGGTCTGGTAGGCCAGGTACGGATACACCGCCGTGGCGCCGAAACCGAGCAGGCAGGCCATGTGATGCGGGTCGCGCGCGGTGCCGGTCTCGACGATCAGGTTGACGTCGCAGCGCAGGCCCAGCCGCGAGAGGTGGTGGTGGATGGCGCTGGTGGCGAGCAGGGCATGCACCATCGGCCGCCCGGCCACCGGGTAGCGGTCGGACAGCAGCAGCATCACCATGCCCTCGCGCGCGGCCTGTTCGGCTTCGCTGCAGATGCGTTCGATGCCGGCGCGCAGGCCCTCGTCCTCGCTGTAGGACAGGTCGAGCAGGCGGTTGGCCTGCACGTACTGGTCCATCTTCAGCAGCTGGCGCAGCTTGCGCTGGCTCAGCACCGGCGAGTTGAGGATGACGTGGTTCACCGTCTCCGGGCCGGCATGGAAGATGTTGGTCTCCCTGCCGAGCTGGGTGGACAGTGACATCGCGCAGTCTTCGCGCAGCGGATCGATCGGCGGGTTGGTGACCTGCGCGAAAGCCTGGCGGAAATAGTCGTACAGCGGACGGCTGCGCTGGCTGAGGACGGCCATCGGCGTGTCATCGCCCATCGAGCCAGTGGCTTCCTGCTCGGTCTCGGCCAGTGGACGCAGCACCTGCTCCACTTCCTCGCTGCTGAGCTGGTAGAGCTTGTGGTAGCTGCGCAGGGTGCCTTCGTCGAAGGGTTCTTCCACCAGCGACGGGTCGATCAGTTCGGTCTGCAGGTAGGTCACGCCCTGCTGCAGCCACTGCTTGTACGGTGCGCGGCCACGGTTGATGCGGTCCACCGCGTCGGAGTCGAGCAGGTCGCCGCGCTTGAGATCGATGGCGATCATTTCGCCCGGGCCGAGCTTGCCCTTGCGCACCACGCGCTCGGTCGGCACTTCCCACACGCCCGCTTCGGAGGCGACCAGGAAGTGGCGGTCGGCGGTCAGCATCCATCGCGCCGGACGCAGGCCGTTGCGGTCGAGGGTACATACGGCGTAGCGGCTGTCGCAGGCGACGATGCCGGCCGGGCCATCCCACGGCTCGCTGTTGAGGCCATGGAATTCGTAGAACGCGGCCAGGTCCGGGTCCTTGAACTCCAGCGACTGGGTGGCCGGCGGCACCAGAATACGCAGTGCCTGGATCAGCTCCATGCCACCGGACACCATCAACTCCAGCATGTTGTCCAGGCTCTGCGAGTCCGAACCGTGCATGGAGATCACCGGATCGAACTCGCCAATGTCGAAGCGCGGTGTCTTCCACACCTTGCTGCGCGCCTGCGCCCAGCGCCGGTTGCCTTCGATGGTGTTGATCTCGCCGTTGTGGGCGAGCATTCGGAACGGGTGGGCCAGCGGCCAGCGCGGCAGCGTGTT
Source organism: Stenotrophomonas maltophilia (assembly GCF_003970865.1). Classification (GTDB taxonomy): domain Bacteria; phylum Pseudomonadota; class Gammaproteobacteria; order Xanthomonadales; family Xanthomonadaceae; genus Stenotrophomonas; species Stenotrophomonas maltophilia_AR. The sequence continues at coordinate 29,255 of NZ_RXLZ01000048.1, read as the reverse complement.
GGTGGAGAAGCGCTGGTGGAACACGATCGCGCTGGAGGCCAGTTCGCGGCGCTGCAGGTCCGGGAAGAAGCGGCTGAGCTTGTCCGGCAGCACCATGCCCTTGTAGCTGATCGCATCCGGGGTGAGGGTGGTGACGTAGAAGTCGGCATGGTCGCGCAGCTGCTGTTCGCTGCGGCGGCGGGCCAGGAACAGCGCCAGCGCAAAGCCGGCATCATCCTGGCCGACGCCGGCATCGACGAACACCTGCTCGATGCGCGGCAGCGTGTCACGCGCCAGCTGGCCGCAGACGCTGTCGTCGGTCGGTACCTCGCGCCAGCCGGCAACCCTGCAGCCGACCGCTTCGACCTGCGCCTGCAGCCGGGTGCGGCAGGCGTGGGCCGCATCAGTGTCGTGCGGCAGGAACACCAGGCCGGCAGCGAAGCGTGCGGAGACAGCGATGCCGGCTTCGCTGGCCAGCAGTTTCAGGAACGCATCGGGGCGGCGCAGCAGCAGGCCGCAGCCATCGCCGGTCAGGCCATCGGCGGCGACGCCACCACGGTGGGTCATGCGCGAAAGCGCGGCGATGGCGGTATCAACCAACAGGCGCGAAGGTTGATCGTCGAGCTGGGCGACCATGCCAAATCCACAGGCATCGCGCTCGGAGCGCGGGTCGTAAAGCCCTTGGCGGTTGCGGGGGGCCATCTCTACCTCGATGCGGGATGAATTGAACGGGGACACTCAAGCCCGCCCAATCCCTGGAGCGCATCGTGAGGCCACCGGATGCCTCGACTAGATCACAGGTTGCTGCAACGCCGCAATACACGGTTGCAGGTGCAACAGAACGCGCCGGCAGCACAGTGCCGGCGCCGGGTCGAACTCAGCCGCAGCGCACGCCGCTGACGGCGCCCTTGTCGTCCACTTCGATGTTCAGGCGGTCGCCGAGGAACTCCATCGTGGCGACATCATTGGGCTTGAGCACGCGTACCTGGCTTGCGCCGGCGTCTTCCTGCGCCTGCTTGCCGAGGGCATCGGTGTACGCCTGGCTGACCAGGCTCTGCACCTGGCTGGCATCGCAGGTGCCGACCGGCGGGGCTTCGGTGGCTTTGCCGGCTTCATCGGCCGGTGCCTTGGCTGCTTCGGCGGCCTGCTGGGCGTGGGCCGTGGCCGAATCCTGTTCATCCAGCGCCGGTGCCTGGCAGGCGGTCAGGGCCAGCACGGCCGGCAGCAACAGGGCGGAGAGCGAACGGGCGCGAATCGGGAACGACATCATGACTCCGGAAGGGGTTGTGAAGACCCGAGCATAGCGGCGAACCGGCCCTCACGTGTTTGTCTTGTGTTATCGACAGGATCGCGGCATGGCGACGGCGACACTACAGGCATGCCAACCCCCTCCACCCCCGAACGACAGGCCGCGCGCGCGGCCGGCCTGCGCTATGTCGACGACACCCAGCCGGGCATCAGCCGGCGCCGCGCTGGCAAGGGTTTCAGCTACCGCGATGCTGATGGCCACGTGATACGCGACGCCACCACCCTGCAACGCATCCGTGCACTGGCGATTCCGCCGGCGTATACCGCCGTGTGGATCTGCGCCCACGCCAACGGTCATCTGCAGGCCACCGGCCGCGATGCGCGCGGGCGCAAGCAGTACCGCTACCACGCCGACTGGGCCAAGGAGCGCGACGCCGGCAAGTTCGACCGCATCATCGCCTTTGGCGAGGCCTTGCCCACGCTGCGGCGGCGGTTGTCGCGGGATCTCAAGCGACCTGGGTTTCCGCAGGAAAAAGTGCTGGCCATGGTGGTCGCGCTGTTGGCGGACACCCTGGTGCGGGTCGGCAATGAAACCTATGCACAACAGAACCGCTCGTTCGGACTGACCACACTCCGCAACCGCCATCTGGAACTGTTGCGTGGCGGCCGGGTGCGCATGCGCTTCCGCGGCAAGTCCGGGCAGCTGCAGGAGGTGACCGTGGGCGACCGCAGGCTGGGGCTGCTGGTGCGGCGCCTGCAGCAGCTGCCGGGGCAGGCGCTGTTCCAGTACCGCGATGACGAAGGAGCCGTGCAGCCGGTGGATTCCGGTGCGGTGAACGATTACCTGCGCGAGGTGATGGGCGAGGACTTCACTGCCAAGGATTTCCGCACCTGGGGCGGCACCGTGGCGGCGGTGCAGGCGTTTGCCGCCACCGAGCTGCCGGAACCGGCCAGCCAGCGCGCGCTGGCGCAGGCGCAGCGCGCGGTGGTGTGCGAAGTGGCGTCGCTGCTGGGTAATACCCCGGCGGTGTGCCGCAAGGCCTATATCGACCCCTGCGTGTTCGCCGGCTGGGAGCGCGGCGAACTGGCCAAACTGGCCGGCCTGCGGGGGCCGCGCCAGTGGGAACAGGCCACCCTGCGCGTACTGCGCAGGGCGCGCCGGCTCAGCCGCAGTAGATCGCGGTGATGTTGTTGGTGCGGCCCTTTTCGATGGTCAGGCGGTCACCGCCTTCGCTGGCCGGCGGCACCCGCGGGCCGTCGTGGCGCAGCACCCGCACGTGCAGGCTGTCGCTGTCCACGCGTGCGCGGGCGACGGTGGCGTCCGAAGCGGCCAGGCCGAGTGCGCCGCGCACCATGTCGCTGTGGCACTGCCCGGAAATCACGCCGTCGATCGGCTGCACCTGGGCCATCGGCGTGCTGCTGCAGGCGGCGAGGGCAAAGCAGACGGCGGCGGTGGCGATGGATTGTTTCATGGAGGCGTTCCTTATGTGGTTGCGTGCAGCGTGCGACGCCGCACGTGGTGGCGGAATGAATACCGTGCACGCGGTGGGCACGGTGTGCTCACTGCCGCCAACAGCATAGGTGGAGACACTGCAGGAGCGGCGTGCGTCGCCCCCGGTACTGCGGCGCACGCGCCCGGTAGTGCCGGCCGCTGGCCGGCAACCCCCTTCCCCCCGAGGAGACCTGCATGGCCACCACCAGGAAGAGCCCCGTCCGCCGCAAGGCATCGCCGAAGGTGCGCAAAAGCACCCAGGCTGCGCCAACCGCCGCCGGGACCACCGCATCCGAGCGTCCACGCGTGGTGAAGACCGCCACCCGCAAGGCCGCCACTTCTGATCCGCGCGCAGCGCGTGTGGCAGCGCGGCAGCGGCGCCTGCAGGACCAGGAAAAAGCGAAGGATGTACGCGCGGCGAAGAAGGCGACAAAAAAGGCGACCAGAAAGACCGCCACCCAGGCCGGTCCGCGCCGTCAGCCCGAGACGATGCCGGCGCAGCAACTGGCCAAGCCGGGCCATGAGCACGCACTGGAACTGGCGCCGCGCTTCCTTGCACCGGACTACAGCGGCAGCGGCAAGCTGCAGGGCATGCGCGCGATCGTCACCGGTGGTGATTCCGGCATCGGTCGCGCGGTAGCGGTGCTGTTTGCGCGCGAAGGCGCCGATGTGGCGGTGCTGCACCTGGACGAAGCCGAGGATGCGGATATCACCCGCCAGCACGTGGAGCGCGAAGGCGGCCGCTGCGTGGTGATCGCCGGTGATGTGCGTGATCCGCGCTTCTGCAACAAGGCGGTCAAGCAGGTAGCCAAGGCCTTCGGCGGCATCGACATCCTGGTCAACAACGCCGCGTTCCAGCTGCATTGCGAGCGGCTGGAGGACCTAGAAGACGCGCATCTGCAGGAAACCCTGCAGACCAACATCGGCGGCTACATCCAGATGGCACGCGCGGTGTTGCCGCACCTGGGCGAGGGTGCCAGCATCATCAACACAGGATCGGAAACGGGAATCTTCGGCAGCAAGGCGCTGATCGACTACTCGGCCACCAAGGGTGCGATCCATGCGTTCACCAAGTCGCTGGCCAGCCAGCTGCTGCCACGTGGCATCCGGGTCAACTGTGTGGCGCCGGGGCCGGTGTGGACGCCGCTGAACCCGGCCGACAAGCCGGCGGAAGACGTGGCGGAGTTCGGCAAGGACAGCGACATGGGGCGGCCCGCACAGCCCGAAGAGCTGTCGCCCGCCTATGTGTTCCTGGCCTCGCCGGTCTGTGCCGGTTACATCAGCGGGGTGATCCTGCCGGTGATGGGTGGGCCACGGGGGTGAGGCCGGGCTCGGCATGCGTGGCCTGAATGGGGCGGGGCACCGGGGTGTGCGCCGTGTCAAAAGCCGTGCGAGGCGGCTGGGGTAGGCTGATTCCCTACCGATCACGTTCAAGGACCGACCATGCCCGAAATGGATATCGATGCGGCGGCCAACGAGGTCGTCGCCCTGCTGCGGCAGAACGACGCGCGCGCTGCAGCCACCCGCCTGGAGGCCCTGCACGACGGCCAGAGCATCGTGGTGCAGGAATCCCTGGATCGTTACGTCTCGGCGCGAGCCGCCACCGAACTTGAGGCGCTGCGACGGAGCGGTGGTGTTGCCGCGGCAGATGCGGCCACGGTGAACCCGATGCTCGATCGCCTGAGCGAGGCGACGCGTCCACCGCGCATGCCCGAGGTGGCGGAGACCGCAGCCCTGAGCCAGGCCCAGCAGTACGACGTGTACGGCAGCATCGTCGCCCAACGTGGCAACACCGCAGCCAACGATGCGATGGCCGGCCAGGACCGCGTGGTGCTGGGGCTGCGCGATGAGAACCGCACCACCGAGGCACGCGGGCGTGGCGTCTACGACGACCGCATCGTGGTGCTGTGGAAGGATGCGCAGGGCCAAGGCCATGTGCGCGAGTTCAACCAGGCCACGACCGAGCCGACCGCCCAGTACGACGGTCATGCCAAGACTACGCCGCGCAGCCCGGGCTTCGGCAACGTGGCGCCGCGCACCAAGACCGAAGGTGAGGACGTCAACGGCGACCGGGTCAAGGATCTCGGACGCCTGGGCGAAGGCACCACCGAGATGCGCGCGACCACCCATCCGCGCAATGGCCATCCCGATGAGTTCGCGCTGCGTCCTTCGCAGGACGCGATCACTGCGGGTGCCGGACGGGTGGAGCGCGACAGCAATGGCGACGGCTGGTTCGATGCGCGCGATACCCAGGGCGTGCAGGACCTCAACGACACCTTCAAGATCCATCGTGGCAGCCGATCCAACACCGATTCGGCGGGCTGCCAGACCATCGGCGGCGGCGAGTACGACGACTTCGTGTCGACGGTGCGCGGCACGCCTGGGCAGAACCGTTGGCAGTACGTACTGACCTCGGTTGCACCGGGACAGGCACGTGAGCTGGGGCAGGACGTGCCGCTCGCGACCCATGACGATCCACGCCAGCCGCAGCATCGCGACCATTCCCTGCAGCAGCAGATCAGCACGCGCCTGCAGGCCTTGGGCGGACGCTACGCCGAGCATGCCGATGACTACAGTCTGGTCTTGCTGCGCGAAGCGAAGGCCGCAGGCATCACCCGGGTCGACCAGATCGTGGCCAGCAATCCCAGTGCTGGACGTGCGGCGGGCGAGACACTGTTCCTGGTGCAGGGCAGTCCGGGCGATCCTGCGGCGCTGCGCGCAGGGGTCAATGCAGCCGAGGTGCGCGACACTGCGGTGGAATCCAGCCTGCGCCAGCTGCAGCAGCAATCGCGCGAACAGGCGGTACCCACCCCTGCGCCTGCACAATTGCAGGAAGCGCCGGCGGTGGGAGGGCGTTGAGCGATGATCCGATCACACCTGATGCCGAGCGTTTCGTTGATGCTGTTGCTGGCCTGCAGCGCCTGCGCGCCCGCTGGAGAGCGCGTCGCGCCGGTAGCAGCACCCACCGCCAGCCCGGCGGCGAAACCGGAGGCCTTGCCTGCGCAGACCTCGCCCGCCGATCGCGGATTGCCCGCATTGCCGGAAGCCTCCGGCAGCGCCCATCCCGACGGTCGCTACGCTGCGCTGCCCGAACCTGCCAGGCAGGTGCTGGCGCAGTTGAAGTGCAACGTGGAGGGCGGCAGTAAGGTGCAGGTGCTTTCCATTCCCGCGCAGGGTGGCCAGCAGGATTTCATGGTCACCGACCAAGGCGGGCCCCGCTTCCGCTACTGGATACGCTCGTTCTCCGGCAGTGGCGGTATCAACGGTTATCTGGTGCAGCTGCAGGGCTGCCCGGCAAGCACAGTGGGCATGCGCGCCTACATCGCACAGGGGGCTGCACCGCTGCAGGACGTCACCGCATCGCTGCTGGCGCAGGCAGGGCTGCCTGATGCGGCGACGATGACGGCCTACCAGGACAAGGGCGCAGGCGACCTGTTCGCCCTCATCGGGCCGCTGAACAAGGTGCCGGTGCTGCGCTGGGTGGCTGAGGCCGACCCCGAGCAGCCGCTGGCCGCGGACGCGCGCACGTTCGATCATGGCAACGCCATCCATGCAGGGTTCCTGCGCTGGAACCAGGATCACTTCGAGGTGGTCAGGACCGTGCCAGCCACGCTATGGCCCTGCGACGACAGCCCCTTGCGGCCGTGCAAGAGCGACCCGTTCGTGACCGGGCGCTGAGAGGGGCAGCGCAGGGGTTGTTGAATCGGATCCTGCGTGCCTGCTGTGGCTAGCGGATCCGGGAAGGAGATCTTCCGAACTGCCGCTTGAACGCGGCACTGAAGCTGCTGGTATGGGCATACCCGGCAAGGCTGGCTGCCACGTCCACTGACACCCGCCGCTGCAGCAGCGCATCGTGTGCCCGTTGCAGGCGCAGTGCACGCAGCCAGGCGGCGATGCTGCTGCCGTGCAGCTGCTGGAAGGTGGTTTGCAGGTCGACGGCGTTGGTACCCAGCCTGCGCGCCATCTGGTTGATGGTCAGGCCATCGGCCTCGCCGCTCTGCAGCCAGTGCTGCAACTGGTCCACGCAACGCCGCAGATGCGCGCTGGGGGCAGGCGCGTCGCGTTCGGCGACCACGGATCGAACCACGCTGGCCGCGACCTCCAGCGCGAAACTCTCGCGCTGCAGGCTGGCCAGCAGCGGCGGCTCCGCGGTTTCCGTTCCGAACAACGCCGCAGCTCGCCGCAGCAGCGACGCAGGCGGTTGCCACGCCTGATTGCGCGCGTGGCTCAGGCGCAGGCGGCTGAGACCGGCCGAGGCAATGCCATCGAGCTGGCGCGACAACCAGTCCCGGCTGAGGTGCAGGCTGACCTTGGTTTCCTCACGACCCGCCTGCCAATGGCGCTGGAACGCTTCTTCCTCGCGAAGGTGGACCAGCATCGCCGGGCTCCCGGCCCGGCGGCTGTCCATCTGCAGGCGCTGGTTGGCGATGACCACTTCGGCCTGTCCCTGCAGCAGGAAACTGGCGGTGAGGCCCGCAGGCAGGCAGTTCTGGCTGCGGCCGCCGACCATGTCCTGGCTGCGGCTGAGGTAGAGCACCAGGCCGCTGTCCATCGACTGCACCTGCTGCCAGCCGGCCAGCACCGGCAGCGCATCGGGAAGGCCCGATTCAAAGTCGACCCGGCCGCCCAGCGCGTGGGCGGCGCTCATCAGTTCGGCGCAGGAGTAGACCTGCATGCAAGGCACCCACAAATGCTGTCGTGCCTAAATTTTCTTTCGTCGCGCCTAAACTTGCAATCGTATTGCAAATTATTCTCATTTGCGGGGGTGGGGCGCTGCCCCTTTCCCCTGTTCAGCAAGAAGGTCGATGGCAATGGGTCTGGTGATCAACGAGGCGGTGGTGTTGCGTGCCGTCTTCCACGGCGCGGTGGATGCGGACCAGATCCGGTACTGGCTGGACCGCGTGCAGGCGCTGATCGAGGCTCACCGTCCCTTCTACTTCATTGCCAGCACCACGCCCGGTGCCACCTTCTGCGACGATTACCGTGCCCTGCAGGCGGTCTGGTACAAGCAGTACAAGGCTGCCTTCCGGCAGTACTGCCGCGGGCTGGTACGCATCGCCAGCGACGCCGCCGAGCAGCAGCGGCTGGACACCCCGGCGCTGCACGCGGCCTGGGCCGTACCTTACTTCGTCACTGCCGATGCCGGCGCGGGCATGCGCTGGATTGGCGAGCATCTGGAGCAGGCCGATGCGCACTGAGCGCGCCGCCGCTTCGCCATTCGGCCTGGGGGTGATTGTCGCGCTGTACATGGCGCACGCGCTGCCCCTGTATTTCTACAACGTGGCGGTGCCAGCCATCCTGCGCAGCCAGGGCGTGGACCTGCGCTGGATCGGCATGTTGTCGCTGCTGTACCTGCCGTGGGCGCTGAAGTTCCTGTGGGCACCGCTGGTGGACCGCTGGCACCTGCCCGCCCTCGGCCGCCGCCGTAGCTGGCTGTGGCTGACGCAGCTGCTGCTGCTGGCCGGCATCCTGGTGCTGGCGTTCACCGGCTTGGATCATGGCCTGGTCGTGTTCGTGCTGGTCGGCATGTGGATCTCGAGCATCGCCGCCACCCAGGACATCGCCATCGACGGCTACACCGTGGAGGCGCTGGCGCCGGCCGAGCACCGGTTGGGCAGCATGGCGCAGAGCGTGGGTGTGGCCCTGGGCAGCATGATCGGTGGCGCCGGTGTGCTGTGGCTGTATGAAACCCGCGGCTGGAGCGTGGCCCTGCTGAGCCTGGCCGCGATGAGCGCACTGACCCTGCTGGCAGTGCAGCAGATCAATGAAGCGCCGGCCAGGCCCGACGCGCCGCGGCCGAGCATCCTGCGTGCGCTGGGCCGCCGCGAACTACGCTGGGCGCTGCTGCTGATCGTGCTGTACCGGCTGGTGGAAGCGCCGGCCATGGCGATGATCAACCCGCTGCTGGTCGACCAGCAGTTCAGCCTGACCGAGATCGGGTTGCTGATCTCGGTGGGCGGTGCCGGCACCGGCATGCTGGCAGCTGTGGGCGCCGCCTGGCTGCTCAAGCAGCACCGGGCCGAGCAGCTGTTGATGCATGCCGGCTGGTGGCGCACGGCGCTGTATGTGCTGCTGGCATTGATGCTGTACAGCGGCGCGCTTGCGACCTCGCGGTTCGGCCTGGGCGTGCTGGTGATCGCCCTGCTGGCGCTGCGCTATGTGGCGATGACCAGCCTGTATGCCTTGTTCATGCGGGTCAGCTCGCGTGCCCAGGCCGGCACCGACTTCACCCTGCTGGTGTGCTTCGAGCTGCTGGTCAATTTCATCGGCGGCGCGTTGTCCGGCTTCCTCGCCAAGGGCATGGGCTACCCCACCTACTACATCGCGCTGGCCACGGTTTCGGCGCTTGGACTGCTGTTGTGCGGGCCGCTGATGCGCCGCTTCGCAGCGCCCACGAACTCTCCCTGATACGCAACGAGGACACCATGCGGCATACCGCAGCAACCCTTCCGCTGGCTGTGCTGGCGATGGCCATCAGTGGCCAGCTGGCGGCGCAGAATGCGTCCGCTACGGCCGGCACCCGGCAACTGGATGCGGTGAGTGTCACCGCCGTGCGAGGCGCACGCAGCGTGGCCGAGATCGCCGGCACCGTGTATGCCATCGAGCACGAACAGATTGCCCAGCAGATCACCGCCGGGCGCAGCACCGCCGACATCCTCGGCCAGCTGGTGCCGTCGCTGGCGCCGGCCAGCGGTACCACCAGCAACTACGGCATGACCATGCGCGGCCGCAGCGTGCAGGTGATGATCGATGGCGTGCCGCTGACCGGCGCACGCGATGGGTCGCGCCAGCTCAACAGCATCTCGCCGACCATGATCGAGCGCATCGAGGTGATCTCCGGCGCCACCGCGCTGTATGGCGCCGGTGCCAGTGGCGGCATCATCAACATCATCACCCTGCAGCCCGGCGAGCAGCCGGTGCAGCTGGCCAGCCAGTTCGGCCTGCGCAGTCCCTCGCATCTGTCCAGTGACACGCTGGCCTGGAACGCAGCGCAGACCATGACCGTGCGTGGCGATCAGTTCAGTGGCGCGTTCGGCTTCGCCTATGGCCGGCAGGGTGCATCGCTGGATGCGCATGGCCGCCGCATCGGCCCGGAGATCGCGCAGACCGATCGCCAGGACACCGAGACCCGCGAACTCAATGCGCGCTTGGACTGGACCCCGACGGACAGCCAGCGGTTGAGCGTGGGCGTACGCTGGTTCGACGATCAGCAGGACAGTGATCATGGCCCCGACTATGGCCCGCGCCTGGCCGCGCTGTTCAACCCTGCGTTCACGCCCAGCCATCAGGCGCTGCCAGGCCTGCAGCTGGAGGCGCAGCCGCGTACGCGCCATCAGGGTGTCAACGCGCAGTACCGCAACCGCGACCTGCCGGGTGGGCAGGAACTGAGCGTGGAAGCCTATTACCGCAACGAGCAGGGACGCTGGTTCCCGTCGGTGTCGACCCTGGTGCACCCCGCGCTGCGCGGTGGCTTCGCCTATGTGGCGATGCAGTCCAACACCGACATTGATGTCTGGGGCCTGCGCAGCGCGCTGCACAAGGATTTCCAGGTCGGTGGCCGCGGCCTGCAGCTGTCGTATGGCGTGGACCACGAACGCGAGCAGGATCGCCAGCGCGGGCAGATGTATGACATCAACCGCTTCATCGCCAGCAATGGTCTCGATTACCAGCCCACCGCACAGTACGCGATGGGGCCGGACGTGCGCGTGGATACCACGGGCCTGTTCCTGCAGGCCGATCATTCGCTGGGTGAGCGCTTCAGCGTACAGGCCGGTGTGCGCCACCAGATCCTGCGCAACCGCGTAGAAGATTCGCTTCCCTACACTGAAGCGATCACCGCCGATGCCGTTGCCGGGTATCAGCCGCGCGTGCTGCAGGGCGGCCGCGTGCGCCACTCGCAGACCCTGTTCAATGCCGGCGTGGTGTACCGGCTGGATGCATCGCAACAGCTGTTCGCCAACGTCTCGCAGGGCTTCAGCCTGCCCGATACCCAGCGCATGCTGCGCGACGTACCGGCAAGCTTTGTCATCGATAGCCGCAACATCGGCCCGATCAAGGTCGACAGCTACGAGCTGGGCTGGCGCCGCAGCGATGCCTCGCTGCAGAGCGCAGTGACCGCGTTCTACAACCGCTCGGACAAGACCGTGCAGTTCAACCGCGACTACAGCGTGTCGGTGGCCGACACCGACGAGCGGGTGTGGGGCGTGGAGGCCAACCTGCGTTACACGCCCACCGCACCGCTGGAGCTGGGCGCCAGCGTTGCCAGTACCCGTGGCCAGTACCGCGACGCTGCCGGACGCTGGCGCGAGCTCAATGCGTTCCGCGTTTCACCCCTGAAGGCCGGCGTGCATGGGCAGTGGCGCTTCGCCAACGACAGCCTGCTGCGACTGCAGGGGCAGGTCGTCGGCGGGACCGATCGCGCCTGGCGCGATGCACCGGCTGCGGCGATCAGTCCCAGCATCCGCGCCACGCCGGCGGCGAAGATCCACGGCTATGCGGTGTTCGACCTGATCGGCGAGCTGCCGCTGGCAGGCGGCCGCTTCAGTGTCGGCATCTACAACCTGGCAGATCGTGACTACCGCACGGTCTACGGCCAGCAGGCCGAGGCGACCTACGGAAAGATGTCGAGCCTGCCGGCGGCAGGGCGGACCTTCTCGATCGGGTACCGGGTGGAGTACTGAGGGGCACGACCACCGCCCTACCGTTCGTCGGCTCATGACTTCCGGGGGGTTGACTACAGTTGTCGTCACGCAGAAAGTGACGACACGTGTAGTCAAGGGAGTGGTGTCATGCGTGGCAAGACGATCGGGGACCAGGAGCTGGCCCTGCTGCAGTACATCGATGAACATGCGCCGGCCACGGTCGGCGAGGTCGCCAGTGGCTATGGCGAGGCCCGTGGCCTGGCCCGTTCCACCGTGCTGACGATGATGGAGCGGCTGCGGGCGAAGGGGTATCTTCAGCGCCAGCAGCAGGACGGCGTCTACCGCTACCAGGCCACCCGTGGCCCGGAGAGCGTGCTGCAGGGTGCCGTGGCCCAGTTCGTCGACAACACCCTGCAGGGCTCGGTGTCGCCGTTCGTGGCCTACCTGTCGCAGCGCCAGCAGGTCAGCGACAACGAACTGGCCGAGCTGGAAGCGCTGGTCGCCCAACTCCAATCGCGTCGCCACGAGGGCTGAGCCATGGACACCACGATGCTGATCCCGATGTTGGAACGGCTGGGCTGGACCAGCCTGCAGACCGTGCTGCTGGTGGCCCTGGTGTACGGCGTGTGCCGCGCGCTGCCGTCGCTGTCTGCGGCCACCCGCTGCCGCCTGTGGTGGCTGGTATCGCTGCAGGCCGTGCTCGGTCTGTTCTGGAGCCAGCCGCTGCAGTTGGCCTGGCTGCCGGCACCGCAGGCGGTGGCGATGACCGCCACTGACGTTGCCGCTGATCTGGTCTACCCGTTGGCACCGGAAGCCTCGGCGCAGCTGCTGGCGACGATGCCGATGCCCGCAGCGGACGTGCCGGCAGTGGCGTGGTGGGCCGTTGCACTGGCTGCGCTGTGGGCATCCGGCGTGCTGCTGATGGCCCTGCGCACCTTCGGTGAGTGGCGCCGCTGCCGGGCGCTGCTGGCCGCCGCCTATCCCTGCGAGGACGAAGCGCTGGTGCAGGCCCTGCAGCTGGCCTCCGACGCGCACGGCGTGCGCCCTGCGCCGCGGTTGTGGATGAGCGCGCAGGTGGATGCACCGCAGCTGGTCGGGCCGTTCCGCCCGGTGCTGCTGCTGCCGGCCGGCGACAATGCCCTGCAGGGTGATGCGCTGGATCTGGCACTGACCCACGAACTGCAGCATCTGCAGCGGCGTGACCTGCAGTGGGGCCTGCTGCCCGCACTGGCCCAGCATCTGTTCTTCTTCCACCCGCTGCTGCGCCTGTCGGTGCGCGAATACGCACAGGCCCGCGAGGAAGCGGTGGATGCGGCCGTGGTCGGCCAGCACGGCGCCAGCCGCCAGGCTTATGGTCGCCTGCTGCTGCAGCTGGGCGTGGCACCGCAGCCGCATCTGGGCGTGGCGAGTGCCGCACCGAACACCACCAGCCTCAAGCGCCGTCTGCTCTCGCTGCAGCCGCGCCGGGCCTGCCCGCGCATCCTGGCGATGGCGCTGACCGCCGCCGTGGTGCTGGTGGGCGTGGCGCCGATGCGACTGGTCGCAGCGCCGGTGCCGCCGGCTCCGCCCGCACCTCCGGCCGCCCCGAAGGCCGTGGTGCCGCCGCCGCCGAAGGCTCCGCCTGCACCCCCGTCGTCCGCGCGTGTGCCGGCCGTGCCGGTGGCGCCCGCGCCGCCCGCCGAACCGACCGATATGGAAGAACCGTCCGGTCCTGACGATGCAGACGTCGCCTATGTTGACGATGCCGCTGGCAGGGATGAGGACCATGACGGCACGACGTCCACCACCACGTCCATCACCACCTACGGTCGCCTCGATCTGGGCAAGTCGCCCCGGGAGGCCTACGTGCTGGTGGATGGTGACTCGACCTTCGCCAACGGCGGCATGGACGACGTGACGGTGGCCCGCCGGCAGCTCGGCAAGGGCCCGGCGCTGTGGTTCCGCCAGGGCGACAAGCGCTATGTGGTGCGCGACCCGATGCTGATCCAGGCCTTGCAGCGCGCCTACAGCGGCGCCGCAGACCTCGGTCGCCAGCAGAGCGAACTGGGCCGCCAGCAGAGTGCGCTGGGTCGCGAGCAGGGCGAACTCGGCAGGCAGATGGGTGAGATGGGCCGCCTGCAGGGCGAGGAGTCACGCCGCCTTGCGCTGGCCGCCGCTGAGGTAGCGCGCAGCGCGATGGCCGCCCACGACATCAACCGTGAGGCAGCTGCGGAAGCGGCGAATGCCGCGCGCGGTGCAACCCGCGATATGACCGTTGCGCGGGAGGCTGCACGCGAGGCCGCCGCCGAGGCACGTCGTGCGATGCAGGAAGCCCGCAGCGAGGCCGCGCAGTCCGGCCGCACCCGTGACATGCAGCGCTTGGCCAGCCAGCAGTCTGAACTGGCCAGCCGCCAGGCGGCACTGGGCAACCAGCAGGCCGCGCTGGGTGAGCGCCAGGCACGCGTGCATGCGCAGGCATCGCAGCAGGCACAGCAGGTGATCGCGCGCGCACTGGCCAGCGGCAAGGCCGAGCGGCTCTGATCGGTAGTGCCGGCCGCTGGCCGGCAATGTGGGGTGCCGGCCAGCGGTCGGCACTACCCCGGGCCGATCAACCGCAGCTGGCGCGCTCGATGCGGTTCTGCGCATCCACCTGCACGGTCACACGGTCCTGGCGGAAGTCCATGGTCACCGCCATGCCGGGCTTGACCACCCGTGCACCGCGCGCGCCGCTGTCAGCCACCAGCTTCTTGATCGTGGCTTCGTCGGCGGTCTTGCCGGTGAAGGCGTCCAGCGCCTCCGGCCTGCATTCGTGCGCGGCATCGGCCACGGGTGCTGGCGCGGGATCGTGGGAGGTGCTGCTGCCAGCGTGACTGCAGGCGGCCAAGGGCAGGATGGCGAGCAGGACCAGGGGATTGAGGCGCATCGTCGGGCTCCAGGCGTGGATGGTGGCGGCAGTGTCACCGCTGCCGCCGTCAGGCCGCGTCAACGCCTACTGCCGGACCAATGCCAGCGTCTCGCGCTCGCGTTGCTCCTCGCGCACCAGCCGCTGCAGCAGCAGGGCCAGGGTCACCACGTCCTGGTGATTGTGGTCGGCCACCCGGCGCAGGTTCACCGCATCGCCGCCGCGCAGGAAGCGCAGCCATGCGCCCGGCGCTTCAGAACCGGGCAGGTCGTCCTCGCGCACCACGCGCAGCAGCTGGCGTTCGATGGTGGACAGCTTGCAGTTCTCCCACGTGCCGCGATAGCGGCGGCGGGTCGGGTAAAGCAGGTCGACGTGATCCAGTGCGGAGATCGGGCAACGCTGGCGGGCCAGTCGATAGCGTGCCTTCAGCAGCGGCGCATCGTAGCTGCGGCCGTTGTAGCTGCAGAACACGGTGGACGGCTGCAGCCAGGTGGCGAAGGTGGCCAGCATCGCGTCCTCGGCGGCCATCGTCGCCATCAGCAGCTGGCGGATGCGCAGGCCTTCGCCGCGTTGTGGGCACACATGCCAGTCCGCAGCGCCGATCATGAAGGCGCGGGTGCCGGTGCCACCGGCCAGGCCGGTGGTCTCGGTATCGAAGAACAGCAGATCGCGTGCGGCCACGTGCTGGTCTTCGCGCTTGGCGAAGGCCAGTGACAGCGGGGCGGTCGGGATCGGTTGCGGCTGCAGCGATTCGATCAGGAACAGGCCCGGTGCGATTTCCTCGCCGGGTAGCTGACGATCCTGTGCACTGGCGCGCGCCGGCGCGGCTCCACCGCGCGAACGCAGGCCAAGCAGGCGATGCAGGCTGCCCACTTCCGGCCGACGCAACGGTGCGGGTGCCGGTGTGGAGGCCGCAGCGCCGGTCGGCTTGTGGCGGATTTCCTGTTCGACCCAGGCGAACACCGAACGCTCGGCCGGTGGTTGCCGCGCATCGTTGGCGGCCACGGGTGCCGGTGGCGCAGGGGGCACGTCCGGCGCGGCCGGTGTACTCGCCTTCGGGTCGCCGGCCTGCCTGCGCAGCAGGCGCAGCTTGTCCAGGCTCAGGCTCACGGTGCCAGCAGCTCCATCGGATCGCGCGTGGTCACCACCACGTCGGGCACGTGCTGGCAGGCTTCTGCGTCGAACAGGTCGAGCACGCGTAGCGCCAGCGCACGCGGCGAAGTCTCATCTTCTTCCTGTGCAGCCAGCACCGGGCCGACGCAGGCCGGGCAGCCGGCCTTGCAGTCGCAGCGCTGCACCAGTTCGCGCGCGCGCTGCACCAGCTCGGCCTGGCGCAGCCACAGCGGTTCGCTGAGGCCGACGCCGCCGGGGAAGTTGTCGTACAGGTACACGGTGGGCACGAACTCCTGCAGCAGCTCGACAACGCCGGGATCGCCCTCGCTGCCGCGCAGCTGGCCACGGCCGCTCTGGTCGGCGATCGCGAACCAGGGACCATCGCCGTTGCCCACCGACTTCTGCAGGTCGCGCGCATCGGCCATCACCGCCACGGTGGCGACGATGTGCAGCGCGTAGGCTGCGCCAAGGAAGCCATCCAGCGCATCCTGCTTGCTGGCGAAGGCGCGCAGCAGCAGCGCCTGCGGCAGCTGCCACCACACCGCAGTGGTGTGCAGTTCCTGGTCGGGCAGATTCACCGGCCCGTAGCCGATGTTCTCGTGGGTGTAATAGCGGATCTTCTTGTAGCCAGCCACGCGACGCACCACGTGCACTTCGCCATGGTGCGAATCGCCACGGCCGGCCACGCCGCCATCGAAGCGGTCCAGCACCTTGAGCTTGGTGAAGTCGATGCTGTCGGTGTAGTAATCCACATGCGTGCGGGTGACGTAGGCCTTGCGGCCGTCCCAGTCCAGCGTCTCCACCTGGTACGGGGTGGACTGCACCATGTGGATGGCGCCTTCGTACAGGGTGAGCGCGGCGGCGGAATAGTCCACTTCGGCGATGATCTGCTGGCGGCCATCGCTGCGGTCGACCACCACGAAGTTGCCGTCGGCCACCGCGCGCAGGCTGACCGCGTTGGCGGGATAACTGTCGGCGATCCACTCCCAGCGCTCGCCCTCGCGGTGGATCACTTCGGTTTCAGCCAGCGCTTCCAGGAATACTTCCGGGTCGATCGGGCCGAAGCCATCACCGACCCGGAACGGCAGTTCGAAGGCCGCGCAGCGGATATGGTCGAACAGGATCAGCGGCTGGTCCGGCGCGATGCGCGCGTGCTCGGGCGAGGCCTCGGCGAAGAAATCCGGATGCCGCACCACGTACTGGTCCAGCGGTTGCGAGCTGGCCACCATCACCCCCAGCGCGGGCTGCTGGCGGCGGCCGGCGCGGCCGAAGCGCTGCCAGGTGGCGGCCACGCTGCCGGGGTAGCCGTTGAGGATGACCACGTCCAGGCTGCCGATATCCACGCCCAGTTCCAGCGCCGAAGTGCTGACGATGCCGTCGATGTTGCCGGCGCGCATCGCGCGCTCGGTCTCGCGGCGTTCGGTGGGTAGGTAGCCACCGCGGTAGGCGCGGATGCGCGGCGGTTTGCGCGGGTCGTGGTCGAAGATGTCCTTCAGGTACTTGGTCAGCACTTCCACCATCAAACGTGTCTGCGCGAACACCAGGGTCTTCAGCCCGGACTTGATCGCGATGCGTGCGATGCGGTTGCTCTGCGATCGTGCCGAGGCACGCAGGCCGAGGTCCGGATTGATTACCGGCGGGTTCCACAGCAGCACCTGCTTGGGCCCGCTGGGTGCGCCGGATTCGGTGATGGCGGTGACCGGTGCCTCGATCAGCGCTTCGGCATGCGCCTGCGGGTTGCCGATGGTGGCCGAGCACAGGATGAACTGCGGTTGCACACCGTAGAATGCACAGATGCGCTTGAGCCGGCGCAGCACGTTGGTGACGTGGCTGCCGAACACGCCGCGGTAGGTATGCACCTCGTCGATGACGATGTAGCGCAGGTTCTCGAAGAACTGCGCCCACTTGGTGTGATGCGGCAGGATGGCCTGGTGCAGCATGTCCGGGTTGGAGACCACGATGTCGCCATGCAGGCGGATCGCCTGACGCGCATCGCCGGGGGTGTCGCCATCGAAGGTGAAGGCCTTTACGCCCAGGTCGCCGGCGCGGTTGAGTTCCAGCAGCTCGGCCACCTGGTCCTGGGCCAGTGCCTTGGTCGGGAACAGGTACAGCGCCTTGGCCTTGTCCTGCATCGCGGCGCTGACCACCGGCAGGGTGTAGCACAGCGACTTGCCGCTGGCGGTAGGAGTGACGATGGCCACATGCTCGCCGCGCTGGCTGGCCTCCCAGGCTTCGGCCTGATGGCTGTAGAGCTGTTCGATGCCACGTGCCTTCAGCGCGGCGGACAGGGCCGGCGGTACCGAATCGGGAATGGGCGCATAGCGGCCTTCGCGGCCGGGAATGGCGAAGCTGCCGGTGATGCGGTCCTGGTAGCGGCGCTGCAGGCGCGCGCTGAGCAGGGCGCCGTCGCGGGCGGGCAGGCCATCGCGGGTGGCGAGCTTCTGCTCGGCATCGGCGGTGCGCTTGGCGAGTTCGTAAGCCATGAAAGATGGAGCCGGGACGGATTGCGAGGGATCACATGGCACCACACTCACGTCTCAGGATGTGAGACACCGCACGCGGAGGGCGTGAACCGTTCAGTGCTCGCGTCCCGTGGCGTCGCTGCATCTCCCTTGGCTGAACAGCTGCCAGTGCAGCAACGAAATCTGAAGCCGGCATCCGTATCCTTGGGCGCTGGACGCAACCAACAGGGTGGATGGCTGTGGCACGACGTGGAACGCAGGGAGCCCTCCTGGCCGGCATGCTGCTGGCCGGCATCGCGCAGGCGCAGCAGGCCACGCCAGTGGCAGTGCCCGATCCTGCACCGGTTCCCCCTGCCGATGCCCCGGCAGTAGCCACCGCACCGATCTCCACCGCCCTGCCGCAGGACAACGTCACCACCCTCGGCGAAGTGCGTGCGCTCAAGCCGGAAGACGAGCCGCTGGATCTGTACCGCTTCAAGAACCCGGTGAAGTTCGGCGACAACCGCTTCAGCCGCGACTGGAGCGAACCGCCATCGCCGGAGCAGGTCAGCATGGGCGGCGGCTACATCATGATGGGCGTGGTCAAGGGTGTGATGGCGGCGGCCAAGGGGATCAACAAACTCACCGGCGGACCGGCGCAGATCCAGGCCGCGGTGGCGCGGCCACCGCCGGAGCTCAGTGCCGAACAGCGGCAGCGTGCGCTGCGGTTCTCCCAGGAGCAGGATGCCGGTGATGCATCGCAGGTGAAGTAGGCCGGTATATCCTGCCGGCTCCCCATCGGTAGTGCTGCCATGCTCCTGCGTTCGATCTGCCTGCTGGCCGCATTGCTGCCGGCGTCCGCCTTCGCTGCTGGCATCGCGGGCGATGGCGCCTGCCGCAACGGTGCGTTCCCTTCCGAACAGAGCCGGTTCGCGCTGGCGAGGGTCGTCGATGCACCCCGTCTGTACCTGCTTGGCGACATGGACGGCTGCCCGGCCAAGGGCGAACCGGCCTGCCGCCAGCGCAGCTATGTGGTCAACGGCGATACCGTGGTGACCGGGCGTGATCTTGGCCGCTACCGCTGCGCGTTCTTCCCGAACAAGGTGGGTGGCAGTGCCGGCTGGGTGGACCGCAGCAAGCTGCAGGCGTTGCCGGTGGTCGTACCGTCGCTGCGGGACTGGGCGGGCGACTGGAAGGATGGCGACAACGGACTGCGCATCACCGTGCAGGGTGGGCAACTGCATGTGGAGGGGGACGCCTACTGGCCCTCTGCCAATCCCACGCCGGAGCAGCGTCCCTACGGGCCGAACCTGGGCCAGGTGGAAGCGCGCGCCGCGCCGCGTGGTGCCGACGTCGAGTTCGTTGAGGACACCTGCAAGGTGCGCGTGCATTCGCTGGGTGAGGTGCTGATCGTGGCCGACAACAGCGAATGCGGTGGCATGAACGTGCGCTTCAATGGCGTGTACCGGCGTACGGGCAAGCGCTGACCCCGTGGAAAGGCGCCAACCAAGGTTGGCATCTACCAGGGCAACCGGCCAGTAGATCCACGCCATGCGTGGATGCTGCCCGCGATCCAATCGATGCGGTCAGCGCCGCCGTTCCAGCCACCACAGCAGCGATGCGCACAACACGAACGCCAGCCACCACGGCCAGCGTGAGCCCGCCACGGGTTGCATCGCCGACGCGTTTGCCGGCGTACTGGAGGCCAACGCCTGCGTGGTCGCATCGATCATCGCCTGCCGATGCAGCGTCGGTGCATCCTTCGGGTCGAACACATAGCGCCAGACAATGCTGTCGCCATGCTGCAGGCGCTGCCAGCCTGCCTCACGGGGCCACCAGCCGGCGCAGCGCAGCGCCGACGTCGCGCCATCGACGATCAGGGGTACATCGTCGCCACGCTTGTTGAAGGCCTGCAGCGGCGCCTGCACGCCGCACAGCGCCTGCCGTTCACCAGCCCAGCTGATCGGTTTTGGTGACCACAGTGCATCAGCGCTGCCCTGTGCACGCGCCAGGGTGGCCACCACGCTGCTCCAGAGTTCGCCGTGGCGGTCATCGCGCCCGGCCAGCACCCAGCGCCAGCTGTCGGTCAGCGGCAGCTGGCCGATGCGGCCCTTGCCGACCGCGCGCCAGCCGCCGATGGCGTTGCCGGCACGATCGTGCAGCAGCGCGCTGCCGCCCGGCACCTGCAGCGCCAGCGACTCGAGCGCGGGCAGGGCGGCATTGTGCGAGCTGCGGTCGGCCTCTTCGCCGTAGCCGGTCGGCAACGTGCCGGCGGCGAGCGGGCCACGTCGTGCGGCGAGGACCGCGCTTTCGCCATCGCCGGGAAGTTCGAGGGGGCGGCTGCTGCCATCGCCCTGCACTGGCAGGCCCAGATCGCGGAGGCGCTGGCGCGCACTGGCCGAAGGTGCGCCCGCACTGCGCACCAGTACGCCCAGTCCATCGCGCAGCGCCTGGCGCACGGCGGCCAGCTGGCCCGCACTCAATGCCGCCAGGCTGCGCTCGTCCAGCAGCAATAGATCGCTGCGCGTGAGTGATGCTGCATCGATCGCCACCGCGCCATCACCCACGCTGAGTCCGGCCCCGGTATCCGCCTGCACCTGCACACGGATGCCGGCATCGGCTGCCCAGCGGCGCAGGTACTTCAGCTCTGGACCCGGCGCGCTGGCGCGCACCAGCAGGCGCAGCGGTGCGGCCGGCAGGGTCTGCTGCGGCACCGGTACGCTGTCCAGCACATGGCCGTCGGCATCGAGCAGGCGCAGCTGGAACACGCTGCGGCCTTCGGCACGTGCGATGCCACTCAGCTGCACGCGGCCGTCGTCGGCAACCTCCGTGCGATCGACCACGCTGTCGGCCGGGTCGAGCAGTTCTGCTTTCGTCTTGGCCGCGCCACGCGCCTGTGCCTGTACGTCGAAGCGTGCACCGGGGGCGACATCGACCGGTGGTTGCAGTGCGATCCAGCCGCGCGGCTCCGGTGCGGCCTGCCAACGTACATCCGGCGGCAGCACCGCATCGCGGTCACGCGCGGCCAGACCCGCACCGACCAGCGTCAGCGTGGAGGCCGGATGCTGGCGCAGCGCGGTGGCCAGATCGGGAACGCGCTGTGCGCCGGGCACATCGGCAGCTTCCGGCAACAGCAACAGCGGGCCTTCGCTGGCCGGAAGTGCGCCGGCCTTGCCGGCATCGATTCCGAGCACGACCAGCCCGCCTGCGGGTTGCTGGCGGGTGGGCGGCACCAGGCAGAAATACAGCAGCGTGGCGGCGATGATCTGCAGCGCGATCACGCTCCACCGGCGGCCCGGGTGCGCGGTGCTTCCACGCAGGTGGCGCACGCTGGCGATGACCACGACCACAGCGAGTGCCAGCGCAATCCACAGGTTCAGGCTGGAGGTGGTCATGGCTGCGCCTCCAGCGCATCGAGGTAGCGCTGGCCCATCGCATCGGCCGCGTTGCGCCGCATCGCCTGCGGCAGTGGACGCTGCAGCGCCCGCCACAGCTGCGCGCGCAGGCGCTGGTGGCAGGCGCTGCAGTCGGGCTCGATGCGCAGCTGCTCGATGGCCGCGGCCAGATCCAGTGCATCGGGCAGGTAGGCCGCGTTGCGCTGCTGCCAGGCCGCGAGCGCATCGAGATCCGGTGCGCCGTTGTCATCACCGAGGCGTTGCCAGGCTTCAACGATGGCCGGATCCGGCGGAGTGCGCGCGGCCAACAGCAGTTCACGACTGGCCAGTCCGGCGCGATCACCGCCGAGGCGACGGCCTTCATCGATCGGCGGCAGCTCCGGCCCGACCCGGGCCAGATAGATGCGTTCGGCCTGCTGTACCTGCTTGATGAAGCCCAATGCCTTGTAGGCGAAGGGCAATGCCTGCTCCGGTCGGCCCTGGCGCAGCTCGCCTTCGGCCGACCACATCTGGTCCAGCGCGGCCTTCAACGTGGCGCGGGTCTGCGGATCGAGCAGGGTGGCCGCCTCAGCGTGGTCATGGGTGTGTCCGTATTCGGAGAGCACGTCGGTGTCGCTGCCGAACACCGGTGGCGTATCGGCATTGGCCGGTTTGCCGCCGTGATCGTGGCCATGCGCGTCGTGCGCGCCTGCGTCGGCGCCATGGTCGTGATCGTGATCGTCGTCATGGTCGTGGTCGTCTGCGGCCGGCGTATCGCTGGTGGGCAGGTCGCTGGTCGGCGGCGGCTTCGGCGCACCTTCGCTTTCCTCGCCCAGGAACTGGCCGTAGCGCAGGCGCAGGATGCGCTGGTCGACACCAATCGCATCGCTGCGCTTCACGAAGTCCTCGGCGGCCAGGCTGCGTCGCTGCCGGATCAGCGCTTCGGCATCGATGATGATCTGCCGCTGGCTGCGGAAGTACGCAGGCAGGGTCTTCTTGATGCGGCCCTCGAGCTCTGCACCGAGCGCGACTTCAGCGCTGGGCAGGCGCAGGATCACGCTGCTGCTGCGCCCGGTCTGCGGCGTGGGTGCATGGTTGTCGCGCACTTCCAGCTGGGCGATCACATCGTTGCCGGGCTGCGCGCCCAGCGCAGCCAGATCAAGGGTGTGGGCGAAACGTCGCGCGGTGGCTTCGCCGCTGCCGGCAAGCGTGACGCTGCGCTTCACGAAGGTGATGTTCTCACCGCTGCCCTGGGTGGTGGTGATCGACAGCGTTGCCTGTGCCGCGACACCGTAATCATCGCTGGCCTCGAAGCGCAGTGCCCACTGCCGTTGCCCCGGCGTGCCCAGCACCAGACTGGCGGCGGGCTCCAGCACGCGCACGCTGGGTGCACGGTCGGCCACCACATCCAGCCGATGCAGGCGGGTCTCTGCCAGTGCCGGTTCGCTCACCACGCGGTACAGCACCGGCATGCGTGCCACATCCTGCGCCTGCCACTGTCCTTCGTGCTCGCTCAGCGGCAACCGGCGACCATCGTGGAACTGCAGCCATGCCTTGTCCGGTGCGCGATCGAAGCGCAAGGACCAGGACAGCCGGCTGTCGGCGGCAACCTTGGCGTCCAGGGCATTCTGGGTAAGCGTGGCCTGGCCGGTATATGCCGGCGCGTCAATGCGCAGGCGGGTGGACTGCAGGCGCAGCGGGCCCGCGGCAGCCATGCTGCCAGGCGCCGACGTGAGGGCGGGCGCGGAACCGGGGTTCGAACGTGGCCAGCCGACTGCCAGCACAACAATGGCCAGGCCTGTGATCCAGCACAGCGTCAGTGCCCCACGCGGCCAGCGCGGACGCAGCTCCGGCATCGCGCGTTCCAGCGTAACCAGCACATGCGTACGCTGGCGCTGCTGCAGCGGATTGAGCGTGGCGGCATCGGCGAACAGCAGATCGGCACTGTCCTCGCTGGCACCGCTGCCATCGAGCTGGCGCTGCAGCCATTGCCGGTCCAGTTGGCGGGCACGCGCGGTGGCGAAGGCCGCACACACGAGCAGGCTGACCGTGCCGACCACGCAGGCGATATCGAAGCCTGCCAGACGCAGGGCCAGCACCGCCGCGGCCAGCGCCCATGGCAGGCCCAGCAGCAGGGTGATGAGCGCACGGCGGCGGCGTGCGCGTTGCCAGGCGTGCTGCAGGGTGTTCATGCGCCCACCCTGCGCTGGGCACTGCTGGCCATCCAGCGTTCCAGCGCGAACAGCAGCACGATGGCCAGCAACAGCCAAGGCGTCGGCTCTCGCAGCGGCGGTGTTGAAGCAGGCAATACGGTCCGGCGCGGTGCGTGGTCACGTGCATCGCCCAGGCGCGGGGCCGTGGGTGGCTGCAGCGCCAGCAGCAGGGCACGCGGCAACTGCGGATCGCGCAGCGCAGTATTACTGGCGGCGTTCCAGTCGCCCGGCAGCGCCAGCAGAGAGCCGTGGCCGATGCGTTGCTGCCACAGCAGCGGTGCGCCCTCGGCGTCGCGCAGCAGGATGCGGGCGCTGGCAGCAGGCTTGCCGGCGGTTACGATACGACCGCCGTCGCGCAACCACGCCTGCCAGTTTGCTGGCAGTGCATCGTTGCGGCTCCACACGCCGATCTCGCCGCGTTCGGGCAGGGCATCCCCCGCCAAGGGCGAGGGCAGTGCCTGCACGCCCCACGCGCGCTGCAGTGCGTTCAACCAGTGCTGGGCAGTGGCGGATGCCTCGCCGTGTACGCGTAGCCGCGGCAGTGCCGCTGCAGTCTGCGGCGGGGTGACCGGCATCGGCTGCGTGTGCCATCGCACCTCGCGCGACAGCTGCAGGCGGGCGCCATCCAGACCGGGCAGGGGATCGGGAACGTGCACGGTCAACGCGGTGCCCGCGGGCAGCTGCGCGTCCAGTTCACGCAACAGGCTGGGCAGCGACGCGCTGGACGCAGGCGGTGCTTGGTCGATGGCGGGGAAGCCGGGTGCCAGCCAGTGCCAGGTGCGGTCCGCAGCGGTACCACGCAGTGCTGCGGCGTCCAGCCCAGGGGCCACCACCGTCCACGCATCGGGGGCAGGAGCGGGGCCGGTCAACGCCGGTCGTGCCAGCAGCAACGCCAGCGTGGCCAGCAACAGCAGGCGCACCAGCAGCAACGGCCAGTCATCGAAGCGGATGCGTTGGCGCGGCCGGATCTGTGCACGCAGCCAGCGCAGCGCGGCGAAATCCCGCGGCGTATACGGATGGCGCCGGGCGAGGTGGATCAGCAGCGGCAGCAGCCCTGCGGCGAGCGCGGCGAGGCCGAGCGGGAACAGCAGGGTCATGCACCGCCCCCACGGCCGAACAGCGCCTGCAGTGCCTGGTCCAGAGGCTGGTCGAGCCAGCCGGTGGCACTGGCGATGCCACTGGCCTGCAGGCGCGCATGCAATGCGCTGCGTGCATCAGCGAAGCGCTGCAGGTAGTCGGCGCGGATCGCAGCGCCGTCGCCCAGCAGTTCCTCGCCGGTTTCCGGGTCGCGGAAGCGATGGCCGGCGTCGAACGGGAAGTCGCGCTCGTCGGCGGTCAGGATCTGCAGCAGTGCCACTTCGCGGCGCGCGCTGGCCAGTTGTTCCAGCAACACGATGCCGGCGTCGTCGAAGCCGTCGCCGATCGCCAGCAACAGGTCGCCCGGGCGCACGCGCTCCCACAGCGGCCGAAGGCGATCGGCCGCAGGCCAGGCGCCGCGCGCCTGCAAGGCATGCAGTTGCAGATGCACGCGGTCACGCTGGCGTGCGCCGTTCGCCGCGGGGACCAGCTGCAGCCCATCGCCATTGATCGCCAGCAGGCCGAAACGGTCACCCTGCTGCAGGGCCAGTTCAACTACGCAGGCGGCGACGCCACGCATGTGGTCCAGGCGCGTGCGTTGCGGCGACGTGCGGTCGGCCTGGCCGGCCGATGCGGTCGCGTCCAGCAGCAGCCAGATCGTGATCGGGCTCTCGCGTTCGGATTCGCGCACGAAGAAGCGGTCCGAGCGGGCGTACAGCTTCCAGTCGATCTGGCGCAGTTCGTCGCCGGGCTCGTAGGCACGGTACTGGGCGAATTCGAGACCGGCACCGCGGCTGCGGCTGGCGTGCTGGCCGATGCCACTGGCGCCGCTGGCCAGGCGCGGCCGCAACCGCAGCAGGCGCAGGCGCGCACGCAGTTCCGGTGGCAAGGTCAGCGGGGTACCGGCGTTCACGCGTGGATCAACCCGGGAACGGCACGGCCTGCAGGAGGGCGGCGACCACGTCGTCGGCACGCTTCTGCTCGGCCTCGGCGGCGAACGACAGCAGCAGGCGATGGCGCATCACCGGCGCGGCCAGTGCCTGCACATCCTCGCGGGTGGCGGCGAACCGGCCCTGCAGCAGCGCACGTGCTTTCGAGGCGAGCACCAGCGACTGACCCGCACGCGGGCCGGCGCCCCATTTCACCCATTGGTTGATGGCGGCCGGTGCGCCTTCACCTGGCCGGCTGGCACGCACCAGGCGGGTGATCCAGGCCAGCACGTCCGGGCTGACATGCACCTGGCGCACGGCGGCCTGCAGTGCGATCACCGCCTCGGCGTCCATCACCTTCGGCACCGCGTCGGTGGCACCGCCGGTGGTCTGTTCCAGGATCTGCCGCTCTTCGTCTTCGCTCGGGTAATCCACCAGAACGTGCAGCAGGAAACGATCCAGCTGCGCTTCCGGCAGCGGGTAGGTGCCGGCCTGCTCGATCGGGTTCTGCGTGGCCAGCACGAAGAACGGCGCGGGCAGCGCGTAGGTGGTGCCCGCGTAGCTGACCGTGCGCTCCTGCATCGCTTCCAGCAGTGCGGCCTGGGTCTTGGGCGGGGTACGGTTGAGTTCGTCGGCCAGCAGCAGGTTGGTGAAGATCGGGCCTTGCTGGAAGCGGAAATGGCGATGGCCGGTGCCGTGGTCTTCCTCCAGCAGCTCGGTGCCGAGGATGTCGCTGGGCATCAGGTCCGGGGTGAACTGCACGCGCCGGAACTGCAGTTCCAGTGCCTGGCCGAGCGAGCGCACCAGCAGGGTCTTGCCGAGCCCGGGGGCGCCTTCCAGCAGGCAGTGGCCGCCGGCCAGCAGTCCGATCAGCAGCTGCTCGACCACGGTGTTCTGGCCCACCACTGCGCGTGCGAGCGCGGCGCGCAGCTCTTCCAAGCGCGGCAGCAGGGAATCGAGGTCGGGGGAGGTCATGGGCGTGCAGGTCCTATCAATTGTTCAACGCGTACATCACGATGTTGACGCCGAAGCGGGTGTTGTCTTCGGCCAGGAAGCGCTTGTTGCGCCAGTCGTAATCCCACTCGCAGCCGTAGTCCTTGTTGCTGTAGAGCAAGCCCAGGCGGCCATCGACCTCGATGCCTTTCAGGTAGTCGTGCACCAGATCGTCGCCCCAACCGTTGAGTTCGAAGCTGGTGGCAGGCGGGCCATCCGGGAAGTGGAAGAAGCTGCGGTACAGCGCGTGGCTGTTGGGCAGCTTCTGCAATGCCTTCGGGCCGAACAGGCGACCCATCTGCGCTTCGAACGAGGTAGCGAACAGGCCATCGATGTCGTGGTTGCAGTCGTCGACGAAGACGAAGCCGCCATTGCGCACATAGCGCACGAAGTTCTGCCGCTCGGCGGCGTTGAACTCCACCAGCGTGTGCCCGGCCAGGTAGCAGAACGGCGCTTCCAGCATGCGCGGGTCGGCCAGCGCCACCACGTGCTCCTGCGGGTCCACGCGCAGCGAGGTGTAGTCGATCAGCGAGGTGATCAGGTTGGACGGCATGCGCGCGTCTACGTCCCAGTCACCGGAGTCGTACTGCAGGCGGGTGAACCAGAAGTCGTAGCGCGAACTGCGCGGGCCCCCCTGCGCGAAGGCCGGCAGCGCCGCCGCCGAAGCGGCAGCGGCCAACCAGCGCAGGCAGGCCCGGCGATCCATCAGACCGCGTCGGACAGCGAGGTGAAGGTGAAATCGCGCAGCTTCATCGGCGGGATCATCATCACGTAGCTGGATTCATCACCGGCCACGCGCACCGGCTTGCCCAGCTCTTCGATGTTGTTGAGCATGATCACCGGCGATTCGTTGAAGCGGAAGTTCTTCACCGGGTGCTTGATCTGGCCGTTCTCGATGTAGAAGGTGCCGTCGCGGGTGAGGCCGGTCAGCAGCACGGTCTGCGGGTCGACCATGCGGATGTACCAGGTGCGGGTGACCAGGATGCCCTTCTGGGTGCCGCGCACCAGTTCGGCGGTGCTCTTGTCACCGCCGCTCATCAGCAGGTTGCCCGGCGTTGCCTTGGCGGTCTTGCCCTGCTTCTGCGCCCAGAAGCGCGAGTAGTCGAGGTTGGCGATCTTGCCGTTCTCGATGATGGCGATGCGTTCGCGCGGCATGCCTTCGCTGTCCCACGGCAGCACCGGTGCATCCGGATGCCACGGGTCGGCAATCATGGTCACGCGCGGGTCGTAGACCTGCTCGCCCAGCTTGTTGCCGCCGCCCTTCTTCGACAGGAAGCTGCGGCCTTCATCGGCCGAGCGTGCGCTGAAGAAGTTCATCATGAAGCTGATCAGGCCCGCGGCTGCGGCCGGTTCCAGGATCACCGTGTACTTGCCCGGCTCCAGCGCCTTGGCTTCGGCCGATTCAGTGGCCTTGCGCATGGCGATGCGGATGTCCTGGTCGGCCTTGAAGTCGGCGGCATCCTTCAGGTTGCGGCCGACCCAGCCCGAACCGCGGCCATCTTCGGTACGCACGGTGCAGGTGTAGTCGAAGTTGGTGGTGCGCTGGTAGGCGAAGTTGCCATTGCTGTTGGCGGTGGCCTGGAAGCCCTGGCCGTCCTCGAGGAAGCCGGCGGCGATCAGGCCGTGGCCACGGCACGGGGCGATCGAATCGGCGGCGACCTTGGCGCGGAAGGCCGGATCGATGGCAGCGGTGGATTCGCTGAAGGTCGGGCTGGCACGGTAGCTCTGCTTGCCGATGGCCGGCATGAACTCCGGGTTCTCGGGGGCCAGCCTGGCCAGGTCTTCGGCACGGCGCACCACGCGCTCCAGCGCGGCGTCGTCGAACTCGTTGATCGAGGCGGTGCCGACGCGCTTGCCGAAGGCGACGGTGACTGCCAGCTCGGTGTTGTCGACGATGCCGCTGGTGGAGACATTGTTCAGTGCGAAACGGATGTTGCCGCTGATTGCGCCGGCCAGCACGGCGGTGCATTCGTCGGCCTTGGACAGGGCGATGACCTTGTCGAGGATGGCCTTGGCCTGGGCTTCGGTGAAGATACTCATGGTGTAAGGGCTCCTGACCGATCAGCCGAGGCTGCGTGCGGTGTTGATGACGTTGATGCCGTTGAAGCGCGCGGTGGACGAACCGTGCGAGACCGCCGAGACCTGGCCCGGCTGGCCCTTGCCGTCGAAGAACGAACCGCCCAGGCGGTAGTCACTCTCATCGGCCACGGCGGTGCAGGCGTTCCAGAACTCCGGCGTGCGGATCTGGTAGGCCACGTCTTCCAGCATGCGGGTGATCTGGCCGTTCTTGATCTCGTAGAACAGCTGGCCGCCGAACTGCGCGTTGTAGCGCTGCTGGTCGATCGAGAACGAACCGTCGCCGATGATGTAGATGCCGTTCTCCACGTCCTTGATCAGGTCCGGCACGCTCAGTGGCTTTTTGCCCGGTGCCATCGACACGTTGGCCATGCGCTGGAACTGCACGCTGGACCACGAGTCGGCGTAGCAGCAGCCGTCGGACTCGGTCTTGCCGAGGATGTGGGCCTGGTCGCGGATGGTCTGGTAATCCACCAGCTTGCCGTTGCTGATCAGGTCCCAGCGCTTGCACTTCACGCCTTCATCGTCGTACGCCACCGCGCCGAGACTGCCCGGCTGGGTCTTGTCGGCGAAGATGTTGACCAGCTCGCTGCCGTACTGGAAATGCTGTTCGCGCTTGTCCAAGGTGGCGAAGCTGGTGCCGGCGTAGTTGGCTTCGTAGCCAAGCACACGGTCCAGCTCCAGCGGGTGGCCGATCGACTCGTGGATGGTCAGCCAGGTGTGCGACGGGTCGAGCACCAGATCGTACTTGCCCGGCTTCACCGACGGTGCCTTCAGCTTTTCCTGTGCCTGCTTGG
>NZ_RXLZ01000047.1 GCF_003970865.1 Stenotrophomonas maltophilia | reverse complement strand
CAAAGTGTGGGGGGGGGGATATTTCTATATATTGGGGTTTTCGGAGGAATGAGGGGGGTCTCCCGAGGGTGGGGTCGCACTCATGCGTGGCGGGCGACAGGGGGCAAGGGGGGGTGGGTCCGGTTGCGGGGGTGTCCGCGGCATGGATGCCGCGGCCAAGCCCCCATGGACGGGTTTACGGCGTCTCCCGCAACCGGACCCACCCCGCCATCCCTCAGGAAACCGGCTTCTGCTGTTGCTTGGGCTTTTGCTGTGGCCGTTGCCTCTGCGGGTGCAGGGCGCCGCCCTGCCGAACTAAACTACCCGCCGTTGTCCCTGCAGGATTGCCCATGTTCGATACCTCGCCCCAGCTCGATTGCGCCGGCCGCATCCTGCGCCTCGACCGTGCCCGGGTCATGGGCATCGTCAACGTCACCCCGGATTCGTTCTCCGATGGCGGCGCGCACGACACCACCGAGGCCGCAGTCGCCCATGGCCTGAAGCTGGTCGAGGAGGGCGCGGACCTGCTCGATATCGGCGGCGAATCGACCCGCCCGGGTGCTGCGCCGGTATCGGTGGAGGAGGAGCTGAGCCGGGTGATTCCGGTGATCGAGCAGCTGGCGGCCCGCACCCGGGTGCCGATCAGCATCGACACCTTCAAGCCGGAGGTGATGCGTGCGGCGGTGGACGCTGGCGCCGGCATGATCAACGACATCTTCGGCCTGCGTCAGGACGGGGCGCTGGACGCCGCCGCTGCAACCGGCGTGCCGGTGGTGCTGATGCACATGCAGGGCGAACCGGGCCACATGCAGGCCGATCCACACTACGACGACGTGGTCGCCGAGGTGCACGGTTTCCTGGTGCAGCGCCTGTTCGCTGCCGAGATGGCAGGTATCGCGAAGAAGAACCTGTTGATCGACCTCGGTTTCGGCTTCGGCAAGACCACCGCCCACAACATGATCCTGCTGGCGCGTTCGGAGCGCTTCCTGGAACTGGGCGTGCCGATGCTGGCTGGCCTGTCGCGCAAACGCAGCCTGGGCGAACTGACCGGCCGCGACACGCCGTCCGAGCGCGTGGCGGCTTCGGTAGCCGCGCACCTGATCGCGGTCCAGCGTGGCGCGCGCATCGTGCGCGTGCATGACGTGGCGGCCACCGTCGATGCGCTGAAGATCTGGCAGGCGGTCGAGGCCGTGCCGACGCCGCGCGCCGACGCCACGCCGACGATCCGCTGGCCGGACGAAGATTGATGGGCATCGACCGGCGGCCACTGGCGATCGCCGTGATGGGGCCGACCGCCAGTGGCAAGACCGCCACCGCGATCGCCCTGGCACAGCAGCTGGATGGCGAAATCGTCAGCGTCGATTCGGCGCTGGTGTACCGCCACCTGGATATCGGTTCGGCCAAGCCTGATGCGGCCGAGCGCGCGCAGGCACCTCATCATCTGCTGGACCTGCGCGATCCCTGGCAGACCTACTCGGCAGCCGAATTCGCCGCCGATGCCGGCAGGGTCGTGGCCGATATCGTGGCGCGCGGCAAGATGCCGATCCTGGCCGGCGGTACCGGGTTGTACTTCCGCGCCCTGTTGCAGGGCCTGTCGCCGATGCCGGAGGCCGATCCGGAGATGCGTGCGGTGCTGGCTGCCGAAGCCGCCGAACGCGGATGGGCGGCACTGCACGCAGAGCTGGCCAAGGTCGACTCGGCCGCAGCGGCACGCATCCATGCCACCGACCCGCAACGCATCCAGCGGGCGCTGGAGGTCTATCGCCTGACCGGCACGCCCATTACTGAATGGCAGCGCCGGCCGGGCGTAGCGCCGTTGCCGGTGCGCACCCTCAAGCTGATCCTGGCGCCGCGTGATCGCGCGGTGCTGCACCAGCGTATCGAGGCACGTTTCGACGCCATGCTGGCACAGGGCTTTCTCGACGAGGTACGGGCATTGCGCGCGATGCCGGAAATGGCCGCTGTGGAGGCGCCGCTTGACCTGCCGGCCGTGCGCGCGGTCGGCTATCGCCAGGCCTGGGAGTACCTGGACGGGGAGGGCGATGCCGCTCGTTTCCGTGACAAGGCGATCTTCGCCACCCGGCAGCTGGCCAAGCGCCAGCTGACCTGGCTGCGCGGCGAGCTTGATGCGCGCTGGTTCGACCCCCATATCGACCACGAGCGCCTGGCCGGCGCGGTGTCGACCTTCGTCGCACGCTGAACCCCCGCCAGCCGTGTAACATCATCGGTCGGCGGGCGGCTCGGGGGCCGTGGCAACCGTCGGCAACCCAATAAGAACAATAATCAGGAGTGTGCAATGTCCAAGGGGCAATCGCTGCAGGATCCTTTCTTGAACGCACTGCGGCGCGAGCGCGTGCCGGTTTCGGTGTACCTGGTCAACGGCATCAAGCTGCAGGGCACGATCGAGTCGTTCGACCAGTTCGTGGTCCTGCTGCGCAACACGGTCAGTCAGATGGTCTACAAGCACGCCATTTCCACGGTCGTTCCGGCACGCAACGTGAAGGTCGGGCCGGGCGGTGGTTACGTGCAGTCGGGTGAAGGTGGTCAGGCAGGTGATGAAGCAGACGAGTAAGACCGGAGCGGTGAATGTTTGACCGCTCGAAAAAGGGCGAACACGCCCTGTTGATCCAGCCCCATTTCGGCAAGCTGGAAGACGATGTGCTGGAAGAATTCGGTGATCTGGCCCGCTCGGCTGGGGCCAGCATCGCCGCGACGATCACTGCGCGCCTGGACCGTCCGAATCCGTCGACCCTGATCGGCAGCGGCAAGCTGGACGAGATCAAGGCCGCGGCCGACGCCAGCGGTGCCGACCTGATCCTGGTCAACCATGCGTTGAGCCCGGGCCAGGAACGCAACCTGGAACGCTTCCTCGAGCGCCGGGTGATCGACCGTACCGGCCTGATCCTGGACATCTTCGCCCAGCGTGCGCACAGCCATGAAGGCAAGCTGCAGGTCGAGCTGGCGCAGCTGCGTCACCTGGCCACGCGGCTGGTGCGCGGCTGGACCCACCTGGAGCGCCAGCGCGGTGGTTCGATCGGCCTGCGCGGCCCGGGTGAAACCCAGCTGGAAACCGACCGCCGCCTGCTGCAGAAGCGGGTCGAGCAGCTGCAGAAGCGCCTGGAAAAGGTTGAAGTGCAGCGCACCCAGATGCGCCGTGCGCGTGTGCGCAGCGAGCTGCCGCGCGTGGCCCTGGTGGGCTACACCAACGCCGGCAAGTCGACCCTGTTCAACGCCATGACCGGCGCCGAGGCCTATGCCGCCGACCAGCTGTTCGCAACGCTGGATCCGACCGTGCGCCGCATCGCGGTCCCGGGAGGCAACGTGGTGCTGGCCGATACCGTTGGCTTCGTCCGCGACCTGCCGCATGACCTGGTCGCCGCGTTCCGTTCGACCCTGTCCGAGGCGCGCGAGGCCGATTTCCTGCTGCACGTGGTCGACGCTGCCGATCCGCACCGCGAGGAGCGCATTGCCCAGGTCGACGAAGTGCTGACCGCGGTCGGTGCCGGTGACCTGCCGCAGTTGCTGGTGTTCAACAAGATCGACCGCATCGAGGGTGCCGACGTCCGCCACGATGGCCAGGACGGTATCCCGGACGAGTCGCGTCGCGAGCGGGTGTGGATTTCCGCGCGTGACGGGCAGGGCCTGGAGCTGCTGCAGGCGGTGCTGGGCAAGCGCCTGGGCCTGCAGCATGTCACCGGCGAACTGCGCCTGCCGCCGGATGCCGGCCGCCTGCGTGCGCGCCTGCACCAGCTGGAAGTGATCCGTAGTGAACAGGCGGATGAAGAGGGCTGGCTGCTGCAGGTCGACCTGCCGATTGCCGAAGCCGAAAAGCTGGCCGCCAGTGCCGACGGTGCGCCGATCCGGGCGCTGCTGCCGGAGAAACTGCCGGAGTGGTGAGCTAGCGGCCGATGCCTGGTAGTGCCGGCCGCTGGCCGGCAACGCAACCGCGCCGGAGGGGCGCGACATCTGCCTGTCATCTGCGGTACAACGTGCAGGTTCTTCACCCCACCGTCATGCCGATGTCCATTCCCACCGACGCTGAACTCAATGCCCAGTCCGCCGCGCTCGGGCAGCGCCTGCAGCAGGCCTCGCTGCAGCTGGTGACCGCTGAAAGCTGCAGTGGCGGCTGGATTGCCAAATGCATGACCGATATCGCCGGTTCCTCGGCGTTCTTCGACTGCGGCATGGTGGTCTACAGCTACGAGGCCAAGCAGCGCCTGCTGGGCGTGCGCGCGCAGACCCTGGAGCAGTTCGGTGCGGTCAGCCGCGAAACCGTGCTGGAAATGGTGTCCGGCGCGCTGGTCAATTCCGGCGCCGGCATCGCCGTGGCGGTGACCGGCATCGCCGGCCCCGGCGGCGGCAGTCCGGACAAGCCGGTTGGCAGCGTCTGGATCGGCTGGAAGCGCCGGGGCGGCTACGCCCGCGCCGAGTTGTTCCAGTTCGATGGCGACCGCGAAGCCATCCGCCGGCAAACCGTGGCGGCGGCATTGCGCGGTATCGACGCCCAGCTGTGACATGCTGCTCCGGTAATCGTCCGGAGCACGCATGATGTGGGAAACGCTGGGCACCGTCCGTGACCTGGGCCGACTGCAGGAAATCGCCGTCGTCCTGATCCGCTATGGCTTCGGCGACGTGGTGCGGCGCATTGGCCTGGCCAGCACATTGGAGCGGGCAGGGCGCCTTCTGCATTGGAACGAGGAGCGGCAGGAACTGCTGCGGATGACCGCGCCGGTGCGTGTGCGCAGCGCGATGCAGGATCTCGGCCCGACCTTCGTCAAGCTCGGTCAGGTACTTGCGACCCGCGTTGATCTGCTGCCGCCGGAATGGATCGCCGAGCTCTCTGAGCTGCAGAATGCGGTGCCGGCGCTGCCATACGCGGATATCCGCGAGCAGCTCGAAGCCGATCTTGGTGCGTCTCCGCAGGACGTGTTCGCTTTCCTCGATGAAACCCCGATGGCCGCCGCCTCGCTGGCGCAGGCCCACCGCGCGCGGCTGCATGATGGTCGCGAGGTAGTGCTGAAGGTGCGCCGCCCCGGCATCCGTGATGTGGTCGAGGCCGACCTGCGGCTGCTGGCCCGCCTGGCCGAGATCGTTGAAGCACGTCTGCCTGACCTGCGTCGCTATCGACCGGCCGAGGTCGTCCAGCAGTTCACCGTATCGCTGCGCCGCGAACTGGACTTCGCCGCTGAATGCCGCAATGCCGAGCGCATCGCGCGCAACTTCAACGGTCGTGACGACATCCTGATTCCCCGCGTGCACTGGCAGTGGACCTGCGAAAGCCTGAATGTGCAGGACTTCGTCGATGGCATTCCCGGGCGTGACCTGGCCGGTGTCGATGCGGCAGGACTGGACCGGCGCGAACTGGCGCGGCGTGGCGCGGACATCGTGCTGAAGATGGTGCTGGAGGACGGCAGCTTCCACGCCGACCCGCATCCGGGCAACATCATCTACCTGCGCGACGGCCGTATCGGCGTGATCGATTTCGGCATGGTCGGCGCGCTGTCCGAAGTGCGTCGTTTTCAGGTCGCGCAGCTGCTGCACGGGCTGGTCGAACAGGATCCGCAGGGCGTGGCCGACGTGCTGCTGGACTGGGCCGGCGGTGTGGAAGTGGACGAGAACCGGCTGCAGCACGACATCAGCCAGTTCGTCGACCAGTACCGTGGCGTGCCGCTGAAGGACCTGCGCATCGGCCTGATGCTGGGCGACATCACCCAGCTGCTGCGCAGCTACAGCCTGACCCTGCCAGCCGATCTGGCGCTGATGATCAAGGCGTTCCTGACCCTGGAAGGCATGGGGCGGCAGCTGGACCCGGATTTCGACATGGCCAGTGCCGCGCGTCCGTTCCTGGAGCGGGTGGTGCTGCAGCGTTACGCGCCCAAGGCGCTGCTCAAGCGAGGCCGCCGCAGCCTGCTGGGCCTGGTCGACTTCGCCGGCGAGCTTCCCCGCGACCTGCGCAAGCTGGTCCAGGCGGCGCGCCGTGGGCGCCTGCAGTTGAAGGTGGAGACCAGCGCATTGCAGGGCTTCGGCGAGCAGGTCAACCGTGCGGCGAACCGGCTGGTGATGGGCATCGTCACCGCCGCGCTGATCATCGGCTCGTCGATCGTGATGCACAGCGTTGGCGGCGTCTCCAGTCGCTGGCTGCTGGCACTGGGCGTGTGCGGCTTCATCGGCGCCGGCTTCTGCGGCGTGTGGATCCTGTTTTCGATATGGAGAAGCGGTAAACACACCTGAGTGTGTTTACCGCAGCGGTTCCCAACGGGAACCGCGGAATCGCTGCGCGATTCCTGTAGAGCCGACCGCTGGTCGGCTGCTTTCGCCCTTGCATTCGCCTTTGCCGCCCGGCCATTCGCCCGACTGCCGAGCATGGCTCGGCACTACAGATGTTGCCGTGTCGCCCCCGGCACTTGCAGTCCCGCATGTTAGTAGTAATACTACTAACCATGGACCTGACCGACACCCAGCAGGCGATCCTGCAGTTGATCGCCGAGCGTATCGAGAGCGAAGGCGCACCGCCGTCGCAGACTGAAATCGCACGTGCGTTCGGCTTCAAGGGCGTGCGCGCGGCCCAGTACCACCTGGAAGCCCTGGAGCAGGCCGGCGCGATCCGTCGCATCCCGGGCCAGGCCCGTGGCATCCGCCTGGTGCAGGCGCCGTCAGTGGAAAAGCTGGCCGAGCCGGGCCTGCCCGACAGCGTGCTGCGCCTGCCGGTGCTCGGCCGGGTTGCGGCCGGCCTGCCGATCGGCGCCGACATCGGCTCGGACGATTTCGTGGTGCTGGACCGGGTGTTCTTCTCGCCGGCGCCGGACTACCTGTTGAAGGTGCAGGGCGATTCGATGATCGACGAGGGCATCTTCGACGGTGACCTGATCGGCGTGCACCGCACCCGCGACGCCCATTCCGGGCAGATCGTGGTGGCCCGCATCGATGACGAGATCACCGTCAAGCTGCTGAAGATCGCCAAGGATCGTATCCGCCTGCTGCCGCGCAATCCCGATTACAAGCCGATCGAGGTGCTGCCGGATCAGGACTTCGCGATCGAAGGCCTCTATTGCGGCCTGTTGCGGCCGAACCGTTGACCCGTTCCATAGCGCATTACCCCGCGGTCTTTTGTGGCGATTCTCTGGTTCCACTGAGGTTGGTACGGATGTCCGATAATTCTTTTCAGAGCGCCGGGCAGAATCTCAGCCTGTGCGATACGTCCGACTTAAAGTGAACCCATGGCAAAGAAGACCCCCAAAGACAGCACCTCCAACGACACGACCTCTGCAAGGACCAATCCGATGGACGAGAACAAGAAGCGCGCCCTCGCTGCAGCTCTGGGCCAGATCGAAAAGCAGTTCGGCAAGGGCTCGGTGATGCGCATGGGCGACCGCGTGGTCGAGCCCGTCGAAGCCATCCCGACCGGTTCGCTGATGCTCGACATCGCGCTGGGCATTGGTGGTCTGCCGAAGGGCCGTGTCGTTGAAATCTACGGGCCGGAATCCTCGGGCAAGACCACGCTGACCCTGCAGGCCATCGCCGAATGCCAGAAGCTGGGCGGCACCGCAGCCTTCATCGACGCCGAACACGCGCTGGACCCGATCTACGCCGCCAAGCTGGGCGTGAACGTGGACGACCTGCTGCTGTCGCAGCCGGATACCGGCGAGCAGGCGCTGGAAATCGCCGACATGCTGGTCCGTTCGGGTTCGGTCGACATCCTGGTGATCGACTCGGTCGCCGCGCTGACCCCGAAGGCCGAAATCGAAGGCGAGATGGGCGACCAGCTGCCGGGCCTACAGGCCCGCCTGATGAGCCAGGCGCTGCGCAAGCTGACCGGCAACATCAAGCGCTCCAACACCCTGGTGGTCTTCATCAACCAGCTGCGCATGAAGATCGGTGTGATGATGCCGGGCCAGAGCCCGGAAACCACGACCGGCGGCAATGCGCTGAAGTTCTACGCCTCGGTCCGCCTGGACATCCGTCGTATCGGCGCGATCAAGAAGGGCGACGAGATCATCGGCAACCAGACCAAGATCAAGGTCGTCAAGAACAAGCTGGCGCCTCCGTTCAAGCAGGTCATCACCGAGATCCTGTACGGCGAAGGCATCAGCCGCGAGGGCGAGCTGATCGACATGGGTGTGGATGCCAAGCTGGTCGAGAAGGCCGGCGCCTGGTACAGCTACGGCGAAGAACGCATCGGTCAGGGCAAGGACAACGCCCGCGGTTACCTGCGCGACAACCCGACGGTTGCTGCGAAGCTCGAAGCCGAACTGCGCGAGAAGTTCCAGCCGACCGAAGCCACCCGTGAGGAAGGCGACGACGAAGGCGACGACGAGTAAGGCTTGCTGTGGGGCAGGGCGGCGCCGTCAGTGACGTCGCCCTGTCCCGCAGGTTCGAATCGCCCAGGGATGGGCTGGGCGCCACGGATGGCGCCACCCTTGGAGCACCGATGTCCGACGCCGACGACATTCCCAGCGGTCGCAAACGCCGGCCGCGCGAGCAGACGCCCGTGCAACGAGCGCTGGGCCTGCTGGTCCGCCGCGAGCACTCGCGCAAGGAACTCACCCGCAAGCTGACCGCACGTGGCATCGAAGACGAGGCTGCGCAGGCGGCTGTCGCCAAGTTGACCGAGGCCGGCTGGCAGGACGACACCCGTTTTGCCGAGAACCTGGTGCGGATGCGCGCCAACACCGGCTATGGGCCGATCCATGTCCGCGCCGAGCTGGGGACCCACGGACTGGACAGCGCCGCGGTTGCCGCGGCGATGGACAGCTACGAAGGCGACTGGCAGGAAAACGCCCGTGATCTGGTCCGCAGGCGCTTTGGCGAGGCCGGTCCGCAGGACCTGACACAGCGGCGCAAGGCCGCCGATCTGCTGGCCCGACGCGGCTTCGACGGCGACAGCATCCGCCGTGCGACCCGCTACGACCCGGATGACTGAGACTGGCGGCGCCGGGCCTGATACCCTTTAGGTTTTCGGCGGTCCCTCGCGACCCTGGCCAACGCGGCCGGTGGTCCGGGCCCGCCGGCCCGCAGACTGCCAGCCCCCAATGAACGCATCCGCCAAATTCACGACTTCCCAGATCCGCAGCGACTTCCTTGAATTCTTCAAGGGCAAAGGCCACACCATCGTGCCGTCGGCGCCGCTGGTGCCGGGCAATGATCCGACCCTGCTGTTCACCAACTCCGGCATGGTGCAGTTCAAGGACGTGTTCCTTGGCGCGGAAAAGCGCAGCTACGTGCGCGCGGCCGACGTGCAACGCTGCCTGCGCGCGGGCGGCAAGCACAACGACCTCGACCAGGTCGGCTACACCGCGCGCCACCACACCTTCTTCGAAATGTTGGGCAACTGGTCGTTCGGCGACTACTTCAAGAAGGACGCGATCGCCTGGGCCTGGGAACTGCTGACCCAGGTCTGGAAGCTGCCGCCCGAGCGCCTGCTGGTCACCGTCTACCAGACCGACGACGAAGCCTACGAACTGTGGCGCGACATGGTCGGCATTCCGGAAGCGCGCATCGTGCGCATCGGCGACAACAAGGGCGCACCGTTCGCCTCGGACAACTTCTGGCAGATGGCCGACACCGGGCCGTGTGGTCCGTGCACGGAAATCTTCTACGACCACGGTGACCATATCGCCGGCGGCCCCCCGGGCTCCCCGGATGAAGACGGCGACCGCTTCATCGAAATCTGGAACCTGGTGTTCATGCAGTTCGACCGCCAGCCCGACGGCACCCTGGTGCCGCTGCCGGCACCGTGCGTGGATACCGGCATGGGCCTGGAGCGCCTGGCGGCGATCCTGCAGCACGTGCACACCAACTACGAGATCGACCTGTTCCAGGCGCTGATCCGCAAGGCGTCGGAGCTGACCGGCACCGCTGACCTGGAAAACAAGTCGCTGCGCGTGATCGCCGATCACATCCGTGCCTGCTCGTTCCTGATCGTCGACGGCGTGCTGCCGTCCAACGAAGGCCGCGGTTACGTGCTGCGCCGTATCATCCGCCGCGCCCTGCG
The DNA here is from genome assembly GCF_003970865.1 of Stenotrophomonas maltophilia. Taxonomy (GTDB): domain Bacteria; phylum Pseudomonadota; class Gammaproteobacteria; order Xanthomonadales; family Xanthomonadaceae; genus Stenotrophomonas; species Stenotrophomonas maltophilia_AR. Next base: position 29,009 of record NZ_RXLZ01000047.1, on the reverse strand, counting down.
CCACGGCTGGATGCTGGGCGTGCGCCAGCCGTTCTTCAGCAAGCTGGTGCCGACCCTGGTCGAGCAGATGGGCGAGGCCTATCCGGAACTGCCGGCGGCAGTGGACACCGTCACCCGTGCGCTGCAGGCCGAGGAAGAGCGTTTCGCCGAAACCCTCGATGCCGGCATGAAGATCTTCGAGGACGTGGCCGGCAAGGCCAGCAACGGTGTGATTCCGGGTGTTGACGCCTTCCGCCTGTACGACACCTATGGCTTCCCGCTGGACCTGACCCAGGACATCGCCCGCGAGCGCGACCTGACGGTCGACATTGCCGGCTTCGATGCTGCGATGGAGCAGCAGCGCGAAACCGCACGTGCGGCCGGCAAGTTCGGTGGTGGCGTGACCCTGCCGGCCGAGCTGGTGGCGACGCTGAGCCCGACCCGGTTCCTAGGCTACGACCGCCTGCAGGCTGACGGCCTGACCGTGCTGGCCCTGCTCAAGGACGGTCGTCCGGTGCAGTCGGCCGATGCCGGTGACGCAGTCATCGTCATCACCAACCAGACCCCGTTCTACGCCGAGTCCGGCGGCCAGGTCGGCGACACCGGCGTGCTCACCGGCAACGGCGTGCGCCTGGTGGTGGACGACACGCAGAAGTTCGCCGGCCAGTTCCATGGCCACGTCGGCACCCTGTCCGAAGGCGGCCTGAAGGTTGGCGACGTGCTGTCCGGCCAGGTCGATGGCGAGCGCCGTGGCGCCACCATCCTCAACCACTCCGCCACCCACCTGCTGCATGCCGCCCTGCGCGAAGTGCTGGGCACCCATGTGCAGCAGAAGGGCTCGCTGGTCGCTCCGGACCGCCTGCGTTTCGACTTTTCGCACTTCCAGCCGATCAGCGCGGAAGAGCTGGCCGTGATCGAACGCAAGGTCAATCAGCAGGTGCGCGCCAACAACGCCGCCGAAGTGCACAACATGGGCATGCAGGAAGCGCTGGACTTCGGCGCGATGGCCCTGTTCGGCGAGAAGTACGGCGAGCACGTGCGCGTGCTGAAGATGGGTGACTACTCCACCGAGCTGTGCGGCGGTACCCACGTCAACCGTACCGGCGACATCGGCCTGTTCAAGATCACCTCCGAGGGCGGTGTCTCCGCCGGCGTGCGCCGTATCGAAGCGGTCACCGGCCAGGGCGCCCTGGACTACGTGGACGCCGAAGAGGCCCGCCTGGCCGAGGCCGCTGAACTGCTCGGCGGCAGCGCTGCCGACGTGGTCGAGAAGATCCGTGCCCTCGGCCAGCGCCAGAAGCAGCTGGAGCGCGAACTGGAAGCCGTGAAGGCCAAGGTTGCCGCCGGTGCCACGGCCGATCTGTCCGGCCAGGCTGTCGAGGTTGCTGGCGTGAAGGTGCTGGCTGCCCGCCTGGAGGGCTTCGATGCCAAGGCCCTGCGTGACGCCATGGACCGCCTGAAGCAGCAGCTGGGCGACGCGGTGATCGTGCTGGCCGGTGTCCAGGACGGCAAGGCCGCCCTGGTCGCGGGTGTGAACGGCAGCGCAATGGGCAAGGTCAAGGCCGGGGAACTGTTGTCCCATATCGCCGGTCAGATCGGGGGCAAGGGCGGCGGACGCCCGGACCTCGCCCAGGGTGGTGGCGAGGACGGGCCCGCCCTTGCCACTGCGCTGGCTGCAGTCGTCGAATGGGTCAGCCCCCGCCTGTGATGAAACCGACCGTCCCCCTCCTTGTAGGAGCGGGACGGCTGACGGTACCATTGCGAAATCTTTTCCCTTTGTCGTGGTAGCGCTTCTTGACGGAGCGTCAAGCCGGTGGGGGATACCCTTCCACACGGTTCCATGGAGACTTACAAAAATGTTGATCCTGACTCGCCGCGTCGGCGAAACCCTGATGATCGGTGACTCGGTGAGCGTCACCGTGCTTGGCGTCAAGGGTAACCAGGTGCGTATCGGCATCACCGCGCCGAAGGACGTCGCTGTGCATCGCGAAGAGATCTATCAGCGCATCCAGCGCGGTGACGAAGCCGGTGGCACCGGTAGCGAAAATTCTGCCGAATAACGCTTTACCTTCGCACTCGATTAACGTTATGATTCACGCCCCGCTGAGGTGCAACGCACCAGACGCGGAGAAAACCCCGGAGTGATGCCCGAGTGGCCGAAGGGGCTCCCCTGCTAAGGGAGTATAGGGTCAAAAGCTCTATCGAGGGTTCGAATCCCTCTCACTCCGCCAGATACTCAGAAAGGCCCCTGGAAACAGGGGCTTTTTTGTTGTGTGTGCAATTGCCTTCCTGCAGTAACCCTGTGCCTGCAAGGCAGATCTTTTTTTGCCCGGCATCGTGCTGCGCATGTTGAATCCATTGAATGCGATCGCCTCGCTTCGCATACGGGTGCCGCAAGAGCGGCCATCGCCTGACCTTCCTGCTTTGAAGTGGAATGCGCTCATTGCTGTCCGCGTTGGGTCTGGCACGGAGCGCAGGCATGCGCATTCGATGACCACCCGCATCAGGGAGCGTGTCCAGGGATTTTCCCCGCAGACGATCGTCGGCCCTGTGCAGCGTCACCAGCCGCATGCCAGATGAGCCCGGTCGTCGAAGGGTGAGAGCGAAGTGGCGTGTCTCCATCAGGGGGCTGCGCCGGGGTCGGCTGCTGCACCGCGGCAGAGCGGTTCGATGGATGCTGCCAGGAACACCTATGCGGCGGAATGCAACGCCTTGAAAGTTAAGGGATTGCTGCGTACTGAATGAATTCTATATGAATCAAATGAATTCAATGTGTTTCATTTGTTGGCGCACCATCAAAGCTCGGCTAGTTTCGTTCTGTGGCATGCGACCCAGCGCGCACTACGGTGCGAACGTGCGCAATGACCGTTGCAGGACGCTCGTCCGGTTCATGCACATGGGCATGAACTACAGGGTTCTGATGCAGAAGAAGCAGATCGACAGTGCGGGGGCAGAAACGCTGTTTCAACAACGTGCTGTCTCTCTCTCAAGACAGCGCGCTTTGGGGCTGGACTCCCCCTCCAGTCCCGCGCCCGGCGGGGCGCCGACCGTCGTGACGACGGCCTGTTGCCCAGGGGTCGATTCGAGCATCGGCCCTTGGGCAAATTCTTCAATGGCGTGGTGTTCTTTTCCCGGGAGACTTCTGCCGGGAAAGGCCCGCAGATTCGCTGTAGTCAACCTGAGGCCTAGTGAGAGACGAACAGTGGAGCAGGTATCGCAGCCAGGAGGTCGCGGGTGACGCCGCCAAGCAGTCGTTCAATCACGGCGCTGCGGCTGTATGGCCCCAGCACCAGCAGGTCTGCGCCAGAGTCCAGTACATGCTGGCGGATTGCTTCGGCGATTCTGCCCTGCGCAGAGGAGATCGACTGCACTTCCACCTGCACGCCATGGCGGGAGAGATGGCGGGCCATTTCCGCACCCGGCGTGGTGTCGAAAGTGGCAGCGTCCACCATCAGCAGATGAACCTGCTGCGCGTGCGCCAACAGGGGCAGTGCATCGGTAATGGCGCGGCGCGCCTGCTTGCTCGCGTTCCAGGCGACCACGATGCGCTGACCGACGTGGGTTCCCTTCCAATGCGACGGAACCAGCAGCATTGGCACTCCGGTCTGTCGCAACGTTGTGAGCGGTTGCCAGCCGGTGGGGGCGCCAGGGGGATCGGGGTAGCCGGCCACAAGCAGGTCGCAATACAGCGACTGCATCGCCAGGTCCGCGCCGCCGAGATAGTCCGACACGATGCGAAGCTCAGAACTGATGGCCAGGTGATCCGAGATCGTGCGCAGGTACTGCTGGAGCCGCGCTGTGCTCGCAGCGTCTGCGCGTGCCTCGTGTTCCAGGGCAGCCGTGATGCCGGCACCGCGGGCATAGCTGCTGGCGATGTCGCTGGGATGCAGGGCCGTGGATACCGCGATCAGGTGCGCCTGTTGGGCCTGGGCCAGCTGTGCGGCGATCTGCAGCAGGCGCTCACCGGTTTCACTGGCATCGAAGAGGGCTGCGATATCACGAAGAGGATGGAGCATTGCGGTTCTCCTTGCTGTGCCCGGCGGGCAGGTCCGGCGGATGCTGATCGGGTCCCTCACTCCAATTAGCGCAAATTCAGCAGGCGTGTATCATTTATGATTCTATTGATTAATATTATATTCATTGCCGGTCGCTCCCGCCTCGTAGATCGCCGACGGATCGCTGCAGGGACGCGACCGACTGGACGGCGTGAGCCGTCATCTGATGATGGGGGCAGGCGTTGCAACCGTGGAATGCTGGATGAGCAATCATCGCTGCCGCATGCGGAGTCCATGGCCGGGGCCTGGCGCGGTTGCTCCTGCCCGCGGGGCCCGATTGAAATGCGATGCCGTAGTGCTGCAGCGGCATGAAATGGGGATGCTCTGGACGTTCCCGATCGAACACAGCATCCCGGTTCAGGCGCGAACTGATGGAACTATGATTCATCGGTGAATCGAAAGAATCCATTGCGCATTCCCATCGCCTGTACCTGCGGGCTTGATCCAGCGGGCAGCCCGCAGCGCTGCCGTTGTCCTGCGTCGCTTCCTGTTGCAGAGCAGATTGAATATCTGGTGGTTGAGAGATGCGTCCGGAAACTGCTGCGTCTGTTCAAGGCCTGGACAGCGAGAAGCGGCCAGACCAGGGATTGAATGCAGAGGGGCAGGGGCCACGGGCTCCCGTACAGCCGGCAGGCCCTTCGCAGGCCCGCCGGCGTTGAATGCCAGTACCGGCGGTCAGAAGCGCTGCTGATACTTCATGTAGACGAAGCGACCGATGTCATAGCCGCCGTAGTAGGAGTACTGCGAGCTGGGAGCGGTGTACATGATCGGCCCGTAGCGTTCGAACACGTTGTTTGCACCCACCGCAATGGTCGCTTCCCACGGCAGGTTGTAGCGGAACTGCACATCGTGGAAGGTCACTGAGCCGCGCTTGTTGTAGTCACGCGTTCCCTGGTACCAGGGGGCCCGGACACGAGGGTCGGAGCACTCGTCCGGGTGCAGCCGTGCACTGAGGCATTGCTCCCGAGTGCCGGAGTAGTAGCGCGCCGTCCAGCTGACGCCGAAATCTCCGAAGTCCCAGCCCAGGGTCAGGTTCGAGCGCGTGCGGAAACTGCCGCCGATGCCGTTCGACGGAGTGGGTACCACTGAGCTGTTGTTCGTGGTGCGGTAGATGTCCTTGCTGACGTAGGTCGTAGCCCACTTCGAACTGAGCCGGCCATACAGGGTATCGACGTGGTAGCTCAGATCCAGGTCGTAGCCCTCGGTTTCCATGAAACCCGCGTTGCGACTGCCGAAGTTCAGCTTGTTGACGATGCCCAGGACCGGGTCGCGGGTGAACGCCCTGCATCGGGCCTCGACGCCATCTTCGTAGCAGTCCTTCAGCATCTGATTGGGATGATCGGCCACGATGGTGTTGTTGATGCGGATTTTCCACCAATCCAGCGAGACGTTGAAATTGCTGACGAAGCTGGGGCTCCAGACCAGGCCAAGGGTCTTGCTGGTCGAGGTCTCCGGGGTCAGGTCGGGATTGGCGCCGTTGACGAATGGAACGGGTGACTGGTCACTGCTGCTGGTGATGGGAACATTGCCTTGCCGGAGCTGGCGATAGGTATCTGCATTGGCGATATCGCGTGCACAGCGGGCGCGCACCTGCGGGCTCGTTGCCGATGCGCCATAGACGGTGTCGCACGGGTCCTGGAAGCCCCGCACAAACGACTGCATGCTGCCGCCATAGAGGTTGGAGATGGTTGGCGCACGGAATCCTTTCGCCCAGGTGCCGCGAACCAGCAGCTGGTCGAAGGGTTTCCACTTGAAACCAAACTTGCTGTTCAACGTGTTTCCGAAGGTGTTGTAGTCGGAGAACCGGGTTGCCGCATTGAGGGTCAGCTCCCGGGCGCCTGGGAGGTTGGCCAGGATCGGTACACTGAGCTCCAGATAGGCCTCCCGTACCGTATAGCTGCCGCCGGTGGGGCCGGCAGCAAGATTGGTGGTCGCCCCCGTCTGGGCAAGTGCATCGGGAATGAATTCGCCCTTTTCCTTGCGGCGTTCAAGGCCGAAGGCGAATCCGAGATCGCCCGCCGGCAGGCGCACGATCGATCCACTGATGTTGGCGAAGAAGTTGCTGCTGGTGGTCTTGCCGGAGGAGTTCTCGGCCGGCATCAGGTAGTCGATCAGTGCCTGGTTGCCGGTAAGGCCGTAGGGGTTCTTGGTGCCATATGGAATGAGCGGGTTCCAGGGCATGCACCCGGCAATGGGAGCACCCGGTCGGCCGCATTCGACCTTGCCGGTTTTCGCGTCGTAGTACGACGGGCCAACCGCATTCCTCACCCGTTCCCTGTGCAGGTTGCCGACGACGGTCTGGCGCAGTTCGTTCTTGTTGTACTGGTAACCCACCTCCCAGTCGAAGTAGCGTTCGCCGATTTCGAAGCTGCCGTCGAACGCGGCAACCGCGCGATAGGTCTTCAGCTCGCTGGTCGTAACGCGGGGGACTTCCCATGTGCGGCGATTCCAGGCCACGGCGGTCGGCTTGCTGTATCCGTGCTGCCGGCCGAAGGGGTTGAAGTAGCTGTCGATGGAAAGGGCGCCGACATCGGGTGATTGCAGCGGATACCCAGCGACCTGTGTTTTCGAGTCGCGCTTGCTGTAGCCCAGTTGCGTGCTGAAACGGACGTTGTCGGTGATGTTGAAGCGCCCATCCAGGAACAGCGAGTTACGCTTGATCGGAAAGTTTAGATGCATCTGCTCGTTGGCGTTGGATACATCCCCGGTGAAGGGCGTCGGATCGGAGATGTGATAGTTCCCCGGCTTGGTCGGGTCCGTACCGCGGTTGAGCGAGTAGTTGCAGCCTGTTCTTGAATTGGTACACCCGGGGCCGCCGATGAGGCCGTTGATCTGTCCCCACTGACTGACCTGGGTCCAGCCATACTGGGGATGACGGTCGGTATTGGCGTACTGGCTGAACCATCGATCCTTCGCCCAGACCGCCTTCTCTTCGGAGTGCTCGGCCGACAGCGTCAGCGACATGCGATCGTTGCGCCAACCGGCGACAACGTCGAAGCGGCTACGCTCGCCGTCGCCTTGTCCGTACTGGCCGAAGTAGGCATTGGCGACCACGCCGGTCATGTCGTGCCGGGTGATGATGTTGATCACGCCGGCCATGGCATCCGAGCCATAGATCGCAGAAGCGCCGTCCTTGAGGACTTCAATGCGTTCAACGGCAGACACGGGGATCGTCGAAATATCCTGGTAGCCGTTGGTGCTGATGCCCAGCCGTTTGCCGTTGATCAGGACAAGCGTACGTTGGGGGCCGAGGTTGCGCAGGTTGATGTAGGAGCCGCCGGCATCCTCACCCGCGCTCAGTACGCTGGAGCGACTCAGTGCGGGACTGCCGGCGGCCGTGATGTTCTGCAGGATGTCAACGACCGAGCTGAATCCCTGGCGTTCGATATCCACCCGCGATATCGCCATCACCGGCTGCGCGGTCTCCACGTCCACCTGGCGGATGCGCGAGCCGGTGACTTCAATGCGATCAAGGTTGGTCGGTGAAGATTTGGCCTCTTGGGCGAAGGCGGATGTACTGGTCAACGCCGCCGTGGCCGAGGCCAGCAGGGCCATGCCGACAGCGCGATCCAAAGGCGTGGAGCGTAGTTTCATGGTGATCTCCCAAGCGTGTGGTCGTACGCAGAACTGCCCGTGACTGGGCACTGGGGAATCCGGCAGGTGCCGCTATCCCCGAGGCAGGGGATGGGGCAGCCGGGATTGCGGGCGCTACGGCAGGCCTCCTCACTGGCTTCACGTTGAGTCAACGTCGTGATAACAAAACCGAGGTCTTCCAGAAACATAAATGTTTCAAAGGACACATTGCGAAATTGTTTGGTTCATTAAGCATTCATTATTCGGTCATGAGTCTGAGTGGCTTTTTCCCTGAATGGAGGAGGTGTACGGGAACTCCTGCTCCAAGGGCGAACTGATGAATTCAATATGATTCAATAGAGTCATAAAGAATCTTTCGGCCCTGGGATGGATGGCCTTTCCCAGTGCATGTGCTCCGGCATCAGCCGGATGTTTTTTCAGTGGCTGGCGGCACGCGCAATGCACCTGGCTGCCCAAGTGGCCGTGCGCTCCCATGCGTCAGGGAGCTGCCGGTGGCGTCCGACGGCCGTGGATGACTCCGAAGTGGACTGACAGGTGCAACGCCGTGAATGGAAAGATCGAGCAGGTCAATTTCAAGATGCCGGCGCAGCTTCGCTCAAAGCTGCGCAGCGCCGCGGCCGGTAACCGGCGCAGCATGACTGCGGAAATCGTGGAGAGGCTGGAGGCCAGCTTTCAGGGCGCAGGCACCGCGAAGCACCTGCTTGTCCTGCGGATCGAATCCGGGGACGCCTTGTGCATGGATGAATTGCTGGAGTCCATGCGTCGAATCCAGCGCGAGAGCGGTATCGAGTTCCGTTCGATCACGGTCAGCGTGCAGCCTTTCAATCCACGAACCGAGGAACAAGGATGAAGTCCATCTGTGTCTACTGCGGCGCCAATGCCGGCAGCAGCGCGCTGTATGCCGAACAGGCTGCCAGGCTGGGAGAGCGCCTCGCACACGACGGGCTGCGGCTGGTGTATGGCAGGGGCAATGTCGGCTTGATGGGAATCGTCGCCAACGCAGCGCTTTCAGCTGGAGGCGAGGTCATTGGTGTGATTCCACGCCAGTTGGTCGAGTGGGAAGTCGCGCATCCCGGGCTGAGCCAACTGGAAGTGGTGGATTCGATGCACCTGCGCAAAGCGCGCATGTTTGAACTGGCCGATGGGTTCGTCGCGCTGCCCGGTGGCTTTGGCACGATCGAGGAAATCTTCGAGATGCTGACCTGGCGGCAGCTGGGCATCGGTGACAAGCCCTGCGCATTCCTGGACGTGGATGGATTCTATGCGCCGCTGATTGGAATGATTGATCGGATGGTGGAGGAGCGCTTCCTGCATCAGGACCATCGTGCTGATCTGTGGCACGGCAGCGGGATCGACGAGATGCTGGATTGGATGCGTGGTTACGCGCCGTTGCAGTCGTCGAAGTGGCTTGATGAACGGCGACGGGCAACCCTTCGCTGAGGTAGAAGCCGTCGCCAGGGGCTGGGCAGCAGAACGGCATGCGGTTCGAAAACGCGCAGAAGGTGTTCGGGCCTCTGCGCGTTTTTCGTTTCCCTTGGTTGATGGAAACGGTGGTGGTCGATGCATCGCACACGAATTCACGAAGCGGAATGCTTGCTTAACCAGAGAATCAAAAATGATTCATATGGTGCAATGCAGCGCCTAGAAAGTTAGACTTGCGTCACGGAACTGAGGGCGTGCCCCGTTCCGGCTCCTGGGGAGGCGCAAGGATGAAGCTGACAGCCCGGCAAAGGTTCCTTGCCACCTTCTCTACTTTTCTCCATTTCACGTAGGGCTAGGTAAACGTTATGAACAAGACCACGCTTTTTGCTGTCCTGATGCTGGCCGCCGCACCGATGGCCGCCAATGCCGCCGACGGCACCATCACCTTCACCGGCAAGGTCACTGACAAGACCTGCACCATCGCCACCACCGGCGGCAAGGACTTCGAAGTCAAGCTCCCGACCGTTTCCAAGTCCAATCTGGATGCCACGGGCGCTGTGGCAGGCCGCACCCCGTTCTCGATCAACCTGACCCAGTGCGCACCGGGCAAGGTGGCGACCTATTTCGAGCCGGGTACGACTGTCGACTTCAGTAGCGGTCGTCTGAACATCGGCGGTGGTGCCAATGCTGCAACCAACGTCCAGGTACAGCTGCTGGGTTCCAACTCGCAGTTCCTGCCGATCAAGGCAGCCGGTTCGGGCCAGGCACAGGAAAACTCGCAGTGGGCTGACGTCGGCAGCGACGGCAGTGCCAATCTGGGCTACTACGCCGAGTACTACGCGACCGATGCTGCGACCGCAGGCGACGTGAACACCAGCGTCAAGTACACGATCGTCTACAACTGACCGTCGCTGTATCCGGACTGGCCGGCGTGCGCGCCGGCCAGTGCTCTGCGGCCCTGGGCCACGCCTATTCGAGCGTAGTACTTCCGATGAAAGCTCTCTTTCCCCGGACGCTGCTTCTGGCCGCGTCGATGCTGCCGCTTTGCCACGACGCCGTGGCCGGCGTGGTGGTCAATGGCACGCGCGTGATCTACCCGGCGCAACAGCGTGAAGTGACCGTGCAGGTCCAGAACGTAGGTGAGTCTCCCGCGCTGGTCCAGGCGTGGATTGACCGAGGGGATGCGAGCAAGCCTCCCGAGGCCAGTGATGCCCCCTTCGTGCTGACGCCACCGATCGCACGCGTGGAGCCCGGCCGCAGCCAGGCCCTGCGCGTGATCTTCTCCGGCGCACCGTTGCCGGATGATCGTGAGTCGCTGTTCTGGCTCAACGTGCTGGATGTTCCGCCGTCTCCCTCCAGTGCCGACGGAGGCGAACAGAACTACCTGCAGGTTGCGTTCCGCTCGCGACTGAAGTTTTTCTACCGCCCGCAAGGGTTGAAGGGCAGTGCCAATGATGCGCCCGGGATCCTGCGCTGGACCGGCAGCGGGACCCGCCTGCGGGTTGAGAATCCCAGCCCTTTCCACGTGACGCTGGCGGAGGTGCACGGCACGACCGCGGGTATCGAAAAGACCATCAATGATCAGGGCACGATGGTGGCGCCCCTGCAAAGCCTGGACTTCGATATGCCCTCGGGGACCGGCCAGCTGCGCTTCATCACCATCAATGACTACGGCGGACGGGTGGAGCACAAGGTCCGTCTGGAAACCGGGCCGTGAGCCCTTTGACAGGAGCCTGATCATGGCGATGAACGTACTGTTCTGCTCGATCCAGCGTGTGTTGGCGGCTCCTGTCGTACTCGCAGCTGTGGGCAGTGCATGCTCGGCCTGTGCCGTTGCCGCCCCCGCCAACCTTGGAGAGCAGGCACTGGTGGCGCAGAGCGGTGCAGCAACTGCACCCGCGCCGACGTCGGCCACATTCAATTCGGACTTCCTTTCCGGACAGGCCACCCAGGTCGATCTTGCAGCGTTCAGCCACGGTAATCCGATGGTGGCTGGCACCTATCGCGTGGACCTCTATGTCAACGGTGCCTGGAAGGGGCGCCGCGACCTGCAGTTCAAGGCCGATGCCCAGGGCCGGGTCGATGCCTGCGTACCGATTTCGTTGCTGGAGGAGGTCGGCGTGGACAGCGAGGCAGTGCTGGTCCAGCAGAGCCCTTCAGTTCCTGCCGATGCGACGAGTTGCGTGCCGGTGCAGCAGCGCATGGCCAACGCCTACGGTATCTACGACAGCGGCAATCTACGCTACGACCTGAGCATTCCGCAGGTGTTCCTGCGTCGCGAGGCCCGGGGCTACGTCAATCCGGCGTTGTGGGACCGCGGCATCAATGCCGGCTTCGTCAGCTACAACTTCAATGCGATGGAGAATGACAGCCGGGTGGCAAGTGGCCAACGCGACCGCAGCGCCTATCTCGGCCTCAACATGGGCCTCAATCTTGGCGGTTGGCAGTTCCGCCATGATTCCAACCTGACCTGGAACGAGAACGACGGTCGTCACTGGCAGGGCATTGCCACCTATGCCCAACGCGGCATACCGAAGGTTCGCGGCCTGTTGACGCTGGGCGAGGCCTATACCAACGGCCAGCTGTTCGACTCGATCGGCTACCGGGGTGCGAGCCTTGCCAGTGATGACCGGATGCTGCCGGATTCACTGCGGGGCTACGCCCCGGTCATCCGGGGCATCGCCGAGACCAGTGCGCGGGTCGAAGTCCGCCAGAACCAGCAGTTGATCTATTCCTCCACGGTCTCGCCCGGCAGCTTCGTCATCGACGACCTGTACCCAACCGGCTACGGCGGTGATCTGGAGGTCAGCGTGATCGAGGCCGATGGCCGGCGGCGTGAATTCAAGGTGCCCTTCGGCTCGGTGCCGCAGATGCTGCGCGAGGGCGTATCGCGCTACTCGTTGACCGCCGGCCAGGTGCGCAACAAGCTGCTCAACGACGAGCCATGGCTGCTGCTGGGCACGTACCAGCGTGGCATCGGCAATCGGCTGACCCTCTACGGTGGCAGCGCGTTGAGCGAGGGCTACCTGTCGATGCTGTACGGCGTCGGCCTGTCCACGCCGGTGGGTGCCTTCGCCGCCGATGTCACCCACGCGCGCACTGCCTTCGATCGCTTCGGCGACCGGACCGGTGCCAGTGTCCGCTTGAGCTACAGCAACATGATTGGCGAGACCGGGACCAATCTGACCCTGGCGGCCTACCGGTACTCCACCGAGGGCTTCTACAGCCTTCAGGATGCCGTGTATGCACGCGATGCCGAAGAAAGAGGCGCCGACCCGACGGCGCGCGGACGCCAGCGCAGCCAGTTCCAGCTGACCCTCAACCAACCGCTGGGCAGGCGTTGGGGTGCGCTGTACGTGACCGGTTCAGTACGCGATTTCTATGACCGGGAAGGGACGGCGAAGCAGTACCAGGTTGGCTACAACAATGCCTGGCGCGCGGTGAGCTACGGCTTCTCCGCTCTGCGCACCGAGGAGGGTACGTTCGGTCGCTCGGAAACCCAGTTCCTGTTCTCGATGAGTGTGCCGCTGGGGCGGAGCGCTCACCCGCTGTCGTTCAGTGCAGATCTTGGTGCACGCGATCCTGGAGGCTATGACAGCAGCCGCATTGGTATCACCGGTTCGGCCGGGGCCGACAGCAACTTCAACTACGGCGTGGCGGTGTCCGATTCCCGGCAGAGCGGGACGGCCGCGACTGCCAATGCCACCTACCGTAGCCGCTACACGGCGTTGAGTGCCAATTACGGGCATTCGCGTGACTATCGGCAGGCGTCGGTTGGTGCGAACGGCAGCGTGGTGGTCCATCCTGGCGGGCTGACGTTCACGCCACAGCGTGGCGACACCATGGCCGTGGTGGAGGCGCTCGGTGCGCGCAATGCACGCGTGGGCAATGCGGCAGGACTGCGCATCGATGGCCGTGGCTATGCCGTGGTGCCGTATTTGTCCCCCTACCGGCTCAACACCGTGACGCTGGACCCGCAGGGAATGGCTCACGACGTGGAGCTGGAGAGCAGCAGCCAGTCGATCGCGCCGTTCGCCGGTGCCATTGGCTATGTCCGTTTCGATACCCGGCGGGGCAATGCCTTGCTGATCCAGGTGCGGGATCGCGATCACGAGGCGCTGCCGTTTGGTGCGCAGGTCAAGGACGAGCAGGGGCAGCCGGTGGGCATGGTCAGTCAGGGTAGCCGGCTGTACGTGCGGAGCGAGCAGCGCCAGGGGCGGCTGCGCGTGGAGTGGGGCGCAGGTGCCGACCAGCAGTGCTGGGTCGACTACCAGGTGCCCGCAGGTGCGGACGCGTCCTTGACCGGTTTCATTTCGATGGAGGCAGTATGTCGATGACAGTGATGAATGCAGTGCCGCTTGCGCTTGATGAGGCCCACGTGGATGCCCCCGTTGAACGGATCAGGCCGCCGCGTGCGGCACAGGCGGGGCAGCCCTGGCACGGGCCATGGGGGCCGGACATCCCGCAGGAAAAGAGCGTGCCCGAAAAGGAGACGCAGGAGGTCCTGGTGGATGGCGCGGACGTTGAGGGTATTGCTCATCAGTACGTCGTCTACAGAACGCTTGAAAAACGCTGGCGATGGGTATTGCTGGCCAGGAATTCGAAGCGGCTGGCAGAAAGTGCGCGTGACTACACCTCGAAGGAGAACTGCGTGAGAGCGCTGTTCCTGACGATCGGAGTGGCCGCTACCGCGCCAGTCTGGAACTGCGTGGACATGATCTGGGAAGTTCGGGGCCCTTGAGCCACTCTGCTGGAGTTTCGCGATGAATGAACGGTTGAAGAGAGCGAAGGGTTACGCCCGGAGGGCGACGGGTATCCGCTGTCTGCCTGGCACCATCCTGCTGTTTGCCGGGCTTATGCTTACAGGAGGCGCGGAGGCTGCCTGCCGAATCAATCTGATTGGCGGGATCTTCTTCGATCCCCAGGAAGTGCTGATCGACGCGGGGTACATTACCGTGCTCCCAAGCACACCTATCGGCGGCCTCATCAAGCAGATAAGCGGGGGAATCCATGGGAAGGCATTCGTCGCCCAATGCGATCTGTGGGGAGGGAAAGAGATATCAGTATTCGAGAATCCCGACCGGCGAGTGGCAGTGCCGGGCCTGGCGAATGTATATACAACGGACGTACCAGGTATCGGGGTGAGGGTTATGCGCTCGGTATCCGGTGGTTCGCCCTTCTTCTATCCACATAGCCAGTCCCATTCGGTCAAACCCGGTTGGCTGGGTATCGATGGTGGCAGTTTCATTATTGATCTGGTCAGAACTGCGGAGCAGATAGGGACCGGCCGCGTCGCGCCGACAGGCACGTTCACGAGGTTCTACTATGATGGCAACAGTACTTCCAATCCGGCGCTGACATCCAAGTTCTCCAGCAATGGCAATGTCGTGGTGAAACCGACATGCGAAGTGGACGCCGGGAGCCGCAACATCCCCGTTGCGTTCGACAACGTACCAGCCAACAGATTCAACGGACCCCGAACCCGTGGGGACAACCGCGACTTCAGCATCAAGCTGCTTTGCCAAGGGGGCGCTAGAGAGACGCGGGTCAAGATCCGTATTGACGCGACGCCTGACGACTCCGGATACCAAGGCGTTCTTAAGCTGGACAATGTCCAGAATCGGGCCAGTGGCGTGGGTATCGAGATGGTGAGGCGTTCTGGTACCAGCGAGGTGCCGTTCTCGCTGGGAGATCCTTTGGTCGTTGGCTTCACCCAGCCGACGGCGAGCACGCTGGAACTGCCGCTGCGTGCGCGGTACATCCAGACCAGGGAAGGTGCAGTCGGACCTGGGGTGGCCAATGGCAAAGCGACATTCACTCTTCAGTACGATTGAGGGAAAGCCTTCGGCAGGGCTGCCGTGCCTGGGTGGAGGGCGGGCACGCTGTCAGCAGCGCTGGGCGAACAGCGTGCTCAGTTCACGGTCGTCCAGAAAGCGGGCGTTGCTCAAGGCCTGGTGGGACCCGCAGGCAGGGCAGTCCAGGATGGTTCCACCGGGAACGCGGCCAAGGCTGTGTTCGGTCGCCACGGTGACCGCCCGGCATTTCCTGCACTGGATCGTGATGTGGGTAACGCATTCGACATCTCCGCCCTGTCCCTGGCGCAGGCGGAGTGCAAGTACGTAAAACAGGCCGGTATCGGGCATGTCCGTCTTCCGTCAATCATGTGGGGGCGGGTACCCTGCAGGAGGCAGCGCTGTCATGCATCCTCCGACAGGGCGATTCCGAGACGCTGCAGCAGCAGTGCCAGCTGGGCTGGGTCGAGGCGCAGTTCCTGCTGCTGGATCTGTGCGATGCCCAGGTCACCGAGCACAGCGCGGTCCAGGTCTGCGCGGAAGAAGTCCGCGGTTGACCAGTCGAAGTGGGTGAATATCCCGCCTGCCAGGCAGGCCGCGCGGAAGTTGGTGCCTGCGGTGATCGCGCCAGACCAGCGGTTGTCGCGCAGGTCGCACGCTTCCAGCGAAATGGCGCTGAAATCAGCACCCCGCAGATTTGAACGAAGGATCCGGGGTGGTCCGGTGAGTGGATCATCCGGGAGTGGGCGCATCCGCGAGTGACGGAAGTCGGTACCGGGCGCGCGGCAATCCACGATCGACAGGCCCGGCGCGAAGGCAAGACGGAAGTCGCAATGGCTGAGGTCGCAACGTTCAAAGCGTGCGCGTTGGAGGATGCTGCCGGTGAAGCGACTGCCTTGGCCTGTTGTGCGGTCGAGGAAATGGCAGTGATTGAACTCGGTATCTGTCAGGTTGCTGGTGGAGAAGTCGCACCCGATGAACATGGCATGGTCGATCCTGGCTCCCGTGAACTGCCTCGAACTGAAGCGCTCCCCGCGAAAGATCTCCATCCATGATCCCCTGACTGCCATCTGTTGCTGCACCGAGCAAGGTCAAGTTACTCACATAAGTGACAGATGACGCAATGTTGACTCAAATGGTTCATTAACAATTCATGATACATTAAGCATTCAACAGTGGCTGCCAGTGTTCCGTCTGAATGCGATCCATCTCCAGAAACAGTCCGTATTCCCTTGAGCGCGCGCTTGCTGCGACCCTCGTCGCGCGGCCGAACTGCACGCTCAGTGAACTTGCACGAAGTGCCGGTATCAGCCGCGCAACGCTGTACCGGTTTGCCCCCACGCGTGCGGAAATCGTCCTGCTGCTGTCGAACCTGGGATATGAGCGCCTGGAGCAAGCCGGAGGCATCATCGCCGCCGGAGGTGAGCAGGCACTGGAGCGCGCCAGCGAGGTCCTGATGGATGACTGGCAGTTGGTGATGCTGGTCTTTGGGCAGATCGTGGAAGTGCAGCAGGCCAGCGGTGAGTTGAACCGGGAGCCGGAACGCTGGAAGCCCATCGGGACGAGTTTCGACACGTTCTTCCTGGAGGGCCAGAAGCAGGGGCTTTTCCGGGTAGAACTTGCCACGCAGTGGATCACCGATTTCTATTGGACCTGCTTCTATGGGGTCAGTTGGGCCATGTCGCGGGGGCGCCTGGCCCCGGCGCTTGCGACGCAGACGCTCATCGACTCGTTCCGTTCGGGCGCGGCAGTGCCCAGGTAACGTGGATGCGACGCCGGGTGCAGGGACGTCCAATGCTGCTGGACAGCCAATGCCTGGTCCCGTTGCCCAGTCATGATGCGGTGAAGCACAGGCAACGGCCTTTTCCCGAACGCTTGGCACTGCGCAGCGCCGTATCGGCATGGCTGAGGGCATCGCGCAGCGTCTGTGCACCTTCGGGCAGGAGCACGTAGCCACCGCTTACGCCCACGTGCACCGCCCTGCCTTCGACGGCAAAGGGGGGGCTGCTCAGGCGGCTGACGATGGCGGCGGGTTCGCAGGTACGGCATACCTGATCGCCCGATTGATGCAGGATCGCGAACTCATCTCCCCCCAGCCGGGCTGCGAACAACTCCGGGCATCTGAGTTGTTCGCGCAGCCTGGAGGCGAACACCCGCAGGATGTCATCCCCCGCGAGATGTCCGAGCCGGTCGTTGATCGCCTTGAAGCCGTCAAGGTCGATCAGCAGCAGCCATCCCGTCGCGCCCTGTGGCAGGGAAAACCAGTGCTCTGCCACGGCATGGAAGTGCCGGCGGTTGAACAGGCCAGTGAGGTCATCGGTCTCGGAGATCAACTTCAGTTGCTCCCTGGCAAGGGCCACTTCGGTGATGTCCCTGGAAATGCACACGGCCTTGCGTTCACCGGTGATGACGTCATCAATCGGGCAGACCAGATTGCTCCAGTAGACCGTGGTTCCATCCGGACGTTCATTGCGGCCCGGGAAACTCACGGAATAGCCGTTCAATGCATCGGCCAGAGCCCGTTGGGCGTGGACCCGCACGTCCGGCGGTAGCAGGTCGGTCCAGGCCAGGCCCAGTGCCAGCTGCCTTTCATCCACGCCCAGCGCGCTGCAGCCGGCATGATTCATGTACTCCAGTACGCCGTCGGCGCGAATCAACTTCACGCAGTCCAGGCTGTACTGGAGAACGCTGGTCAATGTTGCTTCCAGGTTGCCGCGCCCCGATCCGCGTCGGTTGAAGCTGAGCAGGAAGGCGGGTTCGCCTCCGGTTGCGATCGCATAGACCGCTGCCGAGTAGGGAATGCCATACAGGACGATGTCCAGCCGCTGCTCCTTGAACCGCTCCAGTGACAACTCGCGAGCGCGATGCACGTCCCTGCGGCAGTAGTCGAAGATGTTTCCGCGCAGGGTGCGACCAGCAACAAGGCTTCGGAACGGCGCGTTCACGAAGAGAATCAAGCCGGAGGCATTGGCCAGGCAGGCCGGGAAGAGAACGTTCTCGATATCCATGGGGGACCGCTCGCTCCAATGAAGCGTGCTCTGGGAAATGGGTGTGGAACGCCACCCCCACCTTCTCCAGGGAGAGGGGTAGGGCATGACATTGGTGGTGGTCGGGTAAAGCCTGCCTGTGCAGATGGCAGCGTCGGGCGGCAGCGGATGCTTGCCTAGCGCAGGGCCCTGGGAAGCTTCCACCGGTGATATCTGCAGATCGGCCAGTGCGGAAGTCGAGCGCCGGCCGCGGTTGCCGATGGCTGATCGCTGTGCGCCGCGGCGTGAGGCAGACCCGCAACGGGAACGTCGATGCCTGCAAGCAGGCGCAACGGGATCACACCGGACCCCGCATCTGACATGGGGGGCAACACCCTGTGTGGCGGCTTTGCCGAGGGAACAACAGAGGCAGCGGCAGGTGGCTCCATGCCAACCGGAAGGAGCATTCCTGCCGCCATCAGCACAACACCGGGTCTCCGCCTCATGCCCATTCTCCCTCACGGTCCATGGCCGGAAGTCTGCGGATACAGGTGCAAACCAGCCGTGAGCTGCCCGCTCGACGCGGGTAACGATCAGGCAAGAGTCGATAGCCCCGCGCGGCCTTCCCGTTCCGGCTGCAGGGAGCACGGGTGCGGCCTTTCTGATTGATTGAAATTAAGACCAAAAGAGTCATTATTGATTCATATGGTCGAGGCAATGCTTGTGCTCGTGCGCGGATGCCTGCGGAGGGAAGCTCCGGAGGGGATCGGCGGGTAGCGGAGGCCAAGCAGCGATGCGGATACTCGTGGTGACTGAAAGTGATGACGCTGCGACCCGGCTGCGCGCTTCGCTGCAGCGCCGGGGAGGGGTGGTCGACAATGTAGGTTCGCTTGAACGGGCGCGTGTTGCCCTCCAGATCCATCAGTACCGTGCACTTCTGGTTGAGTGGCGCTTTCCGGACCGCAGAGTCATCTCGCTTGTAGTTGAGATGCGTCGGCGACAGCCCGGTCTGGCGATCGTGCTTCTGTGCTCTCCGCTGGGCGTGCCGGACGTTGTTGAAGGATTGCAGGCGGGAGCAGACGACTATCTGGCTGGCCACTACGAACATGCGGAGATGCTGGCGCGACTGAGGGCGGTTACCCGTCGCCAGTTGCCGGTTGCCGTGCAGCGCCTGGACATCGGCCGGCTCCGCTTCGAGTTCGGCAGCGGCGTGGTGCTGCTTGATGGGCAGAAGCTGTACCTGCCGCGCAAGCAACTGAAGCTGCTCGAGGCCCTGTGCGCGCGGTCCGGCCAGCGTGTGCGCCGCTCGGTTCTGGAGAGCGCCGTCTATGGCGAAGGGCGCCAGGTTCCGCGAGGCGGGTTGGACTGCCACGTCTCCAAGCTCCGACGCGCGCTGGCTCCAGCAGAGATTCGCATCCAGTACGCCAGAGGACATGGCTATCTCCTGCTGGCGGACAGGGCCAACGGTGGCATCCAGACTGATGAGTCTCATGTGAATTTGGGGTGATTCAAAAGATTTACGCGTGACTTTGTGCTGCGTAGGATGGGGAGCCTCATTTCTGGAGATCAGGCATGCAAGACTCGGTTCGTAGGGATCAGCGCATCGAAAAGGAAGCGTTCACCGGTCAGGTGGTTACCGGCATCAGCTTCCGGAACTGCGATTTCTCGGGCGCTGACCTGACCGAAAGCCAGTTCGTGAACTGCTCGTTCTATGACCCGGAAGCCCAGAAGGGCTGCAACTTCAGCCGGGCATTGCTCAAGGATGCCAGCTTCCGGCAATGCGACCTCACCATGTGCAACTTCAGTTTTGCGAAGGCGCTTGGCCTGGAGATCGCAGAGTGCCGCGCGCAAGGTGCTGACTTCAGCAGCGCCAGCTTCCTCAATCAGATCACGTCACGGACGTGGTTCTGCAGTGCCTTCATAAAGAAATCGAACCTGAGCTATGCGAACTTCTCGAAGGTGGTACTGGAGAAGTGCGAGCTGTGGGAGAACCGCTGGATGGGCGCCAACGTGCAGGGTGCGAGCTTCGCTGGATCGGATCTTTCCGGAGGTGAGTTCGCAGCCTTTGATTGGAGATCAGCCGATTTCAAGCACTGCAATCTGTCGAATTCCGAACTGGGGGATCTCGATCTGCGTTCCGTGAATCTTGATGGCGTCACGATCGATACGCTGCAGACGGCCTTGCTGCTGCAACGGATGAACATCACGGTGGTGCCTGCATGACCCACCGCAGCCCCTTGCAGGCATCCCATGAGCGATCTGGACAATGCGTCATGCCGCCTCCCTCGCTGATTGCAGATCGATGGCCAGCTGAAGCGCTGCACGACGGATCTGTGCCTCTGCCCGCCCGCTAGCTACGGCGGTGCCGGCAAGCCAGGAATCGGCGATGCCCCGTGCAGGAGGTGGCAGCAGTGCCAGCAGTTCCCGGTCGCTCAATGCGTGCAATCGAGCATTGAGGTGATTGGCGGTGACGAGCTTTCTCCTGAGGCTCGCGATTGTGCCGGCGATTCCAAGCACGCAGAACACGCTGGCAAGCATTCCGCGTATCAGTGGGGTGCCGGGAGAGGTGACCAGGTCGATGTTCAGCAGCAACAGGCACGCCCAGGTCGACGACACAATGGTGATGTCGCGGGTGGGGTGGGCAGGTTCACGCAGTTGCAGCAGCACGGACGCAGCTGCACAGCTCCCCATGAAGGGCAGTGCAATGAGCCTGCTGGCTCCGAACCAGGCGGACCCTGCGAGTGCGGCACATGCGAGGGCCCAGGCCGGTGGAGTGGTTGCAGCGAAGTAGGGATGCCTCAAATCGCCGATGAGGCCTATCAGCCTTTGACTGGCCATGACGGTGATCTCCACGGAAGTGTTCCGGCAATCTTCCGCAGCGAACGGTGGGGATTGATCTGGAAGTTGTCAGGAATTCTTCAAGCCGGCCCGTCGTTAAGGCAGTGGCCGGAAACATCACTGCCTGAAGAGGTGGGTCCATGAGCAGTTCGAAAGTCCGCGTCCTTGTCGTCGAGGATGATGTGGAAGGGGCCGCGATACTGGAGGCGTATCTTGCCCGGGAGGGATTCGAGGTCCGCATTGCCCAGGATGGGGTGAATGGCCTGGAGTGGTTCCATCGATGGTCACCCAGCATCGTATTGCTGGACATGATGCTGCCTGGCATTGCGGGGGCGGACCTGCTGGCCGAGATCCGGCGCCTGGGCCGGACGCCGGTGATGATGATCAGCGCGATCGAGGATGAATCGGAGAAGGTTGGAGCGCTCCGCTATGGCGCGGATGACTATGTGGTCAAGCCCTGTAATCCCAGGGAGGTTGTTGCGCGGGTCCATGCTGTCCTGCGGCGGACGATCGACGTCATGCCCCCTTCGGCGTTGCTACGTCACGAAGCCCTTGAGGTGGACTGCAATGCAATGAGTGCGGCCATGGTCGAAGCCTCCGGGAGGCGGAGCCCGATCGAGCTGACCCCGACCGAGTTCTCCATCCTGGCGACCCTGCTGGCGACACCGACCAAGGCTTTCAGCAGGGCGGAGCTGATGGAACGTTGCATGCCGGGCAGCAGCGCGATGGAGCGTGCAATAGATACGCACGTCCATAACCTGAGAAAGAAGCTGGACAGCTTCGGACTGGCTGATGTCCTGGTGACAATACGCGCCTACGGGTACAGGTTCCAATGAACGGCCCATGCGAAAAGCCGGGCTGGCGTGCAGCCGGACGGCCACTGTGGCTGTGGCTGGGCCTGCGCATGAGTGCGCTGGCGATCTTCGGAACGCTGCTGATCGTTGTTGGCATGTGGTGCTATTCAAGAGTGATAGACCATATCCAGCTGTCGCTGCTTCCTGGTTATGTCGCTCGGGAAATCGTCCAGTTGAGGGCGCAGCCGGCGGGCAATGAAGAACGGCTGTGGCAACTGATGGCGTCCCATGCCAGCGTCGACTGGGTGCTTCCGGGCCTGGACGATCTCGACTGGCTGGCGCTGCTGTCGATTGTTGCGCTCACGATTCCGGCGCTGGTGCTGGCCGGGATGGGGTTTGCACGCAGGTTGTCTCGCGAGTTCAGTGATTTCGTGGTGGCTGCGCAGAGAGTCAGCCAGGGTGATTTCTCGGTCCGTGTGGATCAGTCCGGCGAAGCGGGAGCTGAGCTGGCCGACCTGGCCAGTGCATTCAATGGCATGGCGGTTCAACTGCAGCAGTATGAGCGTGAGGTGCAGGAGTCGAGTGCGATGCTGGCGCATGAGCTGCGGACACCGCTGAACGCCGCGATGGGACGATTGCAGGGGGTACTCGATGATGTCTTCCCTCACAGCGATGAGCAGCTGCAGCTTGTCCTGAAGCAGCTGGGTGCGATCAATCGCCTGGTCGGGGATCTCCAGCTCGTATCGCTTGCACGGGCCGGCCAGCTGTCCCTTCATCTGGAACGGGTGGACATCCGCGCGCTGATCGACGAGCGCCTGGACTGGGCATTGCCCATGCTCAACGACGCTGGTTTCGACGTTTCATGCACTGCCGAGGCAGGCCTGTTCGCCAGGGCAGACCGCGGGCGGGTAGGGCAGGTGTTGTCGATCCTGATCGACAACGTCCTGCGCCATGCTGCACAGGGGCGCAACCTGGGCATCGTGGCTGCGGCCAGCGCGACCACCATCGTCATTGAAGTCAGTGATCGAGGGCCCGGAGTGCCTTCCTGTGACCTTCCACGAATCACGGACCGGTTCTGGCGCGCTGATCGTTCCCGTACGCGCCGCAATGGCGGTAGCGGACTTGGCCTTGCGGTGGCGTCCGCCATCTGTCGCTGCCATGGCGGAGAGCTGGTGGTGGTCGGCAGGCAGGGCGGTGGGTTGATCGCCCGTCTCTGCATCCCGTCTGTCGATGCGTCCTGCAATCCGGACGAAATCCTGAAAATTCCCTGACAGGGTGCTGATGGAGGAGGGGAAGAATGCGATTCGATTATTGATCCCCCTGGTCCGTTGTCCCGGAGATGTGAGATGAACCGACGCAGTTTCATCGGTGGAGCGCTGCTGTTTTCCATGGCCAATGCATCTGCCGGCCTGGCTCGGCCCCGGCACGGTTCCGGGGAGCCGCAGCATGACGTGGTGGTCATCGGGGCCGGCATGGCGGGCCTCAGTGCTGCCCGGGCGCTGGTGGATGCGGGGCGGTCGGTGCTGGTGCTGGAAGCGAGGCATCGGCTGGGTGGGCGGATCTGGACCGACCGTGCGTCAATGCGGTGGCCAATCGAGCTGGGTGCTGAGCTGGTGCATGGCGGGAGCCCGGAGAACAGCCTCTGGCCGTTGCTTTCCCAAGCCGGCATAGCGACCCGGCCGTTGCGTGGGGTGGTCACCTGGAGCGAGCAGATGAATCGCTGGGTCGATGCCAGGGACCCAGCGAACTTCGACTTCCCCAGCCACCGTCCGCCGCAGCCATCGAGCTTTCAACCCCTCGGTGCAAATGAAAGCGCCCTTGCCTATCTGCGCCGGCTGGGAATGGCCGAGGGGAATATTCCATTGTCGTTGCTGCAGGTCGGCACCGATGAAGAGCAGCTGCCAGGCATGAGCGCAGAGGATGTAAGGCCCTATGTGGAGCAGCTCTGGCTTCCTGATGGAGAGCGCGCGCAGGCGCTTCACGCTGCGGGTGATTTCAAGGTTCCGGGAGGTTACAGCCAGGTCATCGATCTGATCTCCCGTGGGCTGGAGGTACGCCAGGGCGTTGTGGTCCGCTTGATCGAGAACCGGGATCAATCCGTGGTGATCCACGCGCAGACCCCGCGCGGTGCATTGCGTCTCGAGGCGGCCCAGTGCGTGGTCGCAGTTCCTGCGCCTGTCATCCTGCGCGGTGATGTTCGCTTCAGTCCTGCACTGCCGCTGCGGAAGTGGACTGCCTTGCGGGCAGGCAGGCCCCTTCCTGTTGCCAAACTGTTGATGGAGTTTGATGAACCTGTGCTGCCCAAGGGCGTGAGCATGCTGGATGACTTCCGCTCAAATCCAGCCACGCTGTGGAGTGCGGCTGGCGAGGAGGACGGAGCGCAGCGAGGGCAGGTCGTGGTCGGGTGGGCCACCGGTGCCCGGGCGCAGGCGTTGCTGGCGCAGGGGCAGGAGCGCGCAGCCGGTGCCATGCTGGATGCGATCGCGCGCGCGTCGGGTCGTCGCCCTCCTGCTTTCAGGTCGGTTGCAATGCACGATTGGATGAAAGACCCCCTTTCCCGTGGCGCCTACGGGACGTGGCCTGACGAAGACGTGATCCATGAGTCCTGGGGACGCCTGCATTGGGCCGGCATGATCAGCTCGCAGGTCGACTGGGCCCATACGTCGGGCGTGCGTGCTGCACGCTCATTGCTGGCGGCATAGGCAGGACATCACAGGGGGACTGGACCAACCGAGGAAGCCCACGCGATTACATGGGAGAAACAATGCCGAGGCGTAGCAGCATGCTGGCGATCTGCTCTTCATCCAGGCGGACTTCCAGCAGCATGACTTCGCGAGGATTGAGATCACCCAGAACTGATCCTCGCAGATCGGCATGGCTGAAGTCGGCGGTTGACCAGTCGAATGGATGAAACACGCCATCATTCAGAAGTGCGTCACGGAAACTGGTGCCGATGCTGATGGCACCCGCCCACCGATTTCCCTGCAGATGGCAGCCGTCCAGGACAACACCACTGAAGTTGGCGTGCGAGAGATTGGACCGGAGGATTCGCGAAGCGAACAGGAGCTGTCCATCGGACTCGATTGGCAGGAAGCGTGCATTGCGGAAATCCGCTTCCTGGGCACGGCAGTCAACGATGGCCAGCGCCGGAGCGACGGCGCTTCTGAACGTGCATCGTGTCAGGTCACATCGATCGAACAGGGTGTTCTTGAGAAGGGCACTATTGAAGTTGCAACTCTTGCCGGACTGCACGTCATGGAAGCTGCAGCCGCGGAATTCAGCGCCACTGAGATCGGTTGCCGAAAAGTCACAATCGATGAAAGTTGCGTGATCCATGCGCACGCCCTTGAACTGATCGATGGCAAATCTCTGTGCACGGTATGCTTTCATCGAACCTTTCCTGATCATCCCTCAAAGTTGAGATGACGTTCACGTTTTAACTCATAAGTGAGTTTTTTGAATCAATTTAAACTCATTTCGTTAATGAATGGTTCATTTCTGATTGATTTTCACGACAACCGGCGATGACTCCGAATGCAAACTGTCTCTAGAAACAATCGCGTGTCCCTTCAAAGGGCGCTGGCGGCAACGTTGGTCAGCCGTCCGAACTGCACATTGAATGATCTGGCCCGCAGCGCCGGCATCAGTCGCGCCACGCTCTATCGGTTCGCGCCGACCCGGGAAGACATCACTGCCATCCTGATGGACCTGGGCATGGAGCATCTGGAATCCGTTGCGCAGCTCATCGACAAATCGGCAGACAGGGACCTGGTGCTTGAACGGGTGTCCACCGCCCTGCTGGAAAACTGGGAGCTGGTGATGCTCGTCTTCTCGCAGATCGTGATGCTGCAGCAGTCGAGCGATGATCTGAACCAGGAGCCCGATCGCTGGGTGCCGATCGGCAGGAAGTTCGAGAACTACTTCCTGGAGGGGCAGAAGGCTGGTGTGTTCCGCGTCGAATTCACCGCAGCCTGGCTGACGGACTTCTACTGGACCTGCTTCTACGGTGTCAGTTGGGCCATGTCACGCGGCCGCCTGGCGCCCGCATTGGCGGTATCGACGTTGCTGACGTCGTTCCGCCACGGTGCCTCGAGCGACTGAAGGATCTGCATACGGATCTGGCACGAGGGCAATGCGGGCAGTTGTAACAAGCACTGCCAAGCCGTCTGTACGCGGGCGTGATCCGAAATTGTCTCAAATGATTTATGAATGGTTCATGGTACATTCATGAGTTAAATGGGCTTCTGGTGACTTAAGGTGATTCATAGTGCTTCGTCGCATGGCAGTTCCGCTCTCCAACGAGAACTCGCTGCAGCGCTTTTGGCGCGGCCTCGTTGCACCTTGGACGAACTTGCAAGAAGCGCGGGCATCAGCCGCGCGACGTTGTACCGGATAGCAGGAAGCCGTGAAGGATTGACCACGGCACTGCTGGAGTCCGGCTATCAGGCGCTGGAGGCCGCTGCTGGACTGCTTGCAACCGAACCCGCAGATGGCCGGTTGGAGCGTGCAACTACAGCGCTCATGCGGAGCTGGCCCCTGGTGCTGATGACATTGGACCAGTTGCCGGAGTCACCCCAGCGGGTTGGATCCCGGGCCGGTGGCGATGAGAAATGGGCCGGAGTAGAGCAATCGTTCGAGGCGTTCTTCCTTGCAGGCCAGCGTCTTGGCGGATATCGCCTGGATATCAACGCGGCCTGGATCACCGACTTCTATTGGGCCTGCTTCCGAAGCGTCAGCCAATCGCTCGCACGTCGGCAGCTTGCCGCGTCCTTTGCTCCAACCTACGTACTGGAACTGTTCCGGCATGGCGCCAGGGTCAGAGCGGTCGTAGATCCGTCACAGCGGCCATGAGCGGAATCGTGTGCGGACGCCAGACCGCTGGACTGGACCGTCAACGCCGTGCGCGCTTGGTGGGCGGTGTTGATCGTGGGCAGCGGCTGCGGACTAGCAGCAGGCGATGCGGTTGGCACCGGAGCGGGTGCGCCCGGGAGTACTGTGGGTTCAAGATTGCGAGGTGGCGTTTCCCGCCACAGCGGGACAAGCGCGCAAGCGTTGGCGCGCTCCCTGCACATTCTCTGTGCCTTCTTCTGCGCGGCTTCCGGCGTTGCAATCTTCCTTTTTACCGATGTGGATCGCGGGGAGCGAGGTGCAACCAGCCAGGATTCTGATCCAGGGTGCCTGCAGGCAGTTCACCTGCAGGCGTGTTTCGATCAATCGCT
The DNA here is from genome assembly GCF_003970865.1 of Stenotrophomonas maltophilia. GTDB lineage: Bacteria > Pseudomonadota > Gammaproteobacteria > Xanthomonadales > Xanthomonadaceae > Stenotrophomonas > Stenotrophomonas maltophilia_AR. The sequence goes on along the minus strand of NZ_RXLZ01000047.1, from coordinate 2,350 downwards.
GATCAGAGCTTCACCGTCACACCCACCTGGAACCCACGCCCCGGCAACGGCGCGATGTACTTCAGCGGCGAGTTGTGCGGGCGTGCTTCTTCATTGAGCAGATTGCTGCCGTTGACGAACACCTCCATGCCGGCGATGTAGCTGTTGCGTACCGGCAGCTCACGGCTGACCTGCAGGTCGACCAGGTTGAACGCATCCAGTGGCACTTCCTCGCTGACATTGCGGCCGAGGTACTTCTGCGTGTCGTAGTAGGTGCTGGACAGCTGTGCCTTCCAGCCCTCGCGCTGCCACTGCAGGTTGGCGCCGTAGCGGTTGGTCGGCATGTTCGGCAGATACTCGCCGTCATTGTGGGCACGCAACGAATCGGGGTGATCGGCCTTGTTCTTCACCAGGTCGGCGAAGGCGGACACGTTCAACGTGCCGTAGCGGCCCAGGTCCAATGCCTGCGAGGCATCGATCTCGAAGCCCTTCACCGTGGTGTCGGTCTGCTTCCAGTACTTCAGCGGCAGGCGGTTGGCGGTCTGCACCCCCGAGTAACCCAGGTACAGATAGTTCTCGTACTTCATCCGGTACGCGGTGGCCGACAGTTCGAAACCACCGAGGTGGAACAGGCCGGTCAGTTCCAGGTTCTTCGCGCGTTCCGGCTCGAGGTTCTGGTTGCCTTCTTCCTGGGTCATCACCGAATAGTGAGCATTGCTCGCATACAGCTCGTTGATCTCCGGTGCGCGCTGCGAGGACGAGTAGCGCACCTTGGCGGCGAACAACGGACCGAGCTCGACATACGATCCCAGGCTGTAGCTGTTGAGCCGGTAGTCGCGGTCCTGCAGTTTCGTGTTGGCGGCATTGCGCGCGGTCTTGAAGCGGCTTGGTTGCAGGTCATGGTCAACGCGCTCGTGGCGCGCGCCAGCGTCGAAACTGGCCCAGCCGAAGTCCAGCGTCTCCTTCAGGAACACCGCGTTGCTGCGGGTGTCGACGTCAGGCAGGTAGCGCAGCGAGCCGCTGCCGGTGACATCACGCGACTGGTGGCTGAAGCCCAGCAGGCCGCTGAGCGGACCGACGCGCTGATGGCTGAGCAGCAGCTCGGCCTGGGTGCTCTCGAAATCGTAGTCGTTGGCCCGGGTGGCACCCAGCCGCTCGCCCGAGGTGTTGTCCAGCGTGGAGATACGCAGTTCGGCGCGCTCGAACCACGGCAACGGATCGCGCAACAGGGCTTCCAGTGCGTAGCGTTCCTGCTTGATCACCACCCCCACCGGCAGCCCGTTGGCATAGTTGGAACCGAACGACAGGTTCTGCATCGAGAACCCCGGCACGCCGTACTCGCTGTCCTTGGCATCGATGCTGACACCCACGTAACCCCGGTCGAAGAACAGGGTCGACCCGAACGCCACCTGCGAATTGCGCGCGTAGCTGTTGCCCAACCGGTGATGGTAATCGGGCGTCACGTCGTTGTTGATCTGCTTCTGCACGTACGACGGCGTGCCAGCGACATAGGCCGGATTGGCCGGATTGATATAGGTGCGGCGCTGCCAGACCGAGGTCGGGTTGTTGGTGAAGAACGAGAAATCACCATCGGCCCAGTCCGGATTCTCGGTCATGAACTGGTCGATGTAGGGCTGCGAGGCCTTGTTGTAGATCTGCTGGACGCGCGCTTCCTTCTGGCAGCTGTCGGCCAGCGCCGAGTTGACGCCGCCGGTTGGCGGGAACAGGCGGGTGTTGCAGACGGCGGCCTTGCTGTTGCCGGGGATGTCGTAGTGCGAGATGCGCTGGCGCGAAACCTGCAGGTTGGTCGAGAGGTTGCGCTGGTTGTTGAAGTTCATGCGGAAGCCCTGCGCGTCGGCGGCATTGAAGCCCTTGCGCAGGACCAGTTCCATCGACTGGTCCTTGTCTTCCATGCTGCGCGAGATCAGGCCCGAATCGATCTCCACGCTGCCGCCGATCGCATTGCCGCCGTAGCGCACGGTGTCGGAAGACTTGTTGACGGTGACACTGCGTACGAACAGCGGATCGAACGGGATGTTGATGTCGCCGCTGATCGCGTTCATGCCGAGGATGGACTGGCCATCCTGCAGGATCTGCACGCGGTTGCCGCTGAGGCTGCGGATGACCGGGGCGCCCGCGTTCGGCCCGAAGGCGCTGCTTTGCACGCCGGAGACGTGTTCGAGCAGGCCACCCAGGGTGCGGTTCTGCGCCTGTGGGTTGCCTCGCCTCCCCCCGGTCCCTAGGCGGTGTCCCTTTTACCCACTTACCCCGCCCGACGACCTTACGCGTTGCAGTCTCTGGCGAGCGGCGATAGTCTAAAAATAAATAATCAGGTCAAGCCGTCTCGTATTACGCATCGATATTGAGATGG
>NZ_RXLZ01000046.1 GCF_003970865.1 Stenotrophomonas maltophilia | reverse complement strand
TGGTGCTGGGGCTGCGCGCAGGGGGGCCGTGGCCGGGGCGGGGGGGGGGGGTGGGGAGGGGGCGTGACCGGCGGTGGCCAGGGTGGCACGCGGGGTGGCAGGGCAAGACGCCTCAGCCTTGCCTTGCTCTTGTGAGCAGGAATGAGCGAACGAGCAAGCGGCGACCGAGCTTACATGGACGTACTTGCAGCGCCCCCTGCGCCGCCCACCCGCCCGGCCAACCCCAGAAATCTGCTTTTCGCGGAAAACCCCAGCCACGAGGGGCTCCGCCGATGGCCGCCGACCGCGCGCCAGCGCGCGCTCCGCCCTAATCCCCGAACCATGCACTTGCTCACGGATTGACCACGCGATTGATGACAACGTTGTCCCTACCTGGTGCCGGACTCTCTCCCCGGCCTCCCAGGTGCCTCCGTCCGGCCCCACCCGTCGCCTTCCCGGGCGATGCCCGGACCTGCGTCACGCGCGGCGCCATCGGGGCCCGCGCGCCCTTTGATCGGAGACTTACCCATGTACGACCCGATTGTGCGCAGTGCCGAACGTTCGACCCAAAGCTGTCGTCCCCGCCGCCTGGCCTGGCTGCTTGCCCTGGCCGCCGGTACCGCCGCCCTGCCCGGCCTGGCGCAGGCCGCCAGCTGTGCCGGCGTGGCCCAGTGGGACCAGGCCAAGATCTACCGGGCCGGCGATACCCTGCAGAAAGGAGGCGTCCTCTATCGGGCGAACCAGGACATCTGGAACGCGCCGCCGGACCATCCGGCCGGTGCGCCCTACTACACCAACCTCGGCGCCTGTGATGGCAGCGGCGCCAACCAGCCGCCGGTGGTCAGCCTGACCTCGCCGGCCAATGGCGCCACCTTCAGTGCCGGCAGCACGGTCAACGTGACCGCCAACGCCAGTGATCCGGATGGCAGCGTCGCCAAGGTCGAATTCTTCCGCGATGGCAGCACGCTGGGCGTGGCCACCAGTGCGCCGTATGCGGCCAGCTGGGCCAATGCCAGCGCCGGCAGCCACACCCTGCGCGCGGTAGCCACCGACAACAACAACGCTACCAGCAGCACCGCGACCATCACCATCACCGTCAACGCCGCCGGCGGCGATACCACCGCACCGAGCGTGCCGGGCGGACTGGCGGTCGGCACCCGCACCGCCAACAGCATCGCGCTCAGCTGGAGCCCATCCACCGACAACACCGGGGGCAGCGGCGTGGCAGGCTACGACGTGTACCGCAACGGCAGTCTGGTCGGCTCGCCGTCCAGTGCCAGCTACGTCGATGGCGGCCTGACCGCGTCGACCACCTACCGCTACCGCGTACGTGCCCGCGACAACGCCGGCAATGCGTCGGCCCAGGGCACCGAGATCAGCGCCACCACGCTGGCCGGCGACGGCGGCACCACCGGCAAGCGGGTCATCGGTTACTTCACCCAGTGGGGCATCTACGGCCGCAACTACCGGGTCAAGAACATCGACAGCAGTGGCTCGGCCGCGCGCCTGACCCACATCAACTACGCGTTCGGCAACGTTCGCAACAATCGCTGCGAAGTGGGCATCACCCAGCCGTCGGATCCGAACAGCGGCGCCGGTGGCGATGCCTTCGCCGATTACACCAAGGCCTTCAGTGCCGCCGAAAGTGTCAGCGGCAGCGCCGATACCTGGGACCAGCCGCTGCGCGGCAACTGGAACCAGCTCAAGCAGCTCAAGGCCAAGTACCCGGGCATGAAGGTGCTGATCTCGCTGGGCGGCTGGACCTGGTCGCGTGGCTTCTCCAGCGCGGCGCGCCCGGAGAACCGCCAGGCCTTCGTCGCCTCGTGCATCGACGCCTACATCAAGGGCAACCTGCCGGTGACCGACGGTGCCGGTGGTGCCGGTGCCGCGCTGGGTGTGTTCGACGGCATCGACGTCGACTGGGAATACCCGGTGGCCTGCGGCATCGAATGCGGCAAGCCGGAGGACAACGCCAACTTCACCGCGCTGATGGCCGAGTTCCGCCGCCAGCTCGATGCGGTGCGTCCGGGCCTGTTGCTGACGGTGGCGGTGGGTGCCGGCATCGACAAGATCCGCGTCACCGATCCGGCCGCGTACCACCCGTACCTGGACTACATCAACGTGATGACCTACGACTTCCACGGCGCGTGGGATGCGAAGACCAATCACCAGTCGGCGCTGTTCGATTCGCCCAATGATCCGTCCACCGGCGACCAGAAGCTGTACAACAGCAACGACGCCATCGAGGCCTTCATCAGCCGAGGCGTGCCCGCGGCCAAGCTCAACCTGGGCATCGGCTACTACGGGCGTGGCTGGACCGGTGTGGCCAACGCCAACAACGGCCTGTACCAGACCGCGACCGGCGCCGCGCCGGGTACCTACGAGGCCGGCATCGAAGACTGGAAGGTGCTGAAGAATCTGGCGTGGCCGGGCTACACCGACAACACCGCAGGTGCCACCTGGATCTACAACGGCAGCACGCTGTGGAGCTTCGACACCCCGGCCAACATCACCCGCAAGATGGGTTATGTGAAGACCCAGGGCCTGGGCGGCGCGTTCGTCTGGGAGTTCAGTGGTGACGATGCACAGGGCACGCTGACCAAGGCGGTCAGTGATGGCCTGAAGTAAGAAAAAAGCCGGGGATGCGACACGCATCCCCGGCTTCCCACCTGTAGAGCCGAGCCCATGCTCGGCTGATGTTTCGACAGCCGAGCATGGGCTCGGCTCTACAGGAAAAGGTCGGCGTCGATCAGCGCTTGGCCGACAGTTTTTCCAGCGCCGCACGCAGCTGCGCCGGCGGCAGGTAACCACCCAGCTGGGTGCCGTCCGGCGCGAAGATCGCCGGCGTGCCGTTCACACCCAGCTGCTGGCCCAGCGCGTACTGCATCGCCACCGGGTTGGTGCAGTTCTTGGCCGGCACATTGCCACCGCGCTTGGCGTTGGTCAGGGCCTGGCGGCGATCCGCTGCACACCAGACCGAGATCATGTCGGTGTAGTCCTTGCTGCCCAGGCCCATGCGCGGAAACGCCAGGTACTCGACGGTGATGCCGTTGCGGTTGAGCTCGGCGATGTCCTGGTGCAGCTTGCGGCAGTAGCCGCACTCGATGTCGGTGAACACGCTGATGGTGTACTTGGCATTCGGCGCGGCGAACACGATGCGGTCGCCATGGTTGGCCTTGGCCAGCAGATCGCGACGGTAGCCGAGCAGGCCTTCGCTGTTGGCCGGGCCCTTGGCACGCGTGTCGTACGGCTGCGACTGGAACAGGTAGCGACCGTCATCGGACACGTACAGCAGCTGGCCGGAAACGACGACCTCGCGGAAGCCGGGGAACGGCGCGGGGCCGATGTAGTCCACCTGGAAACCGGGGTTCAGCGCGGTCAGCGCGGCGCGTACCGCCTGGTCGGCGGGCGCATTCGCGGCCGGGCTGGCCTTGGCCGCAGCGGCGGCGGGTGCCTTGGCGGCCGGCGGAGCCGGCTGGGCACAGGCGGTCAGGCTGAGCGCACCGAACACGGCGGCGATGGCAAATCGGAGCATGGAGCGGTCCGCGACAGAAGAAGACCCCGGATTCTGACACAGCCGCCGCGACCAGGCCGCGACACCGCCCGCCGCTTGAGGCCGGGGTTCAGGCCTCTGCTCAGCCGCGCGGATGGTGGCGCGCGTGCAGCTTCTGCAGGTGTTCGCGGGCCACCAGGGTGTAGATCTGGGTGGTCGACAGCGAGCTGTGGCCGAGCAGCATCTGCAGCGCGCGCAGGTCGGCACCGCGGTTGAGCAGATGCGTGGCGAAGCTGTGGCGCAGGCCATGCGGGCTGATCCGCACCGGGTCGATGCCGGCCACCTGCGCGTGGCGCTTGACCAGGTGCCAGAACGCCTGGCGGGTCAGCGCATGCAGCGCCGGCTCGACAAACAATGGGGTCTGCCCATCGGCCAGCGCCTGCACCTTGCCCTTGCCGACCAGCAGCGGGCGCGACGCCTGCAGATAGCGCTCCAGCCAGTGCTGCGACTCCTCACCCAGCGGCACCAGCCGTTCCTTGCTGCCCTTGCCGGTCACCCGCAATACGCCCTGGCGCAGGTTCACCGCGGTGGCCGGCAGCAGCACCAGTTCGCTCACGCGCAGGCCGGCGGCATACATCAGTTCCAGCATGGCGCGGTCGCGCAGGCCCAGCGGGCTGTCGATATCCGGCGCTGCCAGCAGCGCGTCGATCTGGCTTTCGGCCAGCGCCTTGGGCAGCAAGCGTGGCAGCTTGGGCGGATCCAGCAGCGCACTGGGGTCCTCGCTGCGTTCACCGCGGCGCACGCCATCGGCGAAGAACGCCCGCAGCGCCGACAGCAACCGCGCATTGCTGCGCGGCGACCAGCCATGACGGGTGCGCCAGGCCAGGTAGTCGAACAACCCCGGGCGCTCGACGCCGGCCAGGCCACCGTCGCGCCCATCCATCCAGCGCGCCAGCCCTTCCAGGTCGCGCCGGTAGCTGTCGAGGGTGGCGCGGGCCAGACCGTTCTCGGCCCAGATCGCATCGAGGAAGCGCTGGATGCGCATGCTGTCGTCGGCGCGCAGCTCGGGCAGTTGCTGGACCAGCTGGCGGCGGTCGGCGGGGGTGGAAACAAGGGCCATGCGTGCAGGATACGAGGGCCACTGCGGGCACGGCCAGCTTTGCGTATGCTCGGCGCATGTCCCGCCCTGCCACCGACACGGCCCCTGCGGCCGCCAGCGAACTGCCCCACCCTCGCGCACTGCTGCTGTGGCGCCTGCTGGCAATGCTCTACGACGCGTTGCCGGTACTGGCGCTGTGGATGCTCGCCGGCGCACTGTTCACCCTCGCCTACACCATCAGCGGCCACGCGCAACGCGAGAACATCGCGCCGTTCAGTGCCTGGCAGTGGCTGCTGTGGGCGGTGTGCTGGGCGATCACGGGGTGGTACGCGACGGCAAGCTGGCGCCGCGGCGGGCAGACGCTGGGCATGCGGCCGTGGCGGCTGAAACTGCACTCAGGGGATGGCGCGCCGCTGCGACGCAGCCAGCTGTGGCTGCGTTTCGCCGTGGGCACGCTGTCGCTGCTGCTGGGTGGGCTGGGGTTCTGGTGGGCGTGGGTCGATCGCGAACGCCTGACCTGGCACGACCGTGCCAGCGGCACCCGCCTGGTGCGCATGCCGAAACGGTGATCCGCGCTCTGTCGCGTCGAGCCATGCTCGACTCACGGGCGCAGTGCGGAAACAGCCGGGCCAGGCCCGGCTCCATGGGGGTCAGCCCGACTTGCGCCGGAACAGCAGTCCTGACACCGCCAGCATCACGATCGGCGGCAGCGCATAGGCAATGCGGTAATCGAACTTCAACGCGCCGGCCATGCGCCCGAAGAACAGCTGCAGCAGCCAGAAGCCCAGCGCGAACAGGATGCCCAGGAACAGGCGCTTGCCCATGCCGCCGCTGCGCAGCGAACCGAACGCGAACGGCACCGCCGCCAGGCACAGCGCCAGCACGTTCAACGGATAGAACCAGCGACTCCAGTACACGTCCTCGAAGTCACGCGCATCCAGCCCGTTGCGCTGCCGGTAGGTGATGCTGGTGCTCAGTTCCGCGAGGCTGAGGTTGCGCGGCTTGGCGATGCCGGTCGCCAATGCGGCCGCATCCAGCTTCGAATTCCACGGCTCACGCGCGATTTCCTGGCGGGTCGCCGAGCGCTCGCCGAAGGTATCGCGACGTACCCCGGTCAGCACCCAGCCATCCTTGTCGTGCTCGGCGGTGTCGGCATGGGTCAACGAGGCGATGCCCCCGTTCTCGGCGATGCGGTACAGGCGTACGTCGCGCAGGATCAGGCGCGTGCCCTTGTCGCCGACCAGCTGCTCCTCGCCGCTCTGCGCGTTGAGGAAGGTATCGCCCTCGCGTGCCCACAGGCCCGAGTAGCGGCTGGTAGCGATATCCCGCCCCCACTTGGCGCTGGACTTCAACGCATCGGCGCGGTCCTGACCCCAGGGGCCCAGGGTCTCGGCGCTGAGCACCATCACCGCGGTCAGCAGCGACAGCGCGATCGCCACCGAAACGCTCAGGCGCTTGCGCGACAGGCCCAGCGCACGCAGCGCGGTCAGCTCCGAGGTCGCCGCCAGCTGGCCCAGGCCCATCAGTGCACCGATCACCGCGGCGGTGGGGAACATGGTGTAGGCACGGCGTGGCACCGTGTACAGCACCCATGCGGCGGCATGGCCCAGCGTGTAGCCGTTCTTGCCGATGTCCTTGAACTCGCCGGAGAACGCCATCACTACGTCCAGGCCGACCAGTACGGCCCAGGTCAGCAGCACCGTGGTGAACACCGACCGGCCCAGGTACAGGTCGAAACGCATCGGGCGCAGCCTCATGCGCGGGCTCCCTTCGGGCGGCCCAGGCGGCCATCACGTGCATACATCCAGATTGCCAGCGCCAGCAACGGCAGGGTCAACCACCACAGCCCAAGCGCAGGGGGGATCTTGCCGTTGGCGATCCAGCCGCTGCCGATGAACATCAGGTTGGTGCCGACCATGTAGGCCATCAGCGCCAGCATCATGCGGCCGTAGCGCTGCTGGCGCGGCGAGCTGCGGCCCAGCGGCACGGTCAGCAGGGCGAACGCCAGCGCGATCAGCGGCGGCGCCAGGCGGCGGTGCAGCTGCGCCTGCGCCTGCGGACGCTCATCGCCGATCAGCTGCAGGGTCGGCATCAGTTCCGGGTCATCCTCGGTGCGGGTCTGCGCACCATCGGGCAGGGCCACGTCATTGCGGGCGAAGGTCGCCAGGCGGTAGTCCAGCCCACCGGCCACCGGCCCTTCCACCTGGTGGCCGTCATCCAGCTCCAGGAAGCGCTGGCGGGTACCCTCGAAGAACATGCGGCCACCATTGGCCGACACCACCTCCAGGCGGTCATCCTTCTGCCGCTGCAGGAACACCTTGCCCAGCTGGGTGCCATCGGGCGAGATCGAGGACAGGTAGACCACGCCGCCATTGGGCAGCGGGGTGAAGCGGCCCGGCTCCAGGCCGGCCATCAGCACGCTGCGGTTGGCCTCGATGATCATCTGCTCGGCCACCCGGCCGGCCCACGGGCCCAGCCACAGCGAGCAGGCGCCCACCAGGGCCACCACCGGCACCACCAGCATCAGCAGTGGCCGCAGCAGCCGTTTGGGGCCGACACCAATGGCGGTGATCACCGCCATTTCCGAGTCGCGGTACAGGCGGGCGATGGCCAGCAGCAGGCCCAGCATCAGCGCCAGCGGCAGGATCAGCGGCAGGTAGGCGATGAACTGCAGGCCCAGCTGCGAGAACAGCAGCTTGGCCGGCAGGCGCCCGTCGGCGATGTTGCCGAGGATGTCCACCAGCACGCCGCCCACGCTGACCACCAGCAGGACGATCAGGGTAGCCAGGAAACTCTGGACGAAATCGCCCAGCAGGTATCGGTCGAGCTTCAGCATGGGGCGGTGGTTTAAACTCTGGGGTTCGTTCGCGGTGCCGCCCAGTCTACTGTCTGGGCGTAAACGGCCTGCGATTGTACGGACTCGCCAATGGAATCTGCTCAATGGCCCTCGAATTCACCCTGAACCACGTTGCTCCGGCCGCCGCCACCGTTGATTGCCTGGTGGTTGGCGCGTATGCCGACCATACCCTGACCCCGGCCGCACAGGCCCTGGACGCCGCCAGCGGTGGCCGCCTGGCCGCCCTGGCCCAGCGCGGCGACCTGTCCGGCAAGACCGGCGCCACCACCCTGCTGCATGACCTGCCGGGCGTGACCGCCCCGCGCGTGCTGGTGGTCGGCCTGGGCGAAGTCGCCCGTTTCGGCGTGCCGCAGTACCTGAAGGCCGTCGGCGACGCCGTGCGCGCGCTGAAGGCCGGCGCTGCCCGCAGCGCACTGTTCACCCTGTCCGAAGTGGCGGTGAAGGACCGCGACGCAGCCTGGGCTATCCGCCAGGCGGTGATCGCCGCCGATCACGCCGCGTACCGCTACACCGCCACCCTGGGCAAGAAGAAGGCCGACGACGCCGGCCTGGCCCAGCTGGCCATCGCCGGTGACGACGCGCAGGCCCTGGCCCAGGGCCAGGCCATCGCCGCCGGTGTCGAGTTCGCCCGCGAGCTGGGCAACCTGCCGCCGAACTACTGCACCCCGGCCTACCTGGCCGAAGTGGGCGTGAAGTTCGCCGGCGAACACGACGGTGCCGAGGCCGAGATCCTCGACGAGGCCCAGATGGAAGCGCTGGGCATGGGCTCGCTGCTGGCCGTGGCCCGCGGTTCGGCCAACCGCCCGCGCCTCGTCGTGCTGAAGTGGACCGGCGCCGGCGACGCCAAGCCGTACGTGCTGGTCGGCAAGGGCATCACCTTCGATACCGGTGGCGTCAACCTGAAGACCCAGGGCGGCATCGAAGAGATGAAGTACGACATGTGCGGTGGCGCCAACGTCATCGGCACCTTCGTCGCCGCGGTCAAGGCCAAGCTGCCGCTGAACCTGGTGGTGGTGGTGCCGGCGGTGGAAAACGCCATCGACGGCAACGCCTACCGCCCGTCCGACGTGATCACCTCAATGTCGGGCAAGACCATCGAAGTCGGCAACACCGACGCCGAAGGCCGCCTGATCCTGTGCGATGCGCTGACCTACGCGCAGCGCTTCGAGCCGGCCGCGCTGGTCGACGTCGCCACCCTGACCGGTGCCTGCATGGTCGCCCTCGGCCACCAGACCGCCGGCCTGATGAGCAAGCACGACGACCTGGCCAACGAGCTGCTGGCCGCCGGCGAGCACGTGTTCGACCGCGCCTGGCGCCTGCCGCTGTGGGACGAGTACCAGCCGATGCTGGATTCGACCTTCGCCGACGTCTACAACATCGGCGGCCGCTGGGCCGGCGCGATCACCGCGGGCTGCTTCCTGTCGCGCTTCGCCGAAGGCCAGCGCTGGGCCCACCTGGACATCGCCGGCGTGGCCAGCGATGAAGGCAAGCGTGGCATGGCCACCGGCCGCCCGGTCGGCCTGCTGAGCCAGTGGCTGCTGGACCAGGCCGCCCGCGCCTGATGCCGTACCCGACCCTGGCCGGCGCCTGTCGGCCGGGGCCTCGCCCGGCACCGCCGGAACCCTGCCTGACCCGGACCCTGCCATGCCCCGCGCCGACTTCTACCTGATCGCCAAGCCCCGCTTCCTGACCGAGCCGTTGCGCCTGGTCTGCGAGCTGGCGCGCAAGGCCAACGACGCCGGGCTGTTCACCCTGGTGCTGGCCCGCGACCAGGCCCAGGCCGAGGAGCTGGACGAGCTGCTGTGGGCGTTCGACAACGATGCCTACATCCCGCACCAGATCGCCGGCGAGGACATGGACGAGGAAGAAGCCCTGGTGCTGATCGCCGTGCCCGGCACCGAGGCACCGGCGCGTCCGCTTGTGATCAACCTGCGCGACGAACCCTGGCTCGGCCAGTGCGAACGCGTGCTGGAAGTGGTACCGGCCGACCCGGAAGCGCGCGAACCGCTGCGCGAACGCTGGCGCCAGTACAAGGCCGCCGGTTACGACCTGAACAAGCACGACATGTAAGTCCCGCGAGGACCCCTTGATGCGCCTGCTGATCGCCCTGATTCTTCCCTGGCTGTCCTTCTTCACCATCGGCCGACCGTTTGCCGGCATCGTCTGCCTGATCCTGCAGATCACCCTGATCGGCTGGCTGCCCGCCGCCATCTGGGCCGCCTATGCGGTCAGCCAGTACCACACCGACCAGAAGATCCGGCGCGCCCTCGGGTCGCGCTGATCTCCCTTCCGCCTTGATTACCGGTTCCCCCGCATGACCCAACTCGCCTCCAGCTACGACCCGAAGTCCTTCGAGACCGACCTCTACGAGGCCTGGGAGAAGGCCGGCCACTTCAAGCCGTCCGGCACGGGCGAGCCGTACACCATCCTGCTGCCGCCGCCGAACGTGACCGGCACCCTGCACATGGGCCACGCCTTCCAGCAGACCCTGATGGACGCGCTGGTGCGCTACCACCGCATGCGCGGCTACGACACGTTGTGGCAGGTCGGTACCGACCACGCCGGCATCGCCACTGAAATGGTGGTCAGCCGCAACCTGGCGCTGGAAGGCAAGGGCGAGACCCGCGATTCGCTGGGCCGCGAAGGCTTCATCGGCAAGGTCTGGGAGTGGAAGCAGCAGTCCGGCGACACCATCGAACGCCAGATGCGCCGCCTGGGCACGTCGGCCGACTGGTCGCGCAGCACCTTCACCATGGACCCGCAGCCGTCGGCGGCAGTGAACGAAGCCTTCGTGCGCTGGTACGAACAGGGCCTGATCTACCGTGGCCAGCGCCTGGTCAACTGGGACCCGGTGCTGAAAACGGCAATCTCGGATCTGGAAGTGGAGAGCGCCGAGGAAGACGGCTTCCTGTGGTCGATCGCCTACACGCTGGATGACGGCCTGAGCTACGAGCACGTCGAGCGCGATGCCGACGGCGTGGAAACCCTGCGCGAAACCCGCGACTACCTGGTCGTCGCCACCACCCGCCCGGAAACCCTGCTGGGCGATACCGCGGTGATGGTGCACCCGGAAGACGAGCGCTATGCGCACCTGATCGGCAAGAGCGTGGTGCTGCCGCTGACCGGCCGCCGCGTGCCGGTGATCGCCGACGATTACGTGGACCGCGCGTTCGGCACCGGCGTGGTCAAGGTCACCCCGGCGCACGACTTCAACGACTACGAAGTGGGCGTGCGCCACAGCCTGCCGATGATCAACCTGTTCACCCCGGTGGCGGCGCTGAATGAAAATGCGCCGGAACGCTTCCAGGGCCTGGACCGCTACGCCGCGCGCAAGGCGGTGCTGGCCGAGCTGGAAGACCTGGGCATCCTGGTCGAGACCAAGGCGCACAAGCTGCAGGTGCCGCGCGGCGACCGTACCGGCCAGGTGATCGAGCCGTACCTGACCGACCAGTGGTTCGTGAAGATGGACGACCTGGCCAAGCGTGGCCTGGAACTGGTCGAAGACGGAACCATCGCCTTCGTGCCACCGAACTGGATCAACACCTACCGCCACTGGATGAACAACATCCAGGATTGGTGCATCAGTCGCCAGCTGTGGTGGGGCCACCGCATCCCGGCGTGGTTCGACGAAGCCACCGGCACCTGTTATGTCGGTCGCAGCGAAGAGGAAGTGCGGGCAAAGCACAACCTGGGCAGCGACGTCGTGCTGAACCAGGAAAGCGACGTGCTGGAGACCTGGTTCTCCTCGCAGCTGTGGCCGTTCTCCACCCTGGGCTGGCCCAACGAACAGGCCATGGCCGAGCGTGGCTTCGACCGCTACCTGCCGTCGTCGGTGTTGATCACCGGCTTCGACATCATCTTCTTCTGGGTGGCGCGCATGATCATGGCCACCGACAACCTGGTCGGGAAGATCCCGTTCAAGGACGTCTACTTCACCGGCCTGATCCGCGACGGCCAGGGCCAGAAGATGTCCAAGAGCAAGGGCAACGTGCTCGATCCGCTGGACATCATCGACGGCATCACCATCGACGACCTGGTCGCCAAGCGCACCGGCGGCCTGATGCAGCCAAAGATGGTGGAGAAGATCGAGAAGGCCACCCGCAAGGAATTCCCGGACGGCATTGCTGCCCACGGTGCCGATGCGCTGCGCTTCACCATCGCCGCGCTGGCCACCCACGGCCGCGACATCAAGTTCGACATGAACCGCGCCGAGGGCTACAAGAACTTCTGCAACAAGCTGTGGAACGCCAGCCGCTTCACCCTGATGAACACCGAGGGCGCTGCGTTCAACGGCGTGCCGACGCCGCGCACCGATGCCGAGCGCTGGATCCTGGCGCGCCTGGCCGCGGTGTCCGCCGAGGCGCAGGGCCACTACGCCAACTACCGCTTCGACCTGCTGGCGCAGTGCCTGTACGAGTTCGCCTGGAACGAGTTCTGCGACTGGTTCCTGGAACTGAGCAAGCCGGCACTGAACGGTGCCGACGCAGCGGATGCCGAGAGCACCCGTCACACGCTGCTGTACGTGCTGGAAGCGCTGCTTCGCCTGCTGCACCCGCTCACGCCGTTCATCACCGAACAGCTGTGGCAGCAGCTGGCCCCGCGCCTGGGGCTGGCCGAAACCACGCTGTCGCTGCGCCCGTACCCGACCGCCGCCGAGTTCGAAGGCGATTTCGCCCAGGCCGAGGCCGACGTGGAATGGCTGAAGGCCGTGATCAGTGCCGTGCGTCGCGTGCGCAGCGAACTGAACGTCGCCCCGTCCAAGCAGGTGCCGCTGCGCCTGCAGGCCGGCCTGGAGCAGGACCGCGTGCGCATCGAACGTTTCAGCGCCTCGCTGTCGTTCCTGCTCAAGCTGGACAGCATCCAGTGGCTGGCCGAAGGCGAAAGCGCACCGCCGGCTGCCGCCGCGATCGTCGGCGAGCTGAAGCTGCTGGTGCCGCTGGAAGGCCTGGTCGATCTCGATGCCGAGCGCGTGCGCCTGGACAAGGAAATCGCCCGCGTCGAAGCCGAAAAGGAAAAGAGCGAGACCAAGCTGGCCAAGTTCACCGACAAGGTGCCGCCGGCCGTGGTCGAGCAGGAGCGCGTGCGCCTGGTCGACTGGAACACCCAGCTGGCCGGCCTGCGCGAGCAGCGCGCGAAGCTGTAAGCGCCGCGCTCTGGTGCGTGCCAACCAAGGTTGGCACCTACCACGGCGGGAGAGGTTGGCACCTACCACGGTGGGAGAGGTTGGCACCCACCGAAGCGGAATCGGAAACGTCGGGCGATGCCCGGCGTTTCCATTTCTCCCGCATGGCATCATCGCTGGATGCCTCTTTCCATTTTCCTGCTGGTCCTCGCGGCCGCGGCCCTGCATGCCAGCTGGAATGCGATCGTCAAACGTGGGCCGGACAAGTTCCTCGGCACCGTGCTGGTCACCGGCAGCGCCGCGCTGCTGTCCGCCGCTGCCCTGCCCTTCCTGCCCTTCCCCGCCGCGCACAGCTGGCCATGGCTGGCCACTTCGGTGCTGCTGCAGGTGACCTATTACGGGCTGGTCGCACGCTGTTACCAGCAGGTCGACATGAGCCTGGCCTATCCACTGATGCGCGGCAGCGCACCGATCCTGGTCGCGCTGGCGGGCACCCTGCTGGGCGAGCAGCTGCCCCCGGCGGCGTGGCTGGGCGTGGTGCTGGTCAGCACCGGCATCCTGTGCATGGCACTGGGCGCACGTGGCGGCCAGCTGCGGCTGCCGCTGCTGACTGCCGCGATGATCGCCACCTACACCCTGGTCGATGCGCAGGGCGCGCGTCAGTCCGGCAGCGCACTCAGCTATACGTTGTGGCTGTTCCTGCTGTCAGGCATTCCACTGCCCCTGTGGGCGTTGTACACCCGCGGTGGCGCGGTGCTGGACTATGCGCGCCAGCACTGGCCGCTGGGGCTGGCCGGTGGCGTCGGCACCACGGCGTCCTACGCGATGGCGTTGTGGGCCATGACCCAGGCACCGGTGGCGATGGTCTCGGCGCTGCGCGAATCGTCGATCCTGTTCGCGCTGCTGATCTCGGTGTTCGTGTTGCGCGAACGGATTCCGCGCGCGCGCTGGCTGGCGGCGGCGTTGATTGTGGGCGGTGTACTTGCACTGCGGATGGCGTGAGGAAAGCGTGCCAACCAAGGTTGGCACCTACCACGGCAGGTGATGTGTCGATGACAGCGGAGATCCATCGGTAGTGCCGGCCGCTGGCCGGCAACCCTCCCCGTTACAACGGCGGCATCGCCTGCAGGTCGCCGTCGACCAGTTCGATCGCCATCACCACCGCGTCTTCGCGGCCCTGTGCGGCCGGGTAATAACGCGGGCGGCGGCCAATCTCGTTGAAGCCTTCGCTGTGGTACAGCGCCAACGCCGGCGTGTTGGACGGACGCACTTCCAGGAACACACGCTGCGCCCCGCGGTCGCCGGCCAGCTGTACCAGCGCGCGCAGCAGCTGACGTCCGAGCCCACGCGACTGCGTCAGCGGGTCGATGCAGACGTTCAGCACATGGGCCTCGTCGGCCGCGATGCTGAGTACGCCATAGCCGATCAGCTGGCCATCGCGCTCCATGGCCAGGCCCGGATAGCCCGCACGCAGGCAGTCGACGAAGATGCCACGGGTCCAGGGAAACGGATAGCCGCGTACTTCAATCGCCATCACCGCATTAAGGTCGCTCTCGCGCAGCGCGCGCAGGCTGACCGGACCGGGCTGGCTGACCGCACTCATGGCGCGCCCCGCTTGCGCAGGGCGCGCAGCTGTGGCCACAGCGCGCGCTTGGCGGCCGGGTCCCGACGCAGCTGGTCCAGCGGCCAGCTGTCCATCAGCGCCTGCGTGGCTGGATCATTGGGATTGCAGCCGGACGCGCGCAGCAAGGCGATCTGCAGGCGATCCGGCAGGCGCACCACCGGTTGCCGGGCATTGCCACCCGGCAGCGGGCGGGCAGCGGCGGGCGCGGTGTCCGGTGCGCTGACCGGGGTCTCGCGACGCGGCGGCGCCGGGCGTTCCTGGCGGGAAGACGGTATGGCTTCAGCCGGAGGCTCGCGCGCGGGTGCGATTGGTGCCCGCACCTGCTCCACCGCTGGCACGGCAGCCGCCTCGGCTTCAGCCACACTCAGCTGCAGCGCGGCATCCAGCTCGGCAGCCAACTGGCCGTCGTGATAGACGGTGTAGCCCATGGCCTGCAGCCAGGCCTGCTGGGCCGGAGACCACAGCACGGGCAGGTCCCCGCTCACGCGGCCTCGGGCTTCTTGCGCAGGCGCTGCACGGCCCACATCACCGGGCCGGACAGGGCGTACAGGATGCCCACCGCGAACAGCACGCGCGGCAGGTCGATCACCGCGATGGCGATGGCCACGGGCACCAGGGCCAGTACCAGGAACGGCACACGGTCGGAACGGGTGCCCTTGGCACCGCCACCCTTGAAGCTCCAGAAGCGGATGCGGCTGACCATCAGCAGCGCCGCGATGATCGTCACCGCCAGCGCCACGTAACGCAGCTGGTTGCCGTCCCAGCCCAGCTTGCCATCGGCGAACGCCCAGACGAAGGACATCATCAGGCCGGCCGCGGCCGGGCTGGCCAGGCCGACGAACCAGCGCTTGTCGACCACTGCCACCTGGGTGTTGAAGCGGGCCAGGCGCAGCGCCGCGCAGGCGGCATACAGGAAGGCCACGGCCCAGCCGACGCGGCCGAGCAGCGGGTCATCGAACTTCAGCCACGACAGCGACCAGTGATACATCACCAGTGCCGGGGCCATGCCGAAGCTGACCAGGTCGGCCAGGGAGTCGTACTGCACGCCGAATTCGCTGCTGGTACCGGTCAGCCGCGCCACGCGGCCATCCAGGCCATCCATCACCGCTGCCACGAACACGGCGATGCTGGCGTTGACGAAGTCCCCGTTGGCCGCGGCGATGATCGCGTAGAAGCCGGCAAACAGGCCGGCGGTGGTGAACAGGTTGGGCAGCAGGTAAATCGTGCGCGAACGCGGCGGCGGTGTGATCGGGTCCATGGAATCCAGTTTAATCGACTTGCCAGTGCTCGGCGCCAATGCTGCAATCGGCGTTCTACGCCCATTCCGCGGAGTTTGCCATGCGTGCCCTGTCCTGCCTTGGATGCCTGCTGCTGTTGGCCAGTGCCAACGCCGTGGCCGGCCCGGTCTATAAATGGAAGGACGCCAATGGCGTGACCCAGTACTCGGAGACCCCGCCGGCGGGCAGGAAGTTCGAGACCCGCGAGCAGGCCCGCAGCCCACAGGCGGCGGCCAGCGCCGAGACCCCAGCCGCACCGGTGCCCGAGCAGTGCAGCACG
Source organism: Stenotrophomonas maltophilia (assembly GCF_003970865.1). Taxonomy (GTDB): domain Bacteria; phylum Pseudomonadota; class Gammaproteobacteria; order Xanthomonadales; family Xanthomonadaceae; genus Stenotrophomonas; species Stenotrophomonas maltophilia_AR. Next base: position 25,156 of record NZ_RXLZ01000046.1, on the reverse strand, counting down.
GCCCGGGCCAACCTGGCCCTGCTGGAAGGGTCCGGCCAGGTGATGCAGGACACCAATGGCGATGGCAAGGCCGATACCCCGTTGGCTCCGGAGCAACGCAGTGCGCAGAAGGGGTTGGCGGAGGCCGCCATCAAGGCCTACTGCCCGGCAGAGTGAGGGTATCGGCAGGGCTTGCAGCCCTGCACCTGCTTCAAGCAACGGCAACGTCAAATGCCAAAGCGGCTTCCTGGGAGATGGCATGGCACTGTGGGGTTGCGGGGCCGCCGTGAACCCGTCCATGAAGTGACCCCCGAGAGTTGGACGGTGGCCAGTAGATCCACGCCATGCGTGGATGAATCTCCATGGAAATCGAATATTTCGAGAATTGATCGAACAGCAGCCGAGCATGGCTCGGCTCTACAAAAGGGCGACAGATCGCGGAAAACTGTCGAAGGCGGGGTGGGTCCGGTTGCGGGGGCGTGAGCGCCATGGATGGCGCGACCGAGCCTACAGGGACGTATTTACGGCGTCCCCCGCAACCGGACCCACCCCGCCATCCCACAGGAAGCCGCTGTTGCTGTTGCAGTTGACGTTGCTTGAGGCGGGTGCAGGGCGCAGCCCTGCCGATACCCCTCCCCCCGGCCGGGCTGGCAGAATAGACGTCTCTGCCGTTATCCGAAGCCGACGATGCGCCTCTCCCAGTTCCACCTGCACACCACCAAGGAAACCCCCAGCGATGCCGAGCTCACCAGCCACCGGCTGATGCTGCGCGCGGGCATGATCCGCAAGCTGGCATCGGGCCTGTACACCTGGTCGCCGCTGGGCCTGCGCGTGCTGCGCAAGGTTGAACGCATCGTGCGCGAGGAAATGGACCGCGCCGGTGCCGTGGAATTCCAGATCCCGACCATCCAGCCGAAGGAACTGTGGGAGCAGACCGGGCGCTGGCAGAAGTTCGGCCCGCAGCTGCTGAAGATCAAGGACCGCAAGGACCAGGTGTTCTGCTACAGCCCGACCGCCGAAGAAGCCGCCTGCGACTTCGCGCGCAGCGAGCTGTCCAGCTACAAGCAGCTGCCGGTGAACTTCTACCAGGTGCAGACCAAGTTCCGCGACGAGATCCGTCCGCGCTTCGGCGTGATGCGTTCGCGCGAGTTCCTGATGAAGGACGCCTATTCGTTCCACCTGCACGATGAGTGCCTGGTGCGCGAGTACGAGAACATGAAGTCGGCCTACAGCCGCATCTTCACCCGCCTCGGCCTGGACTTCCGCATGGTGCAGGCCGACTCCGGCGCGATCGGCGGCGATGCCTCGCAGGAATTCCACGTGATCGCCGATTCCGGCGAGGACGCGCTGGTGTTCTCCACCGGCTCGGACTACGCGGCCAACATGGAAGCGGCGATCGCCGCCGATCCGGCACCGCGTGCGGCCGCCAGCGAAGCCATGCGCAAGGTCGACACCCCCACCCAGAAGACCTGCGAGGATGTCGCGGCGCTGCTCGGCATCGACCTGCAGCGCACGGTGAAGTCGGTGGCGCTGATCGCTGGCGAAGGCAAGGCACAGCAGTTCGTGCTGGTGCTGGTGCGCGGCGACCATGAGGTCAACGAGATCAAGCTGGCCAAGGTTGCCGGCCTGGACGAACAGCGCTTCGCCAGCGAGGCGGAAATCGCCGAGCACCTGGGCAGCGTGCCGGGCTTCCTCGGCCCGGTCGCCCCGGCCAAGGCCATCCGCGTGGTCGCCGATCGCGAAGTGGCGGCGATGTCCGACTTCGTCGTCGGCGCCAACGAAGCCGGTTTCCACCTGGCCGGCGTCAACTGGGACCGCGACCTGCCGGAACCGGAAGTGGCCGACATCCGCAACGTGCGTGCCGGTGACCGCGCGCTGGACGGTGGCGAACTGAAGATCGCCCGTGGCATCGAAGTCGGCCACGTGTTCCAGCTGGGCCGCAAGTACGCCGAAGCGCTGGACGCCACCGTGCTGGACGAGAACGGCAAGGCGGCGGTGATGGCGATGGGCTGCTATGGCATCGGCATCTCGCGCGTGGTGGCTGCCGCGATCGAACAGAACCATGACGATGCCGGCATCATCTGGCCCGACGCGATGGCGCCGTGGCAGGTGGTGGTGTGCGTGATCAACCCGAAGGGTGACGCCGCCGTGGCCGACGCCGCAGCCAACCTGCTGCAGGAGCTGCGCGATGCAGGCCTGGACGCGGCGCTCGACGACCGTGGCCTGCGCCCGGGCGCGATGTTCGCTGACATGGAACTGATCGGCATCCCGCACCGCGTGGTGGTCAGCGAACGCGGCCTGGCCGCCGGTACCTACGAGTACCGCTCGCGCCGCGCCAGCGAAGCGGAAAACCTGGACAAGGCCACGCTGCTGCAGCGCCTGCAGGACTGATCAGGAAAGGACCGGGGCATGCCCCGGTCTTTTTTTACCTGACGCCCATTTGAGCAATATTGCAGCGGACATAATCCGGTCAGAATCGACGCAATGCAGCCGGGATGCTGCCAGGCCATGACCCGTCTGCATTTGTGCTGGGATTAATTCATCTTTATTCTGTCCCGCGACGCCATGGACTGGCTCGTCCCGTCCACTTATTAGTTTCCGGAGTAACCGTAAATGAGCATTGACCTGACCGGCCTGTCGGCACGCGAGCTGGGCGCCCTGATCCGCACCGCCAAGAAACAGCAGACCATCGTCGCCAAGCGCCGGCCGATCACCAAGGTCCGGGCACAGCTGACCAAGCTGGCCAAGACCGAGGGTTACACCATCGAGGAGCTGTTCGGCGACGCCCCGGCCCCGCGCGCGCGCAAGGTGGCCAAGGTCGCCAAGGCACCGTCGAAGACCGCTGGCCGCAAGCTGGGCAAGGTTGCGCCGAAGTACCGCAACCCGGCCAACCCCAAGGAAACCTGGACCGGCCGTGGCAAGCAGCCGCGCTGGATGGCCGAGCTGACCGCCAAGGGCAACAAGAAGCCGGAAGATTTCCTGATCAAGAAGGCCTGAGGCCGGATTGGAATGCATTGAAAAACGCCGGCGAAAGCCGGCGTTTTTCATTCTTCGGTGTGTGGACCAACGGTCCCACCTACAGGGTTTTGCGAGCGGGCATCAGCAGGTTGCCGAACAGCAGGCCGGCCACCAGCGCCATCACCACGTTGAGCACGGTGAGGAACACGCTCTGGCCGGCACCCACGTCCTGCTGCTGGACCAGGGTCAGCACGCCGCGCAGGCTGGTGCTGCCGGGCACCATCATGATGATGCCGGGCAGGCGGATGATCGCACCTGGGCGGCCAACGAGGCGGCCGAACAGATTGCCACCGGCGGTCAGCAGCATCGCCGACAGGAAGATGCCGGCCGGTGCGCCCCAGGCATGGCCGCCAAACTTGGAGATCGCATAACCGGCCACCGAGGCAGCGATCACCCACGGGTAATCACGGCGGTTGGCCTTGAACAGCATCGCGAAGGCGAACGCCGCGGTCAGCAGCGAACCCCATTCCACCCACGGCCCCTGCGGCCGCGTGGCGCGGATTACCGGATCGAGGCCGAGCACATCGGCCAGGGTCACCGCGATCATCGCGCCGACGCTGAGCTTCATGATGGTGGTCAGCGCGCCGGCGAAGCGCGCGGTACCCGATACCCAGTGCTGGCTGGCCAGTTCATTGACCGCATTGGTCAGCGACATGCCGGGCAGCAGCACCACCAGCGAGGCGATGATCACCGTGTTGAGGTTGAGCGCGCCGATGAAGGATGCGACCAGCGTGGCGACCAGGCCGGCCAGCAGTGCGGCCAGCGCCTCGGCGGCTTCGCGGGTGGCCGGGCGACGGTCGGTGACCATGCCGAGCAGGCCGATCATCAGGCCGATGACACCGGCGGTCGCGATGTCCAGCCACGGCAGCTTCCACATGCCGGCCACGCCGGCCGCGCCAAGGGTGAACGAGAGTATGGTGCGCAGCTTGCCGCGCCGGCCCGGATCCTTGTCCAGCTGGCGCAGCGCGGTGTGGCCCTGGGCGATGCTCATCCGCCCGTTGGCCACTTCCTCGGCGATATGGTCAGCCACACTGAGCTTGTGCAGATCGTTTTCACCGGGGGCCAGACGGATCACGCGGGTGATGTCACTGGAGCCGATCGCCTGCGCCGGGTCGCTGAAGCTGAGGATGATACCGGTGGGATTCGACCACGGTTCACAATCCAGATCGAGCTGGCGGGCCAGTGCCACCACCGCCGTTTCCAGGCGCTGGGCCGTTGTGCCATAGCTGTGCAGGCGTCCGGCGATCTCGGAAACGAAGGCCACGCGCTGCGCGTAGGTGGCCTGGGGCGTGGGGATCGTGTGAGCGTCTGCGGACATGCGCCGTAGTATTACCTAGGCTGGGCCTTACCGGAGAAATTCATCCGAGTTCGACGCGAAGCCCAATACAGAACGGTTATGCTGCGACCCGAATGGCCCAAGTGACCCCGAACCACGCCCCCCAGCTCGAACAGGATGCCCATGACCCGGGCGTGATCCGCCTGTCCGGCACCTGGACCTTGAAGACCGCGCTGGCCGCGGCCGAAGTCCTGCGCGGCGTTCCCGACACGCTGACCGGCATCGATGCCACCGCCATCGAGAAGATGGATTCGGCCGGCGTGCTGCAGGTACTGCGCGTGGCCCATCGCGCCGACCTCGGCGAGGACGCACTGAAGTTCCGCCCGGATCACCAGGCGCTGGTGTGCACCATCGAGGAAGTGGCCGACGACCGGCCCAAGCCCAAGCGCGACTTCGGCGTGCTGGCGGCCCTGGAACGGCTGGGTGTCAGCGTCCATGCCACCGGCCACAACATCAAGGCGCTGTGCAGTTTCCTCGGCGAGAACCTGGTCAAGGCGGCGCGCCTGGTCAAGGAACCCCGCCGCTTCCGGATGACGGCCACCGTGCACCAGATGGAGCAGGTCGGGCTGGATGCGGTACCGCTGGTGGCGCTGCTGTCCTACCTGGTTGGCGCGGTGATCGCCTTCCTCGGCTCGACCATCCTGCGCGACTTCGGCGCCGAGATCTACGTGGTCGAGCTGGTCAACATCGCCTTCCTGCGCGAATTTGCGGTACTGCTGACCGCGATCGTGCTGGCCGGCCGCACCGCCAGCGCCTTCACCGCGCAGATCGGTGCGATGAAGGCGCGCGAGGAAATCGATGCGATGCGCACGCTGGGCCTAGATCCGATCGACCTGCTGGTACTGCCACGTTTGATGGCCCTGCTGGTCACCCTGCCGCTGCTGACCTTCATTGCAATGGTCGCCGGCCTGGCCGGCGGCATCACCGTCGGTGCGTTCGACCTCGACATCCCGCCGCAGATGTACATCGCGCGCATGCACGAGACGATGGAAGTGCGGCACATGCTGGTCGGCCTGTCGAAGGCGCCGGTGTTCGCGCTGGTGATCGGCCTGATCGGCTGCCTGGAAGGGCTGAAGGTGGAAGGCACGGCGCAGTCGGTGGGCGAACGCACCACCTCCAGCGTGGTGCAGACCATCTCGCTGGTGATCATCATCGACGCCTTCGCGGCGTTGTGGTTCATGCACATGGACTGGTGACATGAGCACGCATCCGACGCCCGAAGACATTCCCATGCAGGACGACAACGGCCACGAGCTGGCCATCCGCGTGCGTGGCCTGGTCAACCGTTTCGGCAGCCAGACTGTGCATGAGGACCTGGACCTGGATGTGCGCCGCGGCGAGATCCTGGGCGTGGTGGGTGGTTCGGGTACCGGCAAATCGGTGCTGATGCGTTCGATCCTCGGCCTGCGCGTGCCCGATGCCGGGCAGATCGAAGTGCTCGGCCGCGACGCGCGTGCCGACGATGCCGAGAGCCGCCTGCACATCGAGCGCAACACCGGCGTGCTATTCCAGGACGGCGCGCTGTTCTCGTCGCTGACCGTGGGCGAGAACGTTCAGGTGCCACTGAAGGAGCACCACCGCGAACTGCCGGAGCGCTGGCATTACGAACTGGCGCTGCTGAAGGTGAAGCTGGCCGGCCTGCCCGCCGATGCGATCAACAAACTGCCCTCGCAGCTGTCCGGCGGCATGCGCAAGCGCGCCGGCCTGGCCCGCGCGCTGGCGCTGGATCCGCCGCTGCTGTTCCTGGATGAACCGACCGCTGGCCTCGACCCGATCGGCGCGGCCGCCTTCGACCGCCTGATCAAGACCCTGCAGGAAGCACTGGGGTTGACCGTGTTCCTGATCACCCATGACCTGGACACGCTGTACGCCATCTGCGACCGGGTCGCGGTGATCGCCGACCGCAAAGTGGTGGCCAACGCGCCACTGCCGGACATCGAGAAACTGGATCATCCGTGGATCCAGGAATACTTCCACGGACCGCGTGCGCGTGCCGCGCGCGGCGAACAGATCGAGAGTGCCTGAGCCATGGAAACCAAAGCCAACTACGTGCTGATCGGCGCGTTCACCCTGATCACCGGCCTGGCCCTGCTGGCCTTCGGCCTGTGGGCCGCCAAGTACTCCTCTGACCGCACCTGGCAGGAATACCGCGTAGTGTTCCGCGAGGCGGTGACCGGCCTGTCGGTGGGCAGCCCGGTGCAGTACAACGGCATCGCGGTGGGTTCGATCATCGAACTGAACCTGGTGCCGGACGACCCGCGCCAGGTGGTCGCACGCATCCGCCTGAACTCGACCACCCCGGTCAAGACCGATACCCGTGCCAAGCTGGCGATCACCAGCCTGACCGGCCCGTCGATCATCCAGCTCAGCGGCGGCACGCCGCAGTCGCCGGCACTGACCACGGTCAACAAGGACCCGGCCCCGATCATTCCGACCACGCCGTCGGCGCTGCAGAACATCACCGACGTTGCCAACCGCATCGTCGAGCGCATGGATCAGATCCTCAGCGACCGCAACGTGGCCTCGATCAACGCCACGCTGGCCAACCTGGAGACGATCAGCGGCGGCCTGGCCGACCGTGACCAGGGTACCCAGGCGCTGCTCCTCAGCGCGCGCGATGCCGCCCGCAGCCTGGACACCACACTGAAGACCACCAACGGCACCATCGAGCGCCTGGACAAGAACCTGGTGCAGCAGCTGCCGGGCATCATCGACAAGCTCGACGGCACCCTGGCCAAGCTGGATTCGGCCGCCGGCAACGCCGATTCGATCCTCGGCGAGAACCGTGCCGCGATCAACAGCTTCGCCAACGATGGCCTTGGCCAGCTGGGCCCGACGCTGACCGAGCTGCGCGGCCTGATCCGCGACCTGCGCCGGGTCAGCGACCGCCTCGAGAACAACCCCGCGCGCTACCTGCTGGGCCGCGACGCACCGAAGGAGTTCGAACCCAAATGAGCCCGACCACCCTTCCGCGCCTGCTGCTGGCCGCTTCGATGGTCACCCTGCTGGGCGGCTGCTCCATCCTTGGCAGCAGCGAGAAAACCGCAGTGACACTGTACTCGCCCTCGGTGCAGGTGAAGGCCGACCCGGCGTGGCCGCAGGCCAGCTGGCAGCTGGTACTGGCCAAGCCCAGCGCGGCGCGCATGGTCGACAGCCCGCGCATCAACGTGCGGCCGACGCCGTCGCAGCTGGAGATCTACAAGGGGGCCAGCTGGGCACAGCCGGCCACCGACATGATCGAGGACACCCTGCTGCGGGGCTTCGAGGATTCCGGCCGCATCCGCGGCGTGGCCCGCAGCACCGCTGGCATCCGCGCTGACTACAAGCTGTCCACCGACGTGCGCCGCTTCGAATCGGACTACCAGGGCCAAGCCACGCCAACGGTGGTGATCGAGGTCAACGCCAAGCTGATCCACGTCGCCGACCAGCGCGTGGTTGCCGACCGTACCTTCCGCCAGGCGCAGCCGGTCGGCAGTACCGACGTGCCGGCGGTGACCGCCGCCTTCGAACGTGGCCTGCAGCAGCTGGCACAGGAGATGGTGGGCTGGACGCTGACAAGCGGGCAGGCCGACCAGCCGACCGTCGCGCGCTGACCGATCAGCGTGGTGTAATCCAGCGGAACGTCAGGTTGATCCGTTCGCCCTGCACCCGCGCCATCTTTGGCAGCGCGTGCTGATAGAACTGCTGCGTCTGCCCCGCCATCACCAGCAGATCGCCATGGCCGAGCAGATACTCGGCCTTCCGCGCCGGGTCGTCGCGCCGGCGCAGCAGGAAGCGGCGCGCCGCGCCCAGGCTCAGCGAAGCAATCACCGGGGCCGCCCCCAGCTCCGGCTCGTCATCGCTGTGCCAGCCCATGTAATCACCGCCGCCGCGATAGCGGTTCAGCAGCACGCTGTTGAAGCGGCCGATGCCCTCCGCCTGCAGGCGCTCACGCATGGCCTGCAACGCGGGTGGCCAGGGGTGCGGCACGAATTCAGCACCGGAATAGCGGTAGCGCGCCTGCAGATCGCCGATCCAGCAGCTCAGCCGCGGCGAATCCACCCAGTTGCCGAACATGCGGATGCGGTGGACTTCCCAGGGGACTTCGGCCTGGAGGGCGGACAGGAGCCGGTCGGCATCGGCCGCGGCCAGCCAGCCCGGCAGGTGCTGGACATCGGCATCGGGCAGGTCGTGGGGGAACAGCATGGCCACACGCTAGCACGCCAGTGTTTGCCGTCATGGCCGCCAGCACCGAAAATGGCGCCATGACCGTTGCCCACATGCCGATGCCGTCCGATTGCCGCCTTTCGTGGGGCCCAGCCCGATGAGCGTGCGCCAGTCGCTGTTTCCGTTGCTGCGCGCCGTGTTCCGGGCCTTGCCGCTGCCACAGGCGCAGCGTGACCGGTTGCGCACCCGGCTGTTGGCGCGGCACAGCGACTGGGTACCGCCGCCACCCAAGGGCCAGCAGGACGAGGGGGGCACGCGCGCCAGCGCCCAGCTACGCTGGCGTGCCGACGAGCAGGCGATCGGCCACGTGCCATGGCGTGAGGCGACCTTGCAGTCTCCTTTGCCGGCAACGCTGGTCGCGTTCTACCTGCCGCAGTTCCACACTTTCCCCGAGAATGACACCTGGTGGGGCAAGGGCTTCACCGAATGGCGCAACGTAACCCGCGCGCTGCCGCAGTTCGAGGGCCACATCCAGCCCCGCCTGCCGGCAGACCTGGGTTTCTACGACCTGCGCAACCCTCAGGTGATGCGGGACCAGGCACGCCTCGCAGCTGAGTACGGCATCGGCGCGTTCTGCTTCTACTACTACTGGTTCAGCGGCCGCACCCTGATGGAGGATCCGCTGCGCCAATGGCTGGCAGATGACAGCATCGAATTGCCGTTCTGCCTGTGCTGGGCCAACGAGAACTGGGCACGACGCTGGGACGGCCGCGACGAGGACATCCTGATCGGCCAGCAGCACAGCGCCGAGGATGATCTGGCCTTCATCGCACATGTCGCGCCCTACCTGCGCGACCGCCGTGCCTTGAAGGTCGAGGGCCGGCCGATGCTGCTGGTCTATCGCCCGCACCTGCTGCCCGACGCCCGGGCGACCGCCGAACGCTGGCGCCGCTGGTGCCGCGACAATGACGTCGGCGAGATCCACCTGGCGTACGTGCAGGGCTTCGAGCGCCCGGATCCCCGCGACATCGGGTTCGATGCGGCAGTAGAGTTCCCACCGAACATGAGTAATCCGCGTTCGCTGTCGGCGCAACAATGGCTGCTCAATCCGGCCTTCAATGGCGATGTACGCGACTGGCGCGAACTGGCTGCAGAAATCGCAGCCCGCCCGCTGCCGGACTATCCGCTTTACCCGGGCGTGAACCCCGGCTGGGACAACGAGGCGCGTCGTTCCGGTCGCGGCCGCGTTTACCTGCACGCTTCACCACGTGGCTACCGCGACTGGCTGCAGACCACGATCCATGAACGCCTGGCATCGGCGCCGGCGAGCCAGCGGATGGTGTTCATCAACGCCTGGAACGAATGGGCAGAAGGCGCCGTGCTGGAACCTGATGCACGGCTTGGGCATGCCTGGCTCGACGCGACGCGCCAAGCGCTGTCCCCGACTCCGCTCGCCTCCCCCCTGCAGGTTTGCCTGCTGGTTCTCATTGATGATCCCGAGTTGATCGCCACCGCTTGTGATGCCGCGTGCGACCTGGGGGTGAGCTACCGCGTGTTCATTCCAACCGCGCTACGCCCGCAGGACGCTGCGGTCGATATCATCGGCCATGCTGGCAATGCCTTGCCCAGCATCCTGCAGGTTCTGGAAACCTTCGGTCCGGATCCATCGTTGCTGACCTGCTGGCTGGACCTGCGCGGAAGCCGCGACGCAGGACAGCAGCTACCCGGGGCGGCCGCTATCGATGCCGCACTTCAGCAGTTCAGCGAGAAACCTGCGCTGGGCATGCTCGCGACATCCACCCGGGAGGCAATCATCGTTTCGCGCAGTCATCTGCGCTGGGCAGCCCGGCTTGGGCTGACGCGCGCGCCAACGCCGCAGGCAATAGACACGATGTGGCTGCGGGCGGCGGCGCTGCGATCACTACTGGATGCACACTGCTATCCCACTGAGCTGGACAACGACAGTGCATTTGACTCGGTCACGCAGTTGTTGCCGGATCTTGTTGCCAACGCAGGCTACATCGTCGCTTGGCCACAACGCCAGCCCTGAGGCTGGCGCTGCGCGGCAATACCACTGACTTCAGCGACGGAACGAAACGCCGGTCTTTTCCTTCAGCTCGTCATCGTTGACGCCCGGCGCCGCTTCCACCAGCAACAGGCCCTTGTCGGTCACGTCGAACACGGCGAGGTCGGTGATGATGCGGTCGACCACACCCACGCCGGTCAGCGGCAGCGTGCATTCGGTCAGGATCTTGTGCTCGCCGTTCTTGGCGGTGTGCTCCATCAGCACCACCACGCGCTGCACGCCGGCCACCAGATCCATCGCGCCGCCCATGCCCTTGACCATCTTGCCGGGCACCATCCAGTTGGCCAGGTCGCCCTTGTCGGTGACCTGCATGGCGCCGAGGATAGCCAGATTCACATGGCCACCGCGGATCATCGCGAAGCTGTCGTGGCTGCCGAAGTAACTGGCACCGGCACGCGCGGTGACGGTCTGCTTGCCGGCATTGATCAGGTCGGCGTCCACTTCGGCGTCGGTCGGGAACGGACCGATGCCGAGCAGGCCATTTTCCGACTGCAGCCACACATCCACGCCTTCGGGAATATGGTTGGCGACCAGGGTCGGCAGGCCAATGCCCAGGTTCACGTAGGCACCATCGGTCAGTTCGCGGGCGGCGCGTGCCGCCATTTCATCTCGGGTCCACGCCATGTCAGTTGCCCTCCGCGCGGATGGTGCGCTGTTCGATGCGCTTTTCAGGATGCGCGTTGTGCACGATGCGGTGCACGTAGATACCCGGCAGGTGCACCTGGTCCGGGTCGATGGCACCCACCGGCACCACCTCTTCCACTTCCACGATGCAGACCTTGCCGGCCATCGCGCAGGCCGGATTGAAGTTGCGCGCGGTCTTGCGGAACACCAGGTTGCCCGCTTCGTCGGCCTTCCACGCCTTGACCAGCGCCACGTCGGCGCGCAGCGCGGTCTCCATCACGTAGTGCTTGCCATCGAATTCGCGGGTTTCCTTTCCTTCGGCCACCACGGTGCCATAGCCGGTGGCGGTGAAGAACGCCGGAATGCCCGCGCCGCCGGCACGCAGGCGCTCGGCCAGGGTGCCCTGCGGGTTGAATTCCAGCTCGAGCTCGCCGGCCAGGAACTGGCGCTCGAACTCCTTGTTCTCGCCCACGTAGGACGAAATCATCTTCTTGATCTGCCGGGTTTCCAGCAGCTGGCCCAGGCCGAAACCATCAACGCCGGCATTGTTGGAGATCACGGTCAGGCCCTTGGCACCACTGTCGCGCAACGCGGCGATCAATGCCTCGGGAATGCCACACAGGCCGAAGCCGCCCACGGCCAGCGTCTGGCCATCGGCGACCACCCCTTGCAGGGCCTCCGCCGCACTGGCGAAGCGCTTGCTGCGCTTGCCGGTGGAAGTCGATTGCTGCATTGCTGTACTACCCTGCACGTTGAGGATGACCGCATTCTAGCTGGAGGGCGGCGAAGGGCCTGGATGCGCCGCAGCATTGCACGGGCATCGCACTGGGTTCCGTAGAATGCCCGGTTCCCCTGCCAATGGCCGACCCCGTGCCCGGCCCACCCTCGTTGATGGCCCATACCTACACCGAAGAAGACCTGCTCCGTTGGATGGACGGCCGGACGCTGGAAATGAGCGATCATTGCCTGTCGGAAGTCCACAGCATGCGTCTGTTTGGTGACATGCTGGTCGCTGAGGTAAAGATCTCGGCCAAGTACTCCTACCGGGTGGAGATCGACCTGGCCGCCAGCCTCCGCCCTCCGCACAGCCTGCTGCGGAACCGGTGTTCCTGCCCGCTCGGCCACGATTGCATGCACGTGGCGGCTGTGCTGGCGCAGATGCTGCAGCAGATCGATCATACGTCCCCCATGCCCGACGACAGCAGCACGCTGCCAACGCTGCTGATCAGTTCGATGACTCCCGTCCTGCGCCTGCACACGGTCGAGTTCCGTCCGCCGTGGCTCGGCCCCCGCGACCCTTCGCAATGGGCCGATATCGCGACCGTGGCCTTCGAATACGACGAGCACGTGCGGTTCCTGGATGATCCGAGCCTGTTCGCACATGATCCGGAGGGCCAGCTCGCCCTGCTGCCCCGTGACCTGGGTGAGGAGTCACGGCGTGAGGCCGAGCTGCGCACGGTGGGGCTGCATCGCGACACGGCCCCGCGGGCGCCACTGGACGGCGCAGGCCCGCAGTTCCAGCTGCGCACCCATGACTGGACACGGTTCCTGCTGGATGACGTGCCGCGCCTGGAAGCCCTGGGCTGGAAGGTGGAGACGGACGACGATTTCCGCCATCGCATCACCCGGGTGGATGAGATCGACCTGGACATCCAGGCGGACCCGACGGATGCGAGCTGGTTCAACCTGGGTCTGGACATCCAGGTGGAAGGTCGCAACGTGTCGATGGTTCCGCTGCTGCAGCAGGTGCTGCAATCCGATCCCCGCTGGATGCGTGGCCAGCTGGACGCCATCGGCGACGACGAGAACATCCTGTTGATGGCAGGCGACAACACCCGCCTGGCACTGCGGGCCGCACGACTGAAGCCGATCATGGCCCTGTTGGCGGACCTGTTCGCCCAGCGTGGCGCGCCGCTGCGCTTGTCAGCGCTTGATCGTGGCCGCCTGCAGGCACTGCAGGACACGGCGCGCCTGCAGTTCCGGGGCCGCAAGGATACCCAGGCGCTGGTGCAACGGCTGATGCAGGCACCCGCACTGGGCGAAGTGCCGCCACCGGCGGGGCTGGTGGCGACGCTGCGTCCCTATCAGCGTGAAGGCCTGTCGTGGCTGCAGTACCTGCGCCAGCAGGGGCTGGGCGGGGTGCTGGCCGATGACATGGGGCTGGGCAAGACCCTGCAGACACTGGCGCATCTGCTGGTCGAGAAGGAAAGTGGCCGCCTGGACCGGCCGGCGCTGCTGGTGGTGCCGACCTCGCTGCTGCACAACTGGCAGAGCGAAGCGGCACGCTTCACCCCTGGCCTGCGCGTGCTGACCCTGCACGGACCGGCGCGCGAAGCACTGTTCGAGGCCATCCCCGAGCACGATCTTGTGCTGACCACGTACCCCCTGCTGTGGCGCGACGAGCAGGCGCTGCAGGCACATGCCTACCATCTGCTGATTCTGGATGAAGCCCAGCAGGTGAAGAATCCGAAGTCTCGCGCGGCCATCACCCTGCGCACCCTGCAGGCCCGCCATCGCCTGTGCCTGACCGGCACGCCACTGGAGAACCACCTGGGCGAGCTGTGGACGCAGTTCGACTTCCTGCTGCCCGGCCTGCTCGGCAGCGAGAAGCAGTTCAACCAGCATTGGCGCCATCCGATCGAACGCGGCAGCGACCACCGTCGCGCCACGTTGCTGGCGCAGCGTCTGCGTCCCTTCATCCTGCGCCGTCGCAAGGACCAGGTCGCGTCAGAGCTTCCGCCCAAGACCCTCATTACCCGCGCGGTGGAAATGGAGGGCGGGCAGCGTGATCTCTATGAAACCGTGCGCGCAGCGATGGAAAAGCAGGTGCGCGAGGCCATCAGCGGCAGCGGGCTGGCGCGCAGCCATATCGTGGTGCTGGATGCCTTGCTGAAGCTGCGCCAGGTCTGCTGCGATCCGCGCCTGCTGCCGGGCGACGCCCCGGCACGCAATGCCGGTTCGGCCAAGCTGGAGCTGCTGCGCGAGATGCTGCCGTCGATGGTCGAGGAAGGCCGACGGATCCTGGTGTTCTCGCAGTTCACCGGCATGCTGGCACTGATCGCGCAGGCGCTTGAGGACCTGCGGCTGGCCTATGTGACCCTGACCGGCGACACCCAGAACCGGGCCACGCCGGTGCAGCGCTTCATGCAGGGCGAGGCACCGGTGTTCCTGATCAGCCTGAAGGCAGGTGGCGTCGGGTTGAACCTGACCGCCGCCGACACCGTCATCCACTTCGACCCCTGGTGGAACCCGGCGGCCGAAAACCAGGCCAGCGACCGCGCCCATCGCATCGGCCAGCAGCAGCCGGTGTTCGTCTACCGGCTGATCGCCGCAGGCAGCATCGAAGAACGGATCGCCGAGCTGCAGGAACGCAAGGCCACGCTGGCCGACTCGATTCTCGAAGGCGGCGGCGCTACGGGGCCACGCTTCAGCGAGGAAGACGTGCAGGCGCTGCTGGCACCGTTGCCGGGCCTGCCCGGCAAACGTTCCCGTAAAGCGGGCAAACGGTCGACGCGAACCTGACCCCCGAACGCCAGTCAGGTGGCGTTCCCCGGTGGAAACGATTCCCATACGGGACTGGGACTACAATTGGGGGCTGAGCTCACAAAGGATCTGATCGATGCCCCTGCCCGCCTTCAAGGCCTACGATATCCGCGGCCGCGTGCCGGAAGAACTGAACGAAGACCTGGCCCGTCGCATCGGCGTCGCCCTGGCCGCGCAGCTCGCTCCCGGCCCGGTGGTCCTCGGCCACGATGTGCGCCTGACCAGCCCGGCGCTGCAGGATGCGCTGGCCGCAGGCCTGCGTGGTACCGGCCGCGAAGTGATCGACATCGGCCTGTGCGGTACCGAAGAGGTCTACTTCCAGACCGATCACCTCGGCGCGGCCGGCGGCGTGATGGTGACCGCCAGCCACAACCCGATGGACTACAACGGCATGAAGCTGGTCAAGGAGAATGCCCGTCCGATCAGCTCCGATACCGGCCTGTTCGCGATCTCCGATGCGGTCGCCGCGGATACGTCCGAGGTCCAGGCGCTGCGCGCCGGGCAGACCGCCCAGCATGACAAGAGCGCCTATATCCAGCATCTGCTGAGCTACGTCGACGCCGCCAAGCTCAAGCCGCTGAAGCTGGTGGTCAATGCCGGCAACGGTGGTGCGGGCGCCATCGTCGACCTGCTGGCACCGCACCTGCCGTTCGAGTTCATCCGCATCTGCCACGAACCCGATGGCAACTTCCCCAACGGCATTCCCAACCCGCTGCTGCCGGAAAACCGCGCCGCCACCGCCGATGCAGTGCGCGAACACGGCGCCGACTTCGGCATTGCCTGGGACGGTGACTTCGACCGCTGCTTCTTCTTCGACCATACCGGCCGCTTCATCGAGGGCTACTATCTGGTCGGCCTGCTGGCCAAGGCCATCCTGGCACGCAATCCCGGTGGCAAGATCGTGCATGACCCGCGGCTGGTCTGGAACACCGTGGAAATGGTTGAACAGGCAGGCGGCGTGCCGGTGCTGTGCAAGAGCGGTCACGCTTTCATCAAGGAAAAGATGCGCGCCGAAGATGCGGTGTACGGCGGCGAGATGAGCGCCCACCACTACTTCCGCGAATTCGCCTATGCCGACTCCGGCATGATCCCGTGGCTGCTGATCGCGCAGCTTATCTCCGAGAGTGGCCGCTCGCTGGCCGACTGGGTCGAAGACCGCATGGCGGCCTATCCATGCAGTGGCGAGATCAACTTCAAGGTGGCCGATGCCAAGGCTGCGGTGGCACGCGTGATGGAGCACTTCGCCGCGCAGTCGCCGGCGCTGGACCATACCGATGGCATCAGCGCCGATTTCGGCGACTGGCGCTTCAACCTGCGCAGTTCCAACACCGAGCCGCTGCTGCGCCTGAACGTTGAAGCCCGCGGCGACGCAGCGCTGATGCAGGCCCGTACCGACGAAATCTCCCGCCTTATCCAGCAGTAATCAAGGAAGATCATGAGCAATATCCAGCCCGTCATCCTGTCCGGTGGTTCCGGCACCCGCCTGTGGCCACTGTCGCGCGAGGCGTATCCGAAGCAGTTCCTGCCGCTGGCAGGCGAACTGACGATGCTGCAGGCCACCTGGCAGCGCATCGCCCCCATCGCCACCCACGGCCCGTTGGTAATCGCCAACGAAGAGCACCGCTTCGTCGCTGCCGAGCAGCTGCAGCAGGTCGGCGCCGAGCCGGCTGCCATCATCCTGGAACCGGTTGGCCGCAATACGGCGCCGGCGATAGCGGTCGCGGCCCTGGAGGCCACCCGCGACGGCGCCGATGCGCTGCTGCTGGTGCTGCCCTCGGACCATGTAATCACCGATGAGGCTGCGTTCCGTGCAGTCGTGCAGGCTGCAGCCAGCGCTGCCGAGTCCGGCAAGCTGGTGACCTTCGGCATCGTGCCGACCGGACCGGAAACCGGCTACGGCTATATCAAGGCCGCCAATGGGCAGGGCCTGCGTGCGGTCGAGCGCTTTGTCGAAAAGCCCGACCTGGAGACGGCCAGCGGTTACGTCAGCAGCGGCCAGTACTACTGGAACAGCGGCATGTTCCTGTTCAAGGCCTCGCGCTACCTGCAGGAGCTGGAGCGCTTCCAGCCCGACATGCTGGCCGGCAGCCGCCAGGCCTGGCAGCAGGCCCGTCGCGACTCGGATTTTACCCGTCTGGACAAGGACGCCTTCGCAGCGGTTCCTTCCGACTCCATCGACTACGCGGTGATGGAAAAGACCGCGGACGCCGTGGTGATTCCGCTGGACGCGGGCTGGAACGATGTCGGCTCCTGGACAGCCCTGCGCGATGTCTCGCAGCAGGACGGCAACGGCAACGCCCACCAGGGTGATGTGATTGCCATCGACTGCCGCAACACCTATGCCTATGCACAGCGCCTGGTGGCACTGGTCGGCCTGGACGATGTGATCGTGGTCGAGACGGACGATGCCGTGCTGGTCGGCAAGGCCGACCGCATGCAGGAGGTCAAGACCGTGGTGGCGCAGCTGAAAGCCGAAGGCCGCAGCGAGGCCACCTGGCATCGCAAGGTCTACCGCCCGTGGGGCGCGTACGATTCGATCGACAACGGCGAGCGTTTCCAGGTCAAGCGCATCACGGTCAAGCCCGGCGGCACGCTCAGCCTGCAGATGCATCACCATCGCGCCGAGCACTGGATCGTGGTCAGCGGCACCGCCGAGGTGACCCGCGGCGACGAAGTGATCCTGCTCAGCGAGAACCAGAGCACCTACATTCCGCTGGGCGTGACCCATCGCCTGCGCAACCCTGGCAAGCTGCCGCTGGAACTGATCGAAGTACAGTCGGGCAGCTACCTGGGCGAGGATGACATCGTGCGTTTCGAGGACACGTACGGGCGCAGTTGATCCGGCGCACGCCGGCTGGAGTGGGTGCCGACCGTTGGTCGGCACACTGTGGATGCACGCGACCACCAACGGTGGTCGCCTTCCCGGTCAGGCAGTCTCAGCCATCACCCGCTTCAGGCCGTCCTGCCATGTCGGCAGCACGATGCCGAAATCCTGCTGCAGCTTGCGGTTGTCCAGCACCGACCAGGCCGGACGCTTGGCCGGGGTCGGGTATTCGGAACTGGGAATCGCTTCGACGGTCGGCACCTTCGCCAACACACCGGTCGTCAGCGCTTCGGCAAAGATCGCCTCGGCGAACCCATGCCAACTGGTCTGGCCGCCGGCCGTCAGATGCCAGGTGCCGGACAGCTGCCCCGGATGCTGCAGCGCCTGCGCAGTGACATCAGCGATCAGCGCAGCCGGTGTCGGCGTGCCGATCTGATCGGCCACCACACGCAACTGGTCGCGCTCGGCGCCCACCCGCAGCATCGTGCGCAGGAAATTGGCGCCATGCGAGGCATACACCCACGCCGTGCGGAAGATCAGATGACGACCGCCGGCCGCGCGAACCGCATCCTCGCCATCGCGCTTGCTGGTGCCGTACACGCCCAATGGCGCGGTCGGCTCGTCTTCGCGGTAGGGCGCGCTGCCCTGGCCATCGAACACGTAGTCGGTTGAGTAATGCACGAACGGCACGTCATGGGCCGCGCACCAGCGTGCGATCACGCCCGGCGCCTCCGCATTGGCGGCGAAGGCCGCATCGACCTCCTGCTCGGCACGGTCCACCGCCGTGTAGGCGGCCGCATTGACCACCAGCGACGGCTGCAGCCGATCCAGCAGGGCTGGCAGGCTGTCAGGCTGACCGAAATCGGCGGTTTCGCAGGGGCTGCCGTCGGGCAGGACGCCGCTGCGGGTGGTCGCGACCACCTTGCCCAGCGGCGCCAGCGCGCGCAGCAGCTCCTGGCCAACCTGGCCATTGCCACCGAAGACCAGAACGGTCACGGCACGTAGACCGGCAGGCGATCTTCAGCGATGTCCTTCAGGAAGGGCGCGTTCTCGTCCTTGGCCGACAACGTCGGTGCGCTGATCGGCCAGTCCACGGCGATGTCGGCATCGTTCCAACGGATCCCCGCATCCGCTTCCTTGACGTAGACATCTGTGCACAGGTAGCTGAACAGTGCGCGCTCGGACAGCACGGCAAATCCGTGGGCAAAGCCTTCGGGAATCCAGAACTGCTTCCGGTTTTCGGCACTCAGCACCACCGCTTCCCAGCGACCGAAGGTCGGAGAGCCGCGGCGGATGTCCACGGCAACGTCATAGACCTCGCCTTCCAGCACGGTCACCAGCTTGCCCTGTGGGCGCGGCCATTGGTAGTGCAAACCGCGCAGCACACCGCGGGCGGACGAGGATACGTTGCTCTGCACGAAACTGCCCGGCAGGCCTTGGTCCTGGAAGCGTTCGGCATTCCAGGTCTCAAAGAAGAATCCGCGCGAGTCGCCGAACACTGCCGGTTCGATCACCCGACATCCTGCCAGCGAAGTCTCAACGATCTTCACGGCACTACGCCTCGTTCAGCCAGCTTGTTCAAGTACTGGCCATAGCCATTCTTGATCAACGGTGCGGCCAGCGCCTGCAACTGTTCGGCGCTTATCCATCCCTTGCCGAAAGCGATTTCTTCAGGGCAACAGACCTGCAGTCCCTGGCGGGTCTGGATGGTCTCGATGAAGTTGGAAGCTTCCAGCAGCGACTGGTGCGTGCCGGTATCGAGCCAGGCATAGCCACGGCCGAGTGCCTCCAGGTGCAGATTGCCCTCTTCCAGGTAGCGCTTGTTGAGATCGGTGATCTCCAGCTCACCGCGCGGCGACGGCTTCAGTTCGGCCGCGTAATCGCTGGCCTTGCCGTCATAGAAGTACAGGCCAGTCACCGCATAGTTCGAGCGGGGATTTTCCGGCTTCTCCACCAGGTCGATGACCTTGCCGCTCGTGTCGAACTCGGCCACGCCGTAGCGCTCTGGGTCGTTCACCCAGTAGCCGAACACGGTCGAGCCGTCCACGCGTTCGTCGGCGCGCTTGAGCACTTCGCGCAGGCCGTGGCCGTGGAAGATGTTGTCGCCCAGCACCAGGCAGCTCGGCTTGCCGGCGACGAAGTCGCGGCCGATCAGGTAGGCCTGGGCCAGCCCATCCGGGCTCGGCTGCACGGCGTACTGGATATCCATGCCCCACTGCGAACCATCGCCCAGCAACTGCTGGAACAACGCCTGCTCGTGCGGGGTATTGATGATGAGCACTTCACGGATGCCCGCCAACATCAGCACGCTGAGCGGGTAGTAGATCATCGGCTTGTCGTACACCGGCAGCAGCTGCTTGCTGACGCCCTTGGTGATCGGATAAAGGCGGGTGCCGGAACCACCGGCGAGGATGATGCCCTTGCGCTGGGTCATGGTGTCTCCTGGGTTCAAGCCGTGGTGCCAATGCGCTGCAGACGGTAGCTGCCGTCGAGCACACCGTTGACCCAGTTCTGGTTGTCCAGGTACCAGTCGACGGTGAAGGCGATGCCCTGTTCGAAGGTAGAGGCTGGTTCCCAGCCCAGGTCGTTCTTCAGCTTCGACGCATCGATCGCGTAACGGCGGTCGTGCCCCGGGCGGTCGGTGACGTAGGTGATCTGGCTGCTGCGCGGCTGGCCATCCTCACGCGGGCGGCGCGCATCAAGCAGCGCGCAGATGGCCTGCACCACTTCGATGTTCTGCTTTTCCGAGTTGCCGCCGACGTTGTAGGTCTCGCCGACCTGGCCCTTGGCCAGCACGGTGCGGATCGCCTCGCAGTGGTCGGACACGAACAGCCAGTCGCGCACCTGCTTGCCATCGCCGTACACCGGCAGCGGCTCGCCGGCCAGCGCCTTGGCGATCACCAGCGGGATCAGCTTCTCGGGGAAGTGGTACGGACCGTAATTGTTGGAACAGTTGGTGGTCAGCACCGGCAGCCCGTAGGTGTGGTGGAAGGCGCGCACCAAGTGGTCCGAAGCCGCCTTCGACGCCGAGTACGGTGAATTCGGGGCGTACTGGGTCGTTTCGCTGAATTTGCCGGTCTCGCCCAGCGTGCCGTACACCTCGTCAGTGGACACGTGCAGGAAACGGAACGCCGCGCCCTGCTCGGCCGGCAGCGTCTTCCAGTAATCCCGCACCGCTTCCAACAGGCCCAGGGTGCCCACTACGTTGGTCTGGATGAACGCGCCCGGGCCGTCGATGGAACGGTCGACGTGACTCTCGGCGGCAAAATTGAGCACGGCGTCCGGGCGGTGCTCGGCCAACAGGCGCGCTACCAGCTCGCGGTCACCGATGTCGCCCTGCACGAAAACGTGATCGGGATTGCCGTCCAGGCTGGACAGGGTCTTCAGATTGCCAGCGTAGGTCAACGCGTCGAGATTGACGACCTTGACACCACGGGCGACAGCTTCGAGAACAAAGTTACCGCCAATGAATCCGGCACCGCCGGTGACAAGCCATGTGGGCACTACCTGTTCTCCTGTTGATGATTCATATCGGCCGCATGCCGCGACCCGGTTCAGCGCAACAGGATACATCGGGGGCACCTTCACGACTGCCTTCGCACCGTGAACGAGGCACAGCGTCCGGCACACCTTTGCCGCATCGCAACATAACCATACGCATTCGCATGGTCCCCCCAAGCCAGCTAGAATCGGGGTCCCACCCCCGAACCGGTTGCTGCTTCAGGACCGGACGTTCTCCCCGTTATTGAAGGACCCCGTACCAGATGAAAATCCTCGTCGCGTACAAGCGCGTGGTGGACTACAACGTCCGCATTCAGGTCAAGCCGGACGGTTCCGGCGTGGTCACCGACGGCGTCAAGCTGTCCCCCAATCCCTTCGATGAAATCGCCCTGGAAGAAGCCCTGCGCCTGCGCGACAAGGGCATCGCCAGCGAAGTCGTGGTTGCCACCATCGCCCCGGCCGACGCCCAGGCGCACCTGCGCAACGGGCTGGCCATGGGCGCCAACCGTGCCATCCACGTCGTCACCGACCAGGCCATCCAGCCGCTGACCGCGTCGCGCACCCTGCTCAAGCTGATCGAAAAGGAACAGCCGGACCTGGTGATCCTTGGCAAGCAGGCCATTGATGACGACGCCAACCAGACCGGCCAGATGCTGGCCACGCTCTGGGGCCGCCCGCAGGCGACCTTCGCCAGCAAGCTCGAAATTGCCGACGGCAAGGCCACGGTCACCCGTGAAGTCGATGCTGGCCTGGAAACACTGGAAGTCGATCTGCCGGCCGTGGTCACCACCGACCTGCGCCTGAACGAGCCGCGCTTCATCAAACTGCCGGACATCATGAAGGCCAAGGCCAAGCCGCTGGAGACCCTGCAGCTGGCCGACCTCGGCGTTGAAGCCGCCGACACCTTCAAGACCACCCAGTACGCCGCGCCGTCCAAGCGCAGCAAGGGTGTGATGGTCAAGGACGCGGCCGAACTGGTTGCCGCACTCAAGCAGAAGGGGTTGCTGTAATGAGCAGGATTCTCGTCATCGCCGAGCACCACGACGGCAAGCTCAACGCCGCCACCGCCAAGACCATCAGTGCCGCTGCCGCCATCAGCGGTGCCAGCATCGATGTGCTGGTGCTGGCCGCCGATCCGGTTGCCGTGGCCGCCGAGGCCGCGAAGATCGCTGGGGTCGCCAAGGTCCTGACCGTGGCCAATGCCGCCAACGCACAGGCCATCGCCCAGGTGCTGGCGCCGCAGATCGCGCAGCTGGCCAAGGGTTACACCCACGTGTTCGGCCCGTCGACCACCTTCGGCAAGGACCTGATGCCGTGCGTGGCCGCCCTGCTCGGCGTCAACCAGGTCTCCGACCTGATGAGCGTTGAAGGCAGCCACACCTTCAAGCGCCCGATCTACGCTGGCAACGCGATCATCACCGTTGAAGCCCCGGCCGACCAGATCGTGGTCGCCACCGTGCGCGCCGCGTCGTGGCCGGAAGCCGCCCAGGGTGGCAATGCCGCCGTTGAAGCGGCCAGCGTTGACGCTGCGCTGCCGACCCACACCCGCTTCGTCGGCCTCGCCGCCGGTGCCAGCGACCGCCCGGACCTGCAGAGCGCCAAGCGCGTGGTCTCCGGCGGCCGTGGTGTCGGTTCGGAAGAGAACTTCAAGGTCATCTTCCAGCTGGCCGACAAGCTCGGTGCTGCCGTCGGTGCCTCGCGTGCGGCGGTCGATGCCGGTTACGTACCCAGCGACCTGCAGGTCGGCCAGACCGGCAAGATCATCGCGCCGGAACTGTATGTGGCCGTTGGCATCAGCGGTGCGATCCAGCACCTGACCGGCATCAAGGACGCCGGCACGATCGTGGCGATCAACAAGGACGGCGATGCGCCGATCTTCGAGATTGCGGATATCGGACTGGTAGGGGATCTGTTTGCGATCCTGCCAGAACTAGAGAAGGCGCTCTGAACAGCGCAATGTGAAAAAGCCCGGCGAAGTTCGCCGGGCTTTTTTTCTTACAGGCAGACGACCGCAATCCCGGAAGATGTGATCGTAGAGAAACCTGCCTTTGGCCAAGATGGCAGTGTGTCGCAGAGCTTGATGTGATCCGCCTCGGGTTCAATCGTGGTCAGCTCATGACCCGTAGTCATCCGCAGAACCCCCTGCTGCGAGCCCGTCAAAGCGAACGCCGTCATGTTCAGGTCCATATAGGCTGTCGGCAACGGCGAAGGATGCGCCCACCGCATGTTGCGGTTGACGATTGCGATCTTCGTCGAGTCGCTGAACTCAGGATGCTTGTTGAGTGAATCATAGATGGCTGCTGCCAGAACCTTGTCATATCCATTGACCAGCATCTGATCGGAATGGATGCGATGACCGATGGCAGCAGCACCCAACAGTGAAACCCCTACTGGAATTGCGATGCTCCACAGCTGCCAGCGGCGGCGGAAGACATAGAACAACCAGTACACCCCCATTCCCCAAATAGCAACGATGCCTCCCAGGACACGGGGCACCGGCCACCATGCCTTGCCTGCGGCGATCACGCCTATGCCCGCTACTGGAACAAGCGCTGCCAGCAACAGGCATGCCACCGCACCTCGCGGGCGCTTGATCAAGACCCAAACAAGCAGGCTGAGCCATCCCAGTGCCGACGCGATCCACATAAGCATCGCTGCGACCGGCGCATCCTGCACGATGTACGGTCGCGTCCAAAGGAACCCCGAGAGAGCCTTCAGTTCGTCCAGTCGCTGGCCGATCATCGCCAGCGGCAACAACTGGCTGCGAGTGGTCTCATTCATGCCATAAGCCGCAATGACCAGCTTGTAGGAAATCATGTAGAAAACAAACCCCACAGCGAGCATGAGGAAGGTACCCACCACATCCGGATAGCGCCGCCAGTCGAGCAACCGCCCATCGCGATCCTGCAACAACACCTGGATCATTCCGAACAGCAGCATGAGGGCGACGTAGTTCAGCAGCAGCTGATACATGGACAGGGCGAGTAGTAGCAGGATGGCCCCTACCCACCAACGGCGAGGATTGCGCGCGACCAGGAAAGTAGCTCCGATGCCCATCGCGGTCGCCAGCTGGGCCGTGAACGACGCCTCTGAGAATGAAAGAATCTCGGCCGAGTACGGATGGAGGGTAATGAGCAAGCTGCTGAGGATCAATCCGGTCCGCGAAACTTCACCCTTGCGGTCGAATGCTGTGAACATCAAGGGGGCGGCGGCTGCGAAGCACAGCAGTCCTACACCTTGCAGCAAGGTACCAAAGGTCAGAGCATTGAATCCCAGGGACTCGCCGGCCATGAACACCATGTACTGGCCGAAACGACCTTGTCCAAACAACTGCTCCATGGTGGGGAAACCACGAACGTAGAAGTAGGAGTCGATGGACAGGCCATGCTGGACCACGAATGGCAATCGCGCAAAGACAGTAATAACCGCTACCGCAGCACAGACCTGCAGCAGACGAATGACGGGATCCTTGGTTCTGATCGTCATGACAGATTGAAACGTGCTCATCTTTCCCCTTCGCAATTGATTCATGAGCTGCACGGCTTTCCGTGCGCAGTCAAATACAGACCAGAATACCGCCTTCAGGTCGCTTCAAAACAAAACCTGGATCAGGCCAGGCCGGGTGCTCCGCACATTCTTCGATATCGGCCGGCTCGGCGGGCACCTGATTCAAAGTGCGGCCATTGGAAAGCTCAAGCAGACCTTTCAACGCGCGCTTGTCGGCAAACGCCGTCAGATTCAGGTCCATCCAAGCGGTTGCCAACGACATCGGATGAGCCCAGCTCAGGCGGCGATTGACCACGGCAACCGGCGTCCGATCCGTATAGCCCGGTGCACGGATCATTTCGCCATATATCCGCTGTGCGAGCAGGCGATCGAAAGCGTTCAGCTGCAACTGATCGCTGTGCACACGATGGCCCACCGCTGTAAAACTCAGCAGCAGGATCCCCCCGAGCCCCAGAACCTGTCCCTTTTAAACATCTGACCCTGCCTGCCACTCTACCCGTTGAGGTCTGGTAGGCTTCCGTATCGTGTATAAGAAAAAACTATAAAAACAAACCTTAAACAACAAAAGACTGAAAAAAAACAACAAAAAAAA
>NZ_RXLZ01000045.1 GCF_003970865.1 Stenotrophomonas maltophilia | reverse complement strand
GGGGGGGGGGGGGGGGGGGGGGGGGGGGGGGGGGGGGGGGGGGGGGGGGGGGGGGGGGGGGGGGGGGGGGGGGGGGGGGGGGGGGGGGGTCGGGGGGGGGGGGGGGGGGGGGGGGGGGGGGGGGGGGGGGGGTCGACTGGTTGGTGAACTGTGGTGGTAGATGTCTTGTATCTCAGCATCACCGGCACCCTAGAGCGCTCTACGCGTAAGACCGTCGGCAGCGTCAGGTGTGTATAAGAAGCAGGTGGGGCACGATGCGTTCCTTGGGAGGGGGGCGATATCGCACCAAGGCAGATGGCTGAACCTGCCGGACTGGCGCGGACGCCAACCTAAGGCGCTGAAACCACAGCGACTAGGCCGCTAGAATTGGCAGCAGCTTCCCACCCATTGGACGACGATGCTTCTGGACCTCAACGACCTCCAGTACTTTGTTCTCGTCGTCGACCACGGAGGCTTCTCGCAGGCCGGGCGCGCATTGGGCATCCCCAAATCCAACCTGAGCCGCAGAATCTCACTGCTGGAACAGCGCCTGGGAGTTCGCCTGATCGTTCGTAACACCCGGCACTTCCGGGTCACGGATATCGGGCACACCTATTACAGCCACTGCCGCGCGATGCTGGTCGAAGCGGAAGCTGCCGAAGAAGCCATCGAGGTGATCAGGGCGGAACCCCGCGGCGTGGTCAGGATCACCTGCCCGGTGACGCTGCTTGAAGAGCGTGTGGGCGACATGGTCACCGATTTCATGGCCCTCCATCCGTTGATCGAGGTTCACCTGGAATCGACCGATCGGCGTGTGGATGTGGTGGGCGAGGGCATCGATGTAGCTCTGCGCGTGCGTCCGCCACGTTTGGAAGACTCGGAGCTCGCCATCCGCGTTCTGTCCGGGCGCTCACAATGCCTGGTGGCCAGCCCGGCGTTGCTGGAGCACTGGCAGGCGCCGCGCGAGCCCATGGAGCTGGGTCGCCTGCCGAGCCTTCACCACGGCGCGCCCCAGCAGGACTACGCCTGGACGCTGTTCGGGCCCGACGGCGCGCGGATTGATGTGCCGCATCAGCCACGCCTGGTCACACGCGGCATGCCCATGC
The DNA here is from genome assembly GCF_003970865.1 of Stenotrophomonas maltophilia. Lineage (GTDB taxonomy): Bacteria > Pseudomonadota > Gammaproteobacteria > Xanthomonadales > Xanthomonadaceae > Stenotrophomonas > Stenotrophomonas maltophilia_AR. The sequence continues at coordinate 41,497 of NZ_RXLZ01000045.1, read as the reverse complement.
TGCGATCGGCCGCGGTGGCCGGCATCGGCGTCGTGCAGATGCCGACGAAATGGGTGCATGCACACCTGGACCGGGGCGAACTGATCCAGCTGCTGCCCGAATGGACGCCGCGTAGGGAGATCATCCACGCGGTGTTTCCCTCGCGCCGGGGCCTGCTGCCGTCCGTACGGGCGCTGATCGACTTCCTTGCCCTGCGGTTCAAGGACGAAGGGCTCGAAGCCCCGGCGGATGCGGTACCCGGGGAAGAATTTCCTGATCATCCAGACTGAGCCGTGCTTGCTGGGCGGCAGGCACTACAGCGCCGGAATCGTGATCCTCTGCAGATCCAGCTTGGCCCTGAGCGCATAGTGCTTGCGGGTAACCGGCACGGTGCAGGTCAGGCGCGGATCCAGGTAGTCCTTGAACATCGGCGGTCGCGAAGCGCCCAGATAGAACTGCCGATCCTGTTTCACCGCGGCGGGCAACAATACGTCGGAAAGATCGCTGTCGGACGCATCGGTCACCAGGCAGGGCGCATGGCGGAAGCCGAGCCTGCGCAGCAGGAACAGCCGGTGCGAGCCGTTGGTCAGGATGATCCGGCGGCCAACGCGTGTGGCACTGATCAGGTTGTCGCTGAAACCGAGATAGATGACAAGGGCGTGGCTGGCCGCGCCGAACGGCTCGTAGCCGGCGATGGTACGAGGATCGACCGTCGCCACGTCGAGGAACCGCAGGTCGTTGGATGCAGATGCAAAGGTGTAGCTGCCATCGGACTGGGTAAAGCGCACATCCGGATGTGCGTGGCGTCCCGTTCGCGCCACCAGCTCCATGATTTCGCGCGCATCGGGTGACGCGGACGTGGTTGCCGCAAGCTGATCGATATGGTGCAGGTTGATGCATTCCTGGAAGACCACCAGGCGATCGATCTCCACCATCTGCCAGCTGCGGGGCACCATGCTCGTCATGCGGTGCATCGAAGGCTGGCGAAGGGCCTGTTCGGCCAATGGCCGCATCTCTTCCGGCAGGGCGAGGACATCCATGGCATCGGCATCATCCGCTTCGTCCTGATGAAGTCGGCGCACCAGCGCACGCGCGTTCCGCCACTCCTCTACCAGCGTCGCCTCATCAAAGCTCCCTGGCGGGCAACGCTCCCTGACGAAGCGGATGAACTTCGGCAGCGGAAACAGGCCCTTCAGCAGAAGGGTGGGATCAAGGCCATCGTCATTGATCTCAATGGGCATCCATCTCGCTCTCTTGGGAGTCGCTGCAGCGACGTCCGATCACGGTCGGTCGTCACGCCAAAATAAGATGTTATATCGTAACATTTGAGTGCCTTGGCGGCAATCGTCCTGAAACATGCAGGGCGACGCTGGCTCGGCTGCCATGCATCCACTGCATCGCGTGGGTGCATCCACTGACTAGAGGAGATGTTCATGAACGAACTGATTGAGCTGGGCGTAGTGGCTGGAGAGCAGAATCACGAAGACCAGGGTGAACTGATCGAGCTGGGCTCGGTGGTTTCCGAAACCAAGGCGCACAACCACGGCACGTTGTGGGATGGCGTCTTCCCGACCACCTCGCCCTGATCCATCGCGCCATGCATGACCTGCGGTGCATGCCCCCCGCATGCACCGCTCTGATGCCTGCAGCAGCATGAGATCACGCTCGCGATGGACCAGCCTGAAGCCCCTTACTTCCTTTCGAAGCACGCACATGTCTGTGTGACCGGCGACGCGATGGTCATTCTTGACCAGGCCTCCGGCAGCTATCTCTCCATCGATCGGCGCGGGGCGGCAGGGCTTGGCGGGTTGGTGCTGGACTGGCCCCTGGCCTCCGACGGAGCACCGAGGCCGAGGATGCTGCAGTCGCTGCTTGATCGGCGCCTGATCACCCAGGATCCGCAGCGTGGCAAATCCGCAGCAAGCGCCGCGATCGCGCTGCCCCGGCACTGGGTGCGCGAGGGCGAGCCCCGAGGATGTCCGACGATCACGGCCCGCGATCTGCGCCGCTTCCTGGCCTCGGTAACGCGCGCGGCCTGCAGCAGGACGTTCCTGCCTTTCAGTTACACGGTTTCGGCAGCGCGCAGGCGCGGCCAGGCATCCACGCCGGACGAGGTGGACCTGCAGCAGCTGGCCCTGCTGGTTCGCGTGTTCGATTGGTTGCGACCAATCGCCTTCAGGAAGACCGATGAGTGCTTCCTCTACTGCCTGGCCATGCGCGAGTTCCTGTCGCGGTACGGCATCGTTCCTGCGTGGGTGTTCGCGGTGCGGACCCAGCCGTTCGCAGCGCATTGCTGGTTGCAGCACGGCGACCAGGTCCTGACCGACATCCCTTTCAATCTGCGCCGGATGACGCCCATCCTGGTGCTGTAACCGGCCTGAGGCATGTACCGATACATCGCTCTGTTCTGGAACGAACATTCCGAATCCGCCCGTGCGCAGGCCCTGCAGGCCATGGAACGGATCGAGGCAGACCGCCCCGGAATCGACTGCGTGATGAGGGGCAGCGGGGCCGCGGTCTATGCCCAGAGTGACAACCCTGGCTACTTCGAATGCAGCCGGTCCGGCTCGCTGGTGGTACTCGGCAAGTTGTTTCACAAAGCGTTCGGCGCCGATACCGTTCCCGCCCAGGCGTTCCCTGATCCCGTCTCGGCCGAGGCCGCCTGCAGCACGCAGGGCAGGAGCCTGGTCGAGCAATATTGGGGCCGCTACGTCGCTCTGGGCTACCAGCCGGATACCGCCAGCTGGTTCGTGCTGCGCGACCCGACGGCGGAGATTCCGTGTTACATGACCACGGTCGATCAGCTGACGGTGGTCTTTTCGAGCATGGAAGACTGCCTGTTGCTGGGTTTGCGTGAGTTCAGCGTCGACTGGTCGTTCCTGTCCTACTCGCTGTTGTTCCCGTTCCGGGACGGCCTGCAGACAGGCTTCGAGGAGGTCACCGCGATCGAGGCGGGCGAGGCGGTGACAATCCGCGATGGCCAGCCGGTTGGCCGGCACTTCCAGTGGGATGTGGTGCGGCAGGCCAGTGAAGCGCCCATCGAAGATCTGCAGGAAGCCGTGCAGCTGGCACGTGCAACGCTGCTGGGCTGTATCGGTGCGCTGGCGAGCCAGCATCGATGCATCCAGCTTCAGCTGTCCGGCGGGCTGGACTCCTCCATTGTCCTCGCCGGCCTGCTGCATGCGCCGTCCGCACCGGAGGTGAAGTGCGTCCATCACTACGATGCCGGCATTGGTGCCGATGAGCGCATGTTCGCGCGCATGGCGGTTGCCGGTGCCGGTGAATCCTCCGGAAGAAGCTGCGAGTTCGTCGAGTACCAGCGGCAGCCGCACTGCTCGCTGGAAGAGATCATGGACTTCCCGCGAACCGCCCGTCCTGCGCATTGCTCGGGCTACCTGCTGCATCGGCGCGACGTGGATTTCGACGCGGATACGGTGCAGTTCACCGGTGTCGGCGGCGATGCGGTCTTCCTGCGCTTCAAGGGCAATGCCGCTGCCATCGACTATGCGTGGCGGCGTGGGATCGACCGCGACTTTTTCCGTGTCGCGTTCGAAACCGCGCAGTCGGGCGATTCGCTGTACGGGGTATTCAAGGATGCCTTCGTCCATGGCGTGTTCAAGAAGCCAGGCAGCATCAACGGCCGCTGGGGCAACCCGTGCGAATGGGTGAAGGTGGATCCTTCCGAACAGGATGGCACGCCGCCGGCCTGGCTGCGGCACGCACGCGCACAGGGGCACAGGCTCTCTCCGTACAAGCTGGCGCATATCGGCCGCATGATTTTCCCGACCAGCGTGCTCGATCCCTTTGAGGGTGCCGGACGCTGGCACGGCGTATCACCCATCAGCGCGCAGCCTGTGGTGGAACTGTTCGCCCGCCTGCCGCTGCACCTGCTGATGGCCGGCGCGGAAGACCGGACGATCGCGCGTCGTGCACTGCAGGGCCTGCTGCCGCAGGCGCTGCTGTCGCGCAAGGTGAAGTCCTACCTCGACGATCACTCGGTGGCGGTCACCCAGCGGCATCAGCAGTTCATCAGGGGCCTGCTGGTGGACGGCCTGCTGGCGCGGCGGGGCTACATCGACAGCGCATCGGCCGACGCGGGCATCCGCAGGGTCAGCCCGGATCACTCATCCCAGGTGCTGGGCATCTTCGGCCCACAGGTCAACATCGAAGCCTGGCTCAGGCGCTGGATGGGCCGGCCAGGCGCGCCTGCGGCCGGCGTGGCCTAGGCGCTCCGGCTCATTTCCTCAAGGTAGAGGCTCTCCAGGTCATTGGCGGTGATCGTGCTGGCATCCAGCGTCCTGCGCAGCCTGCCGGCCTGCATCAGCCCGATGGTGGTCGCCACTTCGCGGGCACGGAACAGATCGTGGGTGGCCATCAGGATCGCCGTGCCGCGGTCGCGCTGGCGCACGATCAGCTCGTGGAATTCGGCCGAGGCGGTCGGGTCCAGGCCGGACGTCGGCTCATCAAGGAGCAGTGCCCTGGCTTCCTTGATGATGGCCAGCGCGATGCCCACCTTCTGGCGCATGCCCTTGGAGTAAAGCCCGACGCGCCGCCCGAATGCCTCGGGCGCCAGACCGGCGGACCTGAGCGCTTCCTTCAGCCGTGCGGGCGAGCGTTGCTCCACCGCAGCCAGGCGCGCGAAGTAATCCAGGTTTTCATAGCCGGTCAGTTCGTCATACAGCGCGACGTTCTCCGGGATGTACAACAGGCGCCGGCGCGCCTCCTGCGGCCGCTGCCAGGCACTGAGCCCGTCAACCTCGGCAGATCCGGAGGTGGGTTCGAGGAAGCCCAGGAACAGCTTGATCGTGGTCGATTTGCCGGCCCCGTTGGCACCCAGCAGGCAGAAGATCTCGCCGGGGCGCACCGTGAAGCTCACATCATCCAGCGCCCGATGCGTGCCGTGTTCCTTGACCAGATGCGTTGCAGTCAGCATGTGTGATGTACCTCAGGGGGTGGCCAGCCGACGCCGCATCGACCAGGCCGCGATCAGCAGAAGCAGGGTGGCGACAGCCAACGCGGCCAGGTCGATCAGTACACCGCGTTGCAGGACGCCCGCCGTGTCCTGGAATTCGAAACGGGGCAGGGCGTCGTACTCGTCCAGCGTCTGTGGCAGGTCACGGTCCAGATACGCCTTGTGCAGCTGCCGACGGGCCTGCCAGTACGCGAGAACCTGCTGCTGGAACGCCAGCGCCCGGTCGGCATCGGATCCGGCGAGGCGGTCCAGTGCATCCTGCACCGCGACCGACGGCAACAGCAGGCGCGCCCGGTCGAGTGCCTGGCGTCGCACGTCCTCAGCCTCCGCATGCGCGGCGATCAAGGGCGCGATGGCCTGATCGGCCTGGACAAGATCGGCGTAGGCCACGCGTACGGCGTCCGCAATGCGCGGCGCGGGCGAACGCGTGGCGGGTGGTTCTGCCGCGTGACGCAGCTGCTGCTGGCGGGTGATGTCAGCCAGCTGCGCCTTCAGCGCGGTCGCCAGCTGCATCTGCGAAGGCGGTGGAACCCTCAGATTCACTGCCGCCAGAGCCAGCGATGGGGCCATGACCACGATCAGCAGCCACAGTGCACCGGCGGCGATGGCGGCCTCGGTGGTGCGCCGGGCGAAGCAGCCGATAAGCACCGCCAGCGCCAGCCAGAAACTGCCGTAGGCAAGCACGATCAGGGCAAGCACGGCCAGGCCGGAAGGGCTTGTTGCGCCCGAGGCAGCGGCAACGGCCAGGATGATGGCCAGTGCAGGCAGCAGCACGATGGCGCCGCGGGCCGATGCCTTCACCGCGATCAGCCGTCCTGCCGCGATGGGTTGTGACAACACCAACGCTGTGATGCCGCGCTCGCGTTCGCGCGACCAGAGATCGAAGGTGGTCGCGAGGATGACCAGGGGCAGCAGGAACACAATGACGAAGGCCAGATCAAATCGACCTGCGGCCTGCACGGCGGGATTGCCGATGTCGGACCACACATGCCTGAGCAGCTGGGTACGGTCACCCAGCGCAACCACGTCGGCGGTGTAGGGGTAGGCTTCCGCCTGCCCGATCGACAGCGCCGCCATCGGGCCGGGAGGGAGTACCGGCTGGACGCGGGGCAGTACCGACGGCGCCTTGCCAACGAACCCCCGGCTGCGGTCCCTGGCATCCTGCTCTTCCGCGTTGATCAGGCTGATGGCTGCCTCGCGCTGCCCGACCCATGCACTGCCATTCCATGCTGCATAGGCCGCCAGTACCACCAGCAGGCCAAGCAGCACCGGCAACGCCCGGTCACGCAGCAGGCGACGGATCTCATGCCCTGCGATCGACAGGCTGCTCATGGGGCACTCCCGAGATGCCGCGCCGACGTGAACACCAGCCCCAGGGCCAGCAGCACCCAGGCCAGCAGGATGGCGAAGTTTACCGACTGTGCCGCAGCGATGTGGCCCAGCGATGGCTGTTGCGGGCTGTACGCCACGGAGCGGGTAAGCGTCGCGATATCGGCCAGATGCTTGCTGCCGTTCGCGGCCTTGTGCTGTTTCACTTCCAGGTTGAGTGCCTGGATCAACCGGTAGCGATAGTCTTCAACCCCGCGCAGGAACGCCAGGTGTGCAGGGAAGTCGGTGCGCGCCAGTGCCCGTGACGCGGCCTGCAGCGCGAGGGTGGGGGACAACGTCGCGAAGGCGCGTTGCGTGATCGCCTGCCGCTGGTAGGTGGCATAGATGCGTTCGAAGTGGCGGTTGTAGGTCTCGGTGGAATTCGCTTCGGCGAACTCCAGTGCCACACCACGGAAGTTGACCGGAAGATCGTCCACGTCCTTCACCTGGTAGCGTGCCAGCATCTCTGCTTTCAATGCATCCAGCCGCTTGTCCGCCGGGTCGTGGCCATCGGCGCCGTGCTCTGCGTCCTCGGTGACCGCTGCCCGGAACGCCGGTGCGGTAGGCGTGGGATCCAGCGATTCGGCCAGTGCGGGGGCCACCCGTGGCGCGAGCAGGGTGGCTACCACCCAGAAGCCGAGCAGCACCACCAGCGACGTGCGTGCTGCGCTGAAGCGCGCCGAGACACCGATGGTGATGGCGCAGAACACCAGGAGATAGAGCGCATACGCCGCGACCATCGCAACGAGCGCCATGATGTCGGCCGTGCCGAGGGTGCGGCCGGCCATGCCCGGAAGGCTGACCGCCAGCAGGGCGAGGACCAGCAGCAGCGATGCCGTCGCCAGCGCGATCAGGCGGCCACCGATCAGCACGTGGGCCGATGCACCACTGCCGAGCTCCTGGCGGAGGGTCTCGCGGGCGACATCGCCGGAAAGGCTGGCGAATCCGGCAAGGATGATCAGCAGGGGCGCCACGACCTGCAGTGCCCATGCTGCGGAGAAGCCACCGAACCGGCTGAGCGCGGTGCCGGCGTCGACGGGTCGGTGCCGGGCCGGGTTCTGCGCGTGGCCTTCAATGAACACCGACGTGCCGACGAAATCCGTGATGCCCGGATCGAGCGCCGCCAGCGGCCGCACCGGCGCGGGGATGGCGCGGCCGACGTGGGCGGCGGCATGCGGGTCGATCGTGCCCTGGCTGTCCCACAGCTCCGCCTCCTGCTCCGCTACGATCTGGCGCTCGAGGGCCTGCTGGGCCAGGCGTGCTGCGCCCGTACCAACCGACGCTCCCGCAAGCAGCAGCAGGGTGAGTGCGAGCCACAACAGGCGCCGCTCGCGCCACATCAGCTTCAGCTGGGTCGCGGCAACGGCCAGCGTCTGGCGCAGGGCCGATGCGGGCCTGGAGAGGGCGGGGGAGGCATCGCTCATGGCGGTCGCCCTACCAGCGATGGGTCAAGGTCATGGACAGGAAGCGGCCGAGCGCCGTTGCATTGGTCGGGTCGAAACCGGTGTTGATGCTGTTGACGATGAAGGGCGGATTCCGGTCGAACAGGTTCTGCACGTTGAAGGCCAGTGAGGTGCCCTGTCCGGCACCGGCAGCACCGTTGAAGTCATACCTGAGATTGAGGTCGACCGTCGTCCACGAGCTGACATGGGGGTCGATGCGGTTGGCGGGGTCGCGATAGCTGTCCACATAGTTCACGAACAGCCCGCCGGCGACCTGCCGGTGGCTCACGGCGAGGCCGCCGCGCACCTTCAGGTCGACCGGGAAGTACACCGCGTTCACCGCGTCCACCTCGGGCGAGGTGGCGGTCACGCGGCGCTTGGAATCGATGATGTACTGGCCGGCAAGGTTCAGCGCGAAGCGGGCCTGGCCAGCGTCGAAATCGTAGGAGGCATTGAAATCGACGCCGCGCTGCGAAGTGAACGCGTTGTTGCGGAAGCGGTTGTCGAGGATGACCTCGCTGCTGGTTTCATCGGTTCCTGGCGTCAGGGCATAAGGGCCCACCCGCGATACGAACAGGCCCAGGCCGGAGGCGCCCAGCTGGCGCGCCTGCTGGATCTGCTGCGGCGTCGGGTTGACGGTCAGCAGGTCCGCATAGGGCGCGGTGGACTGCAGGAACAGCGACGGGAAACTGCCGCCGAACCCGCTGCCGATCCGGTCGGCATACTCGATGTGATAGTAGTTCGCGTCGACCTTGAGGCCCGGCAGCGACGGGGGCGCGAACGAGAAGCCGCCGGTCCAGGTCTTGGCACGTTCTGGCCCCAGATCCGGGTTGCCGTTGGAGAGCATCATCAGCACGGTGCTTCCGTTGACCGCGCTCGGGTTGGGTACCTTGGCCACCACCACGGTGTTGTTCAGCTGCATGTCCTGGTAGACCGGCGCCCGGTAGGAGCGGCCGTAGCTGGTGCGCAACGAAAGTCCTTCCGTTGCTTCCCACAGCAGGCCGAGCTTGGGATTGAGGGTGGAACCGAAATCGCTGTAGTCGTCGTAGCGTGCGGCGGCAGTCAGCGACAGCCGGTGAACGCCAGGCATGTCTGCCAGCAGCGGAATGTTGAGCTCAGCGAAGGCGGAACGGATCGTGCGCTGCAGGTCCAGCGGCTTCTCAAGCCCACGGTGGTCGAGCAGTTCATAGCCATCGCGGCGGTAACCCGCACCGAATGCCGCGCGCACGCCGCCGGCCGGAAGATTGAACAGCTCGCCGTCGGCGATCACTTCCAGATAGCGCGATTCGGAGTTCGTATCCGTCGGCGGTGCGGTGCTGACCGAGCTGCCGGTGATGGTGGTTCTTTCGTAGGAGACGTCGCTCCTGCCGAATCCGGAATTCAGACGGGCCTGCCACTGGCGCGGAAGCTCGAGGGTAAGGCCGGCGAACACATCGAACTGCCGCGTGTGCGGGAACAGGCGGGTCTCGTCGGCAGTGCCGGAAATGGTGGTGTCCATCTCGCGCTTGGCAAAGGAGCCGGTCAGGTTGAGCGTCAGCACATCGCTGAGTTCCTGCACACCGTCCAGGTACAGGCTGTGCCGCTTCGAGCCGGGATAGATGTCGTACGGCCTGACCGTGACGTTCCGGGAAAAGTCCTTGTCGACCGCAGCGAGGTTGCCCTGCTTCAGGAACTCGTAGCTGGCCATCAGATGGCCGCCCTCCCAGGACCAGCCCGCCGACTGTGATGCCTGGTACTCGTCCATGTTGCCGCGGGTGACGCTGCCATAACGCAGCGAGGTCTCATAGCCGGTGAAATCGCGGCGCAGGACGATGTTGACCACACCGCCGACGGCGTCGGTGCCGTAGATGGCAGAGGCGCCATCGGTGAGGATCTCCACGCGCTCGATGGCACTGAGCGGAATCAGTGAGATGTCGACGTACTGATAGCGGTTCGAGGAGGTCACGCGGTGGCCGTTGATCAGCGTCAGCGTGGTGCCCGTTCCGAGGCCACGCAGGTTGATGGCCGTGCCCTGGCCGAAGTTGTTGCCGGTATCGCGGTCGACGCCGAGATTGCCGACATTGGCGCCGTTGGCGCCGCCACCGAAGTTCTGCGGCAGCTTCTCGAAGAGCTGCTGCAACGAGGCCACCCCGGTTCGATCGATGGTCTCCCGGTCGATCACGATGACCGGGGAGGCGCCACCGCCGATGGCATCGCGGATGTTGCTGCCAATGACCATCACCTTGTCCAGCGTGGCGGTATCGGATCGCCGGTCGCCCTGGGCAGCGCTGCCGGGAGTGCCGGCGTCCTGCGCCATTGCCGGCGCGTTGAGCTGCAGCGCGGCGGCCAGGCTGGCGACCACCAGTGCCGCCGGCCTGGCGGTGGATGCGTTGTTCATGCCCCGGTCCATCGATCTCATCGGATGTTGGTCTGCGGCACGAGCCATCGCGCCTTCAATGGCGATGTTATATCATATCATTCAGGATGCGTGACGACCTTCCGCTGTGCCGAGAGGGCAGCTGCGCCGCCACACAGGAGCCACTGCACCGATGCCGGACCGACGCTGATGAAAATGTTCGCGCTGCCGCCCCCGGTCACCGAGATCCTCGCCGCGTACTGGAAGGCGGACCGCAGGCTGCTGCTGTCGATTGCCGCCATTGTCGTGCTTTCCAGCCTGGCCACGGTAGCAGCGCCGTACCTGTTCTCGCGCCTGATCGACCGCATCAGCGCGGAAGGCCTGCGTGAACTGGCGGGATGGTTCCTGCTCTACGCGGTGATGCTTGGTGCCGCCAGCATCCTGCAGAACACCGTGCAGTACCTGTCGTTCCTCAGTGGCGAGAACCTGGGCTTCATCACCAGCACCCGCTATTTCGCGCGCCTTCTGAAGAAGACCCACAGTTTCTTCCTGGATTACAACGCGGCCGAACTGCAGGTGGCCGGGGAGAAGGGCCGCAACGCCCTGAAGATCGTGGTGCAGCTCGGCCTGGTGGTGTTCATTCCCAGCGCACTGCAGATCCTGCTCACCCTGGTGACACTGGGCGCACTGATCAATCTGCAGATGGTGGCGATCGTGCTGGGCTACGGTTCTGTGGCCGTCACGCTCTCGGCCATCGCCACCCGGCGAGCACGGATCCATCGTGAGGCGGCGGTCGAGGCGGGCCAGCAGAATGCGCGCTTCGTCGGCAATGCGATGAACGCGATGGAGACGTTGCGCCAGTTCGGCGGCAGCGCGTGGATGATCCAGCGCTTCGAACAGAAGGCCCAGGAGGTGCGCGACAGTTGGCGCGCCTACGTGCTGCAGCGGATCGGCTTCATCGCGCTGCTGGGTATCGGCCTGGCGGCCGAGTTCATCGTCACCTTTGCACTGCTGCTCCCGCGCTACCAGAGCGGCGACCTGAGCGTCGGCGATATCGTGCTGTTCAACCTGCTGTTGCTGCAGCTCAACATGCCTTTTGAAATGATTGCGCGCTCGATCGATGACGTGGCCCGTTCGTGGACGCTGCTGAAGCCGCTGTCGGCACTGTGGGCGGCCCCCGAAGAACGCCAGGCAGCGAACGCCGGCCGATTCCATGGGGAATGCGGCCGAATCGAATTCGAGCAGGTCAGCCATCGCTATACCAATGGCCGCGGCGTCCGTGATGCGTCCTTCCACGCCGGGCGCGGCGGCATCAACTTCCTGATGGGGGAGACCGGGGCAGGGAAGTCGACGCTGTTCAAGCTGGCACTGAAGTCCATCGAGCCCCAGCACGGTCGTATCCTGGTGGATGGCACCGACCTGGCCCACATCGACCGTGCCGCGTGGCACGCCACCGTCGCCGTCGTTCCCCAGGATGTCATCCTGCTCAACGAGAGCCTGGCCGACAACATCCTGCTGGGGCGCCCGCGCGATGACATCCGGTTGCGTCACGCGACCCACAAGGCATCGATCCTGGCCTTGATCGACACGCTGCCCGAGGGCTTTGAAACCACGGTGGGCGAGCGCGGCCTGAAACTTTCCGGCGGCGAACGGCAGCGCATCGCCATTGCCCGTGCACTCTACGGAGAGCCCGCCATCCTGCTCCTGGATGAAGCCAGCTCGGCGCTGGACGAGGCGACCGAGCGCGAGATCATGGGCCATATCCGTGCGCTTGCCGGTGATGTCACGATCGTGGCCATCACCCATCGCCGCAGCGTGGTGACCGCAGCCGACCAGGTGATCGTGATTGCCACGGGCTGACGGGACCTGGCGGACACCTGCACCTGCAGCTGGGGCGCGATGCTTCTGGGGTACGCTGTGCGCGTCCGTTCCCGGTGCCTCCCGCGCTGTCGATGCCTGGCCCGTGACCCCGCACCGACTCATTCCAGGAATCCCGCATGTCCGACAACCCTCCACCGCTGAACATCCTGGCGTTTGCCGGCAGCCTGCGCAGCAACAGTTACAACCGGCGCCTGGTCAGGGCTGCAGCAGGCGCCGCGCCTGCGGGCCTGCTGCTGACCGTGCATGACACCATTGCCGATATTCCGCTGTTCGACGAAGACCTGGAAGCCGCCGACCCGGCCGGTCCTGCCGGGGTCAAGCGCCTGCGCGCGGCCATTGCAGCCGCTGACGGCGTGCTGATCGCCACGCCGGAGTACAGTCAGTCACTGCCCGGCGTACTCAAGAACACGCTCGATTGGCTGTCCCGCGACGATGCCGAGTACCGCACGGTCCTTTCGGCCAAACCGGTGGCGATCATCGGCGCCACGCCGGGTCACTGGGGCACCAAACTGGCGCAGTCGCAGCTGCGGCATACACTGACCGCCATGGGCGCATTGACCATGGCCTCGCCACAGCTCTATGTGGCCGAAGCAGCGGCCGCCTACGACAATGACGCGGAAGATTTCGACGTGGCGACGCGCAAGCGCCTGCAGCGCTTCCTGGAGGGATTCCAGAGCTGGGTCCAGCTGCTGCAGGGCGGGGCGTCGCGCGGTTGAGCGGTGCCGGCAGAAGGCGTCAGCGCCCGCCGGTGCCAGGGCCCGGATCATGCAGCCCGCGCAGCTTCTTCTTGTTGATCTTGCCCACGCTGGTCCGCTCGATCGCATCCACGAAGCTGACACGCTCCGGAATCGCATAGCGTGAGATGTCTCCGGAACGGCTGCGCGCTGCGACCAGTTCGATGATCTCCGCTTCTGACACATCGCGGCCCGGCTGCCTGACCACCAGCGGCAGCGGCCGCTCGCCCCATTTCGCGTCGGCGATACCGATCACCGCGACCTCGCTGACCGCGGGGTGCAGCGCGATGATGTCTTCCAGCGCGAGCGAGGAGATCCATTCGCCACCGGTCTTGATCACGTCCTTGATGCGATCGGTGACACGCAGGTAGCCACCTTCGTCGATGTTGCCGATGTCGCCGGTGTGCAGGTAGCCGCCCGCCCACAGCGTTGCCGAAGCCTCGGGATCGTGCAGGTAGCCCTGGGTCAGCCAGGGGGCACGCGCCACTACTTCGCCGGTGGCGACGCCATCATGGGCGACATCGCCCATGTCCGGGTCGACGATGCGCAGGTCCACCAGCGGCACCGGAATGCCGGCCTTGGTGCGCAGTGACAGCACCTCATCGGCATCGGTCACGCTGTCCACGTCGATCTGGGCGATGGTGAGCAGAGGGCAGGTCTCGGACATGCCATAGCCGCCGAAGATGTCGATGCCACGTGCCAGTGCACGCTGCGCCAGCGCACGGGGCAGGGCGGCACCGCCGATGATCACCTTCCAGCCCTCCAGGTCGGTCTGCGCCGCGTCCGGGTGCTCCAGCAGCATGTGCAGGATGGTTGGCACGCAGTGCGAGAAGGTCACCTTTTCGCGGGCGATCAACGCCAGCAGCGTTGCAGGCAGGTAGCGCCCCGGATAGACCTGCCTGATGCCCATCGCGGTAGCCACGTAGGGCAGGCCCCACGCGTGCACATGGAACATCGGGGTGATGGGCATGTAGACATCGTCACGATGCAGGCGGCCCTGGCGGGGTGCGCCGCCGAGCGCGGCCATCGCCGCCAGCGAATGCAGCACCAGCTGCCGGTGGCTGAAATAGACCCCCTTGGGCAATCCGGTGGTTCCGGTGGTGTAGAACACCGTGGCACGGGCATTCTCGTCGAAGTCCGGAAAGCGGACGACCGGCGTGCTATCACGCAGGCCCGCTTCGTAATCGGTGGCGAAGCCTGGCGGCAGCGGGCCACCGGCATCGTCCAGCAGGATGCGCGTGCGCAGGTCCGGCAGCTGCTCGTCGATGGCGTCCAGCAGCGGCAGGAACTCGCGGTTGGCCAGGATCACCCGCGCGCCGCTGTGGTTCAGCGTATACGCGATCTGCTCGGGGGCCAGGCGCACGTTCACCATCATCAGCACCGCACCGATCATCGGCACCGCGAAGTAGGCCTCCAGGTAGCGGTTGCTGTCCCAGTCCATCACCGCCACCGTGTCGCCGTGGCCGACTCCCAACGAGGTCAACAGGCCCGCCAGCTGGCCGATGCGCGCCTGCAGGGTGCGGTAATCAAATCGCACCTGGTCGCCATAGACGATTTCCTGTTCAGGACTCACCGCCAGCGGCATCAGCAGCAGCTGCTTGATCAGCAGTGGATAGGCATGGGCATCGGGAGTGGGGGCGGATGACATGGTATTTCCTCGTGGGCGGCGTTGCGGTCGCCGGCCTTCTCCGCACCACACTAGCAAGCCATTCCTGCTGTACCAGCGTACCTAGGTACCTGTTCCCGCGCGCACCCGATTTGATAATCTCGCCAGGACATGCCAACCCTGCTCATCGCCGATGATCACCCCTTGTTCCGCGCGGCACTGCATCGCGCGGCGGAAGAGGCGGTCGCCGATCTGCAGATCAGCGAGGCTGATTCGCTGGACGGCGTGCTGGAGGTGATCGAGAACCAGTCGATCGACCTGATGCTGCTGGACCTGCACATGCCGGGCAACCACGGGCTGGCCGGGCTGGCCACGATCCGTGCGCTGCAGCCGGGCCTGGCGATCATCATCGTCTCCGCCAACGAGGAGCCGCAGGTGATCCGGCGCGCCATCGACCTCGGCGCCGCGGGCTACCTGCCCAAGAGCTCGGGTTTGAACGAGCTGCAGTCCGCGCTGCAGTCCGTGCTGGAGGGCGAACGCTGGATCCCGGCGCTGCTGCGCGAACCGGTGGCGCGGGTGGCGCCGTTCAGCAGGGATGCCGATCTCGCCGCGCGCCTGGCCAGCCTGTCGGCACATCAGTACAAGGTGCTGGGGCTGGTGGCCGAGGGCCTGCTCAACAAGCAGATTGCCGACCGGCTGGGCGTACAGCTGCGCACGGTCAAGGCGCACATGACACGCATCATGGAGCGCCTGGGCGTGCGCAACCGCGCGCAGGCCATCCGCGTGCTGCACGAAATGGGATTGGCCGATCCGTCCCGGCAGATCGAAGAGCTGCCCGAGCCCTGAACGGTCAGCGCGTGGCAGTGGCCGCCAGCAGGTGGTTGATCGCCCAGCGCAGCGCCAACGGCTTGAACGGCTTGTTGAGCAGGGACAGGCCAACGCCGCGCACCGCCTCGCGCGTATCGCTGCCGGTATCCGCACTGAGGATCACCGTCGGCCGCGGCCCATGCATGTCCGCCAGCCGCTGCCACAGCGCAACACCGGTATCGCCGTCATCCAGGTGATAGTCGAACAGCCACAGTGCCGCCTCGTGCGCTGAGAGCCCGATGTCATCGGCGCTGCCTGCCGCGATGACGTCGCAGCCCCAGGAAAGCAGCAGTTGCCGCATCGCCTCCAGTGCGTCCGGGTCGTTGTCCACTGCCAGTACGCGGATACCCTTGAGGGCGTTGCTGCCACCCGTCGGTGGCGAACTGCGTGGGGTCACAGGCGGTGCTGCGCGTTGCACGCTGATCGAGAAGGCCGAGCCGTGCCCGGGCACGCTGCGCAGGTGCAAGGGTGCATGCAGCAGATCGGCGATACGGTGGGCGATGGTCAAGCCCAGTCCCAGTCCCTGGCCGTTGCTGCGATCGACCCGGTGGAACTCCTCGAACACCACCGCCTGCTGCTCCGGAGCAATGCCGGGGCCGGTGTCATGCACGCCGATCATCAGTGCCTGCCCCTGGCGGCGCACACCCAGCAACACACCGCCGTGGCGGGTGTAGCGAATGGCATTGGCCAGGAAGTTCTGCAGCACCCGGCGCAGCAGCAGGGGATCGCTATGCACCCAGGCCTGGCTCCGCACGTGGCGGAACTGCAGCCCGCGCGCCGCCGCCAGCACCGCGAACTCCTGCGCAAGCGGATCCAAGACCGTCGACAGCGCGAACGGGCGCGGATCGGCCACCAGCCCACCGGCTTCCAGTCGCGAAATATCGAGCAGGCCGGACAGCAGGTCATCGGTGGAATCCAGTGCGCCGCGGATCTGCCGCAGGAAACTGTCGAGGAACTCGGATTCGATGTGCTGCGACATCGCCTCGGTCAGCAGCTGGGCCGCATGCAGGGGCTGGATGAGGTCATGGCCGACCGCCGTCAGGAAGCGGGTTTTCGCCGCGTTCGCGCGCTCGGCCTCCTGGACCGCCTGCTGCAGCCGTGCGGTGCGGTCCTGTACGCGGCGTTCCAGGGTTTCATTGCTGCGCTTGAGCGCATCCTCCGCGCGGCGGAACGCCGTGACATCGGTGAAGGTGGCTACATAGCCACCGCCCGGCATCGGGTTGCCGCGGATCTCGACGATGGTGTCATCGGGGAAGATCCGTTCGGACAGGTGCGGCGTGCCACGGCGCATATGCGCGACGCGGCGCTGCAATGCCTTGGTGGGCGTGTCGCCGGGGCCATCGCCGATCTTCAGCTGCCCCAGTGCCCACGCCGTGAGGTTGACCACCGGCTGCCCGACCTGCAGCAGCTCCGGCGGGAACTTGAACAGCGCGGCGTAGCGGCTGTTCCAGGCCACCAGCTGCAACTGCGCATCGACCACGCTGATGCCCTGGCTCATGTTCTCCAGCGCGGCTTCCAGCAGGCGCTGGTTGAAGCGCAGCGCCTGGGTGGCCTCGCCGACGGCGCGGGTCACCGCATCCAGCGGCGCGGCGCCGCCCTCGCGTGCGGCTTCGATCAGCAGCCGTGCCATGCCTGCGCCGACCACGGCCGTCAGCTCACGCTCGACGGCGGTGACCCGGTCGTCATCCAGCATCTGCCCGGCGTGGCCCTCCAGCAGCTGGCGCGCACGCTCCTGGCCAAGGAAGCGTCCGGCGGTCCTGCGCAGGGACGCCGCAGCCACCGCATCCCGCCTCCGCGGCAATGACGGACGCACGGCCCGCGACACCAGGGCCACGGTCAGCAGGTTGATCGCCAGGCTGGCCCCCATGCTGATGGCGATATGCCCCGGCTGCACGCGCAGCGAGACCACCGACAACCAATGCAGCCCGTCGGCGCCGACCGACGGCGTCGCGGCCGGGATCACCATCGGCAGCAGTACCAGCCACAGCCAGGCCAATGAGCCCAGCACAATGCCGGCCATGATGGCCGCGGAGGGCGTACGTGGGCGATACACCGCCAGCAGCACAGCCGGTGCCAGCTGCGAGAGCGCGGTGAAGGACATCAGGCCGAAATCGCTGAGTGCCTCGGTGTCGCTCATCGCGCGGCTGTACAGCCACGACATCAGGAACACGGCGAGGATGCCGGCACGGCGGAACGCCAGCACGCGCGGGCGCAGATCGGCGTTGGCCACGCCGCCCTCGATGCCGCCGAGCAGGCGCGAACCGAATCCATGGTTGCCAAGCATGATCGACAGGGTCAGCCCGGACAGGATCATCATGCCGGTGGCCGCGCTCAGGCTGCCCAGATAGGCCAGCAGCGCCAGCAGATGATGGCCACCGGCCTGCGGCAGCGCCAGCACGTACAGGTCAGGCGATACCGAGGCCGGCAGCTGCGCGGCGCCGGCCAATGCCATCGGCACCGATGGCAGTCCGATCAGCAGCAGGTAGACCGGGAACATCCAGCGTGCGGTCTTCAGGTCCGAGGTCTGGCGAAGCTCGACCACGCCAACATGGAACTGGTGGGGCAGGGTGAACGCGGAGATCGCCCCCAGCGCGACCATGGTGAGATAGTCCGGCACGATGGCCGGTGGTGGCAGCTGCGCCATCTTCGCCAGCAGCGGTGTGCCGGCCTTGTGCACGGACAGCGCCGCATACAGGCCAATGGCCAGCAGTGCGACCAGTTTCAACACCGACTCCAGGCCCAGCGCGACCACGATGCCGCGGTTGGGCTCGGTGGCCGAGGCCTTGCGTGCACCGAACAGCAGGGTGAACGCGGCCATCGTCAGCGCGAACCAGAACGACATGTCCAGCTGCGCACCGGCTGGCGCGAACCGATCACCCAGCAGGGCACCCAGCCCCTGGCTGACGGCTTTCAGCTGCAGTGCGATGTAGGGAATGATGCCGAACAGCGCCACCAGGGTGATGGTGAAGCCGAGGCCGCGATCGGCACGCAGTCGTGCAACGACCAGATCGGCGATGGTGGCACTGTTGTGCTGCTTGGCCAGCCGCCCGAGGCGGAGCAGGAACGGCAGGCCCAACGCGAAGATCAGCGCCATGCCGGCCAGGGTCGGTGGAATGGGGAAACCCCATTGCAGCCCCTGCGAGGCCGCACCGTAGTAGGTCCACGCGGTGCAGTGCACAGCCAGCGACAGTGCATAGATGAGCGGCCATGCCTTCGAAAGCCGGTGCCCCCGGCGCTCGCCCCACAGCGCCACGCCAAACAGCAGTGCGGTCCATGCAATGCAGGCGAAGAGGACGATGGAGGGCGTCAACATCGCTCCAGTGTAGGGAGAGAACCGGGCAGGGTGGTGCTAGGCGGCGATCACGATCAGTGACAGCTGCTCAGCGACCAGTGCCAGCTCGCCATCGGCGACCCGCTCGACGGCCTTGCGCTGGGTCAGCAGCCACTGGCCGGGCTGGCGCGCATCCAGTGACACCAGCTGCGAGCGTACCCGCACCTCGGACCCGCTCGGCACCGGCGCCAGGAAGCGGACCTTGTTCAAGCCGTAGTTGAGTACATGGGCGATGCCGGGGAAGCCGGCCAGGGCGGCCACATCGTCCTCCACCGTCAGCGAGAGCAACAGGAAGCCATGTGCGATGGTATGCCCCCCCGGCATCTGCGCCTGCGCCCGTGCTGGATCGACATGGATCCAGTTGTGGTCGCCGGTGGCGTCGGCAAAAGCATCGATGCGCGCCTGGTCCACGCAGGTCACGCCACTCAGCCGCTCACTGGCGGCCCACTGCTGCAACGCCTGCAGGGCGGGAGGCAGGTCGCTGTCCGCACTCACGCCACGCGCTCCAGCAGGGTCAGGATCGCGTCACGTGCTTCTGGCTCGGACAGCATCGGCGCGTGCCCCACATCGGGCACCTCCACCAGGCGGGCACTTTCCGAGGTGGCCGCCATCTGCCGCGCGACATCGGCCGGCAGAATGTCGGACAGCGCACCGCGCACCACCAGCACCGGCACCCGGGCGGTCAGCCCGCGAACCGCACGCCACAGCAGCGGACGCAACAGCCACAGCAGCCATGGCCGGGTGGTACGGATCACTGCCGGATCGTAGTCCAGTTCCAGCAGGCCATCGCTGCGCGGGCGGAAGGTGCGCACCGCCATCTGCCGCCAGTCTTCGGTGCTGAAGCGCGGGAACGCAGCCTTGCCGATGGATTCCACGTAAGCCGTGGCCTGCACCAGGTCCATCGGTGGTACCGGCTTGCCGGCGTACTTGCCGATCCGTGCCAGCGCCTCACGCGGCACCTTGGGGCCGGCATCGTTGAGCACCGCGCCCGCGATCCGCTCCGGCGCGCGCGAGGCGAGGGTGATGGTCACCAGCACGCCCAGCGAGGTGCCGACGAACACCGCCTTGTCGATGTTCTGCGAGCGCAGCAGCGCGACCATGTCATCCGCATAGGCACGTGGGTTGTAGCTGGACGGGTCATATGCGCGTTCCGACCCTGCACGACCGCGCAGGTCGACCGCGATCACGCGCCAGCCCTCGGCGGTGAGTACATCGGCCAGCGCGTCGAAATCGGCGCCATTGCGGGTCAGTCCTGGAATGCAGACCACCGTGCCACGCGCTGCCTGCCCCGCATCGGGTGCATGGTCGCGCGCGTGCAGGCGCAATCCATCATTGCTGTTCCAGTACAGGTCGTCGTAAGGCTGCGTCATGCAGAAGCTTCCTGAAGATCGTAACGGATGCGCTAGAAATCGTACCGGACGCTGAGGCTATATTGGCGCGGCGGGCCATAGAAGCCAATCAGCGTGCCGACCGCCGGGATGTTGTAGCCGGTGGTGCGGTATTCCTTGTCGGCCAGGTTGGTGCCCTGCAGCGAGAAGGTCCACGCATCATCCAGGCGCCAGATGACGCCGGCATTGACCAGCCCGTAACCCTGCTGGCGGATCACCGGGCTGAGGTCGGTGGTCGGCCACACTTCGCTCTGGTAGCTGTAGCTCACCCGTGCCGACAGGTTGCTGCCGTTGGCCAGGTCGGTGCGGTATTCCACGTTGAACGCACCGGAGAACTCCGGGGCATTGGTGAACTTCATCTGCCTGGCCACGTTGATGCCGCGGTCCATGTACTCGTCGTACTTGGTATCCAGCCACGCCAGGTTGCCGGAAATCAGCCAGTGCTGGCTGGGCAGGTACTGATACTCGACTTCCAGGCCTTTGACGGTACCGGCGCCGGCATTGGTGAAATCGCCGAAGAAGGAATCATCGATGCCGTCGCCATTGGTATCCAGGCCGGTGAACACCGACAGCTGGATGTCCTTGTACTTGTTGTAGAACGCCGACAGGTTCAGGAACAGGCGCTGGTCGAGGAAGGCCATCTTGCTGCCGACCTCGTAGCTGTCCACGGTTTCGTCATCGAACGGCTCCGCCGAGCGCGGTACCGCCACCGCGTTGGCACGGATGTTGTAGCCGCCGGACTTGAAGCCACGCGTCGCCAGGCCATAGACCATGATGTCCGGGGTGATCTGGTAGTCCAGCGAGACCTTGGGCGAGACGTTCTTGAAATTGGTCTTCTTGTCGAAATCGGCGGTCACCGCCACCGGCCGGCTGAAGCCCGGGTCGGCGTAGAGGCGGTTCAGCACGATCGCGCGCTTGTCCTCGTCGGTGTAGCGGGCACCGACGTCGAGCTTCAGCTTGCTGGTCAGGTCGAAGGTCCAGTCCGCATACAGCGCGATGCTGTCGGTCAGCACCTTGCCCTGGTTGTCGGCGAACTGCGCACTGAAGTAGTTGTTCTGGATCTGCCCGCCGGCCTCGCCACTGAACTGGTACAAGCCAACCACGCCGCGCACCCGGCCGCCGGCATCGTAGTTCAACTGCACTTCGTTGCTGACCTGGTCGTCGTGATAGGTGCCACCCACGTCGGCGAGCTTGACCGGGGCGGTATCGAAGTCGATGTTGGCCTCGCTGTCCGATTCACGCTTGGCGATCACGTACTTCAGTGCGATGTCTTCGTTCGGCCGCCAGTTCACCGTGGCCGAAGCGCCCTTGCTCTCCACGTTGTTGAGGTTGCGCATGCCCGAGCGGATGTCGTAACGGCTGTCCATCGGCGGGTAGGCGCGCAGGAACGGATTGGGCGCCAGCATCTTCGAGCCGCGCATGCCGGACTGATCGTCGATCCAGTCCAGTGCGAACTGCACGTCAAGGTCGTCGCCCGCATACGCGCCCAGGTTCAGGCGTGCCGCGTTGATCTGCTTGTCGCTGACCGGCTGGCCGTTGAAGGTGTTCTCGCCAAACCCGTCGTGGTTCATGCTGGCCACCGCCACACGGGCGCGCAGGCCGCTGTCGGCACCGCCAATCGGGCCGCCGATGGCCGCCTTCGCATCCAGCTGGCTGTAGTTGCCCACGGTGATCTGGGCGAAGCCCTCGGTCTGGGTGGGCAGGCCGCGCGAGATGTACTTGATCGCGCCGCCGATGGTGTTTTTGCCATACAGCGTGCCCTGCGGGCCGCGCAGCACCTCGATGCGCGAGACATCGAACACATCCAGCAGCGCACCCTGCGGACGCGCGATGTAGACGTCATCCAGGTAGATGCCAACACCCGGATCGGCGCCCCAGGTGGGATCGGACTGGCCGATGCCACGGATGTAGGCGGTGACCGTGCTGCTGGCGCCGCGGGCGGCGTAGATGGTCAGGTTGGGCACCTGCGCATCCAGGTCGCTGATGTCCTGGACATTCATCTTGTCCAGCGCCTCGGAGGTGAACGCGGTGACTGCCACCGGCACCTCCTGCAGGGTTTCCTCGCGCTTGCGTGCGGTGACCTTGATGCTGTCCAGGTTGGTGGGTGATGCAGTCCTGCCCGCCGTCGGCGTGCCCTGGGGCGTTTCCTGTGCCAGTACCGGCCCGGAGGCCAGCAGCGCGCCGATCATGAGACTCAAACAATTCCGTTTCATTCGGTCCTCCCCCAGGCAGTGCTTGCAGATGGCCCATTGCCACCCCTGCAGCCAAGGCTAGCGGTGTCATCGCGCAGCGGCGAGTGGACCTAGGTCCAGTCGGCAGCGGCCGCCGGATGCGGATACTGGGCGCGCCCCCAGCCGGAAGCGCTTCCCGGTACCACTTCATCCACGACTCACCCATGAGGATCTGGCCATGAAATCCGGAATCGATTCGATCAAGGTTGTACTGCTGGTGCTGTGCAGTTGGCTGGCGATGGCGGGCAGTGCCCTTGCCGCAGGCCCGGCCGGGCATTGGGACATTGGCCTGTACGGCAATCTGTTCGGCGCCCGCGAATACCAGGTGTGGGTGCCGGCCGGCTACGATGACACTCAACCGTTGCCTTTGCTGCTGGTGCTGCACGGCTGCGTGACCGGGCCGAACCTGATGGGTGAGGCCTCGGGCTTCAACGATGTAGCCGACACCGAGGGCTTCATCGTGGTCTACCCGCGGCAGAACGTCACCTCCAATCCGGCCCGCTGCTGGAACTGGCAGCTGCCGATCAACCAGGCACGCGACAGTGGCGAGCCCTCGCTCCTGGCCGGCATCGTGGACAAGGTGAAGGCGGGTTACAGCGTTGATCCGCATCGTGTGTACGTCACCGGTATTTCGGCGGGCGGCGCGATGACCTCGATCATGCTGGCCTGCTATTCGGATGTGTTCGCTGCAGGCGCCATCCATTCCGGTGGCATGTTCAAGGGCGCGACCACGATTTCCGGAAGTGCCTACGCACTGTTGGCCGGCAGCATCTACTCGCCGGACAGCAACGGTCGCCTGGCATGGCAGTGCTCGGGTTCGCCGTCGCCGCGACCGCTGCCGGTGCTGGTGTTCCATGGCAGCGCCGACCTGACCGTCAATCCGGTGAACGGGCAGCAGGCCGTGCGCCAGTTCCTGCAGACCAATGATCTGGCTGACGACGGCCAGGACAACGATTCGGTAAAATACGTGCCGACCAGTACCTATCACGGTCAGGTACCGGGCGGCCGCGCGTATACCGTCGACACCTACGCCTATGGCGGCAGGACGCTGGTCCAGCACTATGTGGTGCAGGGCATGGGGCATGCCTGGAGCGGCAGCCAGTCGGGCCTGCCATTCACCGACCCGAAGGGGCCGGACGCCACGCTGATCACCTGGTTGTTCCTGAAGGACTACCAGCGCTGACGTTGCGCCGAATTCCGTCTACTACAGCACTACCGTGCTAGCCTTCCCCCGGGGCAGGATTGCCTGACGGGGGAGGGTATGGACATCCGAGGCGATTTCTTCTTTGCATTGCCTGCATTCGCCATGCTCGCATTGATGCTGCCCGCCAATACGCTGGCGCATCCCGGCAGGCTCGACAAGAACGGTTGCCACACCAACCGGAAGACGGGCGACTATCACTGCCATCGAGGTGCCCCGGTCGCGCCGCGATACGTCGATACCCCGCACGGGAGTTTCGCCCCCGGTCCTGCACGCAGGTCCCGGGCATTTGCCAACTGCGCGGAGGCCCGGGCGGCCGGGGCAGCGCCGGTACGGCGTGGTGATCCGGGGTATGGCCCGCACCTCGATCGGGACAATGATGGGGTGGGCTGCGAGCCCTATCGTGGTCGCAGGTAGGCTCTGTGGAGCCGTTGCTTCGGTGCTGGTCGATTCCTGCCGTTCCTCACGTCCGCTTGCCGAGGCCCCCAACGATGTGATCGATGTGCTTCACGCAGCTGTAGATGACATTGACAACCGAGTTCTCGTTGCTCTTTTCGTAGGCCCACTTGTAAAACTCGAACACATTGGCGCACACAGGGTCCAGTCCGTAATCGATGATCTTCATCAAGGCCTGTACGCTCTCGCTCAGGGATAGTGGCTTTGGCTTGCAGTCTTTCTCCTTGGAGAAGGAATGAGCCAGATACTTGCTTCGGTAGGCGTACATTCCTCTGCCCTCGATCTCTCTCTTCACGGCCTTCATTTTTTTACGCAGTTCGACAGGAAAATTCCTTATCTCGATGCCGTAGTGCTCAAATATCTCGTTGAGCTTGCACAGGCCAATCAATACTCCGGTCAGGCACAGGCGATTGATGGACAGGTAGTTCTGGTTGCTTGCATCCATTGCCGGTTTCAGCTGAAACGCAAGATCCACGGGCGTCTTGATGTCGCCGACAAGCTAATTGAGAAGCCACCCCATATCGACAAGGCGCGACCTCGTTTCATCATCCATATCCTGCACTGACACCTTGAACTCCCAACGGTAGAGACACGAATTGCGGCGGCCAGAGACTGCTTGCCGCGGCACGGATTTGGCGCTGCCCAATTATGCTCATCCTCAGCGCAGAGTGCTGGCTTTGGCTGGAGCGGCCAGAAACTGCTCGATCCGCATGGGTAGTGCTGATTGACTTGGCGGTTGAATTTCCGGCCTTTGTCGCCCCACGCCAGCGTTGGTCGCCGGCTTTCCATCGGGCGGATATGTTCGGCTAGTCTGCAATGACTGACCGCAGGGATGATGACACCCATGAATCGCTTGCTTTTCCTGGCGCTTGCTGCGCTCCCGTTCGCCGCCGGTGCCGTGGTCATCCGTGATGATGTGGCCGATGCCAGGTATCAGATCGATGCATCGGCCTTCCCCGCGCTGGCCGACATGCCGGGCGAAGGGCATGGCGTCCTCATCGCCCCACAGTGGGTGCTGACCGCAGCGCATGCGGCACCCATGGAAGGGATGGAAGAATCTGTCTCCATCAATGGGCGCGCCTATGCGGTCGAGCGCGTCTTCGTGCATCCCGGTTTCAGAAGAATGCCGGAGGCCCTGGGCAAGGAGGCGCTGGCGACGGGAAATCCCTCCAGGATCCACGCGTTCCTGGCGGCATCGGATGACATCGCACTGATCAGGCTTGCGACTGCTGTAAAGGACGTACAGCCCGTAGCGCTCTATCGCGGTGCTGCCGAAGTCGCGCAGATCGCGGCCCTGATAGGGAAGGGGGCTACCGGCAATGGCGCCGTAGGGCTGGTGCCAGGTGGCCCGCATCGCACGACCCTGCGGCGTGCATACAACGCGCTTACCGGCGGCAACGACCGGTATCTCTGGTATCGGTTCGATCCGCCTCCGCAGGCCCTGCCGCTGGAGGGCGTTCTCGGCAACGGTGACAGTGGTGGGCCGCTGGTCATCGAGGAGCACGGAACGCCACGGCTGGTGGGGCTCGGCTCATGGATCAGCGCCGTTCCCGAGCATGCCCTTGAGGCGGGCTTCTATGGCCAGGTGGTCTACAACGTCCGCGTGTCCCGCTACCTCGATTGGATCGAAAGCACCATCGGGCGTGATGCGTCACGTTAATGCCCGCGGCGCGACTGTACGGAGGGGGTAGCGGAAGGAGGCACGCCTAAACGATTCATGGTCCCGGACAATCGCATGGCGCGGATCTCAGCCAGTGCGACGGGCGCTCGTATCCTTCCCGCCATGAGTTCCCCATTCGATCTTCCAGATTTCATGAACGTCACCCGGCCATCCGGCTGGGTGCAGAGCGGCGAGCGCTGGGATCTGTGGTGGAACGGCCGTTCGGTGGCCAATATCGTGCCGCATGCCGTGCTCGGGTTCCGCCTGTATCTGGACGCACGCAAGATGTCACAGACCAAGGTCGTGTCGGCCACCAGCGCCCGTCAGGCCAAGCGCTACGCCGAGCGCTGGTGTGCTGCACGGCTCTGCCCGCAGTTGCCTCTGCGCGATGCGGTGGCGCGGCTGGTGGATGCCGGTACTCCACCGCCTCCGGCGCCCACGCGGGAGCAGCGGCAGCAGGCCCGCCGCCTGGCCGAGGCCGGGTCGCGCGAGATGGGCCGGATCAAGGAGGCGCTGGCACTGAGACGGACCCCCGCGATGTCGCGAGCGCAGGGGCAGGCACGCACGCTACCCAGATAGAACCTCGGCCACACGGTCCTGCACGCACCTATAATGCCGCCCTCAGCCTCGATCACATGCTGATCGAGGCACCTGTCTGGTCTACATGCGGCATCCATCTGGAGTTGATCAAGAGTGCAGACGTTCACGGAAGAATGGATTGGCGCCCTGCGTCGCGTCGCACTTTGTGCGGGCCTGGCCACCTTGGCCTGCAGTACCCCTGCGCTTGGCAATGACAGCGTAGCCGAGCAGGATCGCGTGATGGCTGCGGCAAAGGCCGGCAACGCGGAAGCCCAGAGTGAGCTGGGGGACAGGTATCTCCGCGGCGCGGGCGTCGACAGAGACGCAGCGAAGGCAGCGGACTGGTACCGCAAGGCGGCCGATCAGGGTTATGCGCCGGCACAGTCCATGCTGGGTGTGCTGTATCTGCGAGGCAATGGCGTGCCGAAGGATCCCGCTCAGGCCCTGCACTGGGTACGCAAGGCTGCAGATCAGGGCAATGCTGACGCGCAGTCCGATCTTGGGATCATGTACCTGCAGGGCCTGGGCCTGCAGCAGGATGATGCCCAAGCTGTCCTGTGGCTCCGCCGAGCCGCTGAACTCGGCTCACCGGCCGGGCAGTACAGCCTTGCCAACCTCTATCAGAAGGGACGCGCCGGCCTCACGGAAGACGAGGCTCAGGCGATGCAGTGGTATGCCAGGGCAGCCGTGCAGGAGCTTGGCCGAGCGGGAGTCAAGGAGGCCCGTCTGGAGTTGTGCCTGAATCGCAAGGAGAACGAGGTGTGGTGTGCCGAGATGGACACGCCCGGCGCGTTTGGCCCGGTTGAGGCATTCACAGCGGCTGCCGATGGCGGTGATGTGGAGGCGCAGACCAGACTCGCCCTGATGTATGCCAAGGGTATCAGCGTACAGAAGGATGAGGCCCGATCCGCCGACCTCTATCGCAAGGCGGCAATGGCGGGCTACGCGCCTGCGCAGGCCGAGCTGGGATACCTGTACTCCATAGGGCGTGGGGTGCCCAAGGACCAGGATGAGGATATCTACTGGACCTGTGAGGCTGCAGCGCAGGGAAACCGCAGGGCGATCCGCAATCTGGCCATCAAGCAGACCTACGATCTGTTCGATCCGAAGGAGTGCCCCGAGCGACGCGCGCGCAAGCGCTGAGTGCCGATGCGTCCGGACCCCGCGCAGAAGTCCGGATGCAGATCTCTCCCAGCGGCTACGCCGAAAGCTCCTCACGCACGATCCTGGCCCCTTCGCTGAGCGCACGCAGCTTGCCCCGTGCCACTTCACGGGCCAGCGGCGCCATGCCGCAGTTGGTGCTGGGGTAAAGCTTGTCGGCATCCACGAACTGCAGGGCCTTGCGCAGGGTGCTGGCTACTTCATCGGCGGTCTCCACCGTGCTGGAGGCCACGTCGATGGCACCCACCATCACTTTCTTGCCGCGCACCAGCTCGATCAGGTCGATCGGTACGTGCGAGTTGTGGCATTCCAGGGAGATGATGTCGAGGTTGGAGGTCTGCAGCTTGGGGAACGACTCTTCATACTGGCGCCATTCCGATCCCAGCGTCTGCTTCCAGTCGGTGTTGGCCTTGATGCCGTAGCCGTAGCAGATATGCACGGCGGTCTCGCACTTCAGCCCTTCGATCGCGCGTTCCAGCGCGGCCACGCCCCAGTCGTTCACTTCGTCGAAGAACACGTTGAAGGCCGGCTCATCGAACTGGATGATGTCGACGCCGGCGGCTTCCAGTTCCTTTGCCTCTTCGTTGAGGATCTTCGCGAATTCCCAGGCCAGCTTTTCACGGCTCTTGTAGTGCGCGTCGTACAGGGTATCGATCATCGTCATCGGGCCAGGCAGCGCCCACTTGATCGGCTGCGTGGTCTGCCGGCGCAGGAACTTGGCGTCCTCGACGAACACCGGCTTCGGACGGCTCACGGCGCCGACCACGGTCGGCACGCTGGCATCGTAGCGGTTGCGGATGCGCACGGTCTCGCGCTTCTCGAAATCAACGCCGTTCAGATGTTCGATGAAGGTGGTGACGAAGTGCTGCCGGGTCTGCTCGCCGTCGCTGACGATATCGATGCCGGCATGCTGCTGTTCCTGCAGGGACAGGCGCAGCGCATCCTGCTTGCCTTCAGTCAGGCCTTCGTCCTGCAGCTTCCAGGGCGACCAGAGCTTTTCGGGTTCTGCCAGCCAGGACGGCTTGGGCAGGCTACCGGCGGTGGAGGTGGGGAGCAGTTTCTTCGTCGACATTGCGTCTTGTTTCCTGGGGCGAATGGAAAATCGATGGATCAGCGGGCAGCCCACTGTTCAAGCACGGCGCGATACGGCTTGATGAAGTGTTCTTCGGTGAACTTGCCCTGCTTGACCGCCAGCTGGCTGCGCTCTTCGCGGTCGTAGACGATGCGGGTGGACGAATAGTCCTGGTGCTTCAGGCTGGGCTGGTAGACCTTGCCGGCCACGGAGTTGGCGTTGTAGATCTCCGGGCGGTAGATCTTCTGGAAGGCCTCCATCGTGCTGATGGTGCCGATCAGTTCCAGGTTCGAGTAATCCCCCAGCAGGTCGCCCTGGAAGTAGAACGCCAGCGGCGCCACGCTGCCCGGCGGCATGAAGTAGCGCACCTGCAGGCCCATCTTGTCAAAGTACTGATCAGTGGGCGAGAACTCGCCCTGGCGGTATTCCACGCCCAGGATCGGATGGTGGTTCTCGGTGCGGTGGTAGGTCTTGCTGCTGGAAACGCTGATGCAGATCACCGGCCCCTTGCTGAAGTTGCCGCGGTAGGCGTCAGAC
Source organism: Stenotrophomonas maltophilia (assembly GCF_003970865.1). Lineage (GTDB taxonomy): Bacteria > Pseudomonadota > Gammaproteobacteria > Xanthomonadales > Xanthomonadaceae > Stenotrophomonas > Stenotrophomonas maltophilia_AR. Next base: position 12,697 of record NZ_RXLZ01000045.1, on the reverse strand, counting down.
TCAAGGAAGTGCTTGAACAGCTTGCCATGCAGGTCGCCAAAGCCTTCCGGAATGCCGAAGGTGGCCTTGCCCTCGTTGCTGGCCGGCAGCACCACGCTGAAATCGTAGTCGCGCACATAGGACGAGAAGTTGTTGCCGACGATGCCCGCGGTACGCGCACCGGTCTGCGTGTCGACAATGGTCGGCCGCAATACTTCGATCAGCGGGAACGGATCACTGCCATCGCTGCCGTCGATATGCATCTCCACCGAAATGATGTCCAGTTCGACCGCATAGCGATCCGCACTCGGGTTGTCCCAGTGCGCCAGGTCGTTGAAGCGGTTGTTGATCATGCTGATCGTGTTGCGCAGGTTCTCCTGCCGGGATGCACCACGCGCCAGATTGGCGAAGTTGGTGGTGATGCGCGTGCCATCGGCGGGCTGGTAGTCCTCGTTGAAGGGGATGCGCGTGATGCTGAAGGTGAAGGTGTCGGTCGTCATGGGCGGCGTTCCGGTTAGCGGGGTCACGTCCGAACGCAGGGTGCTGGCATCCGGCATTCAGAGAATTGCGGCGGTCTCGGCGATGGCGGGCGCCGCGCGATGGGACAGCGCAAGCAAGGGCAGCGCCCGCTGCACCGCCAGCCGTGCGCGCTGGATCAGCGCCTCGTTATGGACGCGGCCCTCGGCGAAATCGCGGTCGGTGGCGTAGACGCCGAGGGGCAGGGTGCGGGCCTGGAAGAAGCTGAAGAGCGGCCGCAGCTGATGGTCGATCACCAGCGCGTGGCGCTCGCTGCCGCCAGTGGCGGCGAGCAGGATGGGGGTGTCGACCAGCGCGTCCTGGTGGATGAAATCGAAGAAGTGCTTGAACAGGCCGGTGTACGAGCCGCGGTAGACCGGCGTGGCCACCACCAGCACGTCGGCCTGTTCGACAGCGATCAACTGCCGCTCCACAGCGTCGGGCAGCTGCGAGCGCCACAGCGCACCGGCCAGCTGCGGCGCCAGCTCGCCCAGCTCGATCAGATGCTGCTCGCAATGGACGTCTTCGCCGATCAGGCCCAGCAGATGCTCGGCCAGGGTGGCGGCCCGGGACGGGCGTTGCAGTCCACCGGAGACGGCGACGATACGGAGGGGGCGGGTCATCTATTCGCTTTCAGCAGGGGAGGGGCTGCTTCGGCGCGATCTGCGGGGGCGCAGTCCTGCAGGCCGGCTGGATCAGCAGGCTGGCAGGCAACCGAAGGCATGACCCGATGCTAGCCACGCCTTTTCATGACGTAAAATGGTATTACTTCACCAATCCATGAGTGAGATTCATCGTCATGCTGGAACGGATCCACCTCAGCATCGTGCAGCAGGTCGAGCAGCAAGGCTCGCTCACCGCTGCGGCCGGCGTGCTCAACCTGACCCAGTCAGCCCTGAGCCACAGCATGAAAAAGCTGGAGCAGCAGCTCGGCACCGATGTCTGGCTGCGCGAAGGCCGCAGCCTGCGCCTGACCCAGGCCGGGCAATACCTGCTGGCCGTCGCCAACCGCGTGCTGCCGCAGCTGGACCTGGCCGAAGAGCGGCTGGGCCAGTTCGCACAGGGCGAGCGCGGCGCGCTGCGTATCGGCATGGAATGCCATCCCTGCTACCAGTGGCTGCTGAAGATCGTCTCGCCGTACCTGGCCGCGTGGCCGGACGTGGATGTGGACGTCAAGCAGAAATTCCAGTTCGGCGGCATCGGCGCGCTGTTCGGCTACGAGATCGACCTGCTGGTCACCCCCGATCCGCTGCTGAAGCCGGGCCTGAAGTTCATTCCCGTGTTCGACTACGAGCAGGTGCTGGTGGTGGCCAGGAACCACGCCCTGGCCAAGGTGGATTACGTAAAGCCACGCCAGCTCGGCCAGGAAGTGCTGATCAGCTATCCGGTGCCATTCGAGCGCCTGGACATCTACAACCAGTTCCTGCTGCCGGCCGGCATCACGCCGCGCCGCCACAAGGCCATTGAAACCACCGACATCATGATGCAGATGGTGGCCAGCGGCCGCGGCGTGGCCGCCATGCCGCGCTGGCTGGTGGAGGAATACGCCGCGCGCATGGATGTGGTGCCCGTCCGCCTGGGCGCCAAAGGCATCCCCAAGCAGATCTATCTGGGTGCGCGCGAGGCGGATACCGGCATTGACTACCTGCAGGCCTTCATCGAGCTGGCCCGCAACAGCTCGCCGCTTGCCGGCAATGCAGGCGGAGCCCGTTGATGCCTGCACCTGGATCACTGCGGACGGAAGCCTTCATCAACACCTTTTCACTGGAGGTTAGCGCGAAGGCCATGCCCGCGCTGCGCGCCGAGGCCGACCGCATACCGCGCGGCACAACGATCTCCATTCCCTACCTGGCCAGTGAGGATGACGACGCACGCCTGGCCGCCGCACGCACGGTACGCGCACTCGGCTTTGAGCCGATGCCGCACCTGTCTGCGCGCCGCATCGGCTCGCGTGTGGCACTCGAGCGGTTCCTGGAGCGCGCGGCCAGCGAAGCCGGTGTCGAGCAGTGCCTGGTGATCGCCGGTGACCTCGCCACGCCTGCTGGACCGTTTGCAGACAGCATTTCGATCATCGAGGCCGGACTTCTGGAACGCAGCGGCATCAAGGTCGTGGGTGTCGGCGGACACCCGGAAGGCCATCCGGTGATGAGCAGTGACGATCGCTGGCAGGCACTTGAAGGCAAGTGCCGGGCCATCGAAACGCGCGGCATGGCACCCGTGATCATCACCCAGTTCGCCTTCGATGCCGATATCGTTCTGACGTGGCTGGCTGTGCTGCGTGCCCGTGGAGTCAATGTTCCAGTGCTGGTCGGCGTGCCGGGGCCGGCCAGCATCACCCGGCTGATGCGCTACGCCGCGATGTGCGGCGTGGGTGCCAGCGCATCGATGCTGGCCAGGTACGGCGTCTCGATCGGCCGGCTGCTGGGAACAGCAGGGCCGGAGATTTTTGTCGACCGTCTCGTGCAGGGGCTGACCGACGCTCATGGCCTGGTCAGCCCGCACCTGTTCCCGTTCGGCGGCATCGCGCCGTCGTTGGATTGGATGGAGCAGTACCGGCGGCGCGCTTCCGGCGCCGGCCGTTGAACCGTATCGATGGCTGCAGCCCGGGTGTAAGCGAACTGATGGTCCTGGTAGTGCCGACCGCTGGTCGGCCTGCCCGTGCAGGGTTGTGCCGGGCCAACGCAGGCATCGCGATGCTTGCCACTGGCCGGCATCGGAAACGCTCACGTCATGAAGACCACCTCCTGGTTCTGGGTCAACCTGGTCAGCCACTTCGGTATTGTCGCAATCCTGGCCTGGCTGCCCGCGCGGTGGGCCGGGCAACTTGTGGAGGCGATGGCCGAGACGCAGCCGGCCATCGCTGATACCCAGTTTCCAGCCCTCATGGGCTCCATCTTCGGTTTCTGCGTGATCGCATTGATTCTTGTGGGGGCGCTGTCAGCCACCGGCGAACTCATCGGTTTTGCCAGGCCGTACGCGCGACAGCCGGAACCCCGATCCGAAGCCCAGGCCTTCCACCGGAAGGTGCTGCTGGTTGCATTCGCTACGCTCTCGTGGGTGGCTGTAGGCTCACTCGCCGGCATTGCGTCGCTCTTCGCAGCGTCGTGATCAGCGGCGATCGCTCCGCTGGATCCTCATAGTACGTTCGATTCGTGGGTGCACGATGCCAGGGAGTGTCGACCGCCCCGGAACGTAAGCGCACTGACAACGGCCAGGGCACAGGCACATGCGCCAGAGTAAGTCATGGCAAGCCGGTAGCCGAAGATCAGCGACTGATGCGCTACGTCACGGGACACCACCTGTGCAGTGGCCGCCAGCTCATCCAGGCGTGCAGTACCTGCGGACAACCCCTCCGCAAGCGATCGCAGATGCGAAGCGTCGCCGCCGGGCAGGTTCGTTTCAAGTGCGTAGTAAGTGCCTTTCACCAGGATCAACCCCACCACGGCGATGTTGATGGCGAGGCTGATGAATCTGGCGCTGGTGTCCATGCCGGACGCCATGCCGGCGCGATCGCTGGGTACGGAGCTGGTCGTCGTGTTGGTGATGGGCGTATTGATCACCCCCAGGCCCGAGCCGGCAAGCACGCAGCCTGGCAGCAGGGTCAGCCAGCTCGCGTTTTCCGCGCCTGCACCGATCGCCATCATGAGCATTCCGCCGCCCATGACAAACATGCCGACGGGGATCACGCGCTCGGGCCCGTAGCGCACAGCAAGGCGCTCGCCATACGGCGGCAGCAGCAGCGACGGCAACGTGTATGCCAGGACGGACAGGCCGGTCGCGATGCTTGAGTAGCCAAGTCCGTGCTGGAAGAACAAGGGCAGGTACACCATCAGTGGCCAGAAACTGAAGTTCATGCCCATCGAGCCCAGCAATGCGCCCGAGAAGCGCCGGTTGCCGAAGATGGAAAAATCGAACATCGGGTCCGGCACCCTGCGCTCGACCGCGATGAATACCGCCAGGCTGATGACGGCAACCAGAGCGGCCGCCATGGAAGAGGCATTTTCAATGCCTGCAGGAATGCCCTGGGTGATGTACCAGGTGAAGGAAAAGACGGCCACTGACAGTGAGACAATCCCTGCAAGGTCCAGTTTCCGTAGGCTTGGCGCCCGCGATTCGCGGATGCCCAGAACGGCAAGAACCGTCGCGCCCACTGCCAGGGGCGCATGCACCAGGAACACCCAGCTCCAGCTGCTGATGACCACGACGCCAGCACCGATGACCGGCCCGAAACCCAGCCCTATGCCAAAGACCACGCCCCAGATGCCAAAGGCCTTGGCTCGCTGTGCGGAGTCACTGAACTGATGGGAAAGCACCGTAAACACGCAGACCAGCATTGCACCTCCCGCCGCGCCCTGCAGCGATCGAGCCACGATCAACGCCGTTCCGCTTCGTGCAAGGCCGCAGGCCAGGGACGTGATGCCGAACAGCAACAGGCTGATCACGAAGATGCGCTTGCGCCCGTACCGATCCGCCAGTGCGCCGGCGGCCATCAGCACCGTGGTGCAGGCGAGGGTGTAGGCATTCATGATCCACTGCAGGCCGCTGAAGCTGCTGCCCAGCTCGGTCTCCAGTATCGGCAGGATGACCGGCACGCTCGAGATTTCCAGCCCGAACATCAGGGAAGCCAAGCACGCCGCTGACAGCGTCAGGCGGTCTCGAGCGACAGGTGAAAGGGAAGTCATGGGTCTCCTCAGGCAGGTCCTGGATCTGGCGCGCCGCGGGGTCGAATGCAGCTGCGCGTTTCAAGTAAGCGGCCATCTTGGAGGGACTTTCATGATGATAAAAATGATTTGATTTAATAGAATTGATCAATCTTCATCATGGATTGCTCCGGTGTTCTTTGACCACGACCTGCTGCGCGCCTTTGTCGCTGTCGTAGAGACCGGCGGCTTCACCAAGGCGGGTGAGCGCATGAACCTCAGCCAATCCGCCATCAGCCACCAGATCCGGAGGCTGGAAGAGCAGGCGGGCAGCGCCTTGCTGAAACGGACCACCAGAAGCGTGACACTCACCGAAGACGGCGAGGACTTCCTGCGGCATGCCGAGCAGATCCTGGCTGCGCAGAGCCTGCTGGTTCGCCGGTTCCAGAAGGCTCCTGTTACCGGCGCAGTGCGACTGGGTGTGCCAGAGACCTATGCCGGCGACCGGTTGACCGCAATGCTGTCGCGCTTCTCGCGCAGATTCCCCGCGGTACGGCTGGATGTGGCCGTGGAGTCCTATGGGGCACTGAACGAACAGATACAGGCGGGAACACTCGACCTGGCAGTGAATCTCTTCCTGCAAGAGGACGTTGAGTGGCCGGTATTGAGGCGGACACGTTTCGTCTGGGCCATCGGTTCGGGATTCGAACACGAACCGGAAAAGGCGCTGCCGCTCGCACTCGCACCCAGCCCGTGCACGCACCGGGACGTGTGTATCGAAGCACTTGTCGACGCCGGCCTGGAGTGGCGCGTCACCTTTACCTCGGCCAGCCAGCAGGGCCTGCGATCGGCGGCAAAGTCCGGGCTCGCCATCACTGTCGCTCTTCAGGATGACGTCCAGGATGGACTGGTCATTGCGGGCGAGGGATTGGGGCTTCCTGCGCTGCCCGCCGCGAGCTTCCGGCTGATGCGCAGCGCCGCCGCGCGGACGCCTGCGATCGAGGCGTTGGAGGAGCAGCTGCTTGGCGCTGGTGATGGTGCGTGTTCGGTCCGTGGACTCAGTGCAGTGGGCTGAATCCCAGCGACTGCACGGGGCAGTTTCAATTGCAAATGCCTCTCACTACACTTACGGCCATCCACTCTGTCGCCAATCGCGGCCAATGCCCCGGCTATCAACGTGAAATCTCCGCCCTTCCTGTGCAGGCCACGGGCATCTGTTCCGAGGGCGCTGTGTCCACGCTAGAGCGGGGCATGGGCAGAGCCGCGAGCCCGGCCTCATCAACAGAGTCCGGCGTGGCCCAGGACAGCTCGCCGATGGGTGGGAGTCTGCTTGCGAAAGCCTATGCGCGCTGGCGGGGGCCCATCCTCCGTGGTCTTGCACGTGTCAGGGGCGGGGACGGTGAGGACGCCCTGCACGACGGTGCAGTGAAGTGGATTGCAGCAAGCCCTGCACTGGCGTCCTGCGATCAGCAGGGGGCTTACCTTCGCCAGACGGTGATGAACACCGTGGCCGACGAATACCGCGAGCATCATGCCGGGCGACGCCTTCAGACCTTGCCGCTGGCAGACGCGGAGGAGGCTGGCCACGCCCTGGCTAGCGATGAATCACAGTGCCCGTTGCAGCTCACCGCACAGCGGCAGCGCCTGGAGCGCCTGGCAGACGCGCTGGCCGAGCTGCCCGAGCGTCAACGCGAGGCATTCGTGCTCTGCCGCTTCGATGGCCTGACCCAGGAAGACGTGGCCGCTCGCATGCAGATCTCCCGGCGCATGGTGGTCAAGCACTTGTCGCGTGCGGTGGCCTACTGCGAAGTGCGGGTACGCTATGCCTCTCTGGCACAGATGCAGGAACTGCATCGCCCGATCAAGGCGGGCGAGGCGTTGGCGCCTGCCATCGATGCTGATCTTCCCTGCCGATGACCGATATTCCCTCTGCCTCAGGTTCCGACCCGTTTGCCCTGCATGAGGCGGCTGCCGCGTGGCTGGTACGGCGGCAGGATACGGACTGGCAGCCGGAAGACGAGGCGGCCCTGCAGCAATGGCTGGCCGAGAGCGAAGCGCACCGACAGGCGTTCGCCGACGTGACCAGAACCTGGCACGACCTGGGGCAGCTGTCGCGGCCCGCGCTGGCCTCGGACACGCATGCAGCAGTACCTGCCGCTCAACGGCGGGGCAGGGCGGCGCGGCGCGCACGGTCGTGGCGCCTGCCACGCGTTGCGGCGGCTGCGGCCGTGGCGATGCTGGCCTTGGGGTACGTCGGCTACAGTTGGTACACCGCACCCAGCTACGTGCAGGACGTGGCCACCGGTGCGGGCGAGATCCGTGATCTCCAACTGCCGGACGGCTCACGGATTTCACTCAACGCACGCAGCACGCTGGCGGTGCATTTCTATCGCTCCCGTCGTGAAGTGGTGCTCAGCCAGGGCGAGGCTTACTTCGAGGTCGCCCCCGCCGCGAACCGGCCCTTTACCGTCGATGCCCAGCGCAGCCGGGTGACGGTGGTCGGCACGGCCTTCAATGTGCGCAATGGTCCGGGCGAAGTGCTGGTCAAGGTGCTGCACGGGCACGTACGTGTACAACCGGATCGCGCTGAAGGCATCGCGCCGGTCAGCCTGCATGCCGAACAGGGCCTGGCCGTTACCACGCTCACCGCTGCTTATCGCCCCATTGCGGCAAGCGCAGACAGCATTGGCGGCTGGCGCAACGGGCGCCTGGTGTTCCGGCGCACCCCGCTGGACGAAGTGGCGCAGGAGGTCGGGCAGTATCTGGGCCATCCCGTCACGCTGGGCCAGCCAGGGCTGAAGTTCCTGCCCGTCTCCGGCTACGCAGCCACCGATGCCCCGGCCACCTTCCTGGAAGCCCTGCCGGATCTGTTGCCCGTGCAGGTAACCCGCAATGCCCAGGGCGGCTATCGCATCGACGAACGGCCCGTGACCCGCTGACGCCGGAACGAAGATTTTTCCCGGCGCGGGTTCCCACCCCACCGCCGTTTTCCGTTTACCCCAGTGAGGCCAGTGGTGGCCAAGCATGATGGAGCGGTAATGGGGTACATGAAGATCAAGCGCGCGCTTGTCGCCCGCGCGTTCTCTACGGGGGTACACGCCAAGCGGCTGCCGCTGCTGGCACTGTGCATTTCCAGCGCACTGGCGGCGCCGGCCATCGCACAGGCCCAGCCGGCCGCGCGCATGCAGTTCAACATTCCGGCTCAATCGCTGGATGCCGCACTGCGCAGCTTCTCCGAGCAGTCCCGGCAGCAGGTGCTGTTCAGCGAATCAGCGGTGGCGGGCCGTCGCGCCCCGGCATTGACCGGCAGCTACACGCCGCAGGAAGCACTGGCGCGACTGCTGGAGGGTAGTGGGGTGCGTGTCAACGCCACCCGTCCGGGCGTGTTTACGCTGGCGCAGGAAGCAGCAGCACCTGCGCGCAGCAAAGACACCCAGACCACCCTGCAGACGGTGAACGTGACCGCCAATGCACCAAGCGACGGCTCCTACACGGCACGTGAGCTGAGCCTGGGCAAGCTGGGGCAGAGCATCCGCCAGACCCCGCAATCGGTCAGCGTGATCACCCGCCAGCAACTGGACGACCGCAACCTCACCACATTGGACGAAGCGCTGGCGCAGACCACGGGCGTGACCAAGACCGCCCGCAACTTCGGCAACCACAAGTTCTCGATCCGCAGCTTCACCGTGGACGACAGCAATTATCTGGTCGATGGCGTGGTCGGCATCGTCTATGCCCCGGTGGGCTGGCTGCCTATCGACACTGCGGTGCTGGAGCGGGTTGAAGTGCTGCGCGGTGCCGGCGGCATGATGCTGGGCGCGGCCGACCCCAGCGGGGCGATCAACATGGTGCGCAAGCGCCCCCGCGACCAGGCCCATCTCGATCTGGCAGCAACCGTGGGCTCGTGGGACAACTATCGCCTCGAGGTCGATGGTGGTGGCCCGCTCAATGCCGCCGGCACCGTGCGCGGCCGACTGGTTGCCGCCTACCAGGACCGCGACTACTTCCAGCGGGGCACCTCATCGAAGGCGCCGCTCGCCTATGGGGTGATCGATGCCGATCTGGGCACCGACACCACCCTGACCTTCGGCCTGCGTCATCAGGCCAGTGACACCGACGGCTACTGGCTGTTCGGCCTGCCACGCTACACCGATGGTGGCGCGCTGGACATCAAGCGCTCCACCTCGCTCATCCAGGACTGGAATCGACAGGAAGGCTCCGTCGACGAAGCCTTCGCAGAGGCAGAGCACCGCTTCAATGAGCGCTGGAAGGCGCGCCTGTCGGTGAACCGCACCGAGTCGGACCTGGACCAGCGCGTAGCGGTTCCGCTGGGCGGGGTGGACCGGGCCACCGGTATCGGTTCGCGCTTCTATGACATCTATTTCAACCGCTCGCGCGTTCGCAGTGATGGCATCGACCTGCACACCACCGGCAGTTTCGAGGCCTTCGGCCGCAGCCACCAGGTGCTGCTGGGCGCGATGTGGTCGCGCCAGCGTACCCGTCAGAGCTCGGCGGACCTGGCCATCGATGTGCCGATCAATGTCTACGCGCCGGACCACAGCGCCATTGCGCAGCCCCTCCAGCCCGCCTGGGACTGGGCAGAAAACGCCCGCGCCCAGCAGAGCGGTGTGTACAGCAACCTGCGCCTGCAGCTGGCAGAGCCGCTGCACCTCACGCTGGGTGGCCGGCTGAGCTGGGTGAAGTACCAGTCCAGCGATGGCTTCAGCGGCGCCAAGAGCCGCGACTACGAACAGAAGCACGAATTCACCCCGTACGCCGGCCTCGTCTACGACCTGGGGCCGCAATGGTCGGTCTATGCCAGCTACGCCGACACCTTCCAGCCGCAGAGTTCGTACGTCACCTCGTCCGGCTCGGTGCTGGATCCGGCCATCGGCGCCAACTACGAGCTGGGCGTGAAGGGTGAGTTGAACGATGGACGCCTGAACCTCTCCGCTGCGGTGTTTTCCATCCGCAAGACCGGCAACGCCGTGGTGGACGAGTCCGACCCGGGCACCTGCCGTGGCTCGCTGGCGTCGTCCGATTGCTACCGCAATGGCGGGAAGCTGCGCAGCAAGGGCTTTGAGCTGGAAGCCAGCGGCGAGCTGGCGCCGGGCTGGCAGATGATGGCGGGCTATACCCATGTCACCAGCCGCGACGACGAGGGCGCGACCATCAGCGCCGAGACCCCGCGCCACCTGCTGCGCCTGTCGACGTCCTACCAGCTGCCTGGCAAGTGGAACGCGTTCTCCGTGGGCGGTGGTGTGTCGGCACAGAGCAGCTACTCCTATCCGGCCTACGACGACCCGGACTGGCGCATGGGCGCGGCGGGACGCGCCGTATGGGACCTGCGTGCCGGCTACCGGATCAATCCGCGCTGGAGCGTGGGCCTCAACGTGGCCAACCTGTTCGACACGCGCTACTACGCGATGATCAGCCAGATCCGCAGGGGCAACTTCTTCGGCGAACCCCGCAACGTGATGCTGACGCTGCGCGGATCGCTGTGATCCCCCGCAAGCGGCAGGGCAACGGCATGCCCGCCACGGGGATGGCATGAAGACGGGCTTCCGGCAAAGCATGTCCTGGCTGCACACCTGGGGTGGCCTTACCTGCGGCTGGCTGCTGTGCGCGATCTTCCTGACCGGCACGCTCAGCGTGTTCCGCGAGCCGATCACGCGGTGGATGGAGGCCGGCCCCGTGCCGGCCTCCTCGCCGACGATGGACACCGCAACGCAGGCGGTGCGTGCGCAGCACTGGTTGGCTGCAAACGCCGCCGATGCCCGGACATGGCAGATCCGCTGGCCTGCCCAGCAGGGCGGGCCGCTGGAGCTGTCATGGGAGGATGGCGACGGCACCGCGCACGAACGCTGGGTGGACGCCGGCACCGGCATGCCACACCCTCCACCTCGCCTTCGGGAAACCGAAGGCGGACGCCACTTCATGTCCTTCCATTACACCTTGCACGGCGGCATGGCCGGCTACTGGCTGGTCGGTTGGATCACGGCCTGCATGTTGCTGGCGCTGGTCTCCGGCGTAGTGGTGCATAAACGCATCTTCAAGGATTTCTTCACCTTCCGCCCGGGCAAGGGACAGCGCAGCTGGCTGGATGCGCACAACCTGAGTGCCGTGCTGACCCTGCCGTTCCTGTTCATGATCGGCTACACCGGGCTGACGTTCTTCTACAGCAGCTATCTGCCGTGGCCAGTGCACGTTGCCTATGGCGATGCGGATGGCGCTTATGCGCGCTATGAGGCCGAACTGGCGCCTGCACAGCCGGCTCCGCCGGGCATCCTGGTATCCGCCGCGCAACTGCCGGACCTGCAGCAACTGCTGGCACGCGCGCAGGCCAGCAGCGGGCAGCCGCCGGCATTGATCGTGATCCAGGCGCCCGGCACCGTCCACAGCGTGGTGGAAGTGATCGGTCGCAAGCCCGAGGGCGGCGCGGACAGGCATCTGCTGACCGAGGCCAGCCGGGTGACGTTCGATGCTGCCGGCGGCACGCTGCTGCAACAACATGGCGCACATCCGCATGCCATTGGCGCCGTGCAGGTGCATGAGACGATTGAAGCGCTGCACAAGGCCGATTTCGGCGGCTGGCCGATGAAGTGGCTGTACTTCATCAGCGGCCTGCTGGGCACGGCGATGATCGCCATCGGCACGCTGCTGTTCTCCATCAAGCGGCGCAAGCGTAGCGAGCATGAGTTCGGCGCAGCCACGGCGGGCATCTACCGGTGCGTGGAAGCCTTCAACGTGGCATCGCTGGCCGGGGTGGCACTGGCAAGCATCGTCTACCTGTACGGCAATCGGTTGCTGCCGCTGGAAATGAGCGATCGCAGCGCATGGGAAATACGCATTTTCCTTGCCGCCTGCGCGGCCTCGGTGGTGCACGCGCTGTGGCGCCCACCGCGCCTGGCCTGGATCGAGCAGTTGTGGCTGGTTGCAGCACTGTGCCTGGCACTGCCGCTGGTGAACATGGCAACCACCGGGCAAGGGCTGCTGATGTATCTGCAGCGAAGCGCATGGCAGCAGGCCGGCGTGGAGCTGGTCGCACTGGCATTCGGGTTGATGTTGGCCCAAGTAGCCGTGATGTTGCAGCGCCGCTGGCCACGGGTGCAGGAGGCGGCGCGCAATGCCAAGCCTCCTGCCGGGCGGGGCGCGGCCTATCGCTGGCAGGTGGCGAGCCGTGTGCTGGCCGCATCGGTGGGCGGCTACGTGTTCACCGCCCTGACCACCACAACACTGGCGCTCGTGCTGCCCACCCTGGTGAATATGCGCACGTCCGTTTCGGTCCTGACCAGTTCGCTGCTGGGGTTCGTGTTGTTGATTGCCGTTGCTGTGGGCGTCTTCAGTGCCCGCAGGGTGCGTAGCGTGTGGCTGAGCCTGGCGGCGGGGAGTGCCCTGATGGGTTTGTGGCTGGCAGTGCTGCAACTGTCCCTGATACACATCTCCGAGCCCACGAGACGGGCTCCTATCTGGTATGGAGAGTTTTCCTTGGAAAAAACAAACAACAGGTCAAGTTGTCTCGCGCAACTACAGAGGCTGCACACTCAGGCAGTAGCTCGCCG
>NZ_RXLZ01000044.1 GCF_003970865.1 Stenotrophomonas maltophilia | reverse complement strand
TGATAGTGGTCCATACAACTACCCGTACTCAGTGGCCAGTGGTCTGTGCTTTCGGGGTGCAGTTTTTTTTTTTCCAGGAGAAACCGGAAAACGAGATAGGAGTCCGTCCCGGGGGCTCGGAGATGTGTAAAAGGGCCCGTATCGGCCCCGCTCCGCTGCCGATTCTGTCCCATGACTGCTGATCTGTTGCCCGTCCGCCGGGCCCTCCTCTCCGTTTCCGACAAGACCGGTCTGGTCGAGCTGGCCACTGCGCTGGCGGCACGCGGCGTGGAGCTGCTGTCCACCGGCGGCACCGCCAAGGCGATCCGCGATGCGGGCCTGGCCGTGAAGGACGTGGCCGACGTCACCGGTTTCCCGGAAATGATGGACGGCCGGGTCAAGACCCTGCACCCGATGGTGCACGGCGGCCTGCTGGGCCGTTCGGGTCTGGATGATGCGGTCATGGCCGAACACGGCATCGGTGCCATCGACCTGCTGGTGCTGAACCTGTACCCGTTCGAATCGGTCACCGCCAAGGCCGACTGCACCCTGGCCGACGCGGTCGAGAACATCGACATCGGCGGCCCGGCCATGCTGCGTTCGGCGGCCAAGAACTTCGCCCGCGTGGCAGTGGCCACCGACCCGTCGCAGTACGCCGAACTGCTGGCCTCGCTGGAGGCCAACAACGGCCAGCTGACGGCCGCCACCCGCTTTGCGTTCTCGGTGGCCGCGTTCAACCGCGTCGCCCAGTACGACGCCGCGATCAGCAACTACCTGTCGGCGGTCACCGCCACCGACGCCGCCGTGCCGGCGCGTGCCGAGTACCCGGCGCAGATGAACTCCACCTTCGTGAAGGTGATGGACCTGCGCTACGGCGAGAACCCGCACCAGAGCGGCGCCTTCTACCGCGACCTGTACCCGGTGCCGGGCACGCTGGCCACGTTCCAGCAGCTGCAGGGCAAGGAACTGAGCTACAACAACCTGGCCGATGCCGATGCGGCGTGGGAATGCGTGCGCCAGTTCGACGCGCCGGCCTGCGTCATCGTCAAGCACGCCAACCCGTGCGGTGTGGCCGTCGGTGCCGGCAACGGCGACGCCTACGAACTGGCCTACGCCACCGACCCGACCAGCGCCTTCGGCGGCATCATCGCCTTCAACAAGCCGCTGGACGCCGCCACTGCCAAGGTGATCCTGGACCGTCAGTTCGTCGAAGTGCTGATTGCCCCGGACTACGAGCCGGCCGCGCTGGAATACGCGCAGAAGAAGGCCAACGTGCGCGTGCTGCGCATCCCGCATGGCGATGGCCTGAACAACTTCGACAGCAAGCGCGTGGGCTCGGGCCTGCTGCTGCAGTCGTCGGACAACCGCGGCATGACACGCGACGAACTGAAGGTGGTGAGCAAGCTGGCGCCGACCGACAAGCAGTTCACCGACCTGCTGTTCGCCTGGAAGGTGGCCAAGTTCGTGAAGTCCAACGCGATTGTGTACGCCAAGGACAACCGCACGATTGGCGTGGGCGCCGGGCAGATGAGCCGCGTCTATTCCGCGCGCATCGCCGGCATCAAGGCCGCCGACGCGAACCTGGTAGTCGAGGGTTCGGTGATGGCCTCCGATGCGTTCTTCCCGTTCCGCGATGGCATCGACGCCGCGGCGGCCGCCGGTATCAAGGCGGTGATCCAGCCGGGCGGTTCGATGCGCGATGCCGAAGTGATCGCCGCCGCCGACGAACATGGCCTGGCCATGGTGTTCACCGGCGTGCGCCACTTCCGTCATTGATCCTGGAGCGACACGGATGTCCACAGTTTCGATGAAATCGCTGGCCGCCGTCGCCCTCGTGGGCGCGGCCGCGCTGGTGGGCTGCAAGCCTGCTGCAGAGCCCAGCGTGGCGCCGAAGGTGGATGCGCCTGCGGTGGCCCCCGCCGCACCAGAACAGCATGTCAGCCGCACCGCGCGGCTGCAGGCCTTCCTGGTCCAGCGTTACGGCAGCAACGCCAGGCTCTCCGGTGAATGGCGCGGCAGCTGGACCCAGGACGACGACACCCATCCGGTGGACTGGCAGGTCTGTGCGGAGCAACCGGTGGTGAACGGAGACAGCTGGCAACAGCTGCTGGCCGTGTGTGGTGCGCTGGTCGATGGTGCGCACATCGACCCAGGAACCATCGAGTTCTTCGTGCTGCGCCCGAAGGACGATGGCTTCGAAGTGGCCAGCGAACTGACCGGCGAGCGCTTCGGCAGCGGTGGCCAGCCCGGCACCGCCAGCATCATCCGCGCCGGCAGCGACTTCTATGGTTTCCGCGTCGAGGACGGCTGGTTCGGGCAGGGTTTCTCGCTGCTCTCGCAGTCGCTGATCCTGCCGGGCCCGAACGGCCTGGTTACCAGTGGCAGCGTGCGCAGTCATATCGACAATGACGCCCAGTACGAGTGCGACACGGTCGACGCCAGTGCCGACCCCGACACGGCCACTGACTGCCGCACCCGCCGCTTCAGCATCGATTTCGCCTTGCGTTTCGACGACAGCGACCGCAGCGCGCGCGTCTGGCCGCTGCTGATCGACGAAACCGGAACCACCTGTGGTGGCAAGCAGGTCCGGCAGGAACACCGCTTTACCCTGGACCCGAAGACCTGGGCCTATTCCTTCCCCGAATCGCTGCGACGCGAAGGCTGCGAGTGAGCCACGCGCGCCGCCGGGGATATCGATCTTCCCTTCCCACGCAATCTGGAATCTCGTGATGAACGTACTTGTCATCGGCTCTGGCGGCCGCGAACACGCCCTGGCATGGAAGCTGGCCCAGTCCTCCCGTGTCACCGAAGTGATCGTGGCACCCGGCAACGCCGGCACCGCCAGCGAAGACAAGTGCCGCAACGTGGCGGTGAAGGTGACCGACATCGACGGCCTGCTGGCGCTGGCCCAGGCTGAAGGCGTGGCGCTGACCGTGGTCGGCCCGGAAGTACCGCTGGTGGCCGGCGTGGTCGACCGCTTCCGCGCCGCCGGCCTGCGCATCTTCGGGCCGACCGCCGCTGCCGCGCAGCTGGAAGGCAGCAAGGCCTACGCCAAGGACTTCCTGGCCCGCCACAACATCCCCACCGCGTTCTACGCCGTGCACACCGACGTGGACGCCGCCCTGTCCTACATCCGCGAGAAGGGCGCACCGATCGTGGTCAAGGCCGATGGCCTGGCCGCCGGCAAGGGCGTGATCGTGGCAATGACCCTGGCCGAAGCCGAGGACGCGGTGCGTGACATGCTCTCGGGCAATGCCTTCGGCGATGCCGGCGCCCGCGTGGTGATCGAAGAGTTCCTCGATGGCGAGGAAGCCAGCTTCATTTCCATGGTGGACGGCGTGCATGCGCTGCCGATGGCCACCTCGCAGGACCACAAGCGCGTCGGCGACGGTGACACCGGCCCGAATACCGGCGGCATGGGCGCCTACTCGCCCGCGCCGGTGGTGACGCCCGAGGTGCATGCGCGGGTGATGCGCGAGGTGGTGAACCCGACCGTGCTGGGCATGATTGCCGACGGCATTCCGTTCACCGGCTTCCTCTATGCCGGCCTGATGATCGATGCCAGCGGCGCGCCGAAGGTGATCGAGTTCAACGTGCGCTTCGGCGACCCGGAAACCCAGCCGGTGATGCTGCGCCTGCAGTCGGACCTGGTGGAGCTGGTGGAAGCCGCCATCGACGGCCGCCTGGACCAGGCAGAAGCGCAGTGGGATGCGCGCCCGTCGCTGGGCGTGGTGCTGGCCGCCAAGCCCTACCCGGAAGCGCCGATCACCGGTGACGTGATTTCCGGCCTGGACGACGTACCTGCCAGTGCCAAGGTGTTCCATGCGGGGACTGCATTGGACGCGCAGGGCCAGGTGGTCAGCGCCGGCGGCCGCGTGCTGTGTGTGGCTGCGCTGGGTGACAGCGTGCGCGACGCGCAGGCCAATGCCTACGCCGGCGTAGCCAAGGTGACGTGGGCCAACGAGTTCCACCGCAACGACATCGGCTGGCGCGCGATCGCACGCGAGGGGTGAGGGAGGCGCCGTGTCCAGCCTCTGTCGCCCTTCCGTCGATGGATTCAGGCGGAAGGTATCGGCGCAGGGCTGTCGCAATGCTGTTGATTCGAGCGCTTCACCCTTGCGATGGACCAGATAAGGGATTCTGGATATCTTCACCGTCCTCGGCATGGAAAGCCGGGACGGTACTCTCCGTGACAAGGCGGCGCACGCCAAGCGAGGGAGATTGTCTGGAATTCATCCGCTATCTCGCGGAATCAAGAAACGCTTTCCAGTTCTCAAAGAGCCGCGCCACGTTCTGCTCATGTGAATGCGCTGCGGGATCATAGCCACCAGAAGCTGGCATGTACCTTACAAAGCTTTCCACAGACTCCGGATAGTCAAAATCAGCGTAGATCTTCTCGACCTCTCCGAGCGGATCAGCAACCACATCGCGCTTGGCGTAAAGATCCGTGAGGAGTGCAACAAGCCACCTTCTGGAGACTTCATCTTCGTCTAGATTTTCATCGAGTACCGTCAGCTGTGTAGCTACCCTGTTGCGCTCCTCAGGAGAAACGCTTTCCAGTCTTTGAATCAGGGAATTCAGATTGAATTCCTCCTTCAGCTCCTTCTGCCCTGACCCGCATTGTTTCACCACCTCAAAATCGATCAGATGGCGCCCCATTGCCCACGCCATCTCGGTCTGACTCCAGGGCCCGTAAGGTTGAATACAATCATACGTTCTCATGTAGACACTCATCTCTTGTTTGGTATTCCGTTCATGCTGCCACCTTCTACAAATCTTTGATGGGTCAAGTCTCCGGCTTTGTCTACTATGTATTCAAACCGACCGGCCTTTCCATTGAGTTCACCGGGGAGCTGAGTCAGAGTGCGAACCACGCCGTCGCCACCTGTCAACGGAGTATGAACACCTGCTTCTGCAGCGGTCTCTCGCATAAAGGTCGCTGAATTGTGCCCAGCGTCCCCTTTGAGTGCACTTCCCACAGGCCGGGAATTCAAAAGTGCCCGACCTTCTGCACTCAGAGCTTTGGATGCCGCCACACCTGCTCCACCGGCACCTGTAACTCCTGCGATATCAGCAGCGATACTGGTAGCTGCCGATACGACACTTGGATTGGCCATCGCAACCATGCCAGCTTCGATCAGCACTGGGGCAGCCATTGCCGCTGTAACAGCGATTGCGGCCGGTCTCATCGGCTCGTATACGGCGCCGTTCCCGGCAGCAATATCCCTCCGATGCTGCTCAACGAATCGCTCTGCGGCCTGCCTTCCATCCGCATCGACGAACCTGTACGAATTCCCATTCGCGTACCGATACCGATTGAACTGCTCAACTGGCATTTGGTGAGCGGTGACTGGGTCTACCGACAAAAACACACCCAATTGTGGATCCATGTAGCGCTGTTGCATGTAGCTCAGCCCTGTGGCCGAGTCGCTCACATGTCCAGCGTACCCAGGTCCATCCGTGACCTGACCACCTACCACGGCCCCGTAGGGCTCGTAGTCGTATCACTTGATGACGTTGCCGTTGGCATCGCTTTCGGCCACAACCGAGCCGAGGGCATCGGTGTGAATGTATGTGATCGTTGTCTGGGCGATTGCGGATGGTGACAGGCCAAGGCCCATCAGCAGCACGCAGCACAGCCAGGCACCTATGGCACCGAGCTTGCGAGTTCGATCTTCAAATCCCCCGAAGCGGGTCGACACACCGCCTGCAGTTCCCCCGAACCTGCGCATCATTCCAATCCATGAAAGAGCCTTGAAGCAAGGCTTGGCATTCATAGCACAGGAAGGCAGTCATCGGAGTCCAACTCTAGGACTGAGGCCAGAGGGACCATTCTGAATTGGACCAGACCCTTGGGTATAAACCTCGCGAGGGATTGAACGGCTACCGGAAGCGCATGACTGCCCGCCATGGGCTGGTACTACTGAAGCAGCCGATCAGCGGCCCGCATTACCAACAGCCATGCCGGTCAAACGAAAAGCCCCGACCAACGCCGGGACTTTTCATCAGAACGGGGGCCGGAACTAGGAACCGAACCAAAGATCCATGCCTTACGCGGTGAACAGCGCCTTCATCTTCTTCAGCGCGTTCGCTTCAACCTGGCGGATGCGCTCGGCGGACACGCCGTATTCGTCAGCCAGCTCCTGCAGCGTCACCTTGCTGTCGGCATCCAGCCAGCGACGGCGGATGATGTCGCGCGAACGGGCATCCAGCTCAGCCAGGCCTTCGCGCAGCAGCTGCATCTGGTTGTCTTCGCTGTCGGCACGCTCGTAGGCCATCGACGGGTCTTCGTCGTTGGCGACCAGGTACGCAGCCGGCGACGGCGGCGCGTGTTCGTTGTCCTCGTCGGTCGGCGCATCGAAACCGATATCGCGACCGGACAGGCGCGACTCCATTTCCATGACCTCGCGCTCGGACACGTTCAGGTCCTTGGCCACCGCGCTCACTTCAGCCGCGTTCATCCAGCCCAGGCGCGTCTTCGACTTGCGCAGGTTGAAGAACAGCTTGCGCTGCGCCTTGGTGGTGGCGACCTTCACGATGCGCCAGTTCTTCAGGATGAACTCGTGCATCTCGGCACGGATCCAGTGCACGGCGAAGGAGACCAGGCGCACGCCCATCTCCGGGTCGAAGCGCTTGACCGCCTTCATCAGGCCGATGTTGCCTTCCTGGATCAGGTCACCCAGGGCAAGGCCGTAGCCGTTGTAGCCGCGGGCCACGTGCACCACGAAGCGCAGGTGCGAATGCACCAGCTCGCGGGCAGCGTCCAGATCGTTGCCGTCGCGGAAGCGACGGGCCAGGTCCTGTTCGTCATCGACCGACAGCACCGGGATCTGGTGCACGGCACCGATGTAGGCGTCCAGCGAACCGAGCGCACTGGGAATCGGGAGATTGTTTGCCACAAGGGCAGTAGAGGTGTTCTGGCTCATAGGCACCCATCTTAGCAGTCCGGGATTTGGACTGCTAAAGGAGGAAAAAGTTCCAGCATCCTATTGATGCAACACTGGTCCCAAACAGAGCCCTACCGTAGCGCGATTTGATGACAGTGGCGAGCACGCTTTTCGGGATTCACAATCCCTTGGAATTCAATCAATTACCTACCGGAAACCGGCCGATTCCGGTCAAGCGGAGCTGAACGGGCCGTTCTGGAGGCCCATTCAGGGTCAGCAACGTTGCCAGGCGTTCAGCCCGGGCCGGGCGGCCCGCTCAGAGCGCCGAACGCGGCGGCAGCGACCAGTCGATCGGGGCCTGGCCGCGGCGCTGCAGGTACTCGTTGGCCATCGAGAAATGCTGGCAGCCGAGGAAGCCGCGGTGGGCCGACAGCGGCGACGGGTGCGGCGACTTCAGCACACGGTGGCGGCGGGTGTCGATAACCTTGCCCTTCTTCTGCGCGTACGCGCCCCAGAGCATGAACACCAGGCCGTCGCGTTCGCGGTTGAGCACATCCACCACGTGGTCGGTGAAGCCTTCCCAGCCACGCCCCTGATGGGCACCGGCCTGGCCCTCTTCCACCGTCAGCACGGCATTGAGCAGCAGCACGCCGCGCTGCGCCCACGGGATCAGGCAACCGTGGTCCGGACGCGGGATACCGAGATCGCTCTCGATCTCCTTGTAGATGTTCAGCAGCGACGGCGGCACCGGCACACCGGGCGCCACCGAAAAACTCAGGCCATGCGCCTGGCCGCGACCGTGGTACGGGTCCTGCCCGAGGATCACCACCTTCACCTGCTCGAACGGCGTGGCATCGAACGCGGCAAAGATCTGCGGTCCGGGCGGGAACACCGCCGCACCGCTGGCCTTGCGCTGGCGCAGGAAACCGGACAGCTCGCGCATCTGCGGCTGCATCAGGTAATCGCCGACATGCTGCTTCCAGCTCGGCTCGAGCTGGATCGTCGGGGTGCCGGCTACTTCATCAATCATCGCGCCACTTCATCGAATCAGGGGTCCATCGTTCAATCGGGCCAGGCGCAGCTGGAACAGCACCTTGGTGACCAGCAGGCGCTCTTCAATCGGCTTGAGCACCAGGTCGTTGGCACCGGACTGCAGCAGCCCGGTCTGGTTGTGCGGGTTGCCATCGCCGGTCATCACCAGCACCGGCAGGCGGCGCTTGCCGTAACCGAAGTCCACGCGCACGCGCTGCACCACGTCGCGGCCGCTCAGTTCACCCTTCAGGGTGACGTCGGTCAGCACCAGGTCGATGCGGTGGCGGCTGCGGCCCAGCGACTCGGCAGTGAGCAGGGTGAACGCCTCTTCGGCGCTGACCACGTGCAGCACGTTCAACTGCTGGCGTTCCAGCATGCGCTTGGTGGCCTCGGCGACCACGCGGCTGTCCTCGATGTAGAGGATGGTGGCGCCGGGAATGGTCTGCGGCTGCACGTAGCCACGGATGAAGGTCGCCAGTGCTTCATGGCCGAGCGATTTGTCGAAATAGTCGGTGACGTACTCGGTGAAGCGGCGCTGCTCCAGGTGCTGCTGGGCATCGCCGGAGACCACGATCACCGGCACATAGGCCTGGCCTGCGGCTTCGCGGACCATCCGCGCCAGTGCCAGGCCGTCACCATCACGCAGGGTCAGCGAGGTGGTCACCAGATCCACCGGGCCCTGCGCCAGCGCCAACTGCGCATCCTCGATGCTGTCGCAGCCGATCACCTCCACGCCCGGCAGGTCGCGCTGCAGGACATCGGCGATCAGCTTGCGGACCAGCTTCGACCCATCGACCACCATCACCCGCGTCGCGGGCCCCTCAAGGTGCTTCAGCGCTTGCGGTTGCATGCCGGTCTCAGGTGTCGGTCGGGCGGGTCTGGCGGAGGAAGTGGCCGGTCACCAGCCACGCGCCCAGCCAGCCCAGCAGCAGCGTGCCGAGCAGGACCAGGCTGCCATGCAGCAGGTCCAGGCCGTGCAGCACGAACGGACTGCCGTAGCTGCGCGAGAGTTCGGCCAGCGGCACGCGCAGGGCGGCGCCGGCCGCAGCAATCAGGGCCAGCGCCACCGCACCGGCACCCAGGCCATACCACGCGCCCAGGTACAGGAACGGGCGGCGGATGAAGCCATCGCTGGCGCCAAGCAGCTGCAGCACGCCGATCTCTTCGCGGCGGGCCTGGATGTCCAGGCGCACGGTGTTGCCGACCACCAGCGCGGCGCCGACGCCGAGCAGTACCGACAGCACCTGCACCAGCCGTGCGCCGAACGCCAGCCAGGCATCCAGGCGCTGGCGCCACAGTGCGTCGTGCTGCACCAGGTCGGCCTCGGGCAGGCTTTCCAGCGCGCGCGCCAGGCGTGCGTCGTCCTTGCCCTGGCCCGGGGTGATCACCAGCAGCGACGGCAGCGGGTTGTCGTTGAGAGCGTCGATTGCCTCGCCGAGGCCGGCATCGCGCAGTTCCTGCAGGCCCTGTTCGGGCGTGCGCACGTTCACTTCGGCCACGTCGTCGCGGTCGCGCAGCTGGCCGGCCAGCCGCAGCGCGCCGGGGCCATCGACGTCGCCCTTCAGGAACACATTGATGTCGCGCGACTGCTGCACGCTGCCGGCGAACTGCTTGAGGTTGTCCAGCGCGATCGACAGGCCCAGCGGCAGGGCCAGCGCCAGCGCCATGACCATCACCGTCAGCAGGGTCGCCCACGGCTTGCGGCAGGCGCGGCCGAGGCTGAACACCACGCTGTGCACGTGGTGCTGGAACCAGACGCCCACGCGCGACGGGGCGGCGGCTTCGCTGTTTTCGTTCTTCGCCATCGGTTACTCCGCCAGGTCCTGCGGCGAGATGTCATCCACCAGCCGGCCGTGGTCGAGGATCAGCACGCGCTTGCGCATACGGCGCAGCAGCGGCAGGTCGTGGCTGACCACCAGCACGCTGGTGCCGCGCGAGGGCAGCTCGGCGAACAGGGCCATGATCTCCGCCGCCAGGGTCGGGTCGAGGTTGCCGGTTGGTTCATCGGCCACCAGCAGCTTGGGCTCACCGACGATGGCGCGGGCGATGCCGACGCGCTGCTGCTCGCCGGCCGACAGCTGCGAGGGCAGCGCCTTCTCGCGGTGGCCCAGGCCCATGCGCTCAAGCACCGAGCGCACGCGCTTGCTGATGTCGCCACGGCGGGTGCCGCGCAGGATCAGCGGCAGCGCCACGTTCTCGGCGATCGAGCGATCCATCAGCAGGCGATGGTCCTGGTAGACCGCACCCACCGCGCGACGGTGGCGGGGCACGTCGCCGCCACGCACCTTCAGCAGGTTGCGCTCGTCGAACACCACCGCGCCGCGGCTGGGCCGCTCGTCCAGGTGGATCAACTTGAGCAGGGTGCTTTTGCCCGCACCGGAATGGCCGGTGACGAACAGCATCTCGCCCGGCGCGACCTCGAAGCTGACATCGGTCAGTGCCTCGTGGCCACCGGCGTACTGTTTGCTGACATTGTCGAAGCGCAGGACACTCATGCCCCGATTATGCAGGACCGGCGCGACGTCGTGGAGACGGTCGCACGATCGGTAGTGCCGGCCGCTGGCCGGCAACCCACACAGCTGCCGGCCAGCGGCCGGCACTACCCTACCCCATGGGGCAGTGCGGACCAAGGTCCGCACCCACCATCGACGGCTTAGTTGCCCGACAGCATCCGGCGGATCTTGCGGCCGATGCGGGTCAGGAACGAATCGCCGGTATCAGCAGCCGTGCGCACCGGCTTGGCCACCACCTGCACCGGGGTGACCGGGCTGGCGCCATTGCCGGCGGCGTTCTGCACGCCCTCGGCACCTTCGACCGGACGGCCATGGCGACGACGACGGCGCTTGCGCGGCTTGTGCTCGCCGTCCACCGCAGCTTCCGGTGCGCCTTCGGCGCGCGGCGGGCGCGGCGGACGCGGGGCCTGGGCAACGGCGCCTTCAGCACCGGCGGCCGGGGCGGCAGCGCCCTGCTCGCCTTCCACGCGCGGCTTGCGCGGGCCACGCGAACGGCGCTCGCCACTGCGCTCACCGTCGCGACCACCACGACCACCGCCGCCTGAACGGCCGCCACTACGGCCACCGCCCCGACGCTCTTCCTCGGCGGCGCGGGCTTCGCGCGCTTCGCGGAAGATCTGGCCGACGCTTTCGTTGTCCTCGCCTTCCTCGCCTGCAGCCGGAGCCGGGCGTTCCGGGCGCGGCAGCGGGGTCAGCAGTTCCTTGGTGACCGGCTCGGACGGAATCTTCTGCTCGATGTAGGCCTCGATGTCCGGCAGGCCCATGGCATAGCGTTCGCAGGCGAAGCTGATCGCATCACCCTCTTCGCCCAGGCGCGCGGTGCGGCCGATGCGGTGCACGTAGTCTTCGGCGTCAAACGGCAGGTCGTAGTTGTAGACGTACTTGATGCCGTCGATATGCAGGCCGCGCGCGGCCACATCGGTGGCCACCAGGATTTCCAGCTGGCCCTTCTGGAAGCGGTTGAGCAGGCTCTCGCGCTTCTTCTGCGGCACATCACCGGACAGCACGCCGACACGGTAGCCGGCCTTTTCCAGCGAACGGGCAACGCGTTCGACGAACACCTTGGTGTTGACGAAGACCATGGTGCGTGCGCCTTCGCTGCGCGACAGCAGGCCCAGCAGCAGCGGGATCTTCTCGTCGTCGGCCGGGAAGTAGATGCGCTGGCGCACGCGCGCGGCGGTGATGGTCTCGGCTTCAACCACCAGCTTCTGCGGTTCGTTCATGTGCTCGTAGGCCAGCTCCAGCACGCGGTGGCTGAGGGTGGCACTGAACAGCAGGGTCTGGCGGGTGGTGCGCTCGGGCATGCGGCGCAGCAGGAAGCGGATGTCCTTGATGAAGCCCAGGTCGAACATGCGGTCGGCTTCGTCCAGCACGCAGATCTCGCAGGCGTGCAGCGACACCACCTTGTGCTGCTTGACGTAGTCGATCAGGCGGCCCGGGGTGGCGATGATCACGTCCACGCCCTGCTGCAGCAGTTCGCGCTGCTTGTCGTAATCCACGCCGCCGTAGACCAGCGCGAAACGCAGGCCCAGGTCGGAACCGAACTTCACTGCATCCTTGTGGATCTGGATGGCCAGTTCGCGGGTCGGGGCGAGGATCAGCGCGCGCGGATCTTCCGGCTTGCGGTCAGCCAGGGCCGGACGCGTCAGCAGGCGGTTCACGACAGCGACCAGGAAGGCCAGGGTCTTGCCGGTGCCGGTCTGGGCCTGGCCGGCAACATCACCACCGGGCAGCGCGACCGGCAGGGTCAGCGCCTGGATCGGGGTGCAGCGGGTGAATCCGGCTCCTTCAAGGCCGGCCTGCAGGGCCGGATGCAGCTCGAAGGAGGAGAAGGTCAAATCGGTCAGCGGTTTGTCGCTCATGAGTCCGTCTTGGTATGGCCGCCGGCCCGTGGGGCGGCTGGCACTTCATCGTCTAGGGGCACCGTCGCAAACTGCGGCCCCTGCGGCGGGTTGGCAGGCTGGGACCACCCGGTCCGCGCGCCGCACAATGCCCCAGTTTAACGCACTCGGGCCAGCAAACCGGAATGACCTGTCTCATAAAGTCAAGAGACGGCGTCCTTCACCCAGCCACACCGGACTTGAACGGCCCTGCCAGGGCCGCTGGTGTCGCCCGCTGCCAGCCCCATGTACAGGAAGACAGTGAAATCCGACACATACCAGGCATCGAAGCGATCACGATACGCTGGGTTCCAGCCGGCGCCTGTCCCCGCCCTGCGATAGGGGTACACTGCCGGCCGTGAGCGTCCAGGCATCCCGCCGAACGCACCGCGGCAGTGCGCCGCGAGGCAACGACGAGGGTCGCGCCACCGGGCATGGCCCAGTTCACCCACCTCCGGCATGGCCGGGTGCAATCCAAGACGAGAAACCAAGATGAGCGACAAGGTTGTACATGTCGGCGACGCCGACTTTGATAGCGCAGTGCTGAATTCCAAGGAACCGGTGCTGGTCGATTTCTGGGCCGAGTGGTGTGGCCCGTGCAAGATGATCGCCCCGGCGCTGGACGAACTGGCCGATGCCTACCAGGGCCGCGCCAAGATCGCCAAGGTCAACGTCGACCACAACCGTGCGCTGGCCGCCAAGTACCACGTGCGTTCGATTCCGTACCTGGTCGTGTTCAAGGACGGCGAGAAGGTCGGCGAGCAGATTGGTGCGGTGGGCAAGGCCCAGCTGGCCGGCCTGCTGGACAAGGCCCTGGCCTGATCCTGCTGTTCTCCGGCAGCCGCCGACCGCGGCTGCCGGCGGGCGCCCCGCGCCCATGATGAATGCTGTTCCCGGCGCCCCTTGCGTGGCGCCGCAGGCCGATGATAGTGTCGGCATATCCGGCCGCGTTCGCGTGCCGCACCCTCTGGACGCAGTTTCTTCCAGACCCATTCCCAACGTTCGCCGCCCCAGCCGGGCGCTCGCACCTTCAAGCGAGGAATAACGCTCTTGTCCGATAACACTTCCGAAACCGGCAGCGCCGATGCGCCCGCCGAAAAGCGCGTGCGCAAGCCCCGCGTGAGCAAGGCCACCGCTCCGGCAGCCGCCGAAACCAGCGCCGCTCCGGCGCAGCCGACCCTGCCGCTGGCCGCCGCGCCCGAGGCACCAGCTGCTGCCCCCGCGCCGAGCGCGCCCGCCGCCGAGGCCCCTGCCAGCACTGGCGGTGGCGAAGGCGGTGAGGGTCGCGAATCCGGCCAGCCGCGCCAGCAGAACCACCAGGGGGGCGGCCAGAACCAGGGCCAGAACCCGTACAATCAGAACGGCCAGCAGGGCCAGGGGCAAGGTCAGGGCAACCGCCGCGACCGCTTCCGCAACCGCCGCGACCGTGACCGTAACAACCGCTTCCGCGACGATGGCCTGCCCAACGACGGCGGCGAGCAGCAGCCGTTCGTGCCGCGCCCGCATGCCAACGTGCCCGAGGGCTTCCCGGTCTACTCGCTGAGCGACCTCAAGCGCATGCCGGCACAGAAGCTGCTGGAAATCGCCGAGCAGCTGCAGATCTCCGAAGGCGTGGCCCGCGCCCGCAAGCAGGACGTGATCTTCGCCCTGCTGAAGGTGCTGACCCGCCACGGTGACGGCGTCGCCGCCGACGGTGTGCTGGAAATCCTGCCGGACGGCTTCGGCTTCCTGCGCGCGGCCGAAGCCAGCTACCTGGCCGGCCCGGACGACACCTACATCTCGCCCAGCCAGATCCGCCGCTTCAACCTGCGCACCGGCGACCACATCTCCGGCCGCATCCGCTTCCCGAAGGACGGCGAACGCTACTTTGCGCTGAACATCGTCGACACCATCAACGGTGAGCCGATCGAAGCGTCGAAGAACAAGGTGCTGTTCGAGAACCTGACCGCGCTGTTCCCGCGCCGCCGCTTCACCCTGGAGCGTGGCAACGGTTCGTCGGAAGACATCACCGGCCGCATCCTCGACCTGATGGCCCCGCAGGGCAAGGGCCAGCGCTCGCTCATCGTGTCGCAGCCGAAGGCCGGCAAGACCATGATGATGCAGCAGGTCGCTACTGCCATCACCACCAACCACCCGGACGTGCACCTGATCGTGCTGCTGATCGACGAGCGCCCGGAAGAAGTGACCGAAATGCAGCGCACCGTGCGCGGCGAGGTCATCAGCTCGACCTTCGACGAGCCGGCCGCACGCCACGTGCAGGTGGCCGAAATGGTCATCGAGCGCGCCAAGCGCCTGGTCGAGCACAAGAAGGACGTGGTGATCCTGCTCGACTCGATCACCCGCCTGGCCCGCGCCTACAACAACGTGGTGCCGAGCTCGGGCAAGGTGCTGACCGGTGGTGTGGACGCCAACGCGCTGCATCGTCCGAAGCGCTTCTTCGGTGCCGCGCGCAACGTGGAAGAAGGCGGCAGCCTGACCATCATCGCCACCGCGCTGGTCGACACCGGCTCGAAGATGGACGAGGTGATCTACGAAGAGTTCAAGGGCACCGGCAACAGCGAAGTCCACCTGAGCCGCCGTATCGCTGAAAAGCGCGTGTTCCCGGCCATCGACATCAACCGTTCCGGCACCCGCCGCGAAGACCTGCTGATCGAGCCGGAGCTGCTGCAGAAGATCTGGATCCTGCGCAAGCTGCTGCATCCGATGGATGAAATGGCCGCGATGGAATTCCTGCTGGACAAGATGAAGAACACCAAGTCCAACGACGAGTTCTTCGGTTCGATGAAGCGCTGAGCCCCGGCCCGGTCCTGCATTGGAAGGAAACCTGCCGCTCGCTGCGGCAGGTTTTTTTTTGCCTGCAGGGCGACGCACTTCACTTCGCTCGCGCCTGCTTTTGGCGATAATCCGCGCGATACCCTGCCCGGCCCCCGTGGGCCCTGCCACCGATTCCCGCTGTTGCCCCTTCCGGAGAACCGGTCGGGTCCAGCCTCCTGCCGGATCCGTCGACGCATGCGAACGCTGTCTCCCCGCCTCAACCTGGGCAAGCTGATCCTCGCCCTGGCACTGCTCAGCGCCATCATCGCCCTGGCCAACACCCTGCTGGCCAGCTATCGCGTGCAGCGCGACCAGCTGGTCGGTAACACCCTGGAAGCCAACCGCGTCTATGCCACCAAACTGGCCGAGACCACCCAGAACTTCCTGCTGGCCGCGCAGCAGCAGCTGGCCTATGCCGCGACCCGCCTGGGCGAGGACGACCTCGATCCGAAGCAGGCCCAGGATGAAGCCAGCCGCCTGCAGCTGCAGTCCAGCAGCTTCAACTCCTCGCTGGTGGTGGACGCCGACGGCCTGGTGATCGCCACCTCGCCGCAGACCCTGCAGCTGCAGGGCGAGGTGCTGCACAGTGTCGGCAACAACGCGGCACTGGCGGCGCGCCAGCCGATGATCAGCGATCCCTACCAGTCGGCCACGGGCAAGCTGCTGGTGTCGCTGTCGCACCCGATCTTCGACCGCCAGGGCCGCTATCGCGGCTATGTAAGCGGCACCCTGTACCTGCGCCAGCGCAGCGCACTGCACACGCTGCTGGGCAAGCACTACTACCGCGACGGTTCCTATCTGTACGTGGTGGACCGCAATGGCCGCCTGCTGTACCACGCCGATGGCAAGCGGGTGGGTGACTACGTGGTCGGCAACCCGGCGGTGAAGGCCGTGGTGCGCGGAGAGCGTGGCGCACAGCAGGTACGCAACAACCGCGGCGTGTCGATGCTGGCCGGCTATGCGCCGGTGGCGGCCACCGGCTGGGGCATCATCGCCCAGCGCCCGACCGAGGCCACCCTGCAGCCGCTGTCACGGTTGATGACCGCGGTGATCTGGAATGCGATTCCGCTCGGCCTGCTGTCGCTGCTGATCACCTGGTGGTTCGCGCGCCGCATTTCGATGCCGCTGTGGCAGCTGGCGCGCAATGTGCAGGGCGGCGAGGACACCGGCAATGCGATCAACCATGTCAGCGGCATCCGCGCCTGGTACTTCGAGGTCGCCCAGCTCAAGCAGGCGGTGCTGCACAGCTTCAATGCCCTGCAGGATCGTATCGGCACGCTCAACCGTGCCAGCCGTACCGACCCGCTGACCGGCCTGCTCAACCGCCGCGGACTGCAGCAGGCGCTAGACGCACTGCAGGTGCAGGGCATTCCGTTCGCGATCCTGGCGCTGGACATCGATCGCTTCAAGTCGATCAACGACAGTTACGGGCATGACATCGGCGACAACGCCATCGTCCACATCGCCGACCAGATGCGCCGCTACTCGCGCGACAGCGACATTCTCTGCCGCGCCGGCGGCGAGGAATTCCTGCTGCTGTTGCCGGGCATCAGTACTGAATCGGCCCGTCAGGCCGGTGAACGCCTGCGCCAGCACATCGCCGACCATCCGTTCGGACCGGTCGGCACCATCACCGTATCGCTTGGCGTGGCCCACTTCCCCAGCTTCCACGTCGATGCCGAGCAGGCCTTGCGGCTGGCCGACAAGGCGCTGTACATGGCCAAGGAACAGGGCCGCAACCGGGTGGTGGTCTACCCTTACGCCGACTGACGCGGAGCCGGGCTGCCCGGCTCCGCAGCGGGCCTCAGCTCTGTTGCAGCGGGGTCAGCAGGCGCAGGCCGCGCTTGGCGCCGTCCACCATGTAGACGCCGCCTTCCGGCAGCAGGTCGCTGCCGGCCTGCTCGACCGGGTCCGCCTCGCGCCACGGCACGGTCTGCCGCGGCCCCGGAATGAAGGCGCGCCAGCGGCCATAGCGTCCCGCCACTGCATTGGGATCGTTGTTCAGGGCGAAGTTCACCGGGATGCGAACCGTCCAGCTGTCCCGGGTGCTGTCCTCGCCGGTGGTCGGCGGCTTGAAGGTCCACGTGCGGGCGGTGCTGACGCTGGCTCTGGCCAGGATGTCGCGCATCTTGGCCAGGGTCCGCTCGGATGCGACCACGGCCATGTTCACCTGCTCGGCGGCCACATCGGCCACTGTTCCGTCACGGGCCACCTTGACCAACAGCAGCACCTCACCCTGGCCACCGTTACGGTAGGCCGCTTCCGGGTAGCGCGGCGGCGTCATGTGCAGCTGGGTCACCGAATCGGTAGCCTTCGGATCGTACTCGCTGAAGTCGACACTGGTCATGCTGATTTCATAGCCGCCATCGGCCGCAGCCTTGCCGCGCAGGCGAACGCGCAAAGGGGCCCGCGTGGCCACCGCCTGGCCATCGCGCAGCGTGGGCTCGAAGCGCCAGCCACCGATGGTGCCTTCCACGAAGGAGGCGATGCTCGGGGCCACCATGGCTTTCTGGTCCAGCACCAGCGAACGGACCGCGCCCTCCGGCGTGACCTCGATATGACCGGACAGCACCATGCTCATTTCTGCAGTCGCGCGTACGGCACGTGCGGTCTGCGCAGTGGCGTCGCCTGCAAGCAGGGGGGCGCCGGCACCTACGGCCAGCGCGAGGGCGAGAAACAGTGGGGAACGCATCATTGCCGGATCCTTGGTGATGAACGGCGAGCCTATCTCAGCCCCAGCCGCGATGACAGCCGGTTCACGCCAGCCGGTTCACGCCAGCCGGTGTGCGCCTGCGTAGGGCGGCGTGTCCGGATAATCACCCCGGGCGAAGCGTTCCTGCAGGCCCTGCCACCAGCCCGGGTCGAACAGGTGCCGGTAGTGCTCGCGCACGGCTGCCAGCTCTGCAGCCGGCAGGCCCATGAACGGGCCGAAGCGCTCGGGAAACACGTCGCGCGGGCCGACATGGAACCACGGCTCGTCGGCCATCTCTTCCTCCGGCGTGCGTGGCTGCGGCCAGGCGCGGAACACGCAGTCGCTGACCAGGCACAACTCGTCATAGTCATAGAACACGGCCCGGCCGTGCCGTGACACACCGAAGTTCTTCGGCAGCATGTCGCCGGGGAAGATGTTGTTGCGCGCCATGTCGGTGATCGCCTGCGCGTAGTCGAGCACCGCCGCGCGCACCGCCTCCCCGGACTGCTCGCGCAGGTACAGGTTCAAAGGACGGAAACGACGCTGCACATAGCACAGTGCGACTTCGACCTCATCGCCATCGACGCGTACGCTCTGCGCGCACTGCTGCAGCAGTTCATCCAGCAGGGCCGGCGCGAAGCGCTCGCGCGGAAAGCGCAGATGACGATAGGGCTGCGCATCGAGCAGGCGGCCGACACGATCGAGATTGAACACCAGCGCGTACTTCTCTTCCACCTGCTGCCGCGACATTGCCTTGGGCCAGGCGAAACGGTCACGGATCAGCTTGAACACCAACGGATAACTGGGCAGCGTGAACACTGCCATGACCATGCCCGGCGTGCCTTCGGCATGCACCAGCCGCTCCTGCGGGTGCTCGTTGAAGTGGCGGAAGAACGTACGGTAGCGCTCGGTCTTACCCTGCTTGGCGCGACCCAGCACCGTGTAGATCTCATCGATGGGCTTGCCTGGCAGCAGGCTGCGCAGGAACACCACGGCGTCGCCCACCGTGCCCAGATCGGCCTGGAAGTAGCTGCGCGACACGCCGAACAGATGGGCAACATCACGGCGCCGGGTCAGCACCGCATCGGCACGCAGGCCGCGCTCATCGTTGACCAGGGCAATCACGCATGGCGAGAAGCGATGCTCGCCGAACACGCGGCCGACCAGGTAGGCGCGGCGCTCACGGTAGAACACGGTGTCGAGCAGTTCGATGCTGCGTACCGGCGTGTCACCCCAATGGGCGAGGTCGTCCTGCAGGCGCACGGCGATGGCTGCCGCGCAGCGCAGCTGGTGCGCGTACGGAATGTCGAAGCGATAGTCGGCCAACACGCGTTGCAGGGCCTCCACCGGCCGCGTCGGCGAGACGGCGTAGGTATGCCGCGCGACGGGATGGGTGATTGCATCGGAGGGCTCGACGTCGAAAGCAATGAATTCCAGCGCCGGGTCCACGCCGCGGGTAGCGAACAGGCGCCGCGACAGCGTGTTGTAGAAGGTCTTGTACAGCTCGGCATCGATCAGGCCCTGCAGCAGCGCGCTGTAGCGGGCGTGCACCTGCAACCACAGCGCGCGCTCGCCGATCGCGTCACCGGCGAGGCGACGCAACGCATCCATCTGCTCGGCGATGCACAGGTCGTACAGGGCGATGCGCTCGACCGCATCCTGTCGCGCACCGGCCCAGTCGCGCTGCTCGAAGCGCTGCCGTGCGCGCGCAGTGATCGCCGCGAAGCGGGCATGGTACTGCTCGAAACCATCGCGGATGGCACCGGCGATACGCAGCGCCAGCTCGGCAGCGATGTCAGGCTTGGACATGCATGGCTCACCCGGGAGGACCGGCTTCACCATACGCTGGCGTGTGCGATGCCGTCGAGCGCGAAGGTAGTGCCGGCCGCTGGCCGGCAGCACCTGGACCGTCGATGGATTGATGCAGATGCCGGCCAGCGGCCGGCACTACCGGCTCAGATCGCCAGTTCGGCCTCCACGTCCTGCACCTTGCGCCGGGCCAATGCCAGATTGGACTTGGTGCGGTCCAGCACGATGTAGAAGAACAGGCCCTTCTTCTTCGCCACCGGGCGCATGATGTGGTACGCCTTGCCCAGAGAGATCAGGATGTCCTCGATGCTGTCGTTGAGGTTCAGCGACGCGGCGGTCTTCATCTTGGCGCGGATCACTTCGGTGTTGCCGGCGGCAGCCACTTCCATGTCCATGCCGGCACCGGCTTCGCCCAGCAGCATGCCACTTTCGTAGTCGACCAGCGCCACTGCCTGCGCGCCGTCGATGCCCATCAGTGCGTTCAACGATTCATTCAATCCAGCCACGTCGCACCCCTTGTCGATGTTGGTTCGAGCCCCTCGTTCCCCTGCGGCCGGGCTCACGATCCGCCGAGTTCGGCCAGGATCGCCTGGCCACATTCCCTGCTCTGCCACAGCACCTGGCCGATCACGCTGCGCTGGTCGCAGGCCGCCATCAGCAGCAGCGGTGCGCGCCCCTCGGCCTGGATCGCCAGCATCAGCACCTTGCCGCCCGCCGCTTCCAGCATCAGCGTCTGCAGATCCCCAAGCACCAGTTCGCGCCCGACCGCTGCGGCCAGCGCCAGCATCGCGCTGGTCATCGCCGCCAGCCGTTCGCCGCGCCCTTCGGCCCCGGCACTGACCAGGGCGAAGCCGTCGACACTGGCCAGCACCACCGTGCGCACGCCTTCCACCCGCTGCTGCAGGTCCTGCAGCAAGGGCTGCAGGCGCTCACGCTGGCCGGCATCGGGCAGCACCGCCATCTGCCCGTCAGCCATGCGCCGCCACCAGTGCGTGCGCTTCCATTTCGCTCATCAGTACATCCATCAGCAACAGTCCCTGTTCGCGGTCGCGGGCATCCACCGCCAGCAGCGGCAGTGGTTGGTCATCGAGGCGGGCACGTGTGGCCCAGTCGTCCAGTGCGGCCTGTGGTGCCAGGTCCAGGTGCGTGACCGCCACCACCAGCGCCAATGACGATGCGAACGGCCGCAGCACCTGCAGGTAGTCCTGCAGTTCGGTGGCCAACCCGGCACGGCGCGCGTCCAGCAGCAGCACCGCGCCACGTGCGCCCTGCAGCAGGATCGGCCACAGGAAATCAAAGCGCTGCTGGCCGGGCGTTCCGTAGAGCCGCAGGCGTTCGCCGTTGGGCAGGTCGATGTCTGCGTAGTCCAGCGCGACGGTGGTGGAGGCCTTGTCGGCACCGAGGCGATCACTGTTGGCCACATCGGTGTCGATCACCGCGCCGGCCGCGATGCTGCGCACGAGTGTCGACTTGCCGCTGCCCATGCCACCCAGCACGACCACCTTGTGCTCACGCATTGCGCTCGCCCCCGCGCAGGTGCCGCCACAGGCGGGCAAGCAGGCCGTTGTCGGTGCCATTGCCGCGTGGCGCCGTCATCGGTGCCGTAGGGGCGCTCTGCAACTGCGCGTAACCGCAGAGATAGGCTGCATGGATGAAATCGCGCACCGCCGCAGCCGGCAACTCGAGCAGCATCGCGCATTCTTCAACCGTACACGCGCGCTTGAGCAGCAACGAGCACAGGCGGAAGCCATCGTGGTCGTGGCCCAGCACGCGGAAGTCCGGCCAGCGCAGCAGCTTCACCGAGGCGCCACGCAGGCGTTCGTCCAGTGCCTGCCAATGGCGGCTGCGTTGCGCCCATTGCCACAGCAGCGGCCGCAGTGGCTGGCGTGGCCGCTCACCGGCCAGCGCCTGCAGGCGTGCGGGTGTCAGCGCATCCAGCTGCAGGCGTTCGAAGGCATCGGCCAGGCGCTCCACCAGCGCGCTCGCCGGCTCCTGCAGCAGCACGGCCTGATCATGCTCAAGGTCCATCAGCAGGACGGGTTCACCCGCGTCACTCAGCAATGCCTGCCCCTGGCGCAGGGGCAGCCGCTCGCGCAGCAGGCGGGTAATGGCATGTGCACCATCGGCCAGGCGGATCGGTGCAGGTGCATGCATGGCCAGGGGCTCCGGTATCAACTGCATGCGGCGCAGCGCGCGGCCGATGGCACCATCGTCAAGCACGTCCTGGTGCCCGTCGCCATCACGCAGCTGGCCGCCGATGTCTTCGATCCAGCACTGCAGTCGCGGACGCTGCTGGCGCATGCGCTGGGCCGCGTTGCGCAGCGCCGGCGTATCGCGGATGACCAGCAGATCGCAATCGTCCAGGTCCTGGCTGCGGCGGATCTGGCCATCCGGCAGGGCCGATGCTACGCGCAGCCGCTGCAGCAGGGCCTGCTCGCCCTGGATGTCGGTTCCCACTACCAGCACGCGTGCCATCCGTGTTCCCCGTGCGGCCACCTCCCCGGTGGCCTCGCGTCGCCAAGGCTAGGGCATCGCCAGCGGCAGCCGTCGTGATCGATTGCTCAGATCGAGGGCAGTTGCAGACGGTGTCCGATCGGTTCTGCGACGGCCATCGCGGGCAAGTTTCATGCCCCGTTGACGGCATTCCGACAGCCGACGGAAGTCACGGTTCTGGATGCGGGCCGAATGGGGTCGAAAAAAAAGAAACCCGCGCCGAAGCGCGGGTTCCGGGGTCACGACCGAACGGCGATGGATCAGCCGCGCAGCTGCTCCAGCGCGGCGTTGAAGGTCGCGCTCGGGCGCATCGCCTTGCTGGCCTTGGCCACGTCCGGGCGGTAGTAGCCGCCGATGTCCACGGCCTTGCCCTGCACCGCGATCAGCTCTTCAACGATCTTCTGCTCGTTGTCGGTCAGTGCCTTGGCCAGCGGGGCGAAGCGTGCCTTCAGTGCGGCGTCCTCGTCCTGCGCGGCCAGCGCCTGCGCCCAGTACAGCGCGATGTAGAAGTGGCTGCCACGGTTGTCGATGCCACCCAGCTTGCGCGACGGCGACTTGTCGTTGTCCAGGAACTGGCCGTTGGCTTCGTCCAGCGCCTTGGCCAGCACGCGGGCGGCAGCGTTGTCGTAGCGGTTGCCCAGGTGTTCCAGCGACGCGGCCAGGGCCAGGAACTCACCCAGCGAATCCCAGCGCAGGTAGTCCTCTTCGACGAACTGCTGCACGTGCTTCGGGGCCGAACCACCGGCGCCGGTCTCGAACAGGCCACCACCGGCCATCAACGGCACGATCGACAGCATCTTGGCGCTGGTGCCCAGCTCCATGATCGGGAACAGGTCGGTGAGGTAGTCGCGCAGCACGTTGCCGGTCACCGAGATGGTGTCCTCGCCCTTGCGGATGCGGTCCAGCGAGAACGCGGTGGCTTCCACCGGCGGCAGGATGCGGATGTCCAGGCCGTTGGTGTCGTGGTCCTTCAGGTACTGCTCGACCTTGGCGATGACCTGCGCGTCGTGGGCGCGGGCGGCATCCAGCCAGAACACGGCCGGGGCGCTGCTCAGGCGGGCGCGTTCGACGGCCAGCTTGACCCAGTCCTGGATCGGCGCGTCCTTGGTCTGGCACATGCGCCAGATGTCACCGGCTTCCACGGTGTGTTCGAACACCACGGTGCCCGCGTCGTCGGTGACCTTGACCACGCCATCGGCAGCGATCTGGAAGGTCTTATCGTGCGAGCCGTACTCTTCGGCCTTCTGCGCCATCAGGCCGACGTTCGGCACCGAGCCCATGGTGGCCGGATTGAACGCACCGTGCGCCTTGCAGTCGTCGATGACGGCCTGGTACACGCCGGCGTAGCAGCGGTCCGGAATGACGGCCTTGGTGTCCTGCAGCGTGCCTTCGGCATTCCACATCTTGCCGGAGTCGCGGATCATCGCCGGCATCGAGGCGTCGACGATCACATCGCTCGGCACGTGCAGGTTGGTGATGCCCTTGTCCGAGTTGACCATGGCCACGCCCGGGCGCTGTGCATACTCGGCCGCCAGGTCGGCTTCGATCGCGGCGCGGGTGGCTTCGGGCAGCGACGGCAGGCGCGCAGCCAGGTCACCGATGCCGTTGTTGGCATCGAAACCGGCCTGCTTCAGCACGTCGGCATGCTTGGCCAGCACGTCCTTGTAGAACTCGTTGACCGCCACGCCGAACATGATCGGGTCGGAGACCTTCATCATGGTCGCCTTCAGATGCAGCGAGAACAGCACGCCCTGGGCCTTGGCATCGGCAATCTGCTCACCGATGAACGCGGCCAGTGCCTTGCGGCTCATGACGGCGGCATCGACGATCTCGCCGGCCTTGACCGCGGTCTTTTCCTTCAGCACGACGGTGCTGCCGTCCTTGCCGTGGAAGGTGATCTTCAGCGCACCGGCGTTGGCCAGGGTGGCCGACTTCTCGCTGCCGTAGAAATCACCGGCGGCCATGTGCGCGACGTGCGACTTCGAATCCGACGCCCAGGCGCCCATGCGGTGCGGGTGCTTGCGCGCGTAGTTCTTTACCGACAGCGGCGCGCGGCGGTCCGAATTGCCTTCGCGCAGCACCGGGTTCACCGCACTGCCCTTGACCTTGTCGTAGCGCGCCTTGTAGTCGCGCTGCTGGTCGTCGGCCGGGGTTTCCGGGTAATCCGGCAGCGGATAGCCCTGGTCCTGCAGTTCCTTGATGGCCGCCTTCAGCTGCGGCACCGAGGCGGAGATGTTCGGCAGCTTGATGATGTTGGCGTCCGGCGTGGTCGCCAGCTGGCCCAGCTCGGCCAGGTCGTCGCTGACCTTCTGCGCGTCGCTGAGCAGTTCCGGGAACAGCGACAGGATGCGGCCGGACAGCGAGATGTCACGGGTTTCCACCACGATGCCTGCGGTGGCGGTGTAGGCGCCGACGATCGGCAGCAGCGACTGGGTGGCCAGGAACGGGGCTTCGTCGGTCAGCGTGTAGAGGATCTTGGACATGGGGGACTTGGACTCTGTAGCAGTGCTCAGGGGAAGGCCGGCGCCAGCGCCGGGCCACGTGCAACCGTGTCGCGCGCGGGGCCGGGCCCCACGCTTTCCCCCGTCGCCGTCAGGGTGGGCGCGCGGCGGGGAAACCCCTGCATTGTCGCGTTTTCAGCCGCGCGGGGCAAAGCCGCGCCATACGCGGCGGTACTGCATGCCGGCAACGCTGTGATCCATCCACGCACGGCGTGGGTGAAGCGCGGCCCGCGCTGTCAGTAGATCCACGCCATGCGTGGATGGGGCCAGCCGCCGCCCAATAAAAAAGGACGCAGCCTCGCGGCTGCGTCCATCGTGAGCCCTGCCGGGAGAGAGTCGGCAGGACTTACTTGACCTCGAACTCCTGCGGCGTTCCGGCCGCCTTGCCATCGACGGTGACCTCGGCGCGGTACTTGCCGGCCGGCCAGCCCTTTGCATTCTTGAAGGTGACGTTGGTGGTTTCCGCACCACTGGTGTTCAGCGTGGCGTTCTGTTCGCCGGCCACCTGGCCGTCCTGGTAGGTCAGCTTCGCGCCGACGGTGACGTTGTTGGCGGCACCGTCGGTCTTGACCGAGACGATGACGTCATCCTTCGGTGCGAACAATGCCGTCGTCGCAACCGACTTGTCGGCGGCTGCGGTCTTGCCGACGGTGACCGCCGAGACGCTGACTGCAGCGGCTTCGGCCATCGGCGGCGGTGCGCCGGTCATCGGTGCAGGTGCTGCCGGTTCGGCCGGAGCGGTCGCTGCGGGAGCGGCGTTGCTGTCGGTCGATTCTTCTTTCTTCTTGCAACCGACCAGCGCAACGCTGCCCAGCAGGGCGGCGATCAGGGCGGTCTGGAGCGGGGTGGTCTTGATCATTCGGGGTTCCTCCCAGGGATTGTCGGACGGCGTTCAGCCGGCTTACTTCGGCGGCAGTTTCAGGGTCTGGCCCGGGAAAATCTTGTCCGGGTCATCAAGCACATCGCGGTTGGCTTCGAAGATCTTCTTCCAGGCATTGGCGTCGCCCAGATGCTGCTTGGCGATCTTCGACAGCGAGTCACCCTTCTGCACGGTGTAGGTGCCGCCGCTGACGACGTCTGCGGTGCTGTCCACCGAAGCGCTGACGCCAGAGAAGTCTGCCTTCGGCACCTGCTCGGCGGTACTGTCGACACTGCCACTGACGCCGGAGAAATCGGCTTTCTTCTCGGTACTCATCCACAACTCCCGTCTGCATGACTACGTGATTCGCACGGTGCCATGGAGGTTGTTAAATGGGGATGGTGCAGATGTGAAGCCGCCCCCGGGGGCGGCTGAACAATCGGGAGAGACGGTGCCCGGTAGTGCCGGCCGCTGGTCGGCTGTGCCAGGGGGATCCGGCCTTGGCCGATTGCCGGCCAGCGGCCGGCACTACCCGTAACCGCCTGCGATCCAAAGGTAACGCCGGCCGCTGGCCGGCGGTTACTGCCGCAGTTCGCGGTAGGTCGCAGCCGGAGCCGCGATGCCGGGGCTGGCACGCCAGGGATTGATGTCCAGGCCACCACGGCGGGTATAGCGGGCCTCCACTTCCAGCCATTGCGGCTGGCAGCGCGCAGACACCTCGCTGAAGATCCGCTCAACGCACTGTTCGTGGAACTCGGCATGCTCGCGGTAGCTGACCAGATAGCGCAGCAGGCCGGCACGGTCGATCTTCGGACCGCGGTAACGCAGGCTGACCGTGGCCCAGTCCGGCTGGCCGGTGACCGGGCAGTTGGACTTCAGCAGCGCCGAGACCAGGGTCTCCTCCACCACCTCGCCCGCATCGGCGACGAGGAAGTCCGCCTGCGGCGGACCGTAGCAGTCGATCTCCACGTCCAGCCCGTCGATGGACTCACCGAGTGGCGTCTCACACAGGCCCGGCAGGCCGAACTCGACCTGGACCGGCGCACCGGCGCAGGCCGACAGGTCGGCCACCAGGCGCTCGCGCAGTGCCTCGGCGCTGTCGATACGGGTGCTGTTGAGGGAGTTGAGGTACAGCTTGAACGACTTCGATTCGATCAACCGCGGCGAGGTGCACGGCACCTGCACGGTGGCGACGGCGACCTGCGGCTTGCCACGCGGGTCGAGCCAGCTCAGCTCGAAGGCGTGCCAGCGGTCGTGGCCGACGAATGGCAGCGCGGCGTCATCGAGGCCGATCTCGGCGCGGGCGCCGATGCGCGGGATGGGAAACAGCAGGCCGGGATCGTACTGCGACGGGTAACTGACCTCGCGACCGAGCTTACATGGACGTACTTGCAGCGGCCCCTGCCACCGGACCCACCCCGCCATCCCTCAGGAAACCAGCTTTTTGACGTTGACGTGGCTTTGGCCTCAGCGGGTGCAGGGCGCAGCCCTGCCGGAAACCCTCATCCCGCCGGAGTGCCTGCACCGTGCAGGTAATCCAGGCTCACCTGCAGCAGCGCGCGCAGCCCCACATCCAGCGCCTTCTCATCCAGCAGGAACTTCGGCGAATGGTTCGCCGGCGCCGTCGCCGGGTCGATGCCCACGCTGGTGGAGCCGACGAAGAAGAACATCCCCGGCACTTCCTTCGCGTACAGCGAGAAATCCTCCGCACCCATCTGCAGCGGCGGCTCGTACACGTTGTCCTTGCCTACCACCGCCTGCAGGCTCGGCAGCATCTTCGCCGTCAATGCCGGGTCGTTCACCGTGGCCGGATTGCCGTCGGCCTCGTAGATCTCGGTCACCGCTTTCGCACCATGCGCGGCGGCGGTGTGCTCGGCCACGTTGCGCAGGTCGGCAAAGATCTGCTGGCGCATGCCTTCATCGAAGGTGCGGATGGTGCCGACCATCTCCACTTCATCGGGAATGATGTTGTAGCGGATGCCGCCGTTGATCGCGCCGAAGGTCAGCACCGCCGGCTGCTTGGACAGGTTGGCACGGCGGCTGACGATGGTCTGCGCGGTTCCCACCAGATCGGCGGTGGCGACGATCGGGTCAATGCCGTTCCACGGTGCGGAACCGTGCGTCTGGCGACCGGTCACCTTGATCCCGAATCGATCCGAAGCCGCCATCAGCGGGCCACCACGCACGGCGATCTGCCCGGCCTGCACGCTGGAGAACACATGCAGGCCAAACACGGCCTCCGGCTTGAAGTCGGCGAACAGGCCTTCCTTCAACATGAGTGCGGCGCCACCCTCCTCCGGTGGCGGCGCGCCTTCCTCGGCCGGCTGGAAGATCAGCATCACCTGGCCCGGCAGGTCCTTCTTCATCGCGACCAATGCTTCGGCCACGCCCAGCAGGGTGGCGGTGTGCGCGTCATGGCCGCAGGCATGCATCACGCCCACGGTCTGGCCGCGGTACTGGTCGGTGGCCTTGGAGGCGAACGGCAGGCCGGTCTGCTCGGTCACCGGCAGCGCGTCCATGTCCGCGCGCAGGGCGATCTTCGGGCCGGGCTTGCCGCCTTCGATGATCGCCACCACGCCGTGGTGGGCGATGCCGGTCTTCGGCTTCAGGCCCATCGCACGCAGGCGCTTGGCGACCTCGGCCGAGGTTCGCACCTCGCGGTTGGACAGTTCCGGGTGCTGATGGAAGTCACGGCGCCATTCGACCACCTTGGCCTGCAGGCGCTGGGCGGCGGCGGTCACTTCGGGGCGTTGCCCGTCCTGGGCATGGGCAAGGGCCGGCAGGGCCAGCAGCAGGGCGGACAGCAACAGCGAACGGCGCATCGCGATCTCCACGGCAGGGGGTTCCAGCTGAATGTAGGGCAACGCCGCCGCCACGGGAACCTCCGCGGCCAGATCCGGTCATAGCGCCCGTCCCATCCGTCATGCAGGAAACGTGATGTGGCGCAGGTATGCTTTGCGCATTGCCAACCGGGGTCGCGCCCCGTCCAGCCCTCTTGGAGTCCTTGAATGTCACGTGTTTGGAAGATCGTGCTGCTGGTCGTGGCGGTACTGGTGCTGGCCGTGGTCGGCCTGCGCGTACTCGGCGGGGGCAAGGACAAGGCCGGTGGCGCGGCGGCAGCTGCGCGCCAGGGCGGTGAAGACCCGGATGCCGGCCCGGTGCCGGTGACCGTGGTGGATGCGGCACGCCAGGACGTGCCGGTCTATGCCAGCGCGCTGGGTACGGTGACGGCAATGAACACCGTCACCGTCAGCCCGCAGGTCGGCGGACAGCTGATGAGCCTGAACTTCCGCGAAGGCCAGGAAGTGAAGAAGGGCGATGTGCTGGCGGTGATCGACCCGCGCACCGCCCAGGCCAGCTATGACCAGGCGGTGGCATCCAAGCGCCAGAACGAGGCGCTGCTGGCCACCGCGCGTTCCAACTACCAGCGCTCGAACGCGCCGGAGTATCGTCAGTTCGTCGCCAAGACCGATCTGGATACACAGCGAAACCAAGTGGCACAGTATGAAAGCGCCGTGGCCGCCAACGAGGCCAGCATGCGCTCGGCGCAGGTACAGCTGCAGTACACCAAGGTCACCGCACCGATCACCGGCATCGCCGGCATCCGTGCGGTCGACGCCGGCAATGTGGTCAACGCCGGCACCGCGCTGGTCACCCTGACCCAGATCCATCCGATCCACGTGCTGTTCAACCTGCCCGAGCGCCAGCTCGGCGATGTGCGCCAGGCGCAGGCCGCCGGTGCGGTACCCGTCGCGGCACTGGACCGCGCCGATTCGCACGTGCTGTCCGGCGACGGCAAGCTTGACGTGGTCGACAACCTGATCAGTGCCGACAGCGGCACGTTCA
This sequence comes from Stenotrophomonas maltophilia, assembly GCF_003970865.1. GTDB lineage: Bacteria > Pseudomonadota > Gammaproteobacteria > Xanthomonadales > Xanthomonadaceae > Stenotrophomonas > Stenotrophomonas maltophilia_AR. The sequence continues at coordinate 13,677 of NZ_RXLZ01000044.1, read as the reverse complement.
AGGCGCGCGCGATCTTCGACAACACCGACAACGGACTGTGGCCGGGCCAGTTCGTCAACGTGCGCATGCAGCTGCGCACGATCGCCGGCGGCGTGGTCATCCCGACCCAGGCCGTACTGCGTGGGCCGGATGGCGAGTACGTCTATGTCGTGCAGGGCGACAACACGGTGAAGATGCAGACCGTGCGCAGCGGCGTGGAAGTGGGCGACAGCCAGGTGCAGATCGCCGAAGGCCTGAAGGGCGGCGAGCGGGTAGTCAGTGAAGGCCAGTTCCGCCTGAAGCCGGGCAGCAAGGTCACCGCGCTGAAGCCGGGCGAGACTCCGGTCGCACCGACCGAGGCCGAACTGAAGGCCGCCGAACAGAAGAACGGCGGCGGTGGCCGTCGCGGTGGTGGCCCGCGCTGAGCGCAGGCTACTGACCTTCCCGCGCCGGCAAGCCTGCCGGCGCTGCCATTGAAGTGCCAGCAAGGATCAGTCCGTGGGCTTTTCGACGATCTTCATCCGCCGCCCCATCGCCACCTCGCTGTTGATGGCGGGCCTGTTGCTGCTGGGCATCCTCGGTTACCGCAAGCTGCCGGTGTCGGCGCTGCCGGAAATCGATGCGCCCAGCCTGGTGGTCACCACCCAGTACCCCGGCGCCAACGCCACCACCATGGCCTCGCTGGTCACCACGCCGCTGGAGCGCCAGTTCGGGCAGATCTCCGGGCTGGAGCTGATGACCTCCGACTCGTCGGCCGGGTTGTCCACGATCATCCTGCAGTTCTCGATGGACCGGAACATCGACATCGCCGCGCAGGACGTACAGGCGGCGATCCGCCAGGCCACCCTGCCCTCGTCGTTGCCCTACCAGCCGGTCTACAACCGGGTGAATCCGGCCGACGCGGCCATCGTCACCCTGAAACTGACCTCTGACACGCGCCCGCTGCGCGACGTCAACAACTACGCCGACTCGATCCTGGCCCAGCGCCTGTCGCAGGTGCAGGGCGTGGGCCTGGTCTCGATCGCTGGCAACGTGCGCCCGGCCGTGCGCATCCAGGTCAATCCGGCACAGCTTTCGAACATGGGCCTGACCCTGGAGCAGCTGCGCAGCGCGCTGACCCAGGCCAACGTCAACGCGCCGAAGGGTTCGCTGAACGGCAAGACCCAGTCCTACAGCATCGGTACCAACGACCAGCTCACCAGTGCCGCCGAGTACCGCGACACCATCATCAGCTACAAGAACGGCCGTCCGGTGCGTTTGTCCGACGTGGCCGAGGTGGTTGATGGCGTGGAGAACGACCAGCTGGCCGCCTGGGCCGATGGCAAGCCGGCGGTGCTGCTGGAAGTGCGCCGCCAGCCGGGCGCCAACATCGTGCAGACCGTCGAGCGCATCCGCGCGATCCTGCCGCAGCTGCAGGGCGTGCTGCCAGCCGACGTGCACCTGGAGATCTTCAACGACCGTACCGAGACCATCCGCGCCTCGGTGCATGAGGTGCAGTTCACCCTGATCCTGACCATCGGCCTGGTGGTGGCGGTGATCTTCGTGTTCCTGCGCCGCCTGTGGGCCACGATCATCCCCTCGGTGGCGGTGCCGTTGTCGCTTGCAGGCACCTTCGCGGTGATGGCCTTCGCCGGCATGTCGCTGGACAACCTGTCGCTGATGGCGCTGGTGGTGGCCACCGGTTTCGTGGTCGACGATGCGATCGTGATGATCGAGAACATCGTGCGCTACATCGAACAGGGCAAGAGTGGCAAGGAAGCGGCCGAGATCGGTGCACGCCAGATCGGCTTTACCGTGCTGTCGCTGACCGTTTCACTGGTGGCGGTGTTCCTGCCGCTGCTGCTGATGCCCGGCGTCACCGGCCGCCTGTTCCACGAGTTCGCGTGGGTGCTGAGCATCGCTGTCGTGCTGTCGATGCTGATCTCGCTGACGCTGACCCCGATGATGTGCGCCTACCTGCTCAAGCCCGACGCCCTGCCCGAGGGCGAGGACGCGCATGAGCGCGCAGCGGCGGCCGGCAAGCAGAACCTGTGGACGCGCACCGTCGGCCTGTACGAGCGCAGCCTGGACTGGGTGCTGGACCACCAGCGCCTGACCCTGGCCGTGGCCGGCGGCGCACTGGTGCTGACTGTGCTGCTGTACGTGCTGATTCCCAAGGGCCTGCTGCCCGAACAGGACACCGGCCTGATCACCGGCGTGGTCCAGGCCGACCAGAACATCGCCTTCCCGCAGATGGAGCAGCGCACCAAGCAGGTGGCCGAGGCGCTGCGGCAGGATCCGGATGTGACCGGCGTGTCGGCCTTCATCGGCGCCGGCAGCATGAATCCCACGCTCAACCAGGGCCAACTGTCGATCGTGCTGAAGGAGCGCGGCGAGCGCGATGGCCTGGATGAGATCCTGCCGCGCCTGCAGAAGGCGGTGGCCGGTATTCCGGGCGTGGCGCTGTACCTGAAGCCGGTACAGGACGTGACCCTGGACACCCGCGTGGCCGCCACCGAGTACCAGTACTCGCTGTCGGACGTGGATTCGGCGACGGTGGCCACCCAGGCCACGCGCCTGACCGAAGCGCTGCGCAAGCGCCCGGAGCTGGCCGACGTCGACAACAACCTGTCCAACCAGGGCCGCGCGCTTGAACTGAACATCGACCGCGACAAGGCCAGCGTGCTGGGCGTGCCGATGCAGACCATCGACGACACGCTCTACGATGCGTTCGGCCAGCGCCAGATCTCGACCATCTTCACCGAACTCAACCAGTATCGGGTTGTGCTGGAAGTGGCGCCGGAGTTCCGCACCAGCACCGCGCTGATGGAACAGCTGGCCGTGGCCTCCAACGGTGCAGGCGCCCTCACCGGCACCAATGCCACCAGCTTCGGCCAGGTCACCTCGTCCAACTCGTCCACCGCCACCGGCATCGGCGCGCAGAACACCGGCATCACCGTCGGCGCCGGCAGCATCATTCCGCTGTCGGCACTGGCCGAAGGCAAGGTCAGCAGTGCGCCGCTGGTGGTCAGCCACCAGCAGCAGCTGCCGGCGGTGACGGTCTCGTTCAACGTGGCGCCGGGCTATTCGCTGTCCGAAGCCGTGCGTGCGATCCAGGAGACCAAGGACAGCCTGGACATGCCGGCGCACCTGCATGCCGAATTCATCGGCAAGGCCGCCGAATTCACCGGCAGCCAGACCGATGTGGTGTGGCTGCTGCTGGCCTCGCTGGTGGTCATCTACATCGTGCTGGGCGTGCTGTACGAGAGCTACATCCACCCGATCACGATCATCTCCACGCTGCCGCCGGCCGGTGTCGGCGCGCTGCTGGCGCTGATGCTGTGCGGGCTGAGCCTGTCGGTGGATGGCATCGTCGGCATCGTGCTGCTGATCGGCATCGTCAAGAAGAACGGCATCATGATGGTGGACTTCGCGATCGAGGCGCGCCGCGCCGGTGCCAATGCGCATGAAGCGATCCGTCGCGCCTGCCTGCTGCGCTTCCGCCCGATCATGATGACCACCGCTGCGGCCATGCTCGGCGCGCTGCCGCTGGCACTGGGTACCGGCATCGGTTCGGAACTGCGCCGCCCGCTGGGCATCGCCATCGTCGGCGGCCTGCTGCTGTCGCAGCTGGTGACCCTGTACACCACGCCGGTGATCTACCTGTACATGGAGCGCTTCTCCGAATGGCTTGCCCGCCGCCGCGAGCAGCGCGCACTGCGCGACGGTTCGCTGCAGGAGCCACGGGCATGATCCACGCCCCGCTGCCGCGGGGGGCCGCACGGTGAACCTGTCCGGCCCCTTCATCCGCCGCCCGATCGGCACCGCGCTGCTGGCCATCGGCCTGTTCATGGTCGGCCTGATCTGCTACCTGCGCCTGGGCGTGTCGGCACTGCCGAACATCGAGATCCCGGTCATCTTCGTGCACGCCAGCCAGTCCGGTGCAGATGCGGCAACCATGGCCTCCACGGTCACCGCGCCGCTGGAACGTCATCTCGGCCAGCTGCCGGGCATCGACCGCATGCGCTCGTCGAGCTCGGAAGGCAGCTCGCTGGTGTTCATGATCTTCCAGAGTGGCCGCAACATCGATTCGGCCGCGCTGGACGTACAGACCGCGATCAACTCGGCGCAGGCCGACCTGCCCTCGGGCATGGGGTCGCCGATGTACCAGAAGGCGAACCCGAACGACGATCCGGTGATCGCCATCGCGCTCACCTCGCAGACGCAGTCGGCCGATGAGTTGTACAACGTCGCCGACTCGCTGCTGGCGCAGCGCATCCGCCAGATCAGCGGCGTCGCCTCGGTCGACATCGCCGGTGCTTCGACGCCGGCGGTACGCGTGGACGTCAACCTGCGCCTGATGAACGCACTCGGCCTGACCGCCGACGACCTGCGCAACGCCGTGCGTGCAGCCAACGTGACCTCGCCCACCGGCTTCCTCAGCGATGGCAACACCACCACCGCGATCATCGCCAACGATTCGGTCGCCCGCGCCACCGACTTCGCCGACCTGGTGGTCAAGACCCAGGGCGATGGCCGGGTGATCCGGCTGAAGGACATCGCCAACGTCTACGACGGCCAGCAGGACGCCTACCAGGCGGCCTGGTTCGATCGCAAGCCGGCGGTGGTGATGTACGTGTTCACCCGCGCCGGCGCCAACATCGTGGAGACCGTGGACCGGGTCAAGGCGCAGATCCCCGCGCTGCGCGACTACCTGCAGCCCGGCACCACGATGACGCCGTACTTCGACCGTACGCCAACCATCCGCTCGTCGCTGCATGAAGTGCAGATCACCCTGCTGATCAGCCTGGCGATGGTGGTGCTGACCATGGCGCTGTTCCTGCGCCGGCTGGCACCCACGTTGATCGCCGCCGTGACCGTGCCGCTGTCGCTGGCCGGTGCCGCGCTGGTGATGTACGTGATGGGCTTCACCCTGAACAACCTGAGCCTGCTGGCGCTGGTGATCGCGATCGGCTTCGTGGTCGACGATGCGATCGTGGTGATCGAAAACATCATGCGCCACCTCGACGAAGGCATGCCGCGAATGCAGGCGGCGCTGACCGGCGCGCGCGAGATCGGCTTCACCATCGTCTCGATCACCGCCTCGCTGGTGGCGGTGTTCATTCCGCTGCTGTTCGCCAGCGGCATGATGGGCGCGTTCTTCCGCGAGTTCACCGTCACCCTGGTGGCAGCGATCGTGGTCTCGATGATCGTCTCGCTGACGTTGACCCCGGCGCTGTGCAGCCGCTTCCTCAGTGCGCACGACCACAGCGCACCGCCGTCGCGTTTCGGCCGCTGGCTGGACGCCGGCCACGAGCGCATGCTGCGCATCTACACCGTTTTCCTCGACTTCTCGCTGCGCCACGCGCTGCTGCTGTCGCTGACGCCGCTGCTGCTGATCGGTGCCACCGTCTTCCTGTTCGGTGCAGTGAAGAAGGGCGCGTTCCCGCCGCAGGACACCGGCCTGATCTGGGGCCGCGCCAACTCCAGCGCCACGGTCTCCTTCGAGGACATGGTCAGCCGCCAGCGCCGCATCACCGACATGCTGATGGCCGACCCGGCGGTGAAGACGGTGGGCGTGCGCCTGGGCAGCGGCCGCCAGGGTTCCAGCGCACAGTTCAACGTCGAGCTGAAGTCGCGCAAGGAAGGCCGCCGCGAAACCACCGCGCATGCCCTGGCGCGACTGAGCGCCAAGGCCGACCGCTACCCCGACCTGCAGCTGCGCCTGCGTGCGATCCAGGACCTGCCCAGCAACGATGGCGGTGGCTCCAGCCAGGGCGCGCAGTACCGCATCTCGCTGCAGGGCAACGACCTGGCGTCACTGCAGGAATGGCTGCCCAAGCTGCAGGCGGAGTTGAAGAAGAACCCGAAGCTGCGCGACGTCGGCACCGACGTGGACAATGCCGGGCTGCGCCAGAACATCGAGATCGACCGTGCCAAGGCGGCCCGCCTGGGCGTTTCGGTCGGCGCCATCGACGGCGCGCTGTACGGCGCGTTCGGCCAGCGCCAGATCTCCACCATCTATTCGGACATCAACCAGTACAGCGTGGTGGTCAACGCCCTTCCTTCGCAGACCGCTACGCCGGCGGCGCTGGACGAGGTGCATGTGCGTGCGCGCAACGGTGACATGGTGCCGCTCACGGCGGTGGCCAGGCAGGTGCCGGGGCTGGCGCCTTCGCAGATCACCCATGAGAACCAGTACACGACGATGGACCTCAGCTACAACCTGGCGCCGAACGTGAGCATGGGCGAGGCCAAGGCGATCATCGACGCGACAGTGGCCGGCATGCGCATGCCCGGCGACATCCGCCTGGCTGATGACGCCGGTTTCGGGTTCAACTCCGACCCCAGCGACATGCTGATCCTGGTGTTTGCCGCGATCCTGACCGTGTACCTGGTGCTGGGCATGCTCTACGAGAGCCTGATCCACCCGGTCACCATCCTGTCCACGCTGCCGGCGGCGGGCGTGGGTGCGCTGCTGGCGTTGTTCGGCACCAACACCGAGTTGTCGGTGATCTCGATGATCGCGCTGGTGCTGCTGATCGGCATCGTCAAGAAGAACGCGATCATGATGATCGACTTCGCGCTGGTGGCGCAGCGCGAACATGGGCTGGCACCGCGCGAGGCGGCACGTGAGGCCAGCATCGTGCGCTTCCGCCCGATCATGATGACCACGATGGTGGCGATCCTGGCCGCGGTTCCGTTGGCGATCGGCCTGGGCGAAGGGTCCGAGCTGCGTCGTCCGCTGGGTATCGCGATGATCGGCGGCCTGCTGTTCTCGCAGAGCCTGACCCTGCTCAGCACGCCGGCGCTGTACGTGATCTTCTCCTGCCTGGCCGAGCGCTGGCGGGCACGTCGCGCACGCAAGCGCGAAGCGAAGCTGCTCAAGCGCGCGCAGCGGGCGTAGAACGGCCCATCCACGCATGGCGTGGATCTACGGGGGTAGAGCCGGCCGCTGGCCGGCTTTCTCCGTACAGTGCGCCTGCCGGCCAGCGGCCGGCACTACCATGGTCCGGAAGGTGGGTGCGGACCGTTGGTCCGCACTCCATATTTCACGCGTGGCCCGCAATAATGGTGGAAGACCCTTCCACCGAGCCTGCATGTCCGCCCGCGAATCCCGCCTCAGCCGCCTGTGGGCCCACGAAAAGGCCAGTTACGGCCTGCGCGTGTTCATCGCCCTGACCGCAGCGCTTGCCGTGTGCTGGCAGCTGGATGCGCTCACTGCCCTGCCCGGCGTGTTCCTCGGCATCATCGCCAGCGCCATCGCCGAGACCGATGACAACTGGTGGGGCCGTACCAAGGCGGTACTGCTGTCGCTGCTGTGCTTCTGCCTCGCCGCCGCCTCGGTGATCTGGCTGTTCCCCTGGCCATGGATCTTCATCGGTGCGCTGGCGCTGTCCACGTTCGGACTGACCCTGCTGGGTGCGCTCGGCGAGCGCTACGCATCGATCGCCCAGGCCACGGTAACGCTGGCGATCTACACCATGATCGGGCTGGAGCAGCATGGCGCCAGCGACCTGCACAGCGCGCTGGACGCGGTCAGCCACCTGCTGGCCGGTGCGGTCTGGTACGGCCTGCTGTCGATCCTGTGGACCGCACTGTTCGCCAACCGTCCGGTACGCGAACGCGTGGCGCGCCTGTACGTTGAACTGGGGCGCTACCTGCAGTTGAAGGCAACACTGTTCGAGCCGGTGCGCGAGGCTGACCTGCAACGTCGCCAGCTCGACCTGGCCGAGCAGAACCGGCGCGTGGTCGGTGCGTTGAACGAGGCCAAGACCGCGATTCTCGCCCGCTTCGGCCGTTCCGGGCGGCCGGGCGTGAACTCCGGCCTGTACCTGCGCCTCTATTACATGGCACAGGATTTCCACGAGCGCGCCAGCTCCTCGCACTACCCGTACGGTGCGCTGGTCGATGCTTTCTTCCACAGCGATGTGCTGTACCGCTGCCAGCGCCTGCTCGACCTGCAGGGCCAGGCCTGCGCGCGGCTGGGCGAGGCGATCCGCCTGCGCCGTCCATTCGTGTATGGCGAAAGCAACCAGCAGGCCGGACGCGATCTGGCCGATGCGCTGGCCTACCTGCGCGACCAGCAACGGCCGCAATGGCAGCGACTGCTTGGCTCGCTCGACCTGCTGGTGCACAACCTGCGCAGCATCGAACGCCGCCTGCTGGATGCGGAGCGCTCCGAGGCCAGCCTGGACAACGTCGATACGCGCCTGCGCGACAGCAACCCGCACACCCTGCGCGAGATGGGCGTGCGCGTGCGCCAGCAGCTCACGCCCGGCTCGGTCCTGTTCCGCCACGGCCTGCGCATGGCATTGGCGCTGATCGTCGGTTTCGCGGCAATCCGCCTGTTCAATGCCCAGAACGGCTCATGGGTGCTGCTGACCATCGTGTTCGTATGCCGCCCCAACTTCGGCGCCACCCGCCAGCGCCTGGCGCAACGCATCGTCGGCACCGTGGCCGGCCTGGTACTGACCTGGGCGCTGCTGCAGCTGTTCCCGCAGCTGCACGTGCAACTGCTCATCGCGCTGCTGTCGGCGCTGTTGTTCTTCTTCACCCGCACCGACCGCTACCTGGTGGCATCGGCGGCGATCACGGTGATGGCCCTGACCTGCTTCAACCTGATCGGCGATGGCTTCGTGCTGATCGTGCCGCGCATGGTCGATACGCTGCTGGGCTGCGCGATTGCCGCCGCCGCCGCGTTCCTGATCCTGCCCGACTGGCAGGGCCGCCAGCTGCACCTCGTGCTGGCGCGCGTGCTGGACACCGCTGCACGCTACCTGGATTCGGTGCTGGGCCAGTACCGCAGTGGCATGCGCGATGACCTGGCCTACCGCATCGCCCGCCGCGACATGCACAACGCCGATGCCGCGCTGTCCACCGCGCTGTCGAACATGCTGCGCGAGCCGGGCCACGTGCGCCGCAACCTCGATGCCGGTTTCCATTTCCTGGCGTTGTCCAACATGCTGCTCGGCCATCTCTCGGCGCTGGGTGCGCACCGCGACCAGGTGGACAGCTACGCCGGCGATCCGCTGGCGCTGGCCGCCGGTGAACGCGTGCGCAAGGCGCTGCAGCAGCTGGCCTCGGCCCTGGCCGCACGGCAGCCAGTCAGTGAGGACGACAACGACGCCGACCGCGCGGTGGCAGCCGAGCTGGAGCAGATCGACGAGGCGATGCCGCCGAAGCTGCAGCTGATCCGCACGCAGATGGCGCTGGTGCTGCGGATGCTGCCGAAGGTGCGGGCGGCGGCGAATGAGGCGGTGACCAGCCTGACCTGATCCCTCATTGCTGGTCGGACATTCCATCCACGCGTGGCGTGGATCTACTGCACCGTGTGCAACCGTGTGTTGCGCTTGGCGATGCACCCCGATCACATTCCCGCGCGGATACTGGGTGATCCCCTGCTCCCGGACTCCCCATGAAGATCGAACTCGCCGGCCGTACCGCGCTGGTTACCGCCTCCACCGCCGGCATCGGCCTGGCGATCGCCCAGGGCCTGGCCACCGCGGGTGCGCGGGTCATTCTCAACGGCCGCAGCACCGACAGCGTCGAACGCGCCCGCCAGCGCCTGCTCGCCGCCGTTCCGGGTGCCGACGTGCTCGGCGTGGCCGCCGACCTCTCCGATGCGGCCGGCGTCGACACGCTGCTGGCGGGCCTGCCCAAGGTCGACATCCTGGTCAACAACGCCGGCATTTTCGGCCCCGAGGACTTCTTCGAGACCGAAGACGCAACCTGGGAGCGCTACTGGCAGACCAATGTGATGTCCGGCGTGCGCCTGTCGCGGGCACTGCTGCCGGCGATGGTCGATGCCGGCTGGGGTCGCGTACTGTTCATTTCGTCCGAATCGGCACGCAACATTCCGGCCGACATGATCCATTACGGTGTCAGCAAGACCGCGCAGCTGTCGCTGTCGCGCGGCCTGGCCAAGCGCGTGGCCGGCAGCGGCGTCACCGTCAACGCGGTGCTGCCCGGCCCGACCCTGTCCGACGGTTTCGCGGCGATGTTCGAAGATGAACGCCAGCGCAGCGGCAAGCCGCTGGAGCAGATCGGCCGCGAGTTCGTGATGGCCCACCGGCCGTCTTCGGTGATCCAGCGCACCGCCACGGTCGAGGAAGTGGCCAACATGGTGGTGTACCTGGCCTCGCCGCAGGCTTCCGCCACTTCCGGTGCGGCACTGCGCGTGGATGGCGGCGTGGTCGACGATATCGTCTGAGACATTCAGGCCGAGTGCGGACCAACGGTCCGCACCCACCGCCATGGGGTCTGGGTAGATCCACGCCATGCGTGGATGCGCCCCACCGCAGTCCCGACACACGGGCAGGAATGCTAGGCTGCGCCGGTCAAGGAGGCTCCATGTCCGGTCACAACCAGTTCGCCCTGCTGCGCCAGCGCCGTTTCCTGCCGTTCTTCGTCGTCCAGGCGCTCGGAGCGTTCAACGACAACGTGTACCGGCAGGCGATCATCAGCATGTTGCTGTTCATGGCCGTGCCGGAGGAAGAACTGGGGCTGTATGCCACGCTGGCACCTGCCATCTTCATCCTGCCGTACTTCCTGTTCTCGGCACTGGCCGGGCAGATCGCCGACAAACTGGAAAAATCGCGGCTGATCGTGATCACCACCACCATGGAGATCGTGATCATGTCGCTGGCGGCCACCGGCTTCCTCACCCAGAGCCTGCCGGTGCTGCTGGTCGCCTTGTTCTGCACCGGCATGCAGTCAACCCTGTTCGGCCCGGTGAAGTACTCGGTGCTGCCCTCGGTGCTCAAGCCCGAAGAGCTGACCGGCGGCAACGGTCTGGTTGAAATGGGCACCTCGATGTCGATCCTCTCCGGCATGATCGTCGGCGGCCTGGTGTTCACTGTGGCCGGCAGCCACGGCACGGTGGTGGCGGCCTGCGCGATCATCGGCCTGGCGATCTGCGGCAACATCGCCGCGCGCCTGATTCCCAAGGTCGATGCCGGCGACCCGAACCTGAAGATCAACTGGAACCCGCTGCCGGAGTCACTGGCGGTGCTGCGCATGGCGCGCCAGCAGAAGGCGGTGCGCAATTCAATCCTGGGCGTGTCCTGGTTCTGGTTCGTCGGCACCGTGCTGACCTCGCAGCTGCCGGCCTATGCCGTGACCAACCTCGGCGGTGAGCCAACTCTGTACATCTTTGCGCTGGCCCTGTTCTCGGTCGGCACCGGCATCGGCTCGCTGCTGTGCGAGAAGCTGTCGGCACGCACGGTGGAAATCGGCCTGGTGCCGTTGGGCGCGTTCGGCATGACCGCGTTCCTGCTCGACCTGTACTTCGCCCGCAGTGGCGAAGCGACCGTGCACGGACTGACCATCGGAACGTTCCTGCAGCAGCCGGGCAGCATCCGCATCGTCATCGACCTGATCGGCATCGGCCTGTTCACCGGCATCTTCGTGGTGCCGCTGTTCGCGCTGATCCAGAGCCGCACACCGAAGGCGCAGATGTCGCGCGTGTTTGCCGCACTGAACATCCAGAATTCCGGCTTCATCGTCGGCGCAGCCCTGCTGTCACTGGCCGCGCACAAGCTGCTGCACTGGACCATTCCGCAGCAGTTCCTGGCGCTGGCCATCGCCAACGCTCTGGTGGCGATCTACATCTTCACCATCGTCCCCGAATTCCTGATGCGCTTCCTCAGCTGGCTGATGGTGCGCACCCTGTACCGCCTGCGTCCGCACGGCATCGAAGCGAACGTTCCCGACGAGGGCGCCGCGCTGCTGGTCTGCAACCATGTCAGCTACATGGACGCACTGATCCTGTCGGCGACGATTCCGCGCCCGGTGCGCTTCGTCATGTACTACAAGATCTTCAACATCCCGGTGATGCGCTGGATCTTCCGTACCGCCAAGGCGATCCCGATCGCCGGTGCGCGCGAAGACCCGGCGTTGATGCAGCGCGCGTTCGATGACATCGACGCCGCACTGGCCGAGGGCGAGCTGGTCTGCATCTTCCCGGAAGGTGCACTGACCAAGGATGGTGCGATGGCACCGTTCAAGTCCGGCGTCGAGAAGATCCTCGAACGGCGCCCGGTGCCGGTGGTGCCGATGGCCCTGCGCGGCATGTGGTCGAGCATGTGGAGCCGGCGCGACAGCCGCCTCGGCCGCATGCGCGTGCCGCGCCGTTTCCGTGCCACCGTCGAGGTGGTGGCGGCACCGGCCGTGGATGGCCACACCACCAGCGCCCCGGTGTTGGAGGCCCAGGTGCGGGCCCTGCGCGGCGATCACGCCTGACGCAACCGGCCCGCCAGGCGGGCCCGGCAACCTCCCCCACATACGTCACCGTCCAGTGGCGTACGCGACATGTCGTGACTGTAAACGCATACATGCAACGTCGGTTGCGGTAGATTACGCACCCACAGGGGGGAGGTCCGGCCGGTACATCACGGCTGGCCACCAAGGAATGGAGTCTTGCTTTGAATCAACCGCCACCGCTCAGCCGTCCGGTCTACATCCCCAACCATCTGGTCTGGGCGATCCTGACGACGCTGTTCTGCTGCCTGCCGTTGGGCGTGGTGTCGATCGTCTATGCCTCCCAGGTCGATGGCCGCCGCGCGGCCGGCGATCTTCCGGGGGCCTACAGTGCGTCGCGCAAGGCGGGCTGGTGGGCGGTGGCTTCGGCCGTGGCCCTGCCGGTCCTGTTGCTGTTGTGGTTCGGGCTGTTCGGCGGCTTGGCCGTACTGGGCGCTCTTTCCGACCAATGATTCACCACCACCACCCATCAAGGAGCTTGAACCCATGAATACTGCTACTCCGCAGGTCCCGAACAACCTGGTCTGGGCGATCCTGTCCACCCTGTTCTGCTGCCTGCCGGCCGGCATCGTGTCGATCGTCTACGCCGCCCAGGTCAACGGCAAGCTGGCCGCTGGCGACATCGCCGGCGCCCAGGACTCCGCAGCCAAGGCCAAGAAGTGGGCCATGTGGTCGGCCATCGCCTGGGTCGTGCTGGTCGTGCTGTACGTGCTGTTCTTCGTTGTGCTCGGCGGCATGGGCGCGATGAGCAACGGCAGCTACTGATACGCCTGGACGGATCCGGCGCCTGCGCCGGATCCGTTGTTGCATGTCCGCGCTTCCCGCTCGTTCCCGACTCGCCCGCTGGGCACCGCTGCTGGTTTCCGCCGGCCTGGCCGTGGGTGCCACGGTGGTCCTGCGCAACGTCAATCCGTATGTCGCCGGCAATCCACTGCCGAGCTGCCCGCTGTACGCCCTGACCGGCCTGTACTGCCCGGGCTGTGGCAGCACGCGCTGCCTGTATTCCCTGGTCCACTTCGACCTGCCCGGCGCGATGGCGATGAACCCGCTGCTGGTCATCAGCCTGCCGTTCCTGTTGCTGATGCTGCTGAACATCGCCGGCATCCGCCCACGCGTGCTCGATCCGCTGATGCGGGTGCTGGCCAATCCCGTGTTCTGGCTCTGGGTGCTGCCCGGGTATGCGCTGCTGCGCAACCTGCCGTGGGCACCGTTCACTGCACTGGCACCGATCTAGGTTTCCAGCCAACGGCGCAGCCCCTCGTGGTGGGCGGCGTTTGAAGGCAGAAGCCTTGGGGTTGGCCGGGCGCGTCCACCACGGAAAAGAAAGAGAAGATCAAAAGCGGAAGCGGATCGCTTGGCTCGGCAGCCCCCACTGGCGTGGGTCAACCGTTTGGCCAAAGTGCGACCCCGCCAAAAACCCCCGGAAAGCTGGGGGGGGGGGGGGGGGGGGGGGGGGGG
>NZ_RXLZ01000043.1 GCF_003970865.1 Stenotrophomonas maltophilia | reverse complement strand
TCCTACTACGCTGACTTGGGGTCGGTGTGTTTTTGTAGCACTGGGGGGGATGCTCGAGAGTCTAACCGGGATGATCAGGGGGGCACGTCAGGTGGGTATAAGGGCCAGGGCGTGAGCGCCATGGGCCCGAGGCATGCCTCGGGCCCATGGCGCTCACGCCCCTGCAACCGGACCCACCCCGCCTTCGACAGGTTCCTGCGATCTGTCGGAAGCGCATCCCGCTCTGGTAGGTGTCGACCTTGGTCGACACGCTTTCCCAAGGGTCAGAGGGGGTTCAGTGCCACGCGCTGAATGCGCGCCCCGGACGGGTAGACTGTGGCTCTTGCTCCCATGAATCCCGGTTGCCCGATGTCCGCCAAACTCCGCTGGTTGCCCCTGTTGTGCCTGGCCCTGGCGGGTTGCAGTCAGCTGGAAAATCCAGGCAATGTGACTGCTGCCGACAAGGCGGCGCGGGCGCCGGCCAGCGATGGCGAGAACATGGTGTCGATCAATGCGGCTGACGCACCGCCACCGCCGGCGCCACCGCGCAGCCGGGCGGATCGGCCATGGCCGCAGGCGCAGCTGGAGAATGGCCGCGCCTGGGTCAGCTGCAGCACGGAATATGCTGGCGATGCCGGCGACGGCGTCGAGCTGGAGGGCCTGCAGCGCGAGCAGATCACCCAGGCCCTGGCGCCGTGCGCCGAACGTGGCCTGATGCGCGTGCGCTACGCCGGCAAGATCAATCCGGGCTTCGCCGAAATGATGTGGCGGTTGGCCGTGGTCGCTGACGATCAGAAGATCCACAAGCGCATCCTCGATCTGGATTCCAGCGGCGGCCAGGTGGAATCGGCGATCGTCGCCGGTGACAGCATCGGTGAATCCGGCTGGACGATCTGGGTGCGCGAAGGCTCGATCTGCCACAGCGCCTGCGTCTTCGTGCTGGCCGCCGGTGACAACCGCCTGCTGTCGGGCAAGGTCGGCATCCACCGCATGATGCGCATCAGTTCCAAGGCCACCTCGCGCGCGGAACTCAACCGCGAGCTGCACGAGGTCTACGACAACGTGAAGGACTACCTGCAGCGCAACGGCGTGGCGGTGGGCGTGGCTGATCTGATGATGACCGTGCCCAATCGCAGCCTGCGGCTGCTGACGCCGGACGAGCTGCGCCAGTACGGCCTGGATGGCACCAACGCGGTGCAGGACGATCTGGAACGGATCAAGCAGATGCGGGCCTGCGGCGATGATTTCGTGCAGCGCAAAGATGCGTTCCTGATCGCCTTCGACCAGCAGTGCAAGCGCGAAGGCGCCGACATGGAATCGATCAACAGCTGCGGCCAGGCACTGAAGCAGCGCTTCGGCTTCCCGGATGCGGTGTGCCCGGAAGAAAGCCCGCTGTCGGAGATCGATGTGGCAACGCTGCCACCGGCACCGTCGGAGCCGCCGCCGGTGGCCGAACAGGCGCCGGCAGACACCGGCACGCCCGCCGCGCAGGCCGATGCCGCAGCGGTGGAAGGCAGCGCCAACGCGCGCTGACGGACAACTCACCGTGCTGGCGTAGACTGCGGTTCTTTCCCGAGAACCGGCGGTGTCCATGAAGCGCGTGCTCCTGCTGCTGTCCCTGATGCCCATGCTCGCGTTGGCGCAGACGCCAGCGCCCGCCACGCCCGCCCCGGCGCCCGCGCGCCCGGCACCGGCCTCGCCGTCGGCTGCAAAACCGGCCACCGCCGGTGCTCCGGCGTTGACCGCCGCGCAGCAGGCACAGGTGCAGAAACAGGATGCGGAAATGGGCGCGGCCGCAGTGAAGGCGGCGCAGCTGGTTGATGCCAACCGCGCCGGCGACTTGTGGGACGGCGCTTCGGCCGTCGCGCGCCGTGCAGTACCGAAGGCCGCTTTCGTCAGCCAATTGACCGCCGAGCGCACGCGTCTGGGTGCGCTGGCCGGGCGTGGCCAGCCGACTATCACCCGGGTCAAGTACAGCGCCGGTGCCGCGGTGCCGGAAGGGCTGTACATCAACGTCAGCTTCCCGACCCGTTTCGCCAACAGCGCACAGCCGGTGCGCGAGCTGGTCTCATTCCGTTTCGACGAGGACCAGGTGTGGCGCCTGGCCGGTTACAGCCTGCGTGCGTCGGCACCCTGAGGAGATGAATGATGGCAACTGAACTGACGATGCTGGCCTGGTCGGTGCTGCTGGGCTTCGTCTACATCTTCGCCACCTCCACGGTGGTGACCCGCGAGCGCGGGATGAAGTGGAATGCCTCGGCACGCGATGGCGATGCGAAGCCGGTCAGCCCGCTGGCCGGGCGCCTGCAACGTGCCCAGACCAACTTCCTGGAAACCTTCCCGTTCTTCGCCGCCGCCGCCATCGCAGTGGTCGTGGCCGGGCGCGGCAACGACACCACGGCGCTGGCCGCGCAGGCCTACTTCTGGGCGCGCGTGGTCTACCTGCCGCTGTATGCCGCAGGCGTGCCCTATGTGCGCAGCCTGGTGTGGGCGGTGTCGCTGCTGTCGATCCTGGCGCTGGTGTTCGCGTTGTTGTGATCCCGGCCTGATCCAGATCAAGGCCGGTCAGGTGCGTGGCGCTATGCTGGCCCGGACTGAATCAACGGCAGGAGGCGCGCATGCGCAGGATGGACGTGGTGGTGGTCGGCGCCGGACCGGCGGGTCTGTGTTTCGCGCGTGCGCTGGCCGGTAGCGGCCTGCAGGTCGGGCTGGTCGAAGTGCAGCCGCGCCAGGCGCTGGCCGAGGCCGCCTTCGATGGCCGCGAGATCGCGCTGACCCATGCCTCGCGGCAGAGCATGGAGCAGCTGGAGCTGTGGCAGCGCCTGCCGCAGGCTGAAGTCGCTGAACTGCGCGATGCCAAGGTGATGAACGGCGGCTCGCCGTTCGCGCTGACCTTCGCCAGCAGCCAGGTTGACGGCCAGCCGCTGGGCTGGCTGGTGCCCAACCATCTGATCCGCCGCGCTGCATGGGATGCCGTGCAGGGCCAGGACGGCCTGGAACTGTTCGATGGGCGCAAGGTGCAGGGCGTACAGGCCGATGCACAGGGCCATGTGGTCAAACTGGATGACGGCAGCCAACTTCATGCGCGGCTGCTGGTAGCCGCTGACAGCCGCTTCTCCGCCACCCGCCGCATGCTTGGCATCGGTGCGCAGATGCGCGACTTCGGCAAGTCGATGCTGGTGTGCCGCATGCAGGTCGAGCGCGACCATCACCACACCGCCTGGGAGTGGTTCGGCTACGGCCGCACGATGGCGTTGCTGCCGCTCAACGAGGGCCAGGCATCGGCGGTGATCACGCTGCCGCCGCGGCAGATTGAGGAGCTGCTGGCGATGGACGAGGTGGCCTTTGGTGAGGCCATCAGCGGTTGCTTCGAACACCGCTTGGGTCGCATGCAGCCGGTGGCCACGCCGCAGGCCTATCCGCTGGTGGGGGTGTACGCGCACCGCTTTGTCGGCGAGCGTTCGGCACTGATCGGCGATGCCGCCGTCGGCATGCACCCGGTCACCGCGCATGGCTTCAACCTGGGACTGGCCAGCGCACAGCGGCTGGCGCAGGGCATCGTCGAGCAGCAGCGTCGCGGTGCCGATATTGCCGCGGCCGGCATGCTGGGCAGCTACCAGCGGGGTCACCGGCTGGCGTCGCGGCCGCTGTACGAAGCCACCAATGCGATCGCCAGCCTGTACACCGACGATCGCCGTCCGGCGCGCCTGCTGCGGGCGGCCGGCCTGCGCCTGGCGCAGGGCGTGGCACCGTTCAGGCAGCTGATTGCCTCGCACCTGACCCAGCGCGTGGCCTGAACCGGTTCAGATCAGCCCGTTCAGATCAGCCGGCGGCCAGCACCCGGATCTGGCTGTCGGCGAATTCGACCACTTGGCCTGCGCGGATCTTGCAGGCCTTGCGCAGTTCGACTTCGCCGTCCACCCGCACCTGGCCGTCACTGATGACCATCTTGGCTTCGCCGCCACTGGTGACCAGGTCGGCCAGCTTGAGCAGCTGCTTGAGTTCGACGTAGTCACCGTCGAGGTCGAATTCGAGAATCTGCATGGAGCGGGGTTCCTGGGAAGAGGGCGCAGGCCAGCGGCCGGGCCGGGAAGAGGGCGCGTATTGTGCGCCAGCACGGGGCATGACGGCACGCGCACGGCAAGCTGTACGCCTTGTTCAGGATCAATGCGGTATGATTCCGCTCTGAGCGAGTGAAATCTCCTCCAACCGAGCAGCGCCAGGGCACGCGATAAGAAGGGCGCCCAAAGCGCGGACCATCACCTTTTTTATCGCACTGCCAGGAAGACGGCAGTGTCTTCGGAGTTCCCCATGTCCCAAGATTCCCAAGCGCCGCTGCAGTTTGCGCAGCTCGGCCTGTCCGAGCCCGTGATGCAGGCGGTCACCGCCATCGGCTACGAAACCCCGTCGCCGATCCAGGCCGCCACCATCCCGGCGATGCTGGAAGGCCGCGACGTGCTGGGCCAGGCCCAGACCGGCACCGGCAAGACCGCAGCGTTCGCGCTGCCGGTACTGTCCAACATCGACCTGCAGCAGATCAAGCCGCAGGCCCTGATCCTGGCACCGACCCGCGAACTGGCCATCCAGGTTGCCGAGGCGTTCCAGTCCTATTCGTCGAAGATCCCCGGCTTCCGCGTGCTGCCGGTGTACGGCGGCCAGCCGTATGGCCAGCAGCTGTCGGCCCTGCGCCGCGGCGTGCACATCGTGGTCGGTACTCCCGGCCGCGTGATCGACCACCTGGATCGCAGCACCCTGGACCTGTCCGAGCTGAAGACGCTGGTGCTGGACGAAGCCGATGAAATGCTGCGCATGGGCTTCATCGACGACGTCGAAGCCGTGCTGAAGAAGCTGCCGGAGCAGCGCCAGGTGGCCCTGTTCTCGGCCACCATGCCGCCGCAGATCCGTCGCATCGCGCAGACCTACCTGCAGGATCCGGTCGAGGTCACCATCCAGGCCAAGACCACCACTTCGGCCAACATCCGCCAGCGCTACTGGTGGGTGAGCGGCATGCACAAGCTGGACGCGCTGACCCGCATCCTGGAAGTCGAGCCGTTCGACGCGATGATCATCTTCGCGCGTACCAAGGCCGGCACCGAAGAACTGGCCAGCAAGCTGCAGGCCCGTGGCCTGGCCGCTGCCGCCATCAACGGTGACATGCAGCAGGCCCAGCGTGAGCGCACCATCGCCATGCTGAAGGAAGGCAAGCTGGACATCCTGGTCGCCACCGACGTGGCCGCCCGCGGCCTGGACGTGGAGCGCATCAGCCACGTGCTGAACTACGACATTCCGTACGACACCGAAAGCTACGTGCACCGTATCGGCCGTACCGGTCGTGCCGGCCGCAGCGGCGAGGCGATCCTGTTCGCCACCCCGCGCGAGAAGGGCATGCTGCGCCAGATCGAGCGCGCCACCCGCCAGCCGATCGAAGAGATGCAGCTGCCGAGCGTGGAAGCGGTCAACGACAACCGCATCAACAAGTTCACCACGCGCATCACCGAAACCCTCGGTGCCGGCGGCCTGGACTTCTACCGCCAGCTGCTGGAACGCTTCGAGAACGAGCAGAACGTGCCGGCTATTGAAGTGGCTGCCGCGCTGGCAAAGATGCTGCAGGGCGATACCCCGTTCCTGCTGCAGCCGCCGGTGCGTGCCCCGCGTGAAGAGCGCGCGCCGCGCGAGCGTTTCGACCGTGGCGACCGTCCGGAACGTGGCGATCGCTTCGACCGCAACGAACGTGGTCCGCGCTTCGAGCGTGGCCCGCGTCGCGATGACGCCGAAGGTGGTTTCGAGCAGCGTCCGCGCCGTGAGGTTCCGCCGCGTGGTGCGCCGGAGCAGGGCATGGAGACCTACCGTATTTCGGTGGGCCACCAGCATGGCGTGAAGCCGGCCAACATCGTCGGCGCCATTGCCAACGAGGCCGGCCTGGAAAGCCGCTTCATCGGCCGCATCGACATCCACGACGACTTCTCGCTGCTGGACCTGCCGGCACAGATGCCGTCGGACGTGCTGTCGCACCTGCAGAAGGTCTGGGTGTCCGGCCAGCAGCTGCAGATGCGCGCGCTGGCCCCGGGTGAAGACACAAACCCGGCGCCGCGCCCGTTCAAGCCGCGCTTCGACAAGCGTGGTCCGGGCGGTCCGGGTGGCCCGCGTCGTGGCGGCCCGGGTGGTCCGGGTGGCCATGGTGGCGACCGCGGCGGTGACCGCGACAGCCGCCCGCCGCGTCGTGACGGCTTCAAGCCGCGCGGCCCGCGCAGCTTCTAAGCCGCGCCCGCAGCCGTCCTGATCAACGCCAGCCTCCGAGCTGGCGTACAGAAAAGGGGACGGAGGGGATTAAGTCGTATATGGCAGGCCATGCGCTTATGCCGAAAACGACTTAATCCCCTCCGTCCCCTTTTCGCATGGCAAACACATTGCCGGTCATAGGCTGGGCCAGTTCCAAGGGAGGTTGTCACCGCAGCACATTCGGGGGGATCCGGGATGGGTAGAAGTGGCACGGACCAGCAGAGCCGGCGGGTGCCGATGACCCGTGGCCTGGGATTGCGCTTTGCGTTGTTGACGGGCATGGCGATCGGGTTGGTCGCGTTGTCCGCGTTGATCCAGGAACTGCAGGCGGCCTCGACGGCCTGGATTGCCGGCCAGGGCTACTGGTCACGGGGGCAGCAGGATGCAACCGCTGCGCTGAGCCGCTACCTGGCGCGTGGCCATGCGCAGGATCTGGATGACGCGCGCCAGGCCCTGCGGATTCCGTTGGGGGATCTGCAGGCCCGGCTGGCGCTGGAACAGGCGGTACCGGACGAGGAGAAGGCCAGGCAGGGCTTCCTGCAGGGCGGCAACGCGCGCGCCGATATTCCGCGCCTGGTGTTCTCGTTCCGCTATGCACGCGACATCGGTGCATTCCGGGAAGCAACCACGCTGTGGCGACAGACCGATGATGAACTGTTGGCCGTGCAACGGCTGGTCGCCGAGCTGCAGTCGGGACACGCCCAGGGTGCGCTGCCAGTGGCCGACCGCGACCGGTACCTGCAACAGCTGCGTGATCTGGACCGGCGGCTGCAGGTGCAGGCGCAGGCATTTTCCCAGGCGTTGCTGCGCATGGCCACGATGGTGCGGATCGCCACGCTTGCCGTCGGCGGGCTGTCGGTGCTGGCGATCAGCCTGATGGCGGTGGCGCTGGCGCGTCGCGTCGGCAAGGACCTGACCGAGCATGAAAGCCGCTTCCGCGCGGCCTTCTACCAGGCCAATGTCGGCATGCTCAAGCTCGACACCGATGGAAAGGTGATCGAAGCCAACCAGGCGATGGCCGATATCCTCGACTACCGACGCGACGTGCTGCTGCAGATGTCGCTCGGCGATCTGCTGATGGAGGGCGAACTGGTCATCGATGGTGTCGGCCGCATTGACTGGGACCGGCAGCTGCGGCCGAGTGAGCTGCGCTTCTGCCGCCGCGATGGCAGCCTGGTGTGGGGGCGCTGGAGTGGCACCGGTGTGCGCAGCGCGGGAGGTGGCCTGTCGGTGTTTGCGATCATCGAGGATGTCAGCCAGAACCATGCCCTGGCACGCGAGATCGAACACCATGCCAGCCACGATCCACTGACTGGCCTGATCAACCGGCGCGAGATCGAGCGGCTGCTGGAGCGTTCGCTGCTGCAGGTGCGCAGCGACGGCGGTACGCATGCGCTGTGCTACATCAACCTGGACCACTTCAAGCTGGTCAACGACAGCTTCGGCCACGCCGCCGGTGACCAGATGCTGCGCAGTTTCGCCGACTACCTGGTGGCGGCGGTACGTGACGGTGACTGGGTTGGCCGCCTGGGCGCCGACGAGTTCGCCGTGTTCCTCGCCCATGCCGGGCAGGACGAGGCCAAGCGGGTGCTGCAGCGGGTGATCCGCAACCTGGGCCAGGCCACGTTCCCGATCAGCGAGGGCAGCCCGCAGCTGAGCTGCAGCATCGGCGTGGTTGAAGTCAGCGCCGACGCCCCCGATGTGAACTGGCTGATGAGTGCGGCTGACAGCGCCTGCTATGCCGCCAAGCAGGCCGGGCGCAACCGCGTGCACTGCTTCAATGAGAACCGCATGGCGCTGGAGGAGCGGCGGCAGGAGGCCGAGCGGTTGCAGGGCGTCAGCCTGGCGATGGCCGAGAACCGCATGCTGTTGTATGCGCAACGCATCGCCCGCGTGGGCGATCCGACCTACCTGCACTACGAGGTGCTGGTGCGCATGCGGGGCACCGACGGCAGCCTGCACCTGCCCGGACAGTTCATGCCGGCGGTAGAGCGCTATGGCATGGCGGTGGCGCTGGACCGTCACGTGCTCGGGCTGCTGTTCCGCCACCTGCAGGTGTGCCCGGCACACGTGCGCCAGCTGGGCCTGTGCAACGTCAACGTATCGGCGCAGTCGATCGCCGAGCCGGGATTCCTCGCCTTCGTCTGCGACCTGCTCGAGCGCAACCGCGCGCTGGCCTCCAAGCTGTGCTTCGAGATCACCGAAACCGCGGCGATCAGCAATCTCAGCCAGGCCCGTGCCTTCATCGATGCGGTGAAGGCGCGTGGTTGCCGGATGGCCTTGGACGATTTCGGTTCCGGCCTGTCCTCGTTCGGCTACCTGCGCCAGCTGCCGGCGGACATCCTGAAGATCGACGGCGCCTTCGTGCGGGACATGGATACCGACCCGGTCAGCCACGCCACGGTGCGCGCGATCAGCGAGCTCGGGCGCGAGCTGCAGATGGAGGTGGTGGCCGAGTGGGTGGAGACCGCCGAGGTTGCCGGTGCGCTGACCCGGCTTGGCGTACAGGGGCTGCAGGGCTATGCCATCGAACGGCCGCAGCCGCTGGAGCGGCTGACCCTGGCCGATCTGCGCCCGGTACGGCTGGTCGCGGTGAAGGGGCCGCCGGGGGCTGGCTGAACGGCGTGGCGGCGACTTTGGTCTACACGTGCGGCGCACGTCCGGCTGCGATAATGCCGGCCAGGGGCGACGCGCAGTGGGCGCGGGCGTAAGCAACAACAGGATGTGGCGTGGGCGGCAGGCAGTGGCAGTACGGAACAGGAGCGGTGCTGGTCGTACTGCTGGCGTGGTTGGCGACGCCGTGGCCGCTGCAGGCCGCAGCGGTGGAATCGGGGCGCGATTACCTGCTGGTCGGTGGCGCTACCGATGAGCCCACCCCGCATCGTGCGTGCACGCCGCGCATGCTGTCCGGCCCGCGCCAGCAGGTGCTGGTACCGGCTCCGCCACAGGGCTGGTCGGGCCAACCGCAGGCGCTGGACGTGTTCAACGTGTTTGCCGGTGAAGTCCGGGTGCAGCACGGTGACCGCGAGATCTGCGGCAACATGAACGACGCGCGCACCCGCGATTCACGTTTCCGGGCCGGTATCGGCCTGGTGGCCGTACCGCCGGCCGGCAGCCATGAGCCGTTCCTGGTCTCCTGGCAGACACCGCTGAAGACACGTTGGGTACCGACCCTGCGGCTGGGCGCGCCCAGCCCGGTGCAGCAGAACGACACCGCCCGCCTGCTGGTGCGCGCGGCCTGCATCGCGGTGGCGATCGCGCTGGCGCTGTCGGCGTTGATGGCCTTCCTGACCACCCGGGATCGCAGTTTCCTGGTCTACATCGCCGGCACCACCGTGATGGTGCTGTGGCAGGCCATCCTCGGCGGGCTGAGCGGCTATCCGGAACCCTGGCTGCCAGTGGGCGAGCGCGGCGCCTGGTGGCTGCTGGCGCTGACTGCTGCAACCCAGGCACTGGTGTTGCCGGCGCTGTGGCGGCTCAATGGCGGTGACCGTGTGCTGCCGCGCTCGCGGCCGCTGCAACAGGCCGTGCTGTGGGGCATGCTGGCGCTGGCCGCGCTGGTGCCGTGGCTGCGCTGGGAACATCTGGCGTGGGTCGCGCAGACCCTGCAGGTGTCGTACGTGCTGGGCTGTGGCCTGGCGTTGGGGGCCGGTATCTGGGCCTGGCTGCGGGGTGACCGCTGGGCGCAGGCGGGCTTGGCCGCACTGGCGCCGCTGCTGGTACTGATCATCGCTGACGCCTGCGGCGCCGAGTGGCTGATGGAGTACCGGGTGGAGGCGCTGCAGCTGGCGGTGACCTGGCTGCTGATGATGGCCGCCTATGCGTTGAACCAGCGGCTGGGCCGGCTGCGCCAGCAGCGTGATGAACTGCGCCAGCTGGCCGAGACCGACGGCCTGACCGGGCTTCCCAACCGCCGCGCCGGCCTGCAGCAGTTGGCCCGCCACCTGGAACGGGTTGACCGCGAGCGTGGCCCGTTGGTGATCGGCTTCCTCGACATCGACCTGTTCAAGGACATCAACGACCGCCATGGCCACGCGGTGGGCGACCAGGTGCTGGTGGCGGTGGCGCGTGCCCTGCGCACGGCGGTGCGCAGCCAGGACGAAGTGGTGCGGATGGGCGGCGAAGAGTTCCTGCTGCTGATGCCGGGCATGCCGCGCGAGGCGGCGTCGGCGCGGTTGGACCGGCTGCGCCAGCGCATCACCGAGGCCGGCCAGGCCCTGCAGGTGCCGGGGCTGGAAGTGACCGCCAGCATCGGCCTGGCGCAGTGGCGGCCGGGCGAGGACGATCTGGCTGGGCTGCTGCGGCGGGCCGACCATGCCATGTACGTGGCCAAGCGGGCGGGCCGCAACCGGGTCTTCGATGGCGAGGAGCTCGATCCGCCTGCCCTGGCATGAAGCGCAGCGGGCGGCGATGCCGGATAATGGGCCAATGACCACCCGACTCAACAAACATATCGCCGACACCGGCTTCTGCTCCCGCCGCGAGGCCGATCGCCTGATCGCCGCGCGCCGCGTTACCGTCAACGGCCACCCGGCCGGTACCGGCGCGGTGGTGGGCGAGGAAGACCAGGTGCTGGTCGACGGCCAGCCGCTGCGCGCGCGCGTCGCACGCAAGCCCGGCGCCCGCCGCCACGTCTACATCGCGCTGAACAAGCCGGTAGGCGTCACCTGCACGACCGAAACCTCGGTCAAGGGCAACATCGTCGACTTCGTCGGCCACGAACAGCGCATCTTCCCGATCGGCCGCCTGGACAAGGAATCCGAGGGGCTGATCCTGATGACCAGCAACGGCGACATCGTCAACCAGATCCTGCGCGCCGAGAATGGCCACCAGAAGGAATACCTGGTAGCGGTGAACAAGCCGGTTACCGATGAGTTCCTGCGCGGCATGGCGCGCGGCGTGCGCATCCACGACCAGATGACGCTGCCGTGCAAGACCTCGCGCATCGCCAAGTTCGGTTTCCGCATCACCCTGCAGCAGGGCCTGAACCGGCAGATCCGCCTGATGGCTGCCGAATTCGGCTATCGCGTGACCCAGCTGCGCCGCGTGCGCATCGACAACATCAAGATCGGCGCGCTGAAGCCGGGCCAGTGGCGCAACCTGACCGAACAGGAACTGCAGGGCCTGCTGCCGAAGCAGCTGGACTGGTAACGCGCGGTAGTGCCGGCCGGCGGCCGGCTGCACCAGGCATCGAATGAGCACGGGATGCCGGCCAGCAGCCGGCACTACCCGTTGTGCGGATTACGCACCGGCTTCGGCTAGACTCCGCAGTGACCTGCCGGAATGTGACGCTGCATGATCAAGCCCGACAAGCCTGCCAACGAAGCCCTTCGGCTCGAGGCGCTGTACCGTTACCGGATCCTTGATTCGCAGCGCGAGAAGTCATTCGACGACCTGGTGGCGATCGCCAAGGCGGTCTGCGGTACCTCGATGGCGGCGGTGACCCTGATCGACGTCGAACGGCAGTGGTTCAAGTCGATCCAGGGCATCGATGCGGCGGAGAACCTGCGCAGCGAATCGATGTGTGGTCACGCCATCCTGCAGCCGCAGGAAATCATGGTGGTCGAGGACGCGTTGCAGGACATCCGCTTCCACGACAATCCGGTGGTGACCGGCGACCCGCACATCCGCTTCTACGCCGGTGCGCCACTGATCAGTTCCGATGGCCTGCCACTGGGTACGTTGTGCGTGTTCGATGCGCATCCGCAGCACCTGCCCAGCGACAAGGCCGAAGCACTGGCCGCTCTGTCACGGCAGGTGATGCTGGTGATGGAGCTGCGCCGTTTCGCGCTCGACATCCAGAAGCACATGCTGGAACGCGATGACTACGAGCGCCTGCTGTCGGAGTACCAGGACGTGCTGCTGGCGCAGAATGCCGACCTAGCCGAACAGAGCCGCACCGATGCATTGACCGGCCTGCCCAACCGCCGCGCGATGGCGGCGGCACTGGAAGAGGCGGTGGCGGAGATCGATGGGCAACCGGGAGTGGCCTGCGTGGCCCTGCTGGACATCGACCACTTCAAGCACATCAACGACTTCCAGGGCCACGCCACCGGCGACCGGGTGCTGGCCGAGCTGGGCGTGCTGCTGCGCTCGCACTTTGCCGGTCGTGGCATGGCCGCGCGCTATGGCGGCGAAGAGTTCGTGGCGGTGATGCCGGGCACCGATCTGCGCACGGCCGAACTGCAATGCGAGTTCCTGCGCCTGGCCGTGGCAGACCTTCCGCTGGGTTTCCCGGTCACGATCAGCATCGGCGTTGCACAGCACCAGGCAGGTGAAAGCGTGGATGACATGCTGGCGCGCGCCGACAAGGCGCTGTACCGGGCCAAGGGCAATGGTCGCAACCGGGTGGAACCGGCCGGCTGAGCCCCGCATGCAGTAGATCCACGCCAAGCGTGGATGCTCTTGCCGATGGGGCAACGCCGTGTCGCGGCCTGTGCGATTGCGCCCGGCGAAGATGCCGTTCCTGTTCCCACGGACACCGACCATGCTGCAGACCCTGGCCATCGCTCACTATCGCTCGCTGCACGGGCTGGTACTGCCGCTACAGCAGTTGAATGTGGTGACCGGTGACAACGGCAGTGGCAAGTCCAGCCTGTACCGCGCGCTGCGCCTGCTGGCGGAGACCGCACAGGGCGGCGTCGCGGCGGTGCTGGCCCGCGAAGGGGGGCTTGGTTCGGCGCTGTGGGCCGGCCCCGAATCCATCGATCGCCGGGTTGCGGCGGGCGAGATCCCGCTGCAGGGCGGGCCCCGGCAGGCGTCGGTGGGGCTGAAGCTGGGCTTCACCACCGACGAGTTCGGCTATGCCATCGACCTGGGCTACCCGCCGCCCAGCCGTTCGGCGTTTGCGCTGGATCCGCAGATCAAGGCGGAGGCGATCTGGGCCGGGCCGTTCCTGCGCAGCGCCAACCTGCTGGTTGATCGCCGTGGGGCAATCGTGCGGCAACGCCAGGCGCGCGGCTGGGATCTCGTGGATGACCGGTTGTCTCTGTTCGACAGCCTGTTCACCCAGGTCGGCGATCCGCAGCGCATGCCGGAAACCATCGCCCTGCGTGAGTACATCCGGCGTTGGCGCTTCTACGACCATTTCCGCAGCGATGCCGATGCCCCGGCGCGGCAACCGGTGATGGCCACGCGCACGCCGGTGCTGCATCACGACGGCCGGGATCTGGCGGCAGCCTGGGTGACCATTCTCGAGATCGGAGATCCGGTCGCGTTGGCACGCAGCGTCGACGATGCGTTCCCCGGCGCCACGGTCGGCTTCGAAGAGCTGGACGGTCGACTGGCCCTGCGCTTCCACCAGCCGGGGCTGTTGCGGCCGTTGTCGATGGCCGAACTGTCTGACGGTACCCTGCGCTTCCTGCTGCTGGCTGCCGCGCTACATACGCCGCGGCCACCGCCATTGCTGGTGCTCAACGAGCCGGAGACCAGCCTGCATCCGGACCTGCTGCCGGCGCTGGCGCGGCTGATCATCGCGGCCAGTGCGCGCAGCCAGGTATGGGTGGTCTCACACGCCAGCCGATTGATCGCAGCACTGGAGCAGGCACCGGGTTGCCACTCGCTGCACCTGCACAAGGAACAGGGCCGCACGCTGTTGAGCGGGCAGGGCCTGCTGGATGCCCCGGCATGGCACTGGCCGCAGCGCTGACCGATTGATCCGCGCTCCGCTCGTCGCTGCGTTCAGTAGATCCACGCCATGCGTGGATGCACTCAATCGGCGATGTTGCGCGCTTCGGCCGTGCCAAGGATTTCCGGATGCTGCACCGGCTTGCGGCGGTTCAGCAGCGGATGCAGGAATACCGCGCCGACGATGATCGCCACGCCCAGGTAGAACCACGGCGTGACCTCGTGCTGCTCGCGCAGCAGCACCACCGCCAGCACCACCGCATAGACCGGCTCCAGGTTGGTCACCAACTGCACCGTATAGGCGCTCAGGTGGCGCAGTGCGACCAGGGCCAGGGCGAACGGCAGCAGCGTGCAGAACCCGGCCAGCACCAGCAGCAGGATGCCGTCGTGCAGATTCGGGATCACCCACAGCGGGCTGGCCAGTGCTGGCAGCAGATAGGGCATCAGCGGTGCCAGCAGGGTCAGGGTGAGGGTGCCGGCACCCAGCTCCAGGGCGGTGACCGTGAGCGGATCGGCGTGGCTGACCATGCGCTTGTTGAGCGAGCCGAACACCGCCACCAGCAGCGCCGATATCGCGCCGATCAAGACACCCAGGCGCATGCCATCGGGCACGCCACCGACCACCAGCGCAACACCCGGCAGCACCGCCAGGCCGAACGCCAGTTCACGCAGCTGGAACGGCCGCTTGGCTACCCAGGGTTCGATGATCGAGGTGAACACCGGGGCCAGTGCAATGCAGGTGGCGGCCACCGAGGCATTGGCCAGTTTCACCGCGCCGTAGAAGGTCAGCCAGTGCAGGGCGACCAGCGCACCGATGCCGGCGTAACCGGCCACCAGCCGCAGGGGCAGGGTGCGCAGCCCGCGCCAGACCCGCGGCAGCAGGGCCAGCATCGCCGTCACCAGCAGCATGCGCCACCACACCAGCGGCAATGCGGGCAGGGTGATCAGCTTGCCGAGGATGGCGGTGACGCCCCACAGCAGGACACAGAAGTGGATCTGCCACAGCGCTTTGCGGGTGTCGGGTGTGCTCATCCGCCTATTGTGAGGCAAGCCGATGACCGCAGCGCTATCCGCGTGGGGAATTGCTGGGGGCGTCCGCCCGCCGCTGCAGGGCCATCGCCGCCGCCGGGTTGCGTGCCTTGCCCGCGCCGATGCACAGCAGGTAGACCTCGCGCGGCTCTGCCGGGGCCGGCTCGGCCAGGCAGGGCAGGTCGTCCACCGGCTCGCCGCGTGACCAGCGGCGTGCGCGTTCGGCCCAGCGCTGCTGCACGGGTGCCGGCAGGCCCTCGTTCAAACGGGCCTGGCTGCGCTTGATCCGCGCGTAGACGAAGCCGGCACTGACATCGCCGTGCAATGGCGCCTCGTCGCTGTCCTCGATCACCAGCGCCACGCCGTGGCGGCGCGCGGTGTCGACCAGTGCCGGGCCATGTGCCTCGGCGTTGCGGACCTCCAGCGCATGCTGCAGCGGCACTCCTTCCAGCTGCTTCGGCAGCTGCGCCATCAGGGCACCCAATGCATCGGCATCGGCCGGATGGCGCGGATCGAACTGCCACAGCAACGGGCCAAGCCGGTCACCGAGCGCAATCGCCGCCTGCAGGAAAGGCGCGGCGGCCTCCACGGTGCTGGACAGGTCGCGGCGCTGCACCAGGTAGCGTGGCGCCTTCATCGAAAACTGGAAGCCTTCCGGCGTCTGTGCGGCCCACTGCGCGCACTGCGCCGCGGTGGGCGTGCGGTAGAAGGTGCCGTTGATTTCGATGCAACGCAGGGCACGGCTGGCGTGGGCCAGTTCTTCACGCTGCGGCAGGCCCACGGCGTAGAAAACGCCGCCGCGCCATTCGGGAAACACCCAGCCACCGATGCCGCAGCGGATCTCCGCCTGCCGGGCGGTCGCGGTCACTGGCCGTGGTCCGCGCGCCAGGGGTCGTAGCTGCCGAACCACCACAGATAGCCTTCCGGGTCGGCGCAGGCGTAGCCACGTCCGCCATAGTCCTGGTCGGCGATGTCGATGACGATGCGGGCACCGGCGGCCTTGGCCCGTGCATAGTGCGCATCGGCATCGGTGACGATCACGCAGGCGTTCTGGGTCTGGCGGCCGCCGACCTCATCAGGCATCGCCGCATGCTGGTTCCACTCGCTTTCCTTGTCGGCCGAGCCGAGCATGATCATGCCGGTGCCGAAGGTCAGCTGTGCATGGAACACCGTATCGCCATCGGCGTAGACGGCCTGGGCATGGAAGCCGAAGGCGCGCTGCAGCCAGTCGATGGCGGCCTGCGCGTCGCGATAGCGCAGGCACGGAATGATGGTGGAGCCGTTGCTCGGTTGGCCGTTCCCGCCCATGACACCCCTCCTATGGCACAGGGCAGGTTGCGCCGCAGACCGTTACCATCGCGCGAAACCCCGGTGACGGCCTGCACATGGCCGCCACCCCTGTTCGGAGATCGTGCTGGATGAAACCCTGGATTGGAGGAGCCGTGCTGCTGGCATGCACGACCATGGCGAGCGCTGCCACCCCGGCGCAGCTGCAGGACCTGGATGCGACCGTCGAGCGCGTGCGCGCGCAGTTCGACGTGCCCGGCATTGCCGTGGCGGTAGTCAAGGATGGCGAGGTGGTGCTGGAGCGCGGCTGGGGCGTGCGCGAGCAGGGCAAGCCGGAACCGGTACAGGCCGATACGCTGTTCGCCATTGCTTCCAACACCAAGGCGTTCACTGCCACCTCGCTGAACCTGCTGGCCGAGGACGGCAAGCTGAAAATGGACGACAAGGTGATCGACCACCTGCCGTCGTTCCGCATGTCCGACCCGTTCGTGACCGGGCAGATGACCATCCGCGACCTGCTGTCGCATCGCAGCGGCCTGAGCCTGGGCGCCGGTGACCTGCTGTTCTGGCCGACCACCTCCTACAGTAATGCCGAAGTGGTGGAACGGCTGGGCAAGGTGCCGCTGAAGGGCGGTTTCCGTGAGGGCTATGCGTACGACAACATCCTGTACGCGGTCGCCCAGCAGGTGATCGAGCATGTCTCCGGCATGAGCTACCAGCAGTTCCTGCAGACCCGCATCTTCAACAAGGTAGGCATGGCCGGCACGCGCTACAACGCCGATCACCTGAAGCCGGGCGACAAGGCCGCAGTTGGCCACGCCAAGTACGATTTCAAGGACCTGCGCACCGTTGCACCGCTGACCTGGTCGAACAATGCCGGCGCCGGTGGCATCTATTCCAGCGCACACGACATGGCGCGCTGGATGCAGGTGCAGTTGGCTGAGGGCAAGCTGGCCGATGGCACCGCGTTGTTCAGCGACAAGAGCCAGCAGCAGATGTGGCGGATGATCACCCCGCAGTCGATCCCGGCGCCGAGCGTGCCGGAGCTGGCACCGGCGCGGGCCAACTTCGCTGGCTACGGCGAAGGCTGGAGCCTGAGCGACTATCGCGGGCAGAAACTGGTCTGGCACACCGGTGGCTGGCCGGGCATGGTTTCGCGGCTGACCCTGGTACCGGGCGAGAAACTGGGCGTGGTGGTGCTGACCAATCAGGAAGTGGGCGCGGCGTTCAATGCGATCACCCTGAGCGTGATTGACGCTTACCTGGGCGGCGAGAAGCACGATTGGGTGGATGCCTATGCCAAGGCCGTGGCCAAGGGCCAGGACAAGGCCGATGAGGCCTGGGCCAAGCACCAGGGCGCGCGTGACAAGAGCAGCAAGCCGTCGCTGGCACTGGCCGGCTACACCGGCACCTTCCGTGACCGCTGGTATGGCGACATGCAGGTCAGTGCCGAGGGCAAGGGACTGCGCCTGCGCTTTGCCAAGACCGCGCAGCTGAGCGGACGCCTGGAGCACTGGCAGCACGACACCTTCATCGTGCGCTGGGACGACCGTTCGCTCAACGCCGACGCGTTCGTGAACTTCAGCCTGGACCCGGACGGAAAGGTACGCGAGGTGCGCATGCAGTCGATCTCCGACCTGACTGATTTCAGCTTCGATTTCCAGGACCTGCTGTTCACCCCGGTGAAATGACGACGCCGGGCGTGGCCCGGCGCTGCCGTTTGACGAATCCGATGGGTAGTGCCGGCCGCTGGCCGGCAACCTCATGATCCCCGGAAACGTCGCAAGGTTGCCGGCCAGCGGCCGGCACTACCGGAGCCGCGGCGAACGTCGGCTGGCGTACACACGCGGCGTGGGATACTCCGCCGGCTATTGATGGCGAGGGAATGCAATGTTCCGTTGGTTTGAATCCCTGATTCCGGTGTTCCCGCCCGTGGACGGGCGCATGCCACCGCGCAAGGTGCTGCCGTTCTACCTGCACTACCTGCGCCCGGTGTGGCCGGTGCTGCTGGCCACGCTCATCGCCGGCCTGCTGCTGGCGTTGGTGGAAGTGGCGATGTTCGATTACCTGGGCCGCATCGTCGACATGGTCGCCGAGCAGCCTGGTGCCGGTTTCTTCCAGCGCCACGCCAATGAACTGGGCTGGATGCTGTTCATCACGGTCATCGCGCGGCCGATCCTGGTCGGCCTGCACAACCTGCTGGTCAACCAGGCCATCGTGCCCGGCCTGAGCAACCGCTCGCGCTGGCTGATGCACAACTACGTGGTGCGGCAGAGCCTGAGCTTCTTCCAGAACGACTTCGCCGGCAGCGTCGCCAACCGGGTGATGCAGACCGGTACTTCGCTGCGCGAGTCGGCGGTGCAGATGGTCGATTCGCTCTGGTACATCGTGGTCTACACCGGCACCGCGCTGTACCTGTTCGCGCAGGCCGACTGGCGGTTGATGGTGCCGCTGATCCTGTGGCTGCTGGCCTACGCGGTGATCCTGGCCTACTTCGTTCCGCGGGCGAAGGAACGCGCATGGATTGCGTCCGAAGCACGTTCCAAGGCGATGGGCCGCATCGTCGATGGTTACACCAACATTCCCACGTTGAAGCTGTTCGCCCATGGCGGGCGCGAGCAGGCCTACGTGGCCGAGTCGATCCAGGAGCTGGCGGTCAAGCACCGCGCGCAGACCCGCATCACCACCGGCATGGACCTGACCATCGCCATCGTCAACGGCTTCCTGATTGCCGGCACCTGTGGTCTCGCGCTGTGGCTGTGGAACGGCGGCCACATCACTGTCGGTGCGATCACGCTGGCCACCGGTCTGGTGATCCGCATCCACAACATGTCCGGCTGGATCATGTGGACCATCAACGGCATCTTCGAGGACATCGGCACGGTGCAGGATGGCATCACCACCATCGCCCAGCCGCTGACCGTGCAGGATCGCGAGGATGCGGTGCCGTTGCAGGTGACCCGTGGTGCCGTGCACTTCCAGGACATCCACTTCCACTACGGCAAGAAGGGCGGCGTAATCGCCGGCCTGGACCTGATGGTGAAGCCGGGCGAGAAGATCGGCCTGGTCGGTCCGTCCGGTGCCGGCAAGTCGACCCTGGTCAACGTGCTGCTGCGCCTGTACGACCTGGAGAGCGGCCGCATCCTGATCGACGACCAGGACATTGCGTACGTCACCCAGGAAAGCCTGCGCCAGCAGATCGGTGTGGTCACCCAGGACACCTCGCTGCTGCACCGCTCGATCCGCGACAACCTGCTGTACGGCCGTCCGGACGCGACCGATGAGCAGTTGCGCGCTGCGGTGGCCAAGGCACGTGCCGAAGCCTTCATCGATACGCTGGTGGACGGACAGGGGCGTCGTGGCTACGACGCACATGTCGGCGAGCGTGGCGTGAAGCTGTCCGGTGGCCAGCGCCAACGCATTGCCATTGCCCGCGTGCTGCTGAAGGATGCACCGATCCTGGTGCTGGACGAAGCCACCTCGGCGCTGGATTCGGAAGTGGAGGCGGCGATCCAGGACAGCCTGGATCAGCTGATGGGCGGCAAGACGGTGATCGCGATCGCGCACCGGCTGTCGACCATCGCACGCATGGACCGGCTGGTGGTGATGGATCAGGGTCGCATCGTCGAGACCGGAACCCATGCCGAGCTGATTGCGGCCGGTGGCCTGTACGCGCGCTTGTGGGCGCGGCAGACCGGTGGTTTTGTGGCTGCCGACCAGTAGATCCACGCCATGAGTGGATGCATCCCTTGGGGTCGGAGACCCGCATGATTCGTTCTCTACGGCCCCTGCTGCTGGCGCTGGCACTGGTCGCCACAGCCGCAGCCGCTGCATCGCCATCAGTGGAAGGCGAAGCCCTCGAGCAGGTCATCCTGCTCAGCCGCCACAACCTGCGCGCGCCGGTGGTGGCATCGGGCGCCCTGGCCCATGCGACGCAGGAGCGCTGGCCACGCTGGGACGTAGGCCCCGGCGAGCTGACCACCAAGGGCGGCGTGCTGGAGGTTTACATGGGCCGCTACATCGGCCAGTGGCTGCGTCAGGCGCAGCTGTTGCCGGCCTCGGGTTGCCCGCAGCCGGCTGACTTCCACGCCCATGCCAACAGCCTGCAGCGCACCCAGGCCACCGCGCAGTTCTTCGTTGCCGGTGCCTTCCCGGGTTGTCATGTTGCGGTCGAGCAGCGCATGCCGCTGGGCACGATAGATCCGTTGTTCGACCCGGTTGTACACCGCGATGACGCGGCGTTCCGCACACGTGCGGTATCGGCGATGCAGCAGGCGCTGTCCGCATCCGATCTGGCACCGGCACTGTCCGTGGTGGAGGGGATCACCCTCTACCCGCAGTCGGCGGCATGTACGGGCCGCAGCAACTGCCATCTGGCGCTGGCCGATACCACCTTCAGTGCGGAACCGGGCAAGGAGCCTCGCGCGTCCGGATCACTGGCCCTGGCCAGCGGGCTGGTCGATGCCTTGTTGATGGAGCACTACCAGGGCAGTGGCATCCCCCGCGAAGGCTGGGGCCGGTTGACCACCGAGGCGCAATGGCAGGCGCTGGCGCAGATCCGCAACCGCTACCAGGACATCCTGTTCGGAACGCCCGAAGTAGCGCGCGATGTGGCCGGACCGCTGCTGGCACGCGTGGATGCGTTGTTGGAAGATCCCGCATCGCCGAAGGTGAGCCTGCTGGTCGGTCATGATTCCAATATCGGTTCGCTGCTGGCGGCGTTGGGTATCACGGACTACACGTTGCCGGGCCAATACGAGAAGACACCGATCGGTGGTCTGCTGCAGTTCGAGCGTTGGCGTGATCGCCAAAGTGGTGGTGAGCGTTTCCGCCTGGCCTACGTCTACCCGACCACCGCGCAACTGCGTGATGCGCTGCCGTTGAACGATGTACAGCCACCCGGTCGGGTGGAGCTCGCCCTTCCCGGGTGTGGGCAGTATGGATGCAGTGACGTGCAGTTCGAGCGCCTGCTGCATCGCGCGCTGAATTGAATGCCATCCACGCATGGCGTGGATCTACTGGCAGGCGGGTAGTAGATCCACGCCATGCGTGGATGGGGCCATCCCGGGGCGCCGAACAAAAAAACGGCCCGGGTTTCCCCGGGCCGTTCTGTTTCACCTCACACCGGCGCGATCACTCGATCGGCTGGTCCAGCATCAGCTGGCGTGCGAAACGCACCGGCGGTGCGCCGTAGGACAGCATCTGGTCGTGATAGGCCTTCAGGTTGAACTTGTCACCCAGCTTGTCCTGCATCGCCTTGCGGGTGTCGAAGTGTTCCTGCGCACCGACGAAGTAGGTCGGCAGCTGCGCCGAGGTCAGCTGCGCGCGCACCCACTTGCCCGAGGCTTCGCTTTCCTGCTGGAACGCATCGTGGGTCATCAGGTGCATCGCTTTCTCGCGATCCCAGTTGTCCACGTGCACGCCCTGGTCGAGGATCGCGTTGGAGATCGTGCGCAGGTAGAACTTCAGCTGCACCAGGTGGAACAGCGGGTCGTTGTTGAGGTAACCCTGCTCCTGCATCATGCGCTCGGTGTAGACCGCCCAGCCTTCGGCGAACAGGCCCGAACGCAGCACCGCACGCAGGGTGGAGGGGAACTTGGCCGAGTGCCAGCCTTCCAGGTAATGGCCCGGAGTACCTTCGTGGATGCTCAGCAGGTGGATCATGCGCGAGTTGTACTCACGCAGGAACGAGTCGACCTGCTTGTCGTTCCAGTCGTCCGGAATCGGCGACACGGCGTAGAAGGTCTTCAGGTTCTTGTCCAGCGGGCCCGGTGAATCGCAGTAGGCCACGGCCACGCCACGCTGGAATTCCGGCATCAGGATGATGTCCACCGGCGCGTCGGGCAGGGTCATCAGGTCGTGCTCGCGCACGAACGCGGTGGACTGCTCCAGTGCGGCCTTGGCATCGTCGACGACCTTGTCGCGTGCCGGCTTGTCGGCGTAGGCCAGTTCCAGCGCAGCTTCGATGGCCTTCTGCTGCTGCTCGTCGGTCGGCTGGGCCGGCATCTCCGGCGCACCCGGCTTGTCCTTCAGCACGGTCTGCGCGATGCCGTACATGTCTTCGCGCACACGCTTGAGTTCGGCGCGTGCACGCTCACCGATCTCCTGGCGCGACAGCGAGGAGCTCAGCGCGAACTTCAGCTTCTGGTCGTACTTTTCCGCACCGATGCGGAAGTCGCCCTTGGCATTCGGCACCAGGGTCTTGTCCAGCCAGGTCTGCTGCTCGTCCACGGCCTTCTTCAGGCCGTCGATGGCGGCCTGCAGGCGCTGCTGGTCGGCCTGCGGCAGTTCGCCGATGTGCGGGGTGATGAAGGTATCGACGATGCTGAGGATGCCCTTGTTCTGCTTGGCCACCGTCTCGGCATGGATCTTCGGCACGCGCGCCGGATCCAGGTTCTCGCGGGCCTGGGCGAAGATCGCCGGCAGCTTTTCCATGCGCGCGGTGGCCGACTTCAGGCGCTCCGGCAGGGGCGCGAACTCGCGCGCCATCAGGCCGTAGATCGCGCTGCCGGCGATGCCGTTGTACAGCTGCGGGTCCCACTTGCCGGACTGCAGTACTTCGGCGTTCCAGATTTCCGACTGCAGCTGGTTGCGCAGGATCGCCGCGTCCACCTGGTTCTCGCGGCCCAGCTTGGCCACGTCGATCTTGTCCAGCTCGCCCAGCAGCGCCTTGTAGGCGGCTACGGTCTTCTGCTGGCCGGCGGCACTGAGGTCGTCCAGCTCGCTGTCGTAGCGGTGGTCACCGATCTGGGTGGCGCTGACCGGCGACAGCTGCATCCAGGTGTCCAGGGCGCGCTTGGACAGATCGGCGAAGGCGGCATCGACCGCCGCGTCACCAGCCTGCTGGCTGGTGGCCGGGGTGGAAGCGTTGGTCGGGGCGTCGGCCGGCTGGCAACCGGCCAGGGCGGCGACCAGGGCGAGGGCAAGAAGATGCGGGCGCATCGGCGTTCCTGTACAGGGTCAAACCCCGAGCATAGGGCCCCGGAGCTGCTTTGTCCCCGTGCCATAGGATTACCATGGGCGCAGACACGGACCCTCCAGCGGAGCGCAGGACATGGAATACCAGGGAAGCTGTCATTGCGGCAGGATTGCATTCACCGTACAGGCCGAAGCCCCGATCAGCGACGTCATCGACTGCAACTGCTCGATGTGCCGTCGCCGCGGCAGCCTGCTGTGGTTCGCCCCGCGCGAGGCGTTCCAGTTGTGCACCGATCCGGCGGACGTGGCCACCTATCACTTCAACAAGGCCCACATCGATCATCACCACTGCCGTGAGTGCGGCGTCGCGCCCTACAGCGAAGCGGTGGACCCGCGCACCGGCACGCCAATGGTGGCAGTGAACGTGCGCTGCGTGCCGCAGGTGGATCTGGGCACGCTGGCGGTGATGTCCTACGACGGAGCGGCACTGTGAGGCCGCTGCGTGCGTGGACACGTGTGATAGCGACGCCGGTGCTGCTGGTGGCGCTGGCGGCCTGTGCCAAGAACGGTGAGCGCGCGGCAGAGGCCGGTGCCACCGCGGCCGATGCTGCTGTCGCTTCGCCGGAAGGCGCATTCCTCGCCTACGAACACGATGTGCAGGTGCAGCTGGAAGCGGCGCAGATCGCACCCCGCATCCAGCAGGTGGCGCAGGCCTGCCAGAGCGCGAAGTTCGGCGACTGTGCAGTGTTGCAGGTAGACCAGCGCAGCGGCGAGCAGCCCAGCGGCGAGGTCAAGGTGCGCATCGCGCCGAAGGGCACCGAGCCGCTGATCGCGATGGCCGGTGAAGGCGGCACGCTGCAGTCACGCAACACGCGCGCCGAGGACCTCGCGCAGGAGGTGGCCGATACGGCACTGACCAAGGCGAGGCTGGAGAAGGAACACGCGCGGCTGCTGTCCTACCAGGACCGCAAGGACCTGAAGATCGAAGACCTGATGGCGATCACCACGCGCCTGTCGGAGATCGAAGCGGGCGTCGAGCAGGCCAGCAAGGATGCCGCGCAGCAGCGCCGGCGCATCGATACGCAGCTGGTGACGATCCACTTCGACACCACCTCGGGCCAGCGCAGTCGCAGCGAGATCGGTGAGGCGCTGAGCGAATCGGGCGGCATCCTCAGCACCAGCGTTGCGTTCCTGATCCGCGCTGTTGCCGCGCTGCTGCCGGTGGCAGTGCTGGCCTTGATCGCGGCCTGGGGTGTGCGGGCGTGGTGGCGTCGCCGCCGTCGCAAGCTGCCGCCCAACCTCTGAGGTGAAGGCTGATGCCGGCAGCCAGCCGGCATCAGCCCTCGTCGGACTCGTACTCGACGAACACATCCAGCTCCAGCGCGAGTTCCTGCACGGCATCGCGCACCTTCTGCGCGGTGCTTTCATTGCCGACTTCAACTTCCAGTTCGTGGATGCCCGGGCCGATGTCGTCGGACAGCCCGGCCGAGCTGGAATCGTCGTCGTCCATGTGCGGCATCAGGTCGTCGGTTTCCTCGACATGTTCGATGCCCTCCAGGCCGAGCAGCAGGTCGCTGATAGCGCGGGCGTCGTCTTCGGTTCCGGTGATGCGCAGTCGCAGCATGGCCATGGCATAGGTACGTTGTGGGGTTCGCCAGCAGCCTAGCCAGCGTGAAGCAAAGAACGGGTGAGGGCGCAGTCAGGCGCGCGTGGCCGGGCGCCCGAGCAGGCTGTCCGGCAATGCCGGAATCGGCGTGCGTTCGTCCTGTGCCTGCTCCAGCAACCAGTCGATGAACAGGCGCGCGGCCGGGCTCGGCGGTTGTCCTTCGGCATGCACCACGTGATAGGCGTAGCGTGCCTTCAGCGCCGGGCCGGGCAGGCGTACCACCTCGTAGCGCTGCAGGTAGGGCTGGGCGATGTGGGTGCGCGCCAGCACCGCGCCCATGCCATACACCGCTGCACGCATCGCATCGGTACTGTCGGCGAAGGTGTGCATCGGCGGCAGCGGCGACGGTGGGCGCACACCGGCGTGGCGGAACCAGTCGCGCCAGCCCTGCGGCGACAGATCGGTCAGCAGCGGCAGGTCGGCGATGCGCGCCGGATCGACCAGTGCTTCGACCCCGGCCAGCGCCGGTGAGGCCACCGGGAACAGGTAGTCATCCATCAGGTGTTGTGCACGCAAGCCCGGCCATTGGCCCAGCCCGTAGCGGATGCCGACTTCCGGCCCGTTGTCGTCGTAGCGATCCAGGCCGCTGCCCGTGTGCAGCTCGATGCGGATGTGTGGATAGGCCTGGGTGAAGCGAGGCAGTCGCGGCAGCAGCCAGCAGTAGGAAAGCGAGCGCAGCGTAGTGATCCGCAACGGCACGCTGTCGGCATCCGGCTGCAGGTGATGGGCGACCGCCGCGACATCGGTGAAGGCGGCGCTGGCGGCGTCGGCCAGCTGCCGGCCCTCGGCGGTCAGGCGCACGCCGCGGGCGTGGCGCAGGAACAGCCGGGTTTCCAGCACCTCCTCCAGCCGGCGCACGTGGTGGCTGACCGCGCTGGCGGTCAGGTGCAGCTCCTGCGCGGCCTGGGCGAAGTTCTGGTGGCGTGCGGCGACCGCGAACACGGCCAGTGCGGGGAGCAGGGAAGGGCGTAGCTGCATATCGAGCCTCAAACCATATTTGTGGCTGGCAGCGATACTACGCGCTTGTGCGGCGGGCGTCTGCGCCCGATCCTGTCTGCCTTGGCGAGGAACAGACGATGGACGGAGGCAGGGCATGAATGCGGTCCCACAGGCGGCCGAGCGCGACTGGCGCACGCCGCTGGAATTGACCCTGCTGGGCGCCATCTGGGGCTGCTCGTTCCTGTTCATGCGGGTGGCGGTGCCGTCGTTCGGCCCGTTCGCGCTGGTCGAGGTGCGGCTGGTGCTGGGCGCGCTGGTGCTGCTGCCGTTCCTGTGGCGCGCCCGCGCGCAGTTCCCGCCGCGGCGCTGGCTGTGGCTGGCACCGATCGGCCTGATCAACTCGGCGCTGCCGTTCGTGCTGTTTGCCTACGCGGCCGAACAGGCACCGGCCGCGATCGGTGCGATCTGCAATGCGATGACCGTGCTGTTTGCCGCGCTGATCGCGTTCCTGTTCTTCGGCGAGAAGATTGGCATGCGCCGCGCCGGCGCGTTGCTGGTGGGCTTCGCCGGCGTGGTGGTGCTGGCCACGGCCAAGGTCTCTGGCCTGAGCATCGGTACCGCAGTGCTGGCCGGTGCGGCGGCTTCGCTGCTGTACGGCCTGGGCGTGAACCTGGTGAAGCGGCACATGACCGGCCTGCCGTCGGCAGCCGCGGCGGCGGCAACGCTGTCGTGTGCCTCGCTGTGGATGCTGCCGATGGCGGTGAGCCACTGGCCGCAGGCGGCGATTCCGGGCAAGGCCTGGGGCGCCGCGATCGCGCTGGGCGTGGCCTGCACCGGCGTGGCGTTCCTGATGTTCTACCGCCTGATCGGCCGTATCGGCCCGTCACGCGCGTCGACGGTGACCTACCTGATTCCGCTGTTCGGCGCAGCGTTTGCGTGGTTGTTCCTGGGTGAGCCGGTGACGTTGCAGATGCTGATTGCCGGTGCGTTGATTCTGGGTAGCGTGGCGGTGAGTCAGAAGGGCTGAGGGTGCCGAAGCGCTGGTAGTGCCGGGCGCTGCCAGGCAGGTCTTTTCCGCGCCTGCGGGGAGGTGTCACTTTCTTTGCTCGTGCAAAGAAAGTAACCAAAGAAACACGCCGCCAGGTCGCGAGCCGCCGTGCTTCACACGTCGGTCCCCTGCGCTTCTCGGTGAATCAGGGGACGGTGCCGAACTCGCTGCGCTCAGACATCGGCACCTCTTCACCCCTGATTCCCCTGCGATGCTCGGCTCGCTCAAGGCGGACCCAGATCAAATGCCACAGCCGCACTCAGTAGATCCACGCCATGCGTGGATGCTCTTGCTATTGATCTTGACCTTCCAGTCCGCCTTGAGCGAGCCGAGCACCGCAGGTCCGGCGAGGGCGAAGAGGCGCGGGTGTCTGAGCGCAGCGAGTTCCCGCGCCGTCCCTCGACGGGCCGAGGAGCACAGGGCACCGATGCGCAGCATCGGCTCGCGGCTGGCGGAACGTTTCTTTTGGTTACTTTTCTTTGCGTACAAAGAAAAGTAACGCCCATGAACGATGAAGCGCCTTCAGCACGCGTAACGTGCGGAAACCATCACCGCACCGGCACCGGAATATTGCAAAGATCGATATGCCCCGCCGGGCGCTTGTAGAAATCATCCACGCGATTGCGGCGTGCCTCCACCGTATCGGCGAAGGTCTTTGAGTCGGTACGCAGCACCTGGATCGGCGTGCGCTCGGCCACCGGCACATCGCTGGCACGGCGGATCGATACGATCGGCGTACGCAGCTTCGGGTCGGTGTAGAAGCCCATCGGCGCCGGGCCGCGCGGCGTTGCGCTGAGCAGTTCCATGCCCTTCAGCACGCGACCCACGAGGGTGATGTTGCGGTCCAGCTGACGCGGTGACTGGCCGGTCACCACGTATAGTTCGGCACCGATGCTGCTGTCTTCCTCGTTGCTGCGGCCGGCGCCGAGCATGCCGTAGCAGTGCGCCAGCCAGGCCTTGCCGGCCTGCGGGTCCTGGCCGACTGGGAAACCGTCGACGAAACCGGTCTGCGGAGCCCAGCCATCGCGGTCCGGCAACACGCTCACCTTCAGTCCGGTGCTGGCGCGTTCGAACTCGGCCGGCAGCTTGCGCGCGGCACTGCCGAACGGCTTGGCCTTGGCGGCGTCATCGGCGTCGGCATCACCGAACTGCACCACGAAATTGTCCTGCGAGCGGTAGATGCTGGTGCCGTCCCAGAAGTGCTCGTGGGCGAAGGTCTGGATGTTGGCGACATGGCGTGGGGCGAACTGCGGCGCCAGCTCGATGATCACCCGACCGGCCGGCAGGTCCATGTACAGCAGGTTGGCCGGGTCCGGCGTGCGCCAGTCGCTGGCGGCCGAGGCGTCCAGGATCTGCTGCGGGCTGCGGTAAGGCGAGGCCGCGCTGGCCAGGGCGGGCAGCAGGCAGGCGAGGGCGGTCAGGGCAAGGCGACGACGGTGCGGCATGGGAACCCCGGAACATGAACAAGGCTTCGATTCTGCGCGAGCAGCTCTCCAACGCCAACCGGCACGATGACTAACGACACATTCGGTATACCGAACTTCGCACTACTGTGGACTTCAACGTAGTGGAGGGCCGGTCATGTCCGAGGACGATGTCCACCTGAAGAAGTTCCAGAAGGAGCTCAGCGCCGGAACGGTATCGCTGGCCCTGCTGGCGGTACTGGCCCGGGCCGGGGAGCCGCTGTACGGCTACCTCATTGCCAAGGAGCTGGAGCGGGTGGGCGAGGGCGTGCTGAGCGGCAAGCAGAGCGCGCTGTACCCAGTGCTGCGCAACCTGGAGGGCGCTGGCCTGCTGGAAAGCCATGTGGAGCCGTCCAGCAGCGGGCCGCCGCGGCGCTACTACCGCATCAACGAACGTGGCCGCGAAGTGCTGGCGCAGTGGCGCCAGGCCTGGCAGGCCACCCGCGATTCCGTCGATTCCGTGTTGGAGGGGGTACCGCAATGAACGACCCGAGCCTGGCAGGCCGAGCCCTGCCCACGACCATCCCGCAGTATCTGGCGCAACTGCGCGCGGCGCTGGAAGGCGCCGACCCGGCGATGGTGCAGGATGCCCTGTACGACGCCGAGGAATACCTGCGTTCGGAGCTGGCGGCGCAGCCCGGCCGCAGCGAGGCCGAGGTGATCGCCGACGTTGCCGGCAGCTATGGCGCGCCGGACGAAGTGGCCGAGATCTACCGCGAGACCGAAGTGACGGTGAACCGCGCGCTGCGCACGCCGCGTGCGGATACCGCGCCGGTGCTGCGCGCAGCGGCAGAAGCCAGTGGTGTCGAGCCGGCCGCACCGCCGCCGTCGCCGGTGCAGCGCTCGCTGCTGGCGCGCTTCTTCGGTGTGGTGACCGATCCGCACACCTACGGTGCGCTGTTCTACATGCTGCTGTCGCTGGCCACCGGCATCTTCTT
Source organism: Stenotrophomonas maltophilia (assembly GCF_003970865.1). Lineage (GTDB taxonomy): Bacteria > Pseudomonadota > Gammaproteobacteria > Xanthomonadales > Xanthomonadaceae > Stenotrophomonas > Stenotrophomonas maltophilia_AR. Next base: position 14,109 of record NZ_RXLZ01000043.1, on the reverse strand, counting down.
CTTCACCTGGGTGGTGACCGGCCTGTCGCTGTCGCTTGGCCTGCTGATCCTGATCGTCGGCATTCCGCTGACCGTGCTGTTCTTCGGCTCGGTGCGCGGGCTGGCGCTGCTGGAAGGGCGGCTGGTGGAAGCACTGCTGGGCGAGCGCATGCCGCGCCGTCCGCGTTACACCGACCGCAGCCGCACGTGGCTGCAGCGCATCGGCGACATGTTCACCGATGGCCGTACCTGGCTGACGCTGCTGTACTTCGTGCTGATGCTGCCGCTGGGCGTGGTCTACTTCACCATCGCGGTGACGTTGCTGTCGCTGTCGCTGAGCCTGATCTGGGCACCGGTTGCGGCCATCTTCAGTGGCGACATCCCCGGCGTGTACATCAACGACGTGAATGTATTGCCGATGGCGGCCTCGCCGCTGGTGGCGATCGCGGTTGCTGCGGCGGGCGCGCTGCTCCTGGTGCTGACGATGCACCTGGCACGCGGCATCGGCAAGCTGCACGGGCTGATCGCCAAGAACCTGCTGGTGCGGCTGTAAGCGGGAATCCACGCTTCGGCAGGTGCCAACCCTGGTTGGCACGATCCATCAGCGTCGGGACGTTTGGCGGGATCCGCTTTGGTAGGTGCCAACCTTGGTTGGCACGCTCCATCAGCGTCGGGGCGTTTGGCGGACTTCGCTTTGGTAGGTGCCAACCTTGGTTGGCACGCTCCATCAGATACCGGGATTCATGGCATGGCACCGACCCAGGTCAGCACCCACCACCGGCGGGTTACCCCGCCTTTCGCCGCAACGGGGTGACGTTGCTCTTCTTCTTCGTAGCCTTCGCCGCCGGTGCTTCGGCATGCGCGGCGAAGAAATCGCGCACCTTCGGGTACACCACTTCGCGCCAGCGACGGCCGCTGAAGATGCCGTAGTGGCCGGCACCTTCGACGATGAAATGCTCACGGCGGTCCGCAGTGATGCCGGTGCACAGCGCCTGTGCGGCTTCGGTCTGGCCGAGGCCGGCGATGTCGTCCAGCTCGCCCTCGATGCTCAGCAGCGCGGTATCGCGGATCGCCGACGGATCGACCTTCTCGCCGTTGACCACCCACTCACCACGCGGCAGCAGGAAGTCCTGGAACACCACGCGGATGGTATCGAGATAGTACTTGGCCGGCATATCCAGCACCGCGTTGTACTCGTCGTAGAAACGACGGTGCGCGTCGGCGTCTTCCAGATCGCCCTTGACCAGGTCGGTGTAGAAATCCCAGTGCGAACTGAAGTGGCGGCTGGGGTTCATCGACAGGAAGCCGGCGTGCTGCAGGAAGCCCGGATACACGCGACGGCCGGCACCGGGATAGCTGGCCGGCACGGTGTGGATGACGTTGTTCTCGAACCACGACAGCGGGTTCTGCGTGGCCAGGTTGTTCACTGCGGTCGGGCTGCAGCGCGCATCGATCGGGCCACCCATCATCACCAGCGTGCGCGGCGTCGGCTCGCCACGGCTGGCCATCAGCGAAACCGCAGCCAGCACCGGTACGGTCGGCTGGCACACGCTCACCACGTGCAGGCGCTCCACGCCGAGGTGGCGGATGAATTCCTGGATGTAGACGATGTAGTCGTCCAGGCCGAATTCGCCTTCGCTGGACGGCACCATGCGCGCGTCGACCCAGTCGGTGACGTACACGCGGTGGTCGCGCAGCAGCGTGCGCACGGTATCGCGCAGCAGCGTGGCGTGGTGTCCGGACAGCGGCGCCACCACCAGCACGAACGGCTGGTTGAGCATCGTGTGCAGCTGGTCTGCTTCATTGCTGTGGCGCTTGAAGCGCAGCAGCTTGCAGAACGGCTTGCTCACTTCCTCGTGCACGACGATCGGCACGCGTTCGCCATCGACGTCGATTTCGTTGATGCCCCACTCGGGCTTCTCGTAATCCTTGCCGATGCGGTGGAAGAGTTCATTGACCGCCGCCAGGCGATCAGCGCCGGGCATCTGCGACCACCAGTGGCCCTGGTTGGCGAAGAACTTGGCGTTGGCCTGGGCCTGGTGCACCCAGGGGGCGAGCAGGTTGCGGGTCAGTTCGTGCAGTTGATAGAGCATGACGACCGAATATGTATGGTCATATGTTGCCGCGCAGCATATCCCATCCGGCTGTCCCGCAGGTTAAGTTGGCTGAAAATAATGAATCCGGATTCACATCCGTTCCAGCGCGGCCGCATCGCCTGCCAGGGCGGGGCCGAGCCAGCAGTGCGACCCCACCGGCTGCAGGCCGTGCCGGGCCAGCGTGCGGCGGTACCAGCGCGCCGGTCGGGCCTGGAAGCCGTCGTGGTCGCCGTCGAACTCGTCTTCGGCGGCGAAGGTTTCCAGGAAGGCCACGCCGCCGGTCAGCTCGGCCACGCCGGCCAGTCCGGCACGCAGCTCGCGGTCGGGCACGTAGTGCATCACGTCCGAGCAGATCAGCAGGTCGACCGGGGCACAGGGCCGCAGCCAGGCGAAATCGCCGAAGCGGGCCATGTGCAGGTTGCGGGTCCTGCCGTAGCGGCGCACAGCGTACTCGCTGCTGTCGAAGCCGAGGTATTCGACCTTCGGACGCAGCTTCAGCAGCGGCGCGCGCCAGGCGCCTTCACCGCAGCCGATATCCAGCACACTGCGGATCGGCCGCTCCAGGTAGTACTCGGCGCTGGCCACGGCCAACGCGACCTTGCGCGCCAGGCGGGCGCTGCCGCCGATGTCGGCACGGCGGTACCAGCGTTGGAAGTAGGCGGCGTCGTAGGTCTTGTCCATGGGGCGGTGCACGATCGGGGAAAACGGCGTCTATCGTACGGTGTTGCGCCCCCGGGTGTGGCGGACCTGCAGTAGAGCCACGCCATGCGTGGCTGCCATGGTGCGGCGATTGGACGCGGCAGCCACCCATGGGGTGGCTCTACTGCGACAATAGGTATCCACCTACGCCAGCCGCCGGAGCGAGCGCATGCAGAGCTACTATTGGGTCAAGACCTTCCACATCGTGTTCGTGGTGGCGTGGATGGCCACGGTGTTCTACCTGCCGCGCATCCTGGTGAACCTGGCCGAGACTGCGGGCCAGCCGGCGGTGACCGAGCGCCTGCAGCTGATGGGCCTGCGGCTTTACCGCTTCGGCCACTCGATGTTCGGCCTGGCATTCCTGCTCGGCCTGGTGCTGTGGCTGGGCTACAAGGTCATCCCCGATTTCCCGACCATGGTCGCGCCCGGTGGCGCCGGCTGGCTGCATGCCAAGCTGGGGCTGGTGGTGCTGCTGCTGGTGTACTTCAGCTGGATCGGCCGCCTGCTCAAGGGCGTGGCCAAGGGCAGGGCGCTGCCGTCGTCGCGCGCGCTGCGCTGGATCAACGAGATCCCGCTGCTGGCCTTCATTCCGATCGTGTGGCTGGTGCTGGCCAAGCCGTTCTGACAGTCCGTTATCCGTAGAGCCATGCTTGGCTCTACGAGTTCGCGTGATTCTTCGCCAAAGCAGAGGCATCCACGCATGGCGTGGATCTACTGGGTGCAGCTGTGGCTTTTGATGTTCAGGTCCGCCATGAGCGAGCCGAGCATCGCAGGTGAAACAGGGGCGAAGAGGCGCCGATGTCTGAGCGCAGCGAGTTCGGCGTCGTCCCCTGATTCACCGAGAAGCGCAGGGAACCGGTGCATCGCACCGGCTCGCGTTCGGCGGCGTGTTCTTTGGTTACTTTCTTGCACGAGCAAGAAAGTAACAAGCCGATGAATCAGGCTGCTTCGTACGTGCCGTAGCTGCGCAGGCGGGTGTAGCGCTGTTCCAGCAGCTGTTCGGTGGACAGCTTGTCCAGCGCGTCCAGTTCGTTCAGCAGCACCGCCTTCAGGCGCTTGGCCATCTGCGTCGGGTTGCGGTGGGCGCCACCGGTCGGCTCGCGCACAACCTTGTCGACCAGGCCCAGGCTCTTCAGGCGCGGGGCGGTCAGGCCCAGCTGTTCGGCCGCGTCCTTGGCCTTGCCGGCATCCTTCCACAGGATCGAGGCGCAGCCTTCCGGGGTGATGGTCGAGTACACCGAGTACTCCAGCATCACGGTGCGGTCGCCCACGCCCAGCGCCAGCGCGCCGCCGGAGCCGCCTTCACCGATCACGGTGCAGATGATCGGCACCTTCAGTTCGGCCATCTCGATCAGGTTGCGCGCGATCGCTTCAGACTGGCCGCGCGATTCGGCGTCGATGCCCGGCCAGGCGCCGGCGGTGTCGATCAGGGTCAGCACCGGCAGGCCGAAGCGCTCGGCCATCTTCATCAGGCGCAGGGCCTTGCGGTAGCCCTCCGGCTTGGGCATGCCGAAGTTGCGCTTGATCTTTTCCTTGGTGTCACGGCCCTTCTGGTGGCCGATCACCATCACTGCACGGCCGTTGATGCGGGCCAGGCCACCCATGATCGCCTTGTCGTCGGCGAAGGCACGGTCGCCGGCCAGCTCCTGGAACTCGTCGAACATGACGCGGAGGTAGTCGGCGGTATACGGGCGCGACGGATGACGGGCCAGCTGCAGCACCTGCCACGAGGTCAGGTTGCGGAAGATCTGCGCGGTGCGCATGCGCAGCTTGTCCTGCAGCGCGTGCACTTCCGCCTCGACATTGACCGCCGGCCCGGCACTGGCGTTGCGCAGTTCCTGGATCTTGGCTTCCAGGTCGGCGATGGGTTGCTCGAAGTCGAGGTAGTTCGGATTCATCGGAAGCCGTCGTGTAAAGAAGAGGGGAATTCTAGCCGAATGCGTGCAAACCACCCGTACGCCTTCGTCTGGAAGGCGACGGTAGCGCAGCCGGGCAGGGCGCGCCAGTCAGCTCAGGGCACCACCAGGGCGCTGCGGCCCATCAGCTGGCTGCGCTGGGAAACGAAGTCGTTGTAGGCCTCGTTGGCCTCACGGCCGAGCCCGCTGCCCAGGGTGGCGGTGGCCGAGGTGAAGGCCATCTGGGCGGCGAAGTCCTGCTTGCGCAGGGCCTTCTGTTCATCGGCGGTGGTGGCCTTCAGCCAGCGCGCATAGACCTCGCGCAGCGGCGCGGCATGCGCCTCGAAGGCCGGCACCAGCGCCGGCAGGCTGGCCGGGGCCGGTTCCAGGCTGAAAGCAGGGGCCACGTAGCCGGCCGGCTGCTCGCGCTTGAAGGCGCCGGGCTCGCCCATGCCTTCTTCCACGTAAGCGATGAAGTCCGGCGCGGTGAACACCTTGGCCACGATCTGGCCACCGCTCGCGTCGACGTGGGCCACCACCTTTTCCTTCGGGAAGGGTTCGCGCACGCCGTAGGTCCAGGTCTTGTCGATGAACAGTTCGTGGCTCTTCTCGAACGGGCCTTCGAAGTCGACGCCGCCCAGCTCGATGCCGGCCTTGCCGGTGCCGAAGTTCTTCAGCTTGCTCTCGTCGGTGACATAGACCTCGCGGGCGATCACGTACTCGCTCAGGGTCGGGTTGATCAGTCCGCCACGACCGTCGGTGTAGACGATGAAGCGCACATCACCGAGCTTTTCGGTGTGCAGGTGATGCTCGCCCACGGCCAGCGAGATCGGGCGCGAGCCCTGTGCGGCCACCGGCAGGTCCTTGCCATCGATGCTCAGTGCCAGCGGCGCGTCGGTCGGGTTGTCGATCTGGAACTCGACCTTCGACGGCGAGCAGGCGGCCAGGGCCAGAGCGGCAGCGAACGGGAACAGCAGGGTCTTCATCGGCAATCGTCCTTGATACATGGAACGGGAAAGCAGGGGTTTCAGCAGAACCAGGGAGCCAGCTTCAGCTGGCCCACGGCGGGCTGTAGCGCACCTTCAGCGTGCGCACGGCCGGGTCGGCGCGCAGCGCCTCCATCAGCTTGGAATCGATGCGTACCGCGCTCTGCCCGGACACATCGAGCATGCCGGCGACGCCGCCCTGCGGCCCCTTCAGCAACAGGTCCAGGCGCAGTGGCGTGCGCCCCGGGCGATGGCGGTCGAGCAGTGCATCGATGCGCTCCCAGACCGGGCGCTGCTGGCGCAGGTCCAGGCGCAGCGACAGGCGCGTGGCGTAGTTGGCGCAGACTTCGTCGAAGTCCCAGCACTGGCGGATGCGCAGCGCGAAGCCGCCGTTGAATTCGTCCTCGCGCAGGCCGCCCTTGACCACCAGGATGCGGTCCTTGGTCATCAGGTGGCCGAACTCGGCCATCGCGTCGGAAAACGCGCTGCACTCGACGCGGCCGCGGCCGTCTTCGAGCTGGATGAAGATCTGGCTCTCGCCCTTGCGGCGCACGCCGACCACCTGGCCGGCCAGCACGGTCTGCACTTCCGGGCGCCAGCGCTTTTCGCCGCCACCACCGCCACCGCTGTTGGCGCTCCAGATCTTCTCCACCGAGCCCAGGTCGTTGCCGACCAGGTCGCGTACATCATCGCGCCAGGGATCGAACGGGTGGCCGCTGAGGTAGAAGCCCAGCGTGTCGCGCTCGCCGTTCAGGCGCTGCAGCAGCGGCCATTCCTCGGCTTCGGGCAGGTCCAGCTGGATCGTGGTCGCGCTCGGGTCGGGACCGCCGAACAGCGAGTTCTGGCCGGACGCACGTTCGCGCGCCATCTGGTCGGTGGCCTTGATCACTTCCGGCAGCTGCAGCATCAGCGAGGCGCGGTTGTGCCCGAGCTCGTCCAGTGCGCCGCAGTTGATCATCGCTTCCAGCGTGCGCCGGTTGAGCTTGGCCGAGCCGACGCGGGTGCAGAAGTCGAGCAGGTCCTTGTAGTCGCCGCCCTTCAGGCGTTCGTCCACCACCGCTTCGCAGGCACCCTGGCCGACGCCCTTGATCGCGCCCAGGCCGTACTGGATGGTGTCCGGGGTGACGGCTTCGAACATGAAGGCAGAGTGGTTCACCTTCGGCGGCAGCACGGTCAGGCCGAGGTTGCGCACTTCATCCAGGAAGCCGACCACCTTCTCGGTGTTGTCCAGGTCCGAGGACAGCGTGGCCGCCATGAACTCGGCCGGGTAATGGCGCTTCAGCCACGCGGTCTGGTAGCTGACCAGTGCGTAGGCGGCGGCGTGTGACTTGTTGAAGCCGTAGCCGGCGAACTTCTCCATCAGGTCGAAGATCGCGTCGGCCTTGGCTTCGTCCACGCCGTCCTTGGCCGCGCCTTCGCGGAAGATCTCGCGGTGCTTGGCCATTTCGGCCGGCACCTTCTTGCCCATCGCGCGGCGCAGCAGGTCGGCGCCGCCCAGCGAGTAGCCGCCGACGATCTGCGCCATCTGCATCACCTGCTCCTGGTACACCATGATGCCGTAGGTGTCCTTCAGGATGGCTTCGGTGCGCGGATCGGGATAGATGATTTCTTCCTGGCCGTGCTTACGCGCGTTGAACGAAGGAATCAGGTCCATCGGGCCGGGGCGGTACAGCGACACCAGCGCGATCAGGTCTTCGAAACGGTCGGGGCGTGCGTCCTTCAGCAGGCGGCGCATGCCCGAGGATTCGAACTGGAACACCGCGCCGGTGTTGCCGTTGGCGAAGATGTCCTTGTAGGTGGGCGTGTCGTCCAGCGGGATCGCGGCGATGTCCACCGGCGGAATCCCGGCGCGCTCATGGCGCTTGTTGATCGCCTTCACCGCCCAGTCGATGATGGTCAGCGTGCGCAGGCCGAGGAAGTCGAACTTCACCAGGCCCACTTCTTCCACGTCGTTCTTGTCGAACTGGGTGACCGGGTTCTTGCCGAGGCCGTTCTCGTCGTGTTCGGCGTACAGCGGGCAGAACTCGCTCAGCGGCTCGGGTCCGATCACCACGCCACCGGCGTGCTTGCCGGCGTTGCGGGTCAGGTCTTCCAGCTGCAGCGCCAGGTCGATCAGGTCGCGGACATCGTCCTCGGTCTCGTAGCGCTGGATCAGTTCGGCCGACGCCATTTCCGAGCTGGGGCCTTCCTTGCCCTTGCCCAGCGCATCCTTCAGGTGGATGCCGAGGATGTTCGGGATCAGCTTGGAAACGCCGTCGACCAGGCCGTACGGGAAACCGAGCACGCGGCCGGAGTCGCGCACCACCGCCTTGGCGGCCATGGTGCCGTAGGTGATGATCTGGCTGACGCGCTCGCGCCCGTACTTGCGTGCGACGTAGTCGATCACCTCGTCGCGGCGGTCCATGCAGAAGTCGATGTCGAAGTCGGGCATCGACACGCGTTCCGGGTTCAGGAAGCGCTCGAACAGCAGGTTGTATGGCAGCGGGTCCAGATCGGTGATCTTCAGCGCCCAGGCCACCAGCGAACCGGCACCCGAACCACGGCCCGGGCCGATCGGGATGCCCTGGTTCTTGCCCCACTGGATGAAGTCGGCAACGATCAGGAAGTAGCCGGGGAAGCCCATCTTGATGATGGTGTTGAGCTCGAACTCCAGGCGTTCGAAGTACTCTTCGCGGGTCTTGCCCGGCGCCAGCGGATTCTTCTCCAGGCGCTCTTCCAGGCCATCGCGCGACATCTTCTGGATCCAGGTGTCCAGGGTCTCGTCGTCGGGTACCGGGTAGTTGGGCAGGAAGTAGGTGCCCAGCCGCATCTCGATGTTGCAGCGCTCGGCCAGCGCCAGCGTGTTGTCGATCGCATCGGGGATGTCGGCGAACAGCGCGCACATCTCCTCGGCCGACTTCAGGTACTGCTGGTCGCTGTACTCGCGCGGGCGCTTGGGATCGTCCAGCACGCGGCCGGTGGAAATGCACACGCGCGCTTCGTGCGCGCTGAAGTCCGACGGCGACAGGAAGCGCACGTCGTTGCTGGCCACCACCGGCAGGCCACGCTGGCCGGCGGCCATCAGCGCGAACTGGTTGAAGGTTTCCTCGCCCTCACGGCCGGTACGGGTCAGTTCCAGGTGCAGACCATCGCCGAACACGCGCTGCCAGTCGGCCAGCTGCTGCTCGGCCAGTTCATGCTTGCCGTCCAGTGCCAGGCGCCCGGCCAGGCTCTGCCGGCCGGCCAGCGCGAACAGGTTGGCGTTGCCGGCTTTCAGCCAGTCCGGGTGCACGGCCACGCCGCCCTCGGGGCGATGGCCTTCCATCCAGGCGCGGGTCAGCAGCCGCGACAGGCTCAGGTAGCCTTCGCGATCGCGGCACAGCAGGGTCATCCGCCACGGGTCCTGGCCCTCTTCGGCGATCAGCACGTCGGCGCCGGCGATCGGCTTGATGCCCACGCCTTCGGCGGCCTTGTAGAACTTGACCAGGGCGAACAGGTTGTTGAGGTCGGTCACTGCCAGCGCGGGCAGGCCGAGTTCGACCGAGCGCGACAGCAGGTTGGCCTGCTTGGCCTTCTTCGGGTCCGCCTGGTCCGGTTTGGCCGGCACACGGATGGTGGAGTCCGCCAGCGAGAACTCGGTGTGGACGTGGAGATGTACGAAGCGGGAGTTGGACATGCCGGACCAGGTTGGAGCGCGCGGGCCCCGGGTGCTGACGGGGGAATCGTCGCCGGGGTCGGGAAGCGCTGGAGTGCCCGGTCAGGGTAGCGAGGGCAGGGGGGCGCGACAAGCTCTTGACGGCACGCGATATCGCATTCGCGCCATCGCTTCCCACGGTTCGCAGGCGAACCGCGGGCCCCGTCCCACCCTGCTTCCGCAGCCGGGTGCAGCGGCCGTTCAGGCGATTCAGGCGATTGCGATGTCTGCGGTCACAGCTGCCGGGTTTTCCAGGCACTCGCGCACCGGGGCGAAGCTGCGCCGGTGCTCCATGCAGGGGCCGTGCTCGCGCAGGGCGGCCAGGTGGGCCGGGGTGCCGTAGCCCTTGTGCTGCTCGAAGCCGTACTGCGGGTGGCGGGCATGCACGTTCTGCATGTAGCGGTCGCGCGAGACCTTGGCCAGGATCGATGCGGCCATGATCGCGCGGTCGATGCCATCACCGCCGACCAGCGCCTGCGCCGGCAATACCAGGCCCTTGGGTACCACGTTGCCGTCGATGCGCGCGAAACCGGCCACGTGGGCGACCGCTGCAACGACGTCACGCATGCCCTGCAGGGTGGCCTGGTAGATGTTCAGGCGGTCGATGGTGTCCACGTCCACCAGCACCACGTGCCAGGCCAGGGCGCGCTCGATGATGCGGTCATGCAGCTGCTCGCGGCGCGCGGCGGTGAGCTGCTTGGAATCGTCCAGGCCGTTGATGCGTGGTCGTGCCGGGTCGAACACCACCGCCGCCACCGCCACCGGCCCGGCAAGCGGACCACGGCCGGCCTCATCGACGCCGGCGACCAGGCGTTCCGGCTCGATTACCGCGCTGCCATCGAACAGGGCCAGGCTGGCTGCGGCGGCATGGCGGCGGCTCATGCCTGGGCCTGGTCGCGCATCAGCAGCTCGCCGACGGCGTCGGCGGCCCGTGCCGAAGCATTGCGGCGCAGGCGTTCATGCAGGCGGGCATAGGTGTCCTGCAGGTCGGTCACCCGTTGAGGGTGGTCGAACCACTGCTGGATGGCCGCGGCCAGCTTGTCCGGCGTGCAGTCGTGCTGCATCAGTTCCGGTGCCAGGTCCTGCCCGGCCAGGATGTTGGGCAGGGCGAAGCGATCGACCTTGATCAGGCCGAATGCCTTGACCAGACGGTAGGTCAGTTCGTTGACACGGTAGCCGACCACCATCGGCCGCTTCACCAGCATCGCCTCCAGGGTCGCGGTACCGGACGCCAGCACCACCACGTCGGCAGCGATCATGGCGTTGCGGGCCTGGCCGTCGAGCACATGCGAGTACGCCACCGGCAGCGCCGAGCGCGACAGCTGCTCTTCGATCAGCCGCTTGCATGCGGGGTTGGCGGCAGGCACCACCACGTGCAGGCCGGGGATGCGCTCTGAGACCTGCCAGGCGGCTTCAAAGAACGGCTCGCCCAGGCGCGAGATTTCGCCCAGGCGGCTGCCCGGCAGCACCGCCAGCACCTTGGCCGAAGTCGGCAGGCCAAGCGCGGCGCGGGCTTCCTCACGGTTGCCCTGCAGCGGAATGTCGTCGGCCATCGGATGGCCGACGAAGCGCGCGTCGATGCCGTGCTTGGCATAGATGGGCGGTTCCATCGGGAACAGGCACAGCACCAGGTCGGCGCTGCTGCCGATCTTCTCGGCGCGCTTCTCGCGCCAGGCCCAGACCGAGGGGCTGACGTAATGCACGGTGCGCACGCCACGCTGCTTCAGCCAGCGCTCGATGCCCAGGTTGAAGTCGGGGGCGTCGATGCCGATGAACACGTCCGGCTGCCAGTCCAGCGCCCGCTGGCGGAACGCCGAGCGCAGCTTCAGCAGGCGCGGCAGATGGCGCAGCACTTCGGTCAGGCCCATCACCGCCAGCTCGCTGGCATCGTGCCAGGTCTGGCAGCCGGCGCTGCGCATGGCGTCGCCACCGATGCCGGCGAACTCGGCATTCGGGAAGCGCGCTTTCAGTTCGCGTACCAGGCCCGCACCGAGCAGATCGCCGGAGGCCTCACCGGCCACCAGCGCGATCCGCAACGGGCGCTCGCTGAGCACCCGTTGCGCGGGGACGCTGCCGGTCATGGAGGCCAGCGGAATCACAGCGGCGCCGGCCGGCGCCTGGCCGGTCGTGCTGCTCATCGCAGCAAGGGCCTCTCGGCGTGCTCGATGAAGTCCAGCATGGCCTTCACGTCATCGCTGTCACGCGCCTGTTCGGTCAGCTGCACCTTGGCCTCGGCCAGCGGCAGGCCCGCCACATACAGGGTGCGGTAGGCACGCTTGATGGCGGAAATGCGCTCGGCGTCGAAGCCGCGGCGCTTCAGGCCTTCGCTGTTGATGCCGCGCGGGCGGCCCAGCGAATCGGTGCCGACCATGGTGAACGGCGGAACGTCGCCATTGGTCAGCGCACCCATGCCGAGGAAGGCATGCGCGCCGATCCGGCAGAACTGATGGGCACCGGCGAAGCCGCTGATGATCACGTAGTCGCCCACGGTCACGTGGCCGGCCAGGGTGGTGTTGTTGGAGAACACGCAGAAGTTGCCGACATGGCAGTCATGCGCCACGTGCGTGTAGGCCAGCATCCAGTTGTCGTCGCCGATGGTGGTGATGCCACCGCCGCCGCCGGTACCGCGGTTCAGCGTGACGAACTCGCGGAACACATTGCGGTCGCCGATCACCAGTTCGGTGCGCTCCCCTGCATACTTCTTGTCCTGCGGTTCGCCACCGACGGCTGCGTGGCCGATGAAGCGGTTGTCGCGGCCGATCTTCGTCGGGCCGTGGATGCTGCAGTGGGGGCCGATCACCGTGCCGGCACCGATTTCCACATCGGCACCGATCAGGGTGAACGCGCCCACCTGGACGTCATCGGCCAGGCGCGCGGCCGGGTCGATGACGGCGGTCGGGTGGATCCGCGGTGCGTTGTCAGTCATTCCTGCCTCCAGTGGATCAGCCCTTGGCGCCGGCACACATGACTTCGGCCGAGGCAACGACTTCACCGTTGACCTTGGCTTCGCCGTAGTACCAGCCCATGTTGCGGATCAGGCGCTTCATCTGCACATCCAGCATCAGCACGTCGCCGGGAACGACCTGCTTGTTGAAGCGGGCGTTTTCCACCTTGACCATGTAGAACAGCTTGGACTGCGAGTCACGGCCGAGCGTGAGCTGGGTCATCACGCCACCGGCCTGCGCCAGCGCTTCGATGATCAGCACGCCGGGCATGATCGGGCGGCCCGGGAAGTGGCCCTGGAAGAACGGCTCGTTGATGCTGACGTTCTTCTGCGCAAGGATGCGCTTGGCTTCGATGTCGAGCTCAAGCACCCGGTCCACCAGCAGGAACGGGTAGCGGTGCGGGAGCAGTTCCTGGATCTGGCAGACGTCGATCGGAAGCTGCAGCGTGTCGTTCATTCTTTCTCCTTGCCAGCAGCCAGGACGCGGCGAGCCAATGCGTCCAGCTGCTTGAAGCGCGCGGCGTTCTTGCGCCACGTGCGGTTGTCGGTCAACGGGGTGCCGGACGAGTACTCGCCCGGCTCATGGATGGAATTGCGGACCACCGACTTGCCGGTGATCACGACCTTGTCGCAGATCTCGAGGTGGCCGACCACGCCGACGTGGCCGCCGAGCAGGCAGTAGCGGCCGATCTTGGCGCTGCCGGCGATGCCGGTGCAGCCGGCGATGGCCGAGTGCGCGCCGATCTGCACGTTGTGCGCGATCTGCACCAGGTTGTCCAGGCGCACGTCGTCGTCCAGCACGGTGTCTTCCAGCGCACCGCGGTCGACGCAGGTGTTGGCGCCGATCTCGCAATCATCGCCGATGCGCACGCCGCCGAGCTGCGGCACCTTGATCCACTTGCCGGCGTCCATGGCCAGGCCGAAGCCATCGGCGCCGAGCACAGCGCCAGGATGCACGCGAACGCGCTTGCCGAGCTTGACCCGGGTGACCAGGGTGACCCGCGCGATCAGCTCGCAGCCGTTGTCCAGGCTGCAGTCTTCGCCGATCACGCTGCCGGTGCCGATGATGCAGTTCTCGCCGACCACGCTGCGTGCGCCGACGGAGACGAACGGGCCGATATGGGCGCTGGCGGCGACCTGTGCGCTGGGATCGATGACGGCGCTGGGGTGGATGCCCGGCGGGCGCGTCGGCGCGATGTCGAACAGCGCGGCGATCTTGGCGAAGGTGGTGTACGGGTCCTTGGCGACGAGCGCGGCGCCGGGGGCGGCCTCGGCGTCGTCGGCACGCAGGACCACCAGCGAGGCCTGGCTGTCGGCCAGCTGGGCGCGGTAGCGTGGATTGGCGAGGAAGGTCAGCTGGCCAGGACCGGCATGGGCGAGGGTGGCCACGCCATGGATGGCGGTGGCGGGGTCGCCATGGACCTGCAGGCCGAACTGCTCGGCGAGTTGCTGGGCGGTGTAGGTGGGAGTATTCACGGCGGGAGTTTAACGTGTGGCGCCATTTCGGTCATGCGGGGGCGGTTGTACAGCCAACGGCAGGGGCCCCTCGCGGCCGGCAGAGCCAGTGTCATGGGCTGGGTCGGACGGGGCGGGGCTGCGGGGGGCGGCGCAAGTACGTCCATGTAGCCTTGGTCGCCGCATGCTCGCATGCGCTGTCCTGCTCACGCGGCAAGACCTGGGTTGGGCGTCCTGCCCAACCCGCCCGAGGCATGCCTCGGGCCTGTCCCTTTTCCACTCCCCCTGCCCCCCCCCCCGCCCCCCCTCACGCTATCCCCTCCTTCCTTGTCAAAAAAAAAAGAAAGTGAAAAATACTCTGATCTGTTGGACATACAACAGA
>NZ_RXLZ01000042.1 GCF_003970865.1 Stenotrophomonas maltophilia | reverse complement strand
GCCGCACGCACACAGATCAACCGGGCGAGGTTGGCGGGCAGCCCAAGTTGGTTATAGGAGACGGGTTTCGGGGCGGTCCCGACACCCCCCCCCGCCCCCCCCTCCCCCCGAAACCCGCTGTTGCTGTTGCTGTTGCCGTTGCCGTTGTCCTGGCCTCTGCGGGTGCCGGGCGCAGCCCGGCCGAAACCCGCGCTTTTGCCGCATAATCAGCACATGACCGACGACCGCATCATCGGCACCGGCGCCACCCGCGAGGATGACGCCGCCGACGCCAGCATCCGCCCCAAGCGCCTTGCCGACTACCTCGGCCAGGTGCCGGTGCGCGAGCAGATGGAAATCTACATCCAGGCGGCCAAGGGGCGTGGCGACGCGCTCGACCACGTGCTGATCTTCGGGCCGCCCGGCCTGGGCAAGACCACCCTCAGCCATGTCATCGCCAACGAGCTGGGCGTGGCCCTGCGCGTCACCTCCGGCCCGGTGATCGAGAAGGCCGGCGACCTCGCCGCGCTGCTGACCAACCTGCAGCCGCACGATGTGCTCTTCATCGACGAGATCCATCGCCTGTCGCCGGTGGTGGAGGAAGTGCTGTACCCGGCGATGGAAGACTTCCAGATCGACATCATGATCGGCGAGGGCCCTGCCGCCCGCTCGATCAAGATCGACCTGCCACCGTTCACCCTGATCGGTGCCACCACCCGTGCCGGCCTGCTGACCGCGCCGCTGCGCGACCGCTTCGGCATCGTCCAGCGCCTGGAGTTCTACAGCGTCGAAGAGCTGACCCGCATCGTGCGCCGCTCGGCGGCCATCCTGGCCATCGACTGCACCGCCGACGGGGCAGGGGAGATCGCGCGTCGCGCGCGTGGCACGCCGCGTATCGCCAACCGGCTGCTGCGCCGCGTGCGCGACTATGCGCAGGTGAAGGCCGGCGGCCACATCGACGAGGCCGTGGCACAGGCTGCGATGAAGATGCTCAAGGTCGACCCGGAAGGCTTCGACGAGCTTGACCGGCGCCTGCTCAAGACCATGGTCGACTACTTCGATGGTGGCCCGGTCGGCATCGAATCGCTGGCTGCGGCGCTGTCCGAAGAGCGCGGCACGCTGGAAGACGTGGTTGAACCCTACCTGATCCAGCAGGGCTTCCTGGTGCGTACCGCGCGTGGCCGCATGGCCACCCACAAGGCCTACCGGCACATGGGCCTGAAGCCGAAGAACCCGCCGCAGGACCTGTTCGCGGAGGTTCCCGATGTCGGTTGAGCCCCGATTCAGTTGGCCGACACGCATTTACTGGGAAGATACCGACGCAGGTGGCGTGGTCTACCACGCCCGCTACGTGGCCTTCATGGAACGGGCCCGGACCGAATGGATGCGTGCGCTGGGCTACGGCCAGGAGCGCATGCGCGCCGAGCATGGGATGGTCTTCGCGGTGCGCTCGATGCAGATGGATTTCATCAAGCCGGCACGGCTGGATGACACCCTGCAGGTGAGTGCCCGCCTGGTCCAGCTGAAGAAGGCCAGCATGGTCTTCGACCAGCAGATCCTGCGCGACGGCGAGCTGCTGCTGTCTGCGCAGGTCCGCATCGCCGCACTGGAAGCGGCCAGTTTCCGCCCGCGTGGCATGGACGAGGCTGTCCTTGCCGTGCTGCAACCCCACCTCCACCCCGAATCCGAACACTGAGGAACAACGGATGATCGCAACGCTCCTGGCCCTGCAGGCCACGGTCACCGAGGCACTGCCGGCCGACGTCAGCAATGCCGCGACACAGACCCTTGCCCAGGCCACCACTGGCGGCGGCATCAACTACCTCGAACTGATGGCCAAGGCCAGCCTGCCGGTGAAGATCATCGTGCTGCTGCTGCTGGTCGGCTCGTTCGTCAGCTGGGTGATCATTTTCCGCAAGGCCCGCGTGTTCAAGCAGGCCACCCGCGAAGCCGATGAGTTCGAGAACCGCTTCTGGTCCGGTGCGGACCTGGGCAAGCTGTACAGCTCGGCCACCGATCGCAGCCGCAATGTCGGCGGCCTGGAAGCGATCTTCGAAGCCGGTTTCCGCGAATACACCCGCCTGCGCGACAAGCGTCGGCTGGATGGCCGCGCGCAGCTGGAAGGCGCGCAGCGTGCCATGCGCACCACCTACACCCGCGAAGTGGACCAGCTTGAGCGCAACCTGGAACTGCTGGCCAACATCGGCTCGACCGCCCCGTACGTGGGCCTGGTCGGTACCGTGTTCGGCATCATGGTGACCATGCACGACATGATCAGCAGCGGTGCCCAGGCCGGCATCGCCGCCGTCGCGCCGGGCATCTCCGAAGCCCTGTTCGCCACCGCCATCGGCCTGTTCGTGGCGATTCCGGCGGTGTGGGCCTACAACCGCTTCACCACGCGCGTGGAGCGCATGTCGGTGCGGTTCGAGACCTTCGCCGAAGAGTTCAGCTCGATCCTGCAGCGCCAGAGCGCTGGCGACGAGTAAGCGCCTGACCCGGGAGTCCAAGCCATGTCCGCTGCCATCGGTCGCCGCAAGCGCCGCAAGCTGAAATCGGAAATCAACGTCGTTCCCTACATCGACGTCATGCTGGTGCTGCTGATCATCTTCATGGTCACCGCACCGCTGCTCACCCTGAGCTTCGACGTCGACCTGCCGCAGTCCAACGCCAAGGCGCTGGAGAGCAAGCAGGACCCGGTGATCGTCTCGGTACGCCAGGACGGCCAGCTCAGCCTGAAGCTGCCCGACGCCAAGGACCCGACCGCCGTGTCGGCCGAGGAACTGGAAGGTCGCCTGGCCGGCATCGCCGCCCAGGACAAGGGCGTGCGCGTGATCGTCGCCGCCGACCGCGCCGTGGCCTATGAAAAGGTCATTGCCGCGATGGATGTGATCAAGCGCGCCAAGGTAGACAAGGTAGGCCTGGCCACCGATGCACGCTGACGCCCTGCCACCCCCGCATCAGCGCGAACCCGGCTGGGGCCTGCCCCTGGCGCTGGCGTTGCTGGTGCACCTGCTGGTCGCGCTGGTCTTCATCGTGGCCTGGCTGTGGTCGCCCCAACGCAACACCGATGCCGCCGCCGGCGACCCCTCGGTCGAGGCCAGCCTGGCGCTGTCCGCGTCCGAGGCCTCTGCCGCACGCCAGGCCCTGCGCCAGTCGGAGAATCTGGAGGACCTGCCGCCGCCGGTCGCCGAGCCGATCCCCGTGCCCGAAGACACCATTCCGCCGCCGCAGCCGATTCCCGAGCCGCGCCCGCAGGACGCCCCCACGCCCCAGCAGCAACAGGCGCAGGAGCGTGTCGCGCAGCCGGACACCAAGGACCAGGAAGCGGTGAGCGCACTGGCCATCTCGCAGGAGAAGGCCAAGCAGGAACAGGAAGCCAAGCGCCGCCAGGAGCAGATCGACCTGACCGAACGCAAGCGCCAGGAAGAAGCGGAGCAGAAGCTGCGCCTGGCCAAGCAGCAGGAAGCGGACGAGAAGAAGAAGCAGGCCGAGCAGGAGCGCGTGGCGGCTGACAAGGCCGAGGCCGAGAAGCAGAAGAAGATCGCCGAGATCCGTGCCCGCCGCGAGCAGGCCGAGAAGGAAGCCAAGCTGGCCGAGCAGAAGCTGCGCCAGGTGGCAGCCGCGCGCAATGCCGCCGGCAGTGCCGCTGCCGGTGCCAGCGGTGCCTCGCAGCCGGCCGCCGGTGGTGGTGGCAACAGCGATGATCTTTCGGCCAAGTACGCGGCCGCGATCCAGGCCAAGGTGCTGTCGCAGTGGGTTCGCCCGGATACGGTGCCGCTGGGCCAGCGCTGCACCATCACCATCACCCAGATTCCGGGGGGCACGGTGATGCAGGCCAAGGTCAGCCCGAACTGCCCGTACGACGAGGCGGGCAAGCGTTCGATCGAGGCCGCCGTGCTCAACGCGCAGCCGCTGCCGTACCGCGGGTTCGAGTCGGTGTTCGCGCGCACGCTCAACTTCACCTTTACCGCCCAGGATCGCTGAGGCGGGCAGGGCAGGGTGGCTCTCGGGCCACCTGCGCCCACGGATGTCGCGCTTGCCTCTGGCGGACCCGGTCTCGACCGGGCAGGCTGGGGCTGCTGTCGAACACCGTCCTGTGGGGCGGTGTGACCGGGGCAGACGGTGCGATGTTAGCCACGACGTTAACGGTGCGTGAGAGGACGGGCTGGAACTGACCCGGAATTCACGTACCCTTGGTTCATGATTGCGAAGCGGTTCACTCCCGCTTTGTTATCCCTCGTTCCGGTTTCCCCCTATTGAGCGCTCCATGAAAAAGATGCCTCGCTGGCTTGCCGTGTTTGCGGCCCTGTTGCTGCCCTTTGCTGCCGTCGCGCAGCAGAAGGGGCTGGATATCGACATCATCGGCGGCAATGCCTCCGCGCTGCCGATCACCATCGTGCCGATGCCCTATCAGGGTTCGGCGGCTGCACCGCAGACCGACGTCGCCGGCGTGGTCCGCGCCGACCTGGAGCGCTCGGGCCAGTTCCGCACGCTGCCGGAAGCGCAGATCGTCGAAAAGCCCGTGCGTGGCGGCGACATCCAGTTCGCCACCTGGCGCGCGCTGAAGCAGAACTACATCGTGGTCGGCCGCGTGCTCGACGCGGGTGCCGGCGCTTACCGCGTCGAGTACGAACTGTTTGACGTGCCCAAGGGCGAGCGCCTGCTGGGCCTGGCGATGACCGCCCGTGGCAATGCCATGCGTGATGTCGCCCATCAGATGGCCGACGCCATCTACGAAAAGATCACCGGTGTGCGCGGCGCCTTCTGGACCCGCATCGCCTACGTGACCGCCAGCGGCAAGGGCGACGCCATGCGCTATGCGCTGATGGTGGCCGACTCCGACGGCTTTAATCCGCAGACCATCGTGCGTTCGGCCGAGCCGCTGTTGTCGCCGTCGTGGAGCCCGGATGGCAGCAAGCTGGCCTACGTCAGCTTCGAGCGTGGCAATTCGGCCATCTACATCCAGAACATCGGCACCGGCGCACGCGAGCTGGTCACCAGCTTCCGTGGCATCAACAGCGCCCCGGCGTTCTCGCCGGACGGTCGCAAGCTGGCCCTGACCCTGTCGCGTTCGGGCAACCCGGAAATCTACGTGATGGACCTGGGCAGCAAGCAGCTGACCCAGCTGACCAACCACTTCGCCATCGATACCGAGCCGACCTGGGCACCGGACGGCAGCGCGGTGTACTTCACCTCCGACCGCGGCGGCCGTCCGCAGGTCTACAAGGTGGGTGCGGGCGGCGGCAGTGCCGAGCGCGTGACCTTCCAGGGCAACTACAATGCCAAGCCCTCGGTGTCCTACGATGGCAAGAAGATCGCCGTCGCCCAGGGCTCGGGCAACAGCTACAAGATCGCGATGATGGACAGCTCGCTGGGTTCGCCCCGCTGGAGCACGCTGTCCCCGGGTTCGCTGGATGAATCTCCGAGCTTTGCGCCCAACGCAAGCATGGTGTTGTACGCCGCCCGCGAGGGTGGCCGTGGTGTGCTGTACGCCGTTTCTTCCGATGCGCGCGTGCGCCAGCGGTTGGTTCTGGCTGACGGAGATGTGCGCGAACCGGCATGGTCCCCATACCGTACCCAGCGCTAAAAGAGTGTTAATATTTTCGCTGTCTTGAACCCCTCATCGGCCTAGGAGCCACAAAGGTATCGCCATGAACAAGTCCACCCGCGTTCTGCTTGTTTCCCTGCTGTCTGTGGCCGTCCTGGCCGGTTGCTCGAAGAAGGTGAAGGAAGAGCCGGCAGCCCCGGTTGACACCGGCACCTCGACCACCACCCCGACCGCTCCGTCGACCTCCGGCCTGTACGGCCCGGGCGACCTGGACACCGACGCTTGCCTGCGCCAGCGCGTTGTCTACTTCGACCTGGACAAGGAAGACGTGAAGCCGGAATTCCAGGCCATCATGGCGTGCCACGCCAAGTACCTGCGTGACCGTCCGTCCTCGCGCATCACTCTGCAGGGCCACACCGACGAGCGTGGTTCGCGCGCGTACAACCAGGCCCTGGGTGAGCGTCGTGGCAACGGCGTCAACTCGGCCCTGCAGGCCAACGGTGGCTCGGCTTCGCAGCTGACCGTCGTGTCCTACGGTGAAGAGCGTCCGGTCTGCACCGAGTCGAACGAGTCCTGCTGGTCGCAGAACCGTCGTGTCGAAATCGTCTACACCGCGCAGTAATCCATGCGCATTGGCATCAAACTGATGCTGGTCGTTGCGGCAGCCCTCGTGGCTGCCGCACCGGCGCATGCACAGCGACAGAGCCTGGCCGACCGCGTTGGCGCGATCGAGCAGCAGATGTACAACAACAGTGCCAACCAGGACCTGTTGAACCAGATCAATCAGCTGCGGCAGCAGGTCACCAGCCTGCAGGCCTCGATCGAGCAGTTGCAGCACGACAACGCCCAGCTCAAGCAGTCCGCCCAGGACCAGTACCTGGATCTGGACAGCCGCCTGAACCGGTTGGAAGGGGGCAATGCCGCCCCGGCCCTGCCGCCCGTTCCGGCGAGCGCGCCGAAGGCCGCTCCGGCCCCGGCAAAACCCGCGACGGCGGCCACTTCCGAGCGGCCGCCTTCCGTCCATGGTGATGCCGGCAGCCTTGCCGCCACCGGCGACGAGCGCACCTCCTACAATGTCGCCTTCGATTCGCTGAAGGCCGGCAAGTACGATGACTCGGCGCAGCTGTTCCTGAGCTTCCTGCAGCTGTATCCGAACGGCGTCTACGCGCCGAACGCGCTGTACTGGCTGGGCGAGAGCTACTACGCCACCCGCAATTTCCCGATGGCCGAGACCCAGTTCCGCGAACTGCTCTCGCGCTATCCGACCCACGACAAGGCCGCTGGCGGCCTGCTCAAGGTCGGCCTCTCGCAGTACGGCGAGGGCAAGGTCGACCAGGCCCAGCAGACGCTGGAGACCGTCGTGGCGCAGTACCCCGGCTCGGACGCCGCGCGCACCGCGCAGGACCGTCTGCAGTCCATCCGCCTCGGCAGGCAGATCCGCTGATCCGCTGACCGGGCGTACAATGGGTGCCCTGTAGAGCCGAGCCCATGCTCGGCTGCTTTCGTTTCCGGACCGGCAAACCCCGTCCGGTTGCTGTTGTAGAGCCGAGCCATGCTCGGCCGCTTTCGTTACCGGCCACGGTAGCCCACCCGCCACGTGTCCCACCAAGAACTCCCCGCCATGACCGCCGTTACCCCGTCCAGCGCCGCCGCCACGCCCAGTGAGATCGTGCAGTCGCCGCTGCCACGCCTGAAGATCACCGAGATCTTCACCTCGCTGCAGGGCGAAGCCGATACCGCCGGCTGGCCAACCGTGTTCGTGCGCCTGACCGGCTGCCCGCTGCGCTGCCAGTACTGCGACACCGCCTATGCCTTCCACGGCGGCACCTGGTGGGACATCGACGACATCGTGGCCGAGGTGCTGGCCCAGGGCGTGCGTCACGTCTGCGTAACCGGCGGCGAGCCGCTGGCGCAGAAGCGCTGCCTGGTGCTGCTGCAGAAGCTGTGCGATGCCGGCATGGATGTCTCGCTGGAAACCTCCGGCGCGCTGGACGTCAGCGCGGTAGACCCACGCGTATCGCGCGTGGTCGACATCAAGACCCCGGGTTCGGCCGAAGCCGCCCGCAACCGCCTGGAAAACCTGCCGCTGCTGACTGCACGCGACCAGATCAAGTTCGTCATCTGCAACCGCGAGGATTACGACTGGGCCAAGGCGCTGGTCGCCGAGCACGGCCTGGTGAAACGTTGCACCGTGTTCTTCTCGCCGAGCAAGGGCGAGATCACCGCGCGCCAGCTGGCCGACTGGATCGTTGAAGACCGGTTGCCGGTGCGCTTCCAGATGCAGTTGCATAAAATCCTGTGGAACGACGAGCCGGGCCGATGAGCCTGCGCAGCGTTCCCTGATGTAGCTCCGGCGCGGGACAGCGTGCTGGCTTTCCCCTCCCAACCGGACGTTTTACCCATGAAGAAGGCAGTCGTGCTTCTCTCCGGCGGCATGGATTCAGCCGCCGTCATCGCCATGGCCCAGGAACAGGGCTTCGCCGTGCATGCCCTGAGCGTGCGCTATGGCCAGCGCCATACCTCCGAACTGGATGCCGCCGCGCGCGTGGCCAAGGCCCAGGGCGTGATCGCGCACAAGACCGTGGACGTGGACCTGCGCAGCATCGGCGGTTCGGCGCTGACCGACGACATCGACGTGCCCGAGGCCGGCGGTGCCGGCATCCCCGTCACCTACGTGCCGGCGCGCAACACCATCATGTTGTCGCTGGCCCTGGGCTGGGCCGAAGTGCTCGGCGCCAACGACATCTTCTGCGGCGTCAACGCGGTGGACTACTCCGGCTACCCGGATTGCCGCCCCGAGTTCGTGGCCGCGTTCCAGGCGCTGGCCAACCTGGCCACCAAGTCGGGCGTGGAGGGCGCGGGCATCAAGGTGCATGCCCCGCTGCAGTTCCTCAGCAAGGGCCAGATCGTCAGCGAAGGCGTGCGCCTGGGCGTGGACTTCGGCCTGACCGTGTCCTGCTACAACGCCGACGCCAACGGCGCCGCCTGCGGCCACTGCGACGCCTGCCGCCTGCGCGCGCAGGGCTTTGCCGAAGCCGGCGTGCCCGACCCCACGCTGTACGCCTGACCGCCTCTGGTAGTGCCGGCCGCCGGCCGTCTTCCCTGATGGGTGTGAATTCCCAGATGGTGGGTGCGAATCGCTCCCTCGGTGGGTGCGAACCGTTGGTTCGCACTGGCTGACTCGCCGGGCAGGTCTGACGCTGGTGGGTGCCAACCTTGGTTGGCACTGTGCGCCGGGCACGGCCCGGCGCTACTGGGGAGGTCTGACTCTGGTGGGTGCCAACCTTGGTTGGCACTGTGCGCCGGGCATGGCCCGGCGCTACCGCTGCTGCAACCACCCCGATGCCTCAATGAACGCCCGCACGGCCCCCGCATCGGCATAGTCCAGCTCGATCATCCGCGCGATGCCGGCCCTCTCATCGGTCTGCTGGCGCATGTACTCCTGCGCGATGCGGTAGCCGGCGTAGTAGCCCAGATCGCTCACGCCGAACGGGTTGCGCGCGCTGTTGTACAGCCAGTTGTACAGATCCTCGCCGTCCATCTCGGCAACGAAGCGCGTGCGGATTTCCGCTTCGTGCGCGGGCCCGTAGCTGTACAGCGGCAACGCCGGCCGACGCCCGCTCAGCCGTTCGGCCACATACTCCGCCACACCTTCGCGCACCACGTACTGTGCCAGGCTGCCGGTGGTCTCGCGCTGCTGGGTATGCACGTACTCGTGCAGGTTGTTCTGCGCGTTGTTCGCGCCCGGCCTGCTGTCGTAGAAGATCCGCAGGCGATCGCGCATGTTCGCCGGCAGCTCGCTCACGTCCACGCGCTCATCGCCCAGCGCCATCTCCGCACCGATCAGCACCTTGTCACCCAGCGTGGTCCCGCCAGTACGCAGCACGCCCACCGCGTAGGTGATGGTGGCCGGGCGCAGGGCGGGGTAGAGCGTGCGGAAGGCGGCCAGGTCCCGTTCCAGTGTGGCGCTGGCCTGCTGCGCGTTGGCGGTCAATGGGCGTACCGACGTCCAGAAGCGCGGCCACGCACGCATGGCCTCGGCGTATTCGCGGGCGGTGTAGTTGCGCACCTGCATCAGTGCATGCAGGCCGGGGCTGCCCGGATCGATGTAGCGCTCCTGCACCAGCGCGACCTGGCGTTCGACGTTGGGCTCGGCGCGCACCGCGTCATAGGTGGCCCAGAAGCGGGCAATGTCGTCGGTGACGACCTGGGATGGGGTGGCCAGGGCCGTACAGGGCAGCAGCAGGGCGGCAATGAGGCAGAAGGGCAGGCGCATCCGTGGTTCCGGGGAAGGATCACAGATGGGATGCGACGGCGGCCCGGAAGGTTTAAGCGGGCTCACCAGATCGGGTAGTGCCGGCCGCTGGCCGGCAACCTCAGCGCACCAGGGTTTCACCCGGCCCGGAAAAGTAGGGTAGAATGCCCACCCCGCCGAAAGGCTGGGGCAGTGCAATGGGCCGTTAGCTCAGTCGGTAGAGCAGAAGACTTTTAATCTTTTGGTCGAAGGTTCGAATCCTTCACGGCCCACCAATTGCATCAGCGACTTAGGCGTCCTTTTGGGCGCCTTTTTCTTTTGCTCCTGAAAACCCTACCGAACACTTCGGGAGAGATGCAGGTTTCACGACAGGCAAGCGATGATCGTATCTATCGCGCATGGCGGCGCTCTTGTGCCCCCGACGTCCCTCAGGTTTTGAGTAGCACAGCGATTTGGAATTCAATCCCCAACAAGCCGGAGATTGGACATGAAGAAGCGCTTTTCCGAAGAACAGATCATCGGCTTCCCACGCGAGGCAGAGGCCGGCATGGCGGTGAAGGACCTGTGCCGTCGACATGGCTTCAGCGAGGCCTCGTACCAACTGTGGCGCAGCAAGTTCGGTGGCATGAGCGTGCCCGACGCCAAGCGGTTGAAGGACCTGGAAGCCGAGAACGTCCGGCTGAAGAAGTTGCTGGCCGAGCAGCTGTTCGAGAACGATCTGATCAAGGACGCGCTGCGAAAAAAGTAGCGGACCCGCCGGTGCGGCGTGCGCTGGTGCGGCAGTGGATGCAGCGCGGGCAAGCGAGCGCCGTGCCCTGGCGATCATCGGGATGAGTGCCAGCGCGCTGCGCTATGTCCGGCGCGAGGATCGCAACGTTGAATTGAGCGAGCGCATCCTGGCCTTGGCGTATCGGCACAAGCGCTACGGCGTCGGAATGATCCACCTGAAGCTGCCGCAGGAAGGACGCATCGTGAACTACAAGCGCGTGGAATGGCTGTATCAGGCGCAGCAGCTGCAGGTCAGGCGGCGCAAGCGCAAAAAGGTGGCGGTCGGCGAGCGGCAGCCACTGCTGCGCCCGGCCCGGCCCAACCATGTGTGGTCGATGAACTCCGTGTTCGACCGTACGGCCGAAGGCCGGGTCATCAAGTGCTTGGTGATCGTCGATGACGCCACATACGAAGTCGTGGCAATCGAGGTGGAACGTGCGATTTCCGGGCACGGCGTCTCGCGTGTGCTGGACCAGCTGGCCTCGCTGCGCGGCTTGCCGCAGGTGATCGGTACCGACAACGGCAAGGAGTTCTGCGGCAAGGTGATGGTGAGCTGGCACACGCACGTGGCGTGAAGCTTCGCCTGATCCAGCCCGGCAAGCCGAACCAGAACGCCTATGTGAAATCGTTCAACGGTCGCCTGCACCACGAATGCCTCAACGAGCACTGGTTCCCAACGCTGCTACACGCCCGCACCGAGATCGAGCGATGGCGCCGAGAATACAACGAGGAACGCCCCAAGGACGCCATCGGCGGCATGACACCGGCCGCCTACGCCAAACATCTGGCCAACATCGATATCATCAACCCCGGACTCTAAACCCGACCACTACTCACGGCGGGGGGGGGCGTCGCCCGGCGATCAAATTATTCACGCCAATTTCGGTACAGGCTCAGGACGAATACCCGCCTTACGCCGGAGGCGTCTTACTCATCCAACTGAACTTGAGCGGCGATCTGATGCGCAAGTACCAACTTCTTAAAGGTAAGCGCGTCAATATGACTGGAACGCTTTACCATTCGCATACTGGGCGGCACCAGACGCCCGTATTGATCACTGCCACTGGTATTGCTGAGTCGGAATAAGGGCTGGTGGACCGGGCGCGTTCACTCAAGCAATTAAAAATCGATCTCAGATATCCGGCTGAGCATGCTGGCTTTGCATCCTCAGCCGGACGTTTCGTTGGAGCGACTAACCGCCTGCCTCCAGCCCTAATGCGCTGACTGCGCCCCAGGGCATCGCGGAGACTCCCTTGCAGCTTCCGTCTTTCAGGCTTGCCTTAGCGACAATGCCGTATCCATTGTCTCCGAAGAAGATAGCGGCACCGCTATCTCCAAATCCGCACGCCAGCGACGATCCTTCGATGCGTATCCAAGCGTCCGCGCATGGAAGGTTTCCGGTTGGACCGCATGCGAGCTCGGGCCTGTGCTTGATGCTCACGACAGTTCCGCAGGTGTATTGGCTGGTGACGCCTCTGAAGCACATGCTCTGGCCTTGAGTAGCGTTGGTCCACATGTACATGATGCGGCGCCTACTGTAATCCGAAGTTGAGGTGGCATACACCTCCCGGAGCGGTGTGTGTGACCCCACCGTATGCCACTGAACGTCGTGGCTCGCATCATTGATCTGGTCCACGAACGTCAGCGGCACGGTGTACTTCCCTGCGCCGGTTGCGTAGTTTCCATAGATCAGATTGTCGGGGCAATGCGCCGCAGTGGTGATACCCCTTCGTCCAGTGGCCTTATGAATAACCGGAAATCCTGAGGTGCAGTAGCTATTGTTGGATTGGAGTGGGGCGCCGCCAACAACATACTCCGCGTTGACTGACTTCGGCATGTTGGGGCGGACTTCAATCTTGAGACCGGTGACTCTTTCAAGCTTCTTGATTGTATCCTTCAACTCTTCTGCTTGGCGGCTGTCGCCGTTTATGTCAATCAGCACCCGTTCTTCGCCTGGGAACCCAGTCGTCCCCGTGATGCCTGGTATGGCGCTGTGAAGAAGAGGTCTGTGCTTAGCAAGGAGCGCGTAAAACTCGTCCTGGGTGTACTTGTGACCAACCTCGAACACCACGCGGGTCGTCCCGCTCTCGGTGTTGATCGTTCGATCCGCGACTGGATCTGGCCCCTTGAGCTGCACGAGGATGTGTTGATCTGGCGCGTCTTTGATCGACAGTTCCGTTAGACGATCTGCGAACTCGATACGCAACGCTTCAATATCCGACATCACCTCACCTTGAACCGCTAGGCGCGTGATTGCTTCGTCTATCGAGACCGTAGGGTGTTCACTCATGTAGCTGTGAATTTGAATCTGCATCTCCTTGCCTTCTTGCGTGTCAGCGTCAGGCACCTGCGCCAAAGCACAGGTGGATACAAGAAGTGCTGCGGAGCATCCTAGAACCTTCCGTTTCATGCGACATCTCCAGAGTCTGTAACAAATCACCGAGGCGTCGACATGCCTCGATGCGCGAGCCTAGCACTGTCTCCCCTCGGACACTGAGACGTAACTCACAAGCTTCAGTGGAATGATTGTGCACCCTGATGTCTGTACTGTGGGGGTGTTCGTATACGCGTCTTTAGATGTGCTGAAGCACTTCATAGATTAGGCGATTGGTCCCTTGCCTTAGAATTTCGTACACACCCAGCCGCTCCTGCTGCTCGCGAAACAAGTCAATCATTCGCTCCACTTCATTCCGGCTGTATGAGTTGTACTTCCTCATAGTGTCCAGCTGCATGAAGTCGTCGGCGTGCAGGTTGTCGATAGTGGCGACTTCGATGACGGCATCCTTGCCGCCGAAGATTATATCCACGGTCTTTCTTGCCATTGGCTGGCTACCAATGTGGATTTGATAGTTGCGAAGCATCCGCATGAAATGAAGAAGTGGACTTGCGCTGCTCGTAATCCTATAGGCGTGTCCTGCGTTCTTCATTGCTTCTTCTATGCCCACGAATTCGGTCAGCGCGGCCCGCACATGCATTGCTACGTGGAGGGCGGCTGGCACCCCGTCGCGAATTGGGATATCTGAGCCGCCCGAAAGAAAGAGCATGTAAAGGGCGGATGTCGCCCTCTCGTAGAGCTGAGGCACTTGTTGCAGTGCGCTTGGCGGTGGTCGCCAAAATATGTCGCCCTCAACAATGTCCGGATAGTCGTTGAAATCCAATTGAGCCTTCATGCGTCCATTGCCTTGACGATTTGCATGGTGATATCGACCACTCCAGGTTCGTTCAATAGCGAGCGGCGAACGTGAAGCGTGTGAGCGTTTGTGTGCGAGTTGTAGCGGCCAACCCTTTTCACTACGTCCAATGGAATAAGGGCGACGTATTCAACTTTCAAAGAGCTGTTGTAGACCACGGCTGCGAGGTGGTCGAATGGATCAGACGCCAAGTTCCGCAACGCGCTCAACTGTGTGCTGCGGTTGGTTGCGGTTAGTCGCCTGCCTTTGATCTGATACCGCGTCCCGTCCTGGCCAACTGCATCAAAACCGGCCTGGGAGCCCACGGCCAATTTTGCGTTGAGGGCACGCGCCACCAATGTTTCCGTGTAGTCCGCCACGGGATTGTTTGATGAGCGCACGACGCCTCTTTGTCGAAGCGCTTCCATGACCAGACAGTGGAGGTCCAGCAGCTGCCTATCCGTCAATTCATCCGTATCCATCGCGCACTCCGTGTCCACCACGCCCGCCCTGTTGGGATTGTCATCATATCCGCCTGAGCGTGGCTTCCACCCATTGACCCGCTAGACTGGGCTACTAACGAAAGGGGGTTCTATGGCTAGTATCGTGGGGGTGCTCGTTCTGCTGCTTGTGCTCGCAGTTTTGTTCAACATTGCGTCATCCAGAGAGAAAGTGATCCGTGAGCTGGGTGAGCAGTCGGCCCAGCAGGGCAGGGACATTGCAGCGCTGCGTCAGGTGATGGACGCGGTTGCGGATCGCGTGCTATTGAGCCGAGAGCAGCGACGGGTGAAGTGGTTTGATGAACTGCCGCCATTCGTCCTGGATGACTTCAAAGCCCTCAGCGCCGGTTCCGAGCGCGAGTTGATCATGGCTTGTGGTGGCGGTGACGACGCCGAGGTCATGGGTTTGCACTATCGGCACGAGCGGCTTGAGTTTCGCACCGATGGCGAAAAGGACGCAGTTGCCTACGGCGTTGCTCGCCCTTGGGCAACGATCGAGGATCGTCCGGTGAAGATCTATCTCAATCAGTACGCGCTCACGTCAAAAATTGTCGGCTTGGATCGGGACGGTTTCGTCAAGCTCGCCCCCTATAAGGCACGGTTGCCCGAGTGAGAGGATTTGCTTCCGCATCGCCTTGAAAGGGCTCTTCCATGCAGCGGGCAGTAGCCGCGCCAGTCAACACCGATTTTAGGTTGCAACAGGCCCTGCATTGCAGGGCTTTTTGCTTTCTTACGCGGCCTGTTCAAACGTGTGTTCGTAGTAGGGGCGCTGCGGATCGTCCATCGCCATTTGCAGTTCATCCATATGTTTAGGGTCGGGAGTTGAGCCAGGTGTCCAACCATTCGCTCTTGAGGTTGATGACGGTGCGATCGTGGCCCACCTCAGCCACTTCCGGCATTGGGTCATCGGTCACGGCGGGGGGGCGTCGGGACGTCGCCAAGATTCTGGAATGGCAGGAGAGGGTCCGGGGCAACCGGCTGGCCAAGGCCGACCAGGATCCGTCATTCGGGGGGATGGGGTAGGCCTTGTTGAGGCAACTGGAGGGGGAGGAAATCCGTTCCGCAAAATTCCTGCGCCCGTTGTGGCTCAAGGCTTACAAGCGCCCGCTTTAAAGATTGAAGTGGAACGAGTGGTGGCGTAACCCATCGAAAGTAATGAAATTACCCAGTTACTCTTAATCTTTTGGTCGAAGGTTCGAATCCTTCACGGCCCACCATTGCATCCAATGACCCAGGTCATTCAGAAAGGCAACGTAATGCGGTGCCTTTTTTGTTGCCCTGGTCCGTGGCCTCTACTTCGCCCGCATTCCCTTGGCTTTTGCGGCCGCCGCGTCGGCAGCTTGCTGTGCGGCCGTCGCTGCCGCATTCGCGGAACGCACGGCTTCCGCTTGAGCCGCGTCAAAGTCAGCCCGGCGCTGCGCGCTGATCCGGCGTTCCAGTTCTGAATATGCGACGTAGCTCTCCGGATACTTCGCGACGCAGGCCTGCTGCAGCAGCGGGATCGCGTGGTCGGACAATCCTGGTTGGAGGTGGGCGAGCAGGCAGTCCGCATACGCTGCGGATGCCGGCGGAGTGCTGCTGGACTGCGGTGAGGCGGCGGCAAGGGTGGTGGCGATCAATACACTCAACATGGGAACCTCCTTGTGGATATGAGCGTGGCGGTGACCAGTCCGTGAGCCAAGGTGCCCGTTGCATGACCATCACCGGCTCCATGGTGCTCCAGTTCCGGCAGATCGGCAAAGTGCCGCGAACGACAGTGCCTCCGGCGGTCTATGCTCGGCATCTTTCCCAGGATGGGCCGTCCCATGCGTCTGATCGTGCTGTCGCTGATGTTGTCCGTCGTCTCCGCCGCGCCGCTGATGGCTGCCGAAACCGCATCGCCCGCTGCCGCCTCGCCATTGGTCATCGGCGAGACCTTCACCATCGAATCGAAGGCGCTGGGCGAAACCCGCCGCATCAATGTCTACCGTCCGCAGCCGTGGGGCCTGGACCCGAAGGCACCGCTGCCGGTGCTGTACATGGCCGATGGCGGCATCGGCGAGGATTTCCTGCATGTGGCCGGGCTGGTGCAGGTGCTGAGCGGCAACGGCAGCATGCGTCCGTTCCTGCTGGTTGGCATCGAGAACACCGAGCGCCGCCGCGACATGACCGGCCCCAGCAACGACCCGCAGGACCAGAAGATCGCGCCGCGTATTGGTGGATCGGCGGCCTACCGCCGCTTCCTGCGCGAAGAGCTGATGCCGCAGGTGCGCCAGCGCTACCCGACTACCGACGAGCGAGCACTGATCGGTGAATCGCTGGCCGGCCTGTTCGTGGTCGAGACGCTGCTGCAGGAGCCGACGCTGTTCAACAGCTACATCGCGCTGGACCCCAGCCTGTGGTGGAACCGTGGTGCAATGCTGGCCGGGGCGGCCAAGCAGCTGCCGGCGGTGACGCGTGCGCAGCCGCGCGTGTTCCTGGCCAGCAGTGGGCAGCCGGAGCTGGCAGCCTCTGCCGCACAGCTGGCTACGCTGCTGGAGAAGGCGTCGCCATCGCCACTGGTGAAGTACCTGCCGCTGCCGGAGGAAACCCACGCCACGATCTACCACCCGGCCGCCTTGCAGGCGCTGCGCACGCTGTTCCCGGCACCGCCGCCGGCCTCGCCCTGATCCGGCGTGGCACTGCACCGCACGACGTGTGAGGATGCGGTAGCGGCGCCACCCGGGTGCGCCGCCCGCAACGGGAGAGCGTGGATGCAGCGTGTGCGTGTATGGAGCGTGGTGGCTTGCCTGGCCGTGAGTGGCTGCGCGATGTCGGTGGCACCACCGGCAACGCAGAGTGACGCGAAGGAACGCGCGACAATGGCCGTGCCGGGCGTGGTGCTGCCGGATACCGAAGCGCTGCGCGTACATGACCCGGTGGGGCGCGATTACCCGATCTGGGTGGCGCTGCCGGCCGACTACGCGGCGCATCCGGAAAAGCACTATCCGGTGCTGTACGTGACCGATGCGCTGTACAGCTTCCCGTTGGTGCGCAGCGTGCGCAACATGGTCGGGCAGAAGGGCGTCAACATCGAGGATTTCATCCTGGTCGGGCTGCCGCCGCAGGAGGGGCTGACTTCGAAGCAGAGCCGCTCGCGTGATTACACTCCCAGCAATCCGGCGCGCACCGATCCACGCGACTACAGCGATGACGTCAGCTATGGCGGCGCCGCGCACTACCGCGATTTCCTGGCCGATCGCGTGTTGCCGATGATCGATACGCGCTACCGCACCGATCCGGCGCGGCGTGCCTATGCCGGCCATTCCTATGGCGGCCTGTTCGGTGCCTACGTGCTGACCACGCGTCCGGACATGTTCCGGACCTACATCCTGTCCAGCCCGTCGCTGTGGTTCGACAACCACATTGTGCCGCGCCTGCAGGCCGAGGCCACGGCGCCCACTCAGCCGACCACGGTGGTGCTGTCAGTCGGCAGTTTCGAGACAGTCAAACCCGAACCGCGCTATTTCACCCGCAACGACATGCTGCGTCACAACGCCGAATTCGCCGAGCAGCTACGCGCCAGCGGGCATTCGTTGAAAGTGGAGAACCTGGTGATCGATGACGAGGACCACTTCACCGTCTACCCGGACATGATCACCCGCGCGTTGCTGAAGGTGTTCCCGGGCAGCGGGCCGTACAGCAGTGGTTGATCGCGGGTTCAATCCACGCATGGCGTGGAACTACTGGTTCCGCGTCTCGCCGGCGTGGATGCAACCGGCCATCCCCCGGTATCACACCATGCGTGGATGATCGCCTCAGGCCGCGCTGGCCTGCGGTGGCGGCATCAACGTGGCATCCGCTGCGTGCCGGAAGCACAGCCGGATGGCATCGAGCAGCTCGCTCATGCTGTACGGCTTGGGCAGGAAGTGGATGCCGGCGCGCAGCTGCGGAAGCACACGGTGCTGGTCCATGCCGGAGGTGACCAGGATCGGCAGCTGCGGCAGGTGCTCGCGCACGCGGTTGGCGGTTTCGATGCCACTGATGCCGCCCAGGCAGACGTCGGTGAACAGCAGGTCGAACGGTTCGCCGGCGTTGAGCAGGCCCAGTGCGGCCTCGGCGCTGCTGACAGCGGTGACCTGGCAGGCCTGGCTTTCCAGGGCGAGGCGACTGAGTTCCTGGGTTTCCTCGGCGTCCTCGATCAGCAGGACGCGCGGTTCCACAAAGCGCTTGGACAGCAACATGACGCGGCAACTCCGGACAACAGGGGGAGCGAAAGGCGCGCAAGTATGCGCAAGCCGGTAGTGATCCCGGCGTGCACGGCAAGCTAAGTGGGCGTTACAACCGCGTCTGGCGCCGGCGACACACGTGCCAGGCCAGGATCGCGACCGCGAGCAGGGCGGTGCCGATGCGCAGGCCGGTGGCCTGCCAGCCCAGTGCAACGGCGTCATCAAGGCTGAACACGTTCCAGGCCAGGTTCATTGAAACGTGCAGGACCAGGCCGCACCACAGGGTGTCACCGTCGAGGTGGTCGAGCCAGGCGAAGATGAAGCCGCCCAGGGCGATCACCGCGCCGACAAACAGCGCGATGCCGCCACCGTCGAACCCACCGAAGCCCAGCCAGTGGACCATGCCGAACAGCAGTGCCTGCGGCAGTGCGAGCCATGGCCAGGGGCCGCGCACGATCTTCACCAGCAGCACGAAGCCGAGGCCTCGGAACAGGACTTCCTCGGCCAGCGGGAACAGCACCGCCAGCATCGTGGCATCCAGTGCGGTCAGTGCCTTGTTCGGTGTACCGAGCAGCGCCAGGCCCAGCCAGCAGGGCAGGCTGGCCAGCAGCACCCACATCGGGCCGCCCCAGCCATTCCCGCGCAGCCCGAGGCTGGCCAGCAGGCTCATGCCACGGGGCCGCAGCAGCGCGGCGAGCAGCAGTGCCACCAGTACCGCCAGCGTGTTGTCCAACAGGCTGCCGCCATAGGGCATGGGCAGTGCGGGAATCGGGGTGCCGATGGCCGCGGCGATATCGCGCAGGTTCAGGCCAAGGCCGACGCCCAGCAGGACCAGCAACAGGCGCGCGGTGGTGGGCAGGCGGGACAGCACGGTCATGTACGCATTCCCTGCGGAACAAGGGCGCAGTGTGCCGCGCGGTACGCATGTGGGCACGCGTCGGAAGTCCCTGTGTCATCGGTCATGCGTTGCCGCACAGTCATCACAGGGCAGGTACAGTCGTTACCAGACCGACAGGAGCAATGCCGATGCTGTGCCCCGTGTGCAAGACCCAGACCCTGCAGATGGCCGAACGCCATGGCATCGAGATCGACTATTGCCCCAGCTGCCGTGGTGTCTGGCTGGATCGTGGCGAACTGGACAAGATCATCGAGCGCGCCGCTGCCGGTGCGGCCGTGCCGCCGCCTGCGCCTGTGCAGGCTCAGCCGGCGACCACGCCGCCGCCGGTGATGCATCGTGATACCCGCCACTTGGGCCAGCGCTACGAGGACAACCGTGGGCACGGCTACAAGAAAAAGAAGAAGGACAGCTTCCTGTCCGAGTTGTTCGATTTCTAGTTTGTAGAGTCGAGCCCTGCTCGACTGTTGGCGGTAACAGCCAGTGAAGCAAGCTCGACTCTACATGGGGCGCGTGATCACGGCCGGCGCAGGATGAACTCGCGGTCGTGGGTGTCGCCCACGATGAAGTCGTACTCGCCGACCTTGCTGCAGCCGTAGCGCGCGTAGAAGCGCTGCGCGCCGAAGTTCTCTTCCCATACGCCCACCCACAGGGTGCGGCGGTGCGGCTGGTCCAGCCAGGCCATGAACGTATCCATCAGGCGTGCGCCATGGCCGCCGTTCTGGTGTGCAGCCAGGATGTAGAACCGCTTCAGTTCGATGTCGCCCTCGCGTGCATCCGTGTGCGGCAGGGTGTTGGCACCGGCGGCCAGATAACCGACCACGGCGTCACCGTCCATCAGCAGCCAGATGGCACTGCGTGGATCGGACAGTTCGATGCGCTGCGGTTCGCTGCTGTAGTGATCCTGCAGGAAATCGTGCAGCTCCTGCGCCGGATACGAGTCGCCCCAGGTTTCGTTGTAGGTGGCGATGGCGATCGCCGACAGCGCGTCGACATCGGCAAGGGTGGCGCGGCGGATCTGCAACGACATGGCGGTGCCTGCATTGGAACGTGGCGCAGTGTAGCCGGCCCCGGCGGCTGCCGGGGCTGGCCACTGCTCACGTAACGCTGCTCAGAACCACATGCGCACGCCAGCGACCCAACGCGTGTCGCGCGCGTGGTCACCGGCATAGTCGGCGGTGTCGCCAAAACTGCGTTCGTGACTGATGCCGATGTAGGGCGCGAAGCGACGGCTGAACTCGTAGCGCAGGCGCAGGCCGGCCTCTACCTTGTTCAGGCCACGGCCGATGCCGTACTCCTGCTCGTCCTTGGCCGCGACGGTGGCTTCCAGCAGCGGCTGCAGGATCAAACGGTTGGTCAGCAGCACGTCGTACTCGACCTCGGCCTTGGCCAGCACCTGGCCGCCGGAGCCCATGTACAGCGTGGCTGAGCTTTCGAACTTGTACGGCGCCAGGCCCTGGATGCCGACGGCCGCCCACGTGCGCGAGTCGGCCGGCCGGAAGTCCTGGCGCACACCGACCAGCACGTCCCACCACGGCGACACGCTGCGGCCATACAGTGCTTCCAGCGACGATGATTCGGTGCGGCCACGGCTGCGTTCGCCATCGGTGCGCAACCACAGGCGGTTGATGTTGCCGCCGATCCAGCCGGTGGCCTCCCAGGCCTGGCCGTTGCTGCTCTTGCCATCCCAATGCTCAAGCCGGTCAATCAGCAGCAGGCTGTTGATCTCCGGCGCATGCTCCATCGCACCGTGGGCGATGGGCGGGAATGCAGCGGCACGGTCGGCATCGGTGGGTACCGGAATCGGCTCACGCGGCTCGGTGGGCACGGGCGTGCCGTGACCCATTGCCGCATGATCCATCTTGGAAGGGCCCATCATGGCGTTGTCCATCGTCGCCGGCTGCATCACGCCATGGTCCATCTTCGAGTGATCCATGGCTGAGTGGTCCATCGCGCCCGAATCCATCTTCGAATGATCCATCTTCGAATGATCCATCTTCGAATGATCGACCTGTTCGACCGGCGCCTTGGCAGACTTCGCGGTTTTCGCGGGCGGATCCATCGCGGCCATGTCATGACCGGCGTGCGACTGCGCGAACACCGGCATTGCGGCGGCCAGGCCCAAGGCCAGCAGGCTGGGGGAAAGCAGTGAGCGGCTCATTCTTCGATCCTCACTTCGCGCATCATGCCCGCTTCCATGTGGTACAGCAGATGGCAGTGGTAGGCCCAGCGGCCGAGTGCATCGGCACGCACGCGGTAGCTGCGGCGGGTGCCCGGCGGCATGTCGATGGTGTGCTTGCGCAGCTGGAACTCGCCCTGTGCGTTTTCCAGGTCGCTCCACACGCCGTGCAGGTGGATCGGATGCTGCATCATGGTGTCGTTGACCAGCACGATGCGCATGCGCTCGCCGTAGTTCAGCCGCAGCGGTTCGGCGCTGGCGAACGGGATGCCATCGAACGACCAAGAGAACTTCTCCATGTGGCCGGTCAGGTGCAGCTCGATCTCGCGACTCGGCTCGCGGCCATCCGGGTCTTCGAACAGGCTGCGCATCGCACCGTAGGTCAGCACCTGGCGGCCGTTGTCGCGCAGGCCGATGCCGGGGTCGTCCAGCTTCGGTTCGGTGGCCGAGCTCTGCATGTCCACCAGCGGGTTGTTGCGCTCGCTGGCCGGATGCTTCGGTGCCTTGCTGGCGGTATCGCCGCCGGCGGGTGCGCCGTGGCCCATGCTGGCGCCGCAGCCGCCTTCCATGCCCTTCATCGCCGCCATGTCGTGACCGCCGTGGCCACCACCACCCATGTCATGGCCCGACATGCCGTGGCCCATGTCGGCCATGGTCAGCAGCACGCGTGGGTCGCGCTCGGGAATCGGCGCCTGCAAGCCATGACGTACGGCCAGTGTGCCCGCGGCGTAGCCGGTGCGGCCCATGTCCTGGCAGAAGATCGTGAAGGCGTCCTGGCCGGTGGGTTCCACCAGCACGTCGTAGGTTTCGGCGGGAGCGATGCGGAATTCGTCGATGCTGACCGGGTGGATGTACTGGCCGTCAGCGGCGACCACGGTCATCTTCAAACCGGGGATGCGCACGTCGAAGTAGGTCATCGACCCGCCATTGATGAAGCGCAGCAGCACTTTTTCGCCACTGCGGAACAGGCCCGTCCAGTTGCCGGCCGGGGCGGTGCCGTTCATCAGGTAGGTATAGGTGTTTGCGTTGACGTCGGACAGGTCGGTCGGCGTCATCCGCATCCGACCCCACATGCCGCGGTCGGACAGCGCCGCCGACCAGCCGTCGCGCTTCGCGTCGCGCAGGAAGTCCGGCAGCGTACGCATGTAGTAGTTGTCGTAGGCCGCCAGCTTCTTCATGCGGCGGAACAGCGCGCCCGGGTCCATGTCGGTCCAGTCGGACAGCATGATCACGTGTTCGCGGTCGTGCTGGTACGGCGCCGGTTCGGCCGGGTCGATGATCAGCGCACCGTACAGGCCGGCCTGCTCCTGGAACATGGAGTGGCTGTGGTACCAGTAGGTGCCCGACTGCTTCAGCTCGAAGTGGTAGTGGTAGGTCTCACCGGGGCCGATGCCGTTGAAGCTCAGGCCGGGCACGCCGTCCATGTTGGCCGGCAGCAGGATGCCGTGCCAGTGGATCGAGGTCGGATGGCGTTCCAGCGTGTTGCGCACGAACAGGTCCACGGTCTGGCCTTCGCGCCAGCGCAGGATCGGGGCCGGCAGCGAGCCGTTGACGGTGATCGCCGGGCGGGTGCGGCCGGTGAAATTGGCCAGCGATTCGCCGATGGCCAGTTCGATGCGGGTGTCGCTGAGTACGGCGGGGGCGCCGGCCAGCCGTGGGGCGGCAGTGGCGGCGGCGAGTGCGCGCTGCGGCACGCCGACAGCGGCGATGCCGGCAACCACGCCACCGGCGGCCAGGCCCTGCACGAACAGGCGGCGCGACGGCATGGGCACTGCGCCCGGACCGGGGGGAATACGGGTATTCATGGTGGTGACTCCAGACACGTAAAGACGCCGGCAGACGGCCGGCTACGGTGCGCAGGGCGCACGGTGCGTGTGGAATCAGCCGATGGGAGGACGCGAGATCGGCGGCAGCGGCGGCGCCGGACGGCCAGTAGCCGGCATCGGCTGCGGGGCCAGCGACAACGCCGGGCCGGCCATGAACGGCAACGCCTGCACCACCAGCAGCGGGTGCTGGGCGCAGCTGCGCACGCAGTCCTTGATCTGGCAGTGGGCGTCGTGGGCGGGGGCCTTGGTCTGCGGGGCCTGGTCGGCCTGCATGCTGGCGTGGTGGTGGCAGTCGGCGTCGCCGCCATCAAGGGCGGCTACCGCGTGGGCCATCCGGCCCATTTCCTCGTGACCACTGGCCATGGCCGCGTTCAGCCCGTTGAGCAACAGGCTGAGCATGAGCACGACACGGAGCAGGGTCGAGGCCAGGGACATGGCGCTAATCTAGCTGCAAGTGGGCGCGGATGCACTTCCGGCTGAATGGCCGGTTCAAGGTTGGACCCGCACCAGGGACGGCTTTGTAGCGTCGAGCAGGGCAGCCGAGCGTGGGCGCGGCGCTACAGGAGGCCCGGCGCTAGCCTTCTTCACGCACGATTTCGACCAGGCGTGGGCCGTAGCGGCTCAGCTTGGTACCACCGATGCCGCCGACCCGGGCCAGTTCGTCCAGGCTGGTCGGGCGCTGTTCGGCGATGTTGCGCAGGGTACTGTCGTGGAAGATCACGAAGGCAGGCACGTTCTGTTCGCGGGCCAGTTCGGCACGCAGGCCGCGCAGCGCGTTGAACAGCGCCAGGTCCTGCGGCAGCACCGACAGGCCGGTGCGCTGCGCGCTGCGTTCGCGTCCGCTGGTGCTGCTGGCCGGGTCGCGGCGCATGCTGATCTGGCGGCGGCCGGTCAGCACGTCGCGGCTGGCATCGGTCAGGCGCAGGCCACCGTGGCCCTCGCTGTCCACTTCCAGCAGGCTGGCCGCGACCAGCTGGCGGAACACGCTGCGCCAGGTGCGTGCATCCAGATCGCGGCCGATGGCGTAGGTGCTGAGCTTGTCGTGGCCCTGCTGCTTCACCTTCTCGTTCTCGCTGCCGCGCAGGACGTCGATCAGGTGGCCGACGCCGAAGCGCTGGCCGCTGCGGTAAACGCAGCTCAGCGCCTTCTGCGCCGGAATGGTCGCGTCCCACGAGGCCGGCGGTGCCAGGCAGTTGTCGCAGTTGCCGCAGGGCTGGGGATAGGTCTCGCCGAAACCGGCCAGCAGCACCTGGCGGCGGCACTGCATCGATTCGCAGTAACCCAGCAGGTGGTCGAGCTTGGACCGCTCCAGCTGCTTGCGCTCTTCGCCGGCCTCGGACTGCTCGATCATCTGC
Organism: Stenotrophomonas maltophilia; assembly: GCF_003970865.1. Classification (GTDB taxonomy): domain Bacteria; phylum Pseudomonadota; class Gammaproteobacteria; order Xanthomonadales; family Xanthomonadaceae; genus Stenotrophomonas; species Stenotrophomonas maltophilia_AR. The sequence continues at coordinate 19,433 of NZ_RXLZ01000042.1, read as the reverse complement.
TTGAGCAGCACCACGTCACCCAGGCCGTAGCACAGCCAGGCCTCGGCGGCCTCGCCATCGCGGCCGGCGCGACCGGTTTCCTGATAGTAGCCTTCCATCGACTTGGGCAGGTCGGTATGCGCCACGAAGCGCACGTCCGGTTTGTCGATGCCCATGCCGAAGGCGATGGTGGCGCACATCACGATGCCATCCTCGCGCAGGAAGCGGCGCTGGTTGTTCGCGCGCACGTCCGGCGGCAGGCCGGCATGGTAGGGCAGGGCGTTGAAGCCCTGGCCACAGAGGAATTCGGCGGTCTCTTCAACCTTGCGCCGTGACATGCAGTAGACGATGCCGGCCTCGCCACGGTGGCCGCGCAGGAAATCGGTCAGCTGCTTGCGGGCATTGTCCTTCTGCACCACGGTGTAGCGGATGTTGGGTCGGTCGAAGGAACTGACGAAATGACGCGCTTCCTGCAGATCGAGGCGTTCGGCGATCTCGCGCTGGGTCGGCGGATCGGCGGTGGCGGTCAGCGCGATCCGCGGGATCTGCGGCCAACGCTCGTGCAGCACGGTCAACTGGCGGTATTCGGGGCGGAAGTCATGGCCCCACTGCGAGACGCAGTGTGCTTCGTCGATGGCGAACAGGGCGATCTGGCTGCGCGACAGCAACGACAGGAAGCGACCGGTCAGCAGCCGCTCGGGAGCGACATAGAGCATGTCCAGCTCACCAGCGAGCAGTTCGCGCTCGACGCGGCCGGCAGTTTCGGCATCCAGGGTTGAATTCAGGTACTCCGCGCGCACGCCGAGCTGGCGCAGGGCTTCGACCTGGTCCTGCATCAGCGCGATCAGCGGCGAGATGACGATGCCGCAACCGTCACGCAGCAGGGCCGGGACCTGATAGCACAGCGACTTGCCGCCGCCGGTGGGCATCAGCACCAGGGCATCGTGACCGGCAGCCACATGCTCCACGATGTCCTGCTGGGGACCACGGAAATCGTCGTAACCAAAGACGCGTTGGAGCAGGTCGTGCGCGGGACGGGAAGCCATCCGGCTAGTTTACCTCCCGGAGGCGGCGGCAGGGCTGCGCCCTGCACCTGCTACAAGCCACGGCAACGTCAAAGGCAACAGCCGGCTCTGGGCTGTCTGCTGGTTGGGCGGGGCGGTGTGGGCTTACAGGACACGCCGTAAACCCGTCCTTGGGGGCTCGATGGCGCCATCCATGGCGCCAACGGTCCTGCAAGCCCACACCGCCCCACCCTCGACAGATTCCGTGTGCTGTTGGTAGGTGTCGACCTTGGTCGACACATCTGTCAGATATCGAATGAATTCATCCGTGTCGACCAAGGTCGACACCTACCAGAGCGGACGCTGTTCCGGCAGATCGCGGAAAACTGTCGAAGGCGGGGTGGGTCCGGTGGCAGGGGTGTCCGCGGCATGGATGCCGCGGCCAAGCCCCCAAGGACGGGTTTACGGCGTCCCCTGCCACCGGACCCACCCCGCCAACCCACAGGAAACCAGCTTTTGCTCCGGCTGTTGCCGTTGCAGTTGCCTCTGCGGGTGCAGGGCGCAGCCCTGCCGAACACTCCCAACCCTTACTGGAGGAGTGAGCGCAGCATCCAGGCGTACTTCTCGTGGGTCTGCAGCCGCTGGGTCATCAGATCCTCGGTCGGGGCGTCGTCACCCTTGGCCGCCACCTCCAGCACTTCACGTGCCGTACGGCAGACCGCTTCGTTGGCGACCACCAACTGGCGTACCATTTCACGCCAGTCCGCACTGTCGGTCAGGCCCGGTTCCTCGGCGATCGAGGTCAGCGCAGCGAATTCCCGGTAGGAGCCCGGGGCATTGAAGCCCAGCGCGCGGATGCGCTCGGCCACGTCGTCCAGTGCCGCCCACTGCTCGGTGTACTGCGTCTCGAACATGGTGTGCAGCGAGTTGAACATCGACCCGGTCACGTTCCAGTGGAAGTTGTGCGTCTTCAGGTAGAGCGTGAACGCATCGGCCTGGAAGCGCGACAGACCGTCGGCGATCTTCTTGCGGTCGCCCTGGGTGATCCCGATATCGATGTTCGGCGCCGACGCTGCCGCCGCTGCAAGCTTCTGCTTGCCGGTCTTGGCCTTGGTCGTGCTCTTGGTCTTCGCCATGGGGTTCCTCCTTGTGGAATCGTTGGCCTTCACAATAAACCGGTCGTGATGACTGGTCGCTTTCAAAGTTTTGAACGAACCGATTGATGAACTCTATCGATAAAAATCCGCCGCCCCGCCTGCGCCAACAGCGCGCCGCCATCGACGGCGCCATGAGCCGCGACCGGGGCCGATTGCTGGGGATGCTCTCGCGTTGCCAGGCCAAGCCACAGGATGCGGCACTGGCCGCCACCTTCGAGCAGGCCTTGCAGGCGTCGGTGCAGCGCCGGATGACACGGGCGCAGCAGCAGCCGTCCATTACTCTGGACCCGCAGCTGCCGATTGCGCGTGAAGCCGATGCCATCATCGAGCTGATCCGCGACCACCAGGTCGTGGTGATCGCCGGTGAAACCGGCTCGGGCAAGACCACCCAGCTGCCGAAACTGTGCCTGGCCGCGGGCCGTGGCCAGGCTGGCATGATCGGCTGCACCCAGCCGCGACGGATTGCCGCACGTGCGGTGGCCAGCCGCGTGGCGCAGGAGCTGCAGAGCGAACTGGGCCAGCTGGTGGGCTACCAGGTGCGCTTCAACGACAAGGTCAGCGAAGACAGCCGCATCAAGTTCATGACCGACGGCATCCTGCTGGCGGAGATCGCCAGTGACCGCTGGTTGTCGAACTACGACACGATCATCGTCGACGAGGCGCACGAACGCAGCCTCAACATCGACTTCCTGCTGGGCTACCTGAAGCAGCTGCTGCGCAAGCGCCCGGACCTGAAGCTGATCGTCACCTCGGCCACCATCGACACCGAACGCTTCGCCCAGCATTTCGACAATGCGCCGGTGATCAGCGTCGAAGGCCGCACCTACCCGGTGGAAGTGCGCTACCGCGCGCTGGAAGGCGAGGGCGAAGACCAGGGCGAACGCACCGTCAACGACGCCATCGTGTCGGCCATCGACGAGATCACCCGCCTGGATGCGCGCGGCGACGTGCTGATCTTCCTGCCGGGCGAGCGCGAGATCCGCGATGCGCACCAGTCGCTGGAACGGCGCAAGTACCGCAATACCGAGGTGCTGCCGCTGTACGCGCGCCTGTCCAACCAGGACCAGGACCGGGTGTTCAATCCTGGGCCGAACCGGCGCATCGTGCTGGCCACCAACGTGGCGGAAACTTCGCTGACGGTGCCGCGCATCCGCTACGTGGTCGATCCGGGCTTCGCCCGCGTCAAGCGCTACAGCCCGCGCAACAAGCTGGACCGCCTGCACATCGAGCCGATCTCGCAGGCCAGCGCCAACCAGCGCAAGGGCCGCTGCGGCCGTATCGCCGAGGGCATCTGCTACCGACTGTACGCCGAGGCCGATTTCCAGGCGCGGCCGGAGTTCACCGATCCGGAAATCCGCCGCTCCAGCCTGGCCGGGGTGATCCTGCGCATGCTGCAGCTGGGCCTGGGCCGGATCGAGGAGTTCCCGTTCCTGGAGGCACCGGACGAGCGTGCGGTGGCCGATGGCTGGCAGCAACTGACCGAACTGGGCGCGATCGACGCCGAACGGCGCATGACCACCATCGGCAAGCAGATGGCACGCCTGCCGGTGGACGTGAAGCTGGCGCGCATGCTGGTGGCTGCGCAGGCCGCCGGCTGCCTGCGGCCGATGCTGGTGATCGCCTCGTTCCTGGGCATCCAGGACCCGCGCGAACGCCCACCCGAAGCGCGTGGTGCGGCCGACAGCGCGCATGCGCAGTTCGCCGATGGCCGCTCCGAGTTCGTTGGCGTGCTGCGCCTGTGGGATGCCTATCGGCAGGCCCACGAAGACCTGACCCAGTCCAAGCTGCGCGACTGGTGTGGCCGTCATTTCCTCGGCTTCCTGCGCATGCGCGAGTGGCGCGAGCTGCATCGCCAACTGCGGCTGCTGTGCGAGGAACTGGGCTGGAAGGAAGAGGCCATCGATGCGTCGATGGCGCCGCTGCTGGCCGGCAGCAGCGCACCGGCCCCGGCGCGGGACGATGCGGCGGCGGTGAAGGCCACCCGTGGCCAACTGCACCGCGCCGCGCGCCTGGCCCGCGAAGGCAAGGCTGAAGCCGCACCGGCGCCGGTGGCCGTGCGCGCGCAGAAGGAACAGGCGCCGGCCGGTGGGGGTTTCAGCGAACGCGTGCGCGCCGCCGCCTACCAGACCCTGCACCGGGCGCTGGTGGCGGGCCTGCCGACGCAGATCGGCCACCGTACCGAGAAGGGCGATTTCCAGGCGCCACGCCAGCGCCGCTTCCTGCCGTTCCCGGGTTCGGCGCTGTCCAAGCGCCCGCCGCCGTGGCTGCTGGTGGCCAACCTGCTGGACACGCAGAAGGTGTGGGGCATGACCCTGGCCGCGATCGAGCCGGACTGGGTGATCGCCGAGCTGCCGCACCTGCTGTTGCGCAAGCACTTCGACCCTCACTGGTCGCGCGCGCAGGGACAGGTGCTGGCGTCCGAGCAGATCAGCCTGTTCGGCCTGGTGCTGGCACCGAAAAAGCCGGTGCATTACGGCCGCATCGAACCGGGCGAAGCGCATGACATCTTCGTGCGCCAGGCACTGGTGACCGGCGAGATCAACACCCGCGCCAGCTTCGTGGCCGACAACCAGAAAGTGCTGGAGATCGCCCGCGAGGAAGAAGCCAAGCTGCGCCGCGCCGGCATCGTCGCCGACGAGGACTGGCAGGCGCGCTGGTACCTGGACCGGGTGCCGCCGCAGATCCATTCGGCGGCGGGGCTGGATACCTGGTGGAAGGGGCTGGCGCCGGAACAGCGCAAGACCCTGCACTGGTCGCTGGTCGACCTGTTGCCGGGCGAGGGCAGCGAACAGGAGCGCTACCCGAAGTACCTGGCGCTGGGCCAGGCACGGCTGCCGCTGCATTACCGCTTCGAGCCGGGTGCCGACGATGATGGCGTGACGCTGGACGTGCCGCTGCACCTGCTCAACGCGCTGGACCCGGTGCAACTGGGCTGGCTGGCGCCGGGTTTCGTCGCCGACAAGGCCTCGGCACTGATCCGCAGCCTGCCCAAGGTGATGCGGCGCAACTATGTGCCGGCGCCGGACTTCGGTCGCGCGTTCTACGAGGCATTCCCGCAGCCCAGCGCCGATGCCATCACCGGCGAGTTGGCGCGTTTCCTGTCACGCGCAACCGGCGCGACGGTGACCGCGCTGGATTTCGAGCCTAGTTCGATCGAGCCGCACCTGCACATGAACCTGCGGCTGCGCGATGAGCAGGGCAAGGTGCTGGCGACGTCGCGTGATCTGGACGCACTGCGCGCGAAGTTCGGCGGTCGTGCCGGCGATGCCTTCGCTGCACGCGCCGGCCGTGAGATGGCGGCCGATGGGCTGCGCACGTTCCCGGCCACACCGGTTCCGCTGCAGGTGCCTGGCGAGGCCGGTGTACCGGCCTATCCGGCGTTGCTGGACGAGGGCGACAGCGTTGCGCTGCGCATCTTCGCCGATCGGCAGCAGGCGCAGGAGGCCCATCCGCTGGGCGTACGCCGCCTGCTGGAAATCGCCCTGGCCGAGAAGGTGAAGCAGGCACGCAAGCAGTTGCCGGTTGGGGCCAAGACCGGCCTGCTGTATGCCGCGATCGAATCGCAGGAGCGCCTGCGCGGTGACCTGGTCGATGCGGCGATGAACGCGGTGCTGGCCGAGGGCCTGGAAGACATCCGCGATGCGGCTACCTTCGAGCATCGACGCGAGCATGCGGCCAAGGCCCTGTTCGGTGAGGCCATGTCGCGACTGAAGCTGGCTGAATCCATCCTGGCGCTGGTGGCGGAACTCAAGCCGATGCTGGAAGCGCCGTTGATGGGCTGGGCGCGCGGCAACCTGGACGACATGGAAGCGCAGCTGGTCGGCCTGATCCATCCCGGCTTCCTGCGCGATACGCCAGCCGACGCGCTGGCGCAGTACCCACGCTATCTGAAAGCGATGATCCTGCGCACCGAGCGTGCCAAGCGTGATCCGCCACGTGACCAGGCACGCATGCTGGAACTGCATCCGTTCCTGGAAGCGCTGGAAGTGGGTGAGCAGCAGGGCCTGCGCGAGCGTCCGCAATGGCAGGCGCTGCGCTGGGATCTGGAAGAGCTGCGGGTGTCACTGTTCGCGCAGGAGCTGGGTGCACGCACCGGCATTTCGGCGAAGAAGCTGGCGCAGCGGGTGACCGCATTGCGCCAGGCGTGAATCCGGTCCTGTAGAGCCGAGCCGGCGCTCGACTGCTGGCGATGGACGCTGGCGGTCCATCGGAAAGCAGCCGAGCATCCGCCAGGCCCCACAGGACGGATAAGCCGTTACTTGGTACGGCGCACCTTCGGTTGAACGTTCACGCCTTCGATCTTCATGTACCAGACACCGAGCATTCCGGGCTTGATACTGACGTTTGGCGACTGCTTGCGTACCCCTGGGGTCGTGGAAGTGTCGGTCTGCTCCCATTCCTGGCCGTTGTCCAGCACGTAGACGCGGCCTTTGCCGAAGCCGCGGAATTCGCCCTGCAGCACGCCGGTGATCGGCTCGCTGCTGCCGAAATCGAAGAAGCCGCGATTCTTCACGATCACTTCCTGACGGCCTTCCTCGCGCGCCGATTCCCGTACGGCGGCAACCGCCTGGGTGGTGGCCGCTTCGACCTTGCCCTGCAGCCAGCGGTTCAGCGTGGCCAGTTCCTGCGCGCTGAGCTTGTCCAGGCCAGCAGCCTTGAACTCGGCCGGCGACATCTGCTGCTGCAGGTCACCCTCCACCACGCGCTGGGCCAGCGCAGGCGCCGACAGGGACAGCAGCAGTGCGGCACAGGCCAGCAGCCGTAGGCGGAAACGCGGGACGATCGAGGACATGTCGGGACTCTCCTGGGTTTGCCCGCGAGTGTAGCGGTATGTCTTCATGCCGGGTGATGGTGGCCGCGGTGATTGTCCCTGAACGGCGCCGGCGCTAGTGTAGAGGCCTCTGTCTTGCCTGCTCGATGCTGTGAACCGCGCTTCCGTCCCCGGCCTGGATGCCTTGTTGAACCGTCCCTCGGCAGCCGTGCTGCCTGCTCCGCTGCGCCAGGCCCTGCGCGGGCACTGGGAAGCACCGGAGTGCGATCACCAGATGCGCGCCAGCTGGTCGGTGCTGGGTGACACCCTCGACGCACTGGCGATGCTCTCCGCCGACGAAGGCGCGGTGGTCGCGGCCCTGCTGTTCGACCTGCCTGGCCTGCGGGCGAGCCTGGAACAGCTGCCGCTGGGCAACCACAAGGCCGCGGTGATCGGCCTGCTTGATGGCCAGGACGCCGCCGACCCGGTCTGGGCGCTGCATGCCGGCCGTGAGGCAGGGCGCAACAGCGAGGGCCTGCGCCGGCTGCTGCTGGCGATCATCCGCGACCTGCGGGTGGTGCCCATCCTGCTGGCCCGGCAGCTGGCGCGCATGCGTGCGGCCGACAAGCTGGATGACGAGCAACGCCGCGCGCTGGCGCAGCTGACACGCGACATCCACGCGCCATTGGCCAACCGGCTGGGCATCTGGCAGCTGAAGTGGGAACTGGAGGACCTGGCGTTCCGCCACCTGGAACCGGAGACCTACCGGCGCATTGCGCGGGAGGTGGACGAAACCCGCATCGCCCGCGAGCGTTACGTCGAGAACGTCAAGAAGGTGCTGTCGCGCGAGCTGGTCGCGCAGGGCATCAAGGCCGAGGTCAGTGGCCGCCCGAAGCACATCTACAGCATCTGGCGGAAGATGCAGAAGAAGCGGCTGGCGTTCGACCAGCTGTACGACATCCGTGCGGTGCGCGTCATGGTTGACGATGTCGCCGGCTGCTACGCCGCGCTGGGCGTGGTGCATGCACTCTGGGCGCCGGTGCCGAGCGAGTTCGACGATTACATCGCCCGCCCGAAGGCCAACGACTACCGTTCGCTGCATACCGCCGTGGTCGGCCCGGAAGGGCGCACCATCGAAGTGCAGATCCGTACTCACGAGATGCATTCGCAGGCCGAGCTGGGCGTGGCCGCGCACTGGAAGTACAAGGAAGGCGGCAAGGGCGCGGAGAAGTCCTTCGACCGCAAGATCACCTGGATGCGCCAGCTGCTGGAGCAGGCGCAGGACGGGCAGGGCAATGAACTGGCCGGGGCGCTCGATGCCGAGCTGACCGAGGACCGGGTCTATGCACTGAGCCCGAAGGATGAGGTGCTGGACCTGCCGCAGGGCGCCACGCCGCTCGATTTCGCCTACCAGGTGCACACCATGGTTGGCCACCGCTGCCGCGGCGCCAAGGTCAACGGTCGCATCGTGCCGCTGACCTATCGCCTGCGCAGCGGCGACCGCGTCGAGATCCTGACCGGCAAGGAGGCCGACCCGCGCCGCGACTGGCTGATGCCGGCCAACGGCTTCCTGGCCAGCAACCGCTCGCGGGAGAAGGTGCGCAGCTGGTTCCACAAGCTGGACCGCGCGCGCAACGTGCAGGCCGGGCGCGAACTGCTCGAGCGCGAGCTGAAGCGTCTGGGCCTGCAGCATTCGGATCTGGCGGTGGCGGCGAAGAAGTTCCATGCCGACAGCGTTGATGACCTCTACATCCAGGTGGCGCTGGGCGATACCGGCCCGAACCAGGTCAGCCGTACCCTGCTGGAAGCCGAACGTGCAGCGAGCCAGCCAGCGCCCGCGCCGACCCTGCCGCGGCCGACCGCGCGCCGCGAGAACCTGGGCAAGTCCAAGTTCACCGTGCAGGGCGTGGGCAACCTGCTGGTACAGCTGGCACGCTGCTGCCAGCCGGTGGCTGGCGAGCCGATCGTCGGCTACCTGACCCGTAGCCGCGGTGTCACCGTGCATCGTGCAGACTGTGCCGCGCTGGCCCGGCTGGCAGCCACCAGCCCGCAGCGCATCCTGCCGGTGGAGTGGGGCCAGGCTGGCGGCGGCTACGAAGTGGACGTGGTGGTCACTGCAGTCGACCGCCGCTGGCTGCTGAAGGACATCACCAACCTGATCGCCCAGGAAGACGCCTACGTGCTCGACATCCACAGTGACAACGTACGCAACAGTGGCCGTGCCCACCTGCGCCTGCGTCTGAAGGTGAGCGACTACGGCCAGCTGTCGACCCTGCTGGGCAAGCTGGATGCGCTGCCCGGCGTGAGCGAGGCGCGTCGCCTCGGCTGAGCTTCACGCTGCCCCGGCTACCCTGCACGCATGGAACGCGAGCCCCCGCATCGCCCGCATGGCGCTGAACATCCTGCGCTGGACCGCGTCCGCCGCGAAGGCCGTTGGTGGTGGCTGCAGGCACGCCACGCGCGCCGGGTGTGGCGCTGGGCGCTGCTCGCGGCGCTGGCGGTGTTCGTACTGCTGGTGCTGCTGCGCAAGCCGTTGGCCGACTGGTTCTGGGATGAGCCGCAGATCGAACAGCTGCTGGCCGAAGGCGATCGCGCACTGGCGGCGGGCCGGCTGAGTGCCGCCGATGGCAGTGGTGCACGCGAGCGCTACCAGGCCGTGCTGGCGCTGGATGGTGATCGTCCTCAGGCTCGCGAAGGGCTGGCCCGTACCGGCGCCGCGGCCCTGCAGCAGGCCAGCGAAAAACTGCAGACCAACGACCTCGAGGGCAGTGCGCAGGCGCTGGCACTGGCCCGGGAGCTGCAGGTGCCGCAGGGCGATGCTGACGCCGTGGCACGCCAGCTGCAGGCCCGGCGCAGTGCAGGTGCCGGCATCGGTGCACTGCTGGCGCAGGCGCGCAACGCCTTTGCAGCGGGCCGGCTGGACGAAGGTGACAGCAGCGCGCTGCCCCTGTTCCAGCGCATCCTGGCATTGCAGCCGGACAATCTCCCGGCGCTGGAAGGTCGCGAGGACGCACTGAGCGATCTGCTGCAGCAGGCCCGCATCCTGGCCGGGCGCGGCGAGCTGGCCGAGGCAGCCGCGATACTGCAGCGTGCGCGCCAGTTCGATGCCGGCCATGCCGATCTGCCCGCCAGCCAGGAAGCATTGGCACAGGCTGTCGACCAGCGCCTGCGCCAGGCTCAGCGCGCTTTGCAGCGCCGGCAGCTGGAATCCGCAGCGAAGGGATTCCTCGCCGTGCTGGCAGTGGTGGTTGATGATTCCAGTGCCCAGCGCGGCCGCGAACAGACCTTGCAGGCGGTGCTGGCACGCAGCCAGAAGCATGCCGACGATTTCCAGTTCGAAGCGGCGCAGGCCGATGCCGCGCTGGCGGCGGAACTGGGTGCTTCGCCGGCCGCGCAACAGCAGCTCGCGCAACGCCTGCAGCGCGCACAACAGGCGCAGAAGGCGCTGCAGCAGCCGGCGGTCAGCAACACGCAGCGCGAGCGCCAACTGCGCGACCACCTGCGCAGGATCGAGCGCGCCGAACGTGCCGGGCAATGGATCAGCCCCCCCGGCCACAGTGCGTTCGACGCGTTGCGCGAGGCGCAGTCACTGGCGCCTCGCGATGCGCGGGTGAAGGCTGCCGCAGCGCGGCTGCTGCCCGCCAGTCGCCGCTGCTTCGACGACAACCTGCGGCAGAACCGCGTGCAGGCCGCAGGTGCCTGCCTGCAGGCCTGGCAGACGCTGTCGCCGACCGCGGCCGGGCTCCCCTCGGCGCGCCTGCGCCTGGCCCAGCGCTGGCTGGCGATCGGCAGCGAACGGCTCGGCAACGGCGACCTGGCTTTCGCGGCGCATGCCGCCGAACAGGCCCGTTTGCTGCAACCGGACCTGGCCGAGCTGCCAGCGTTCGAAGACCGCCTGCGCCGCGCTGGCGGGCGCCCGGATTAGGTGAAGAACACCCGCTGCACGGTTGCGCGGGCAGCGTCCAGCGAGAAGTGCTCTGCGATGTTGGCCAGGCCGGCATCGGACAGCTGCTGCCACAGCTGCGGATCCTGGTACAGGCGGACCACCGCATCGACGAAGCCCGCCGCATCATCGGCCACCAGCACGTCCTGGCCCGGGTGCAGGTGCATCCCTTCCACGGCGCAGGTGGTACCGACCACCGGCTGGCCATGGGCCATGCTCAGGTTGATCTTGCCCTTCACGCCGGCGCCGAAGCGCAGCGGCGCGATGGAAATGCGTGCGCCGTCCATGTAGGGTGTGATGTCCTCGACGAAACCGTGCATCTGCACGCCGGGCTGGCGTGCGGCCAATGCCAGCAGCGATTCGGGTGTGGCGGCACCGATGCAGTGCAGGCGTACATCGGGCAGACGGGCGCGGATGCCGGCGAAGACTTCGCCGATGAACCACTCCATGGCATCCAGGTTCGGCGGATGGCGGAAGCCGCCGACAAACACCAGATCATGGCGCTGTTCGAACGGCTTGCCGGCGCCGGCGACGTCGTGCAGGTTGGAGATCAGCTCCACCTGCACGGACGGGGCGTCGGCCTGCAGCTGCTCGCGCTCGGCGGCACTGACCAGCACCGTGACGTCGCACTGCTCCATCACCGCCAGCTCGCTGGCGCGGGTGCGCTCGGCGGCGCGCAGCAGCCCGGCATCACCGGCGACTTCGGCACCACGACGTTCGCGCAGATAGTGCAGGTCCACGGTGTCGAACACGGTGCGGGCCTGCGGCGCATAGCGCTTCAGCAGCGGCAGGCACTCGTGGGCGACATGGTGGCGGACCAGCAGCGCCACGTGGAAACGCGCACCGTGCGTTCGCAGCCAGCTGGCGACGCCATCGAGGAACGGTGCATACCAGACTTCCACGCCCATCCGCTGCAATGCTTCGGTGGCGGCACCGCCATGTTCGCGGCGGGTGGGGACAAACACCACATGAGCGCCGCCCTGCAGCAGCAGGCGGATCAGGTTCACCTGGCGCAGCGACGCGGAATCGCGATCCGGCCGCGGTACTTCCTCGTCCAGGATCAGCACCTGGCGTCGGCCACGCAGCAGCAGCGCCGGCGACGGCACTTCGCCCACCGCCGGATGGCGGGCCAGCTCGGCGGCCCAGCGGGCAGCGAAGATGGCCTGGTTGCGCACCTGGTAGGCCTTCACCCCACTGCCGGTGTCGGTGCCGTTGCTGGTGCCTTCGTCGTGGATCACCCGGCTGGCCGGCTGAACCAGAACACGCAGGCCCTGTGCACGCACGCGGAAAGCCAGGTCGGTGTCCTCGTAGTAGGCCGGTTTGTAGCGGGTATCGAAGCCATCCAGCTGCTGCCAGAGGGCGCGCGGCAGCATCAGCGCCGCACCGGAGCAGTAGTCGACGTCGCGCAGGCTGGCAAAACGCGGGTCGTCCGCCGCCTCGAAACGGCCGTAGCTCCAGCCACTGCCGTTGGCGAAGATCACGCCCCCTGATTCCTGCAGGCGGCCATCCGGGTACAACAGCTGGCTGCCGACCAGGCCGGCGTCGGGCGTGCTGGCGAACGTGTCCAGCAGAGCGTCGAGCCAGCCCGGCTGCGGCACCGTATCGTTGTTGAGCAGCACCACGTAGCGGCCGCGTGCGCGCGACACGCCATCGTTGCAGGCCTCGATGAAGCCGCCGTTGTGCTCGCGCACTTCATAACGCAGCCCGGCGACCTGTGGCATCCACTGCACGGTGGCGTCGCTGCTGCCGTCATCCACGACCAGGATCTCGCACGCGGCCAGCGGCCGATGTGCCGCCAGGGCGCGCAGGCAGGCCAGGGTGTGGCCGACGTGGTTGTAGACCGGGATGACGATGCTCACTTCCGGCGTCTCGCTGAACGGCACCGTGAAGGGGGCGAAATCCTGTGCCGGCGGCAGGAACAGCGGCGTTCGCGGCGCAGGTACGGCGCGCTGGGTATGCACGCGGATGCGCTGCCAGGTCGCCCGCCACCCACGGGTACGCAGGCTGGCCAGGCTCCGGCGGGCCAGGCCCGTGAGGCGGTTGATCAGGTATCGGATCTCGGCCAGGGACATCGCCATCCGGTTGCAACTCCAGCTTAAGCAGGGGAACCCGGGAGAATTCGCCAGCCGCAGCGGCTGGGGTAGACTCGCCAGACCCTACATTCTCGCATTCCCGTGCCCCGACGCTACGATTCCGACGACATCGACGATTTCGACGACGACGACCAGCAGGACAACGGCCCGCTGTGGCGGCGCCGGCTGATCACCTGGAGCATGGCTGCGGTCGCGTTGGGATTGGGTTTCCTCATTCCCTATACGCTGTACCTGAACCAGCAGGTGACCCAGCGTTTCGGCGAACTGCGCTGGCAGATCCCGACGCGCGTCTATGCGCGCCCGCTGGTGCTCACCCCCGGCAAGGCGATGGATGCGTCCACGCTGAAGACCGAGCTGGCCGCCTCCGCCTACCGCGATGACGGCCAGGGCAAGGAGCCGGCCACCTATGCGGTGAACGGCGGGCGCTTCGTCATCTCCAGCCGCGGCTACAACGACGTCGATGGCCGGGTTGCCCCGCGCCGGCTCGAGCTGTCGCTGGCCGATGGTGCGGTCGCCTCGCTGCGCGACGCCGACAACCGCAAGGCCCTGAAGGCCGCACGGTTGGACCCGGCCCGCATCGCCACCCTGTACGGCCAGAAGCAGGAAGAACGCCGCCTGATCCGCATGGACGAGGCGCCGGACCTGCTGGTGACCGGCCTGCAGGCGGTGGAGGACAAGGACTTCAACCGCCACCACGGCATCGACCTGTCCGGCATCGCGCGCGCGGTGTGGGTGACCATCCGCTCCGGTGGCCAGAGCCGCCAGGGCGCCTCCACGCTGACCCAGCAGCTGGCCCGCAGCGGCCTGCTCGGCATCGGCAAGGAGCAGACGGTCACCCGCAAGTTCAACGAAGTGCTGTACGCGCTGATCATGGAAGCGCGCTACGACAAGCGCACCATCTTCGAGGCCTACCTCAACCAGGTGTACCTGGGCCAGCGTGGCAGCCAGGCGATCCATGGCATGTCCTCTGGCGCCGAGTTCTGGTTCGGCCGCGACCTGCAGTCGCTGGAGACCGAGCAGATCGCGTTGCTGATCGGCCTGGTCAAGGGGCCGTCCTTCTACGACCCGCGGCGCAATCCGGAACGCGCACTGGATCGCCGCAACTTCGTGCTGGGCAAACTGCACGAAGCCACGCTGATCGATGACGCCGAGTACCAACGTGCGTTGAAGGCCCCACTGGGCGTGCCCAAGACGCCGGGCCTGGTTGCCGCCAACCGCTTCCCCGCCTATGTCGATCTGGTCCGCCGCCAGCTGGGCCATGACTATCCGGAATCGGCCCTGCAGGGCGCCGGCCTGAGCGTGATGACCGGCATGTCGCCGTCCGCGCAGGCCTATGCCGAAGGCGCGGTGACCCGCACCATCAAGTCGCTGGAGAGCAAGCGTCGCCCCGAACTGCAGGCCGGCATGGTGCTGACCGACGTGCACAACGGTGACGTGCTGGCGGTGATCGGCAGCCGTGAGGTGTCCGAGGTCGGCTTCAATCGAGCGATCGAAGCACAGCGCCCGGTCGGCTCGCTGCTCAAGCCTTTCGTGTACCTGCTGGCGCTGGCGCAGCCGGACCGCTACTCGCTGGCCAGCTGGGTCGACGATTCGCCGGTGACGGTGCAGCTCGGCCGTGGCCGCAACTGGAACCCGGGCAACGCGGACAACCGCAGCCACGGCACCGTGCGCCTGATCGACGCGCTGGCGCATTCCTACAACCAGGCCACGGTGCGCGTGGGCATGCAGGTCGGCCCCGAGCGTGTGACCCAGCTGATCCACGTACTGGCCGGCATCAAGGCCGAGGCCAACCCGGCGGTGATCCTCGGTTCGACCGACCAGAGCCCGTACGCGATGGCACAGCTGTACCAGTTCCTCGCGTCCGGCGGCGAGATCCAGCCGTTGCATGCGGTGCGTGGCGTGCTCGATCCGCAGGGCAAGCTGCTCAAGCGTTATGACAAGACCCCGGCACCGGCGCAGGAAGGCGACTCGATTGCCGCCAACCTGATCAGTGTCGGCCTGCAGCAGGTGGTTGCCAGCGGCACTGCGCAGCGGCTCAACGCCGATGGCCTCGGCCGCCTGCAGCCGGCCGGCAAGACCGGTACCACCAACGATGGCCGCGACAGCTGGTACGCCGGTTACACCGGCGATCATCTGGCGGTGATCTGGATCGGCAACGACCAGAACGAGCAGGCCGGCCTGTACGGCGCCACCGGTGCGATGCGGGTCTGGTCGGGCATCTTCCAGCGCCTGCCAAGTGCGCCGCTGCGGGTCAGCAACAAGGGCCTGGACTGGCAGTCGGTGGTGCCCACCGGCCTCAACAGCACGGATGAAGGCTGCCCGGGCGCGCGTCGTTTCCCGTTCGTGGTGGGCTATGCGCCGGCCTATGCGCCGTGTGCGCCGGCGGTGTCGCCGGACGGGCAGGGTGCCGAAGGCGAGGGCGGTGGCTGGCGCAGCTGGTTCGGCCTGGACCGCAAGCCGGAAGCGCCTGCCGAACCTGCCGCGGCGCCCGCCGCCGCCACTCCTCCCCCGAGCCGATGATGCCGATGAACATGCGATCCCTGCTGCAGCCCCTGGCCCTGACCGGCCTCAGCCTGGCCCTGGCCGCCTGCGTGAGCAGTGCACCGCCGGTGGTCAAGCCGATCGATACCACTACGCCGGCACAGCGCCTGGCTGCGGTGGATGCGGCCGCAGGTCCTGACGACAAGGAGCTGTCGGTGCAGCCGCTGCGTGATTCGCAGGTGGAAGACCTGCGGGTGACCGCGCTGGCGCAACGCCAGGCGAACGACCTGTCCGGTGCCGCCAGCAGCCTGGACCATGCGCTGGACATCGTAGCGGGTGACCCGGCGGTGCTGCAGGAACGTGCCGAACTGGCGCTGCTGCAGGGGCAGTGGGCGCAGGCGGAGACGTTCGCGCGCAAGGCGGTGGATCTGGGCTCGAAGACGGGGCCGCTGTGCCGGCGGCACTGGGCGACGATCGAGCAGTCGCGCCTGGCACGGGGCGAGAAGGAGAACGCGGTGTCGGCGCATGCGCAGCTGGAAGGCTGCACGGTGCCGGGGATCAAGCGGTACTGAGTTATTCCACTCCATCGGGCGCTGCCCCCTCTGCGGCGCGCGCTCGCACTGATGGATGCTGGTGATGGGCCGGGTAGGTGGGGCGTGCAGGACACGCCGTAAACCCATCCTTGGGGGCTCGATGGCGCCATCCATGGCGCCAACGGTCCTGCACGCCCCACCCACCCGGCCTGCCATACATCGCGGGGGCCGCAGGCAAGAACAAAATCAAAATCAAAAGCGGGTCGCACGCTGCGCGTGCTCGCGGTAGTTCATCCTCTTTCCCCGTTCCCTCCACCGCTTTTTGACATCCCACTCGAGCAAGCTCGACGCTACGAAGTGCGTCCGTCCGTCACCGGGACACTGTCGAAGGCGGGGGACTGTGGGTTTGCGGGGTGTCCGCGGCATGGATGCCGCGGCCAAGCCCCGGGGGTCACTTCAAGGACGGGTTTACGGCGTCCCCGCAAACCCACAGTCCCCCGCCAGCCCTCAGTGCAACCCAGAGCCGTGAACAGCGCCGTTGCCGTTGCTGGTGCTCTGGCTTGAAACGGGTGCCGGGCAGCGCCCGGCCGGGTATCCTTTCCCTCTGATGTCCGACCTTGTCCATGCCAGCCGTGAAGCCCTCAGCGACGGCGGCGCGCTCGCCTCGCACCTGGATGCATTCGTCCCGCGTCCGGCACAGCTGCACCTGACCGAAGCCATCGCCGATGCGCTGCAGCAGCGTGACCTGCTGCTGGCCGAGGCCGGTACCGGCACCGGCAAGACGTTTGCCTACCTGGTGCCGGTGCTGCTGTCCGGGCTGCGCACCATCATCTCCACCGGTACCCGCGCGCTGCAGGACCAGCTCTACCACCGCGATCTGCCACGGGTGCGCCAGGCACTCGGTGTCGGCCTGCGCAGTGCGCTGCTGAAGGGACGCGCGAATTACCTGTGCCGCTATCGCCTGCAGCAGGCGCGGGGCGAGCCGCGTTTTTCCAGCCCCGAACAGGCCGCGCAGTTCCAGCGGATCCTGGCCTGGTCCGGTCGTTCGGAGTTCGGTGACATCGCCGAACTGGAAGGCCTGGCCGATGATTCGCCGCTGCTGCCGATGGTCACTTCCACTGTCGACAACTGCCTGGGTACCGACTGCCCGTTCTGGGATGACTGCTTCGTGGTGCGCGCGCGGCAACGCGCGCAGGCTGCCGATGTGGTGGTGGTCAACCATCATCTGCTGCTGGCCGATCTGGCCCTGAAGCAGGATGGTTTCGGTGAATTGCTGCCGGGGGCGCAGGCCTTCGTCATCGACGAGGCACACCAGTTGCCCGAACTGGCCGCGCAGTTCTTTGGCGAAGGTTTTGGCATGCGCCCGTGGCAGGAACTGGGCCGCGACTGCCTGGCCGAAGCGCGCGGCGTCGGGGGCGCGCAGTCGGCGCTGCAGGAACCGGTCGACCAGTTGCAGCAGGCGCTGCTGGCGCTGCGTTCGGCGATGGAGGGACTGCCGCCGCGTGGCACGCAATGGCGCGCGTTGGCGATGCCGCAGGTGCGCGACGGATTCGATACGGTGATGGCGGGGTTGGTGACCCTGGAGCAGGCACTGCAGCCGCTGCGCGAAGCCGCGGCGGGTCTGGATGCCTGTCATGCGCGGGCGCGTGAGGCGGTCTCGCGGCTCAGCCGCTGGTTGGGCGATGATGAGCCCACGCTCGACTTCGATACCGATCCGGCGGACACAGCCAATGCCGCTGATGTGCTCTGGTACGAGCTCACCCCGCGTGGTTTCCGCTGCCAGCGCACGCCGATGGATGTGTCCGGCCCGCTGCGCGAGCATCGCGAGCGCAGTCGCGCGGCATGGATCTTCACCTCGGCGACGCTGACCGTGGGCGGTGGCTTCGACCACATCGCCACCCGCCTGGGCCTGGACGATCCGCACACGCTGGTCCAGCCGAGTCCGTTCAATTGGCCCGAGCAGGCATTGTGCTACCTGCCCGAGGGCCTGCCCGATCCGGCGGCGCGCGGATTCGGCACCGCGCTGATCCAGACCCTGCGGCCGGTGTTGCAGGCCTCGCAGGGCAGGGCGTTCCTGTTGTTCGCCTCGCACCGTGCATTGCGCGAGGCCGCCGAGGCACTGCGTGATGGGCCATGGCCGTTGTTCGTGCAGGGCGAGGCGCCGCGCGCGACACTGCTGCAGCGTTTCCGCGAATCGGGCAATGGCGTGCTGCTGGGCTCGGCCAGTTTCCGCGAGGGCGTGGACGTGGTGGGCGAGGCGCTGAGCGTGGTGATGATCGACAAGCTGCCGTTCGCGGCACCGGACGATCCGGTGTACGAGGCACGGCTGGAGGCGATCCGCAGCCAGGGCGGCAATCCGTTCCGCGATGAGCAGCTGCCGCAGGCGGTGATTGCGCTGAAACAGGGCGTCGGCCGCCTGATCCGCAGCGAGAGCGACCGTGGTGTGTTGGTGTTGTGCGATCCGCGCCTGCTCAACCGTGGCTACGGCCGGGTCTTCCTCGATTCACTGCCGCCGTTCCGCCGTACCAGCAGCCTGGCCGATGTGCAGGCCTTCTTTACGCCACAATGGGCGCCCGTGGCCGATGATGCGGCTGCCCCGGCCGCTGTTGCGACCGGCCCCGAGCCAGCGCCCGGTGCCACGTTCCCCCTGTTCTGACCCGATCCGATGAAACTGCTCGCCTTTGAAACCGCCACCGAAGCCTGTTCCGTTGCCCTGCATGTCGATGGGCAGGTGCTGGAACGCTTCGAGATCGCCCCGCGCCGGCATGCCGAACTGAGCCTGCCGTGGGCCGAGGCGCTGCTGGCCGACGCCGGCATCAGCCGCCGCCAGCTGGACGGCATTGCGCTCAGCCGTGGCCCCGGTGCGTTCACCGGCGTGCGCCTGGCGATCGCCATTGCCCAGGGCATCGCACTGGCCCTGGACCGCCCGCTGTTGCCGGTCTCGACGCTGCAGGTGCTGGCGCTGCGGGCACCGGCAGAAGAAACGCAGATCCTGTCGGCGATCGATGCACGGATGGGCGAGCTGTATGTCGCGCGCTTTGAACGTGTAGACGGCCTGCCGGTGGCACGTGATGCCGAGCGCGTGTGCGCACCCGCTGCGGTTGCGCTGCCGGAAGGGATGTCGGCCTACGGTGTCGGCACCGGTTTCGGTGCAGCCGAGGGGGCATTGGTGACCCAGCTGGGCAACGGCCTGCGCGGCTTTGATGCGACGGCGCTGCCGCGGGCATCGGATGTGTTGGCACTGGCGGTGCCGGCGTTCGCTCGCGGCGAAGCCATTGCACCGGAGAAGGTCGAGCCGGCGTACCTGCGCGACAACGTGGCACTGACCCTGGCCGAGCAGCAGGCCGCGCGCGAGGCGAAGGCGAAGGCCAACGGCTGAGCCCTTGTACAAATTCCCGGGCCCCATGAACGACCCCCTCACCTGTTTCCGTGCTTACTCTTTAAAAAAGAAAAAACCAGCAGAGATACAGGTGCGCGAATGATACCAACATCA
>NZ_RXLZ01000041.1 GCF_003970865.1 Stenotrophomonas maltophilia | reverse complement strand
AACGAATCTGGTCGAGGGAATCAACAACAAGATCAAGGTCATCAAGCGCGTCGCCTACGGATACCGAGACGACGCCTATTTCTTCCTCAAAATCCGTGCAGCCTTCCCCGGAGTTGGGTGAAGAACCCTTTTTTTGCCCGCCATCCAGCGCTATACGCGATGCCGCAGCGCGGCGGCACCTGCCAGGCTGGCAAGTGGCAGCAGCAATCCATAGGCCACCAGCGGCCACACGGTATCGCCAGGTAGCACGAGGGTAACCAGCGTGCCTATGCTTGCCACGATCAGGCTCTGCACCGCGTAGTACAGGGCCACCGCCGTACCCGACGCATCGGCGAAATCACGCAGCGCACCGCTTGCAGCCACCGAAACCACCATCACCAGCCCCACCGCGATGCCCCACATGGGCAGCACCACTCCGATGAACGAGGGAGGCCACGCTGCGGCCAACGCCATCAGCAGCACCCCGGCCACCATCACCCACAGGCCGCGCAGGAAGGTACCGCGCACGCTCCAGCGGGCAATGCACACGTTCGCTATCCGCGCCGTGACGATCATCACCAGCGCCACCGTGGCGAAGGCCAGGCTGAACGACAGCGGCGAATACTGCATGTGCCCGACCAGCAGCCGGGGTGCAACCGAGAAGAACACGAAGAACGTGCCCATGCCTGCACTGAAGCCCAGCGTGTAGATCCAGAACGCGCCGCTGCCGAGGATGCGTCGTACCGCGGGTCGCGACGCGTCCTGGCACTGCGGGCGGGTTTCCTGCCAATGCCATACCGCGCGCATGCCGGCGATCATGCCCAGTACGCCGAGCAGAACGAAGATCGCACGCCAGCCGACGGCGCCTGCCAGCAGTGCGCCGAGGATTGGTCCCAGCGCCGGCACGAAGGCCAGCATCGAGGCGAACAGCCCATACAACGACGCGCCTTCGGGTGTATCGGCATACACATCACGGACCGTGGCAAAGGTCGCCACCAGCGCCGCCGACGCCCCCACCGCCTGCACGGTTCGCCAGGCCAGGAATGCTGCGCCGCTGCTGGAAATGGCCAGCGCAAACGACGCAAGTGCGAACAGCAACGCCCCCAGCAACAGGACCGGCCGCCGCCCGATACGGTCGGACAACGGGCCGAACAGCAACTGGCCCAGGCCGAGCACCAGCAGGTAGATGCTCAACGTCAGCTGCACCAGCGCCGGTGATGTCTGCAGTGCCTGCGGCATCACCGGCACCACAGGAAGATAGATATCCATGGCCAGCGAGGCCAGGAGGTCGAACGGCGCCATCAGCACAATGGCCGATGGCAGCGGGTGGGCCCAACGCGGGGCCTGTCGATTGAACATGGGAAGTCTCCGCCCAGAGTGAATCCGGCGGTGATCCATCCACTTCGCGTGCATCGCAGGGATGACCACCGCAACAACGTCTGCATCGTTGTTGCGGCTCAGCGAACTGTCTGCGGACCGTTCCCGTTGTTCATGATGTCCATCGAATGCGAATGCAGGTGGCGCAAGTGTAGCAATCGTCCATCTGCCGCGCGGCCTTCAGGCCAGGGGCAACATGTCGATGCGCCTGCACGGCGTCTCCTTCACCTGCTCGATCAGCCGTCGCACCACGGGCGAGGTCTCCGCCCGCCGGTACTGCACAGCGATGGTCGAGACGATGGTGGGGCCGGCCAGTGGCAGATAGATCATTCCGGGCAGCACCAGCGTGCGTTGCAGTACCGATGGCACGATCGCCACCGAACCAACGCCGACCGACACCTCGGCCAACACCGCCGCCAGATGCCCGGGCTGGGAACGGATACGTGGAATGAACCCGCCGCGGCGCCCGACTTCCATTGCGCCCACCGGCTGCTCCGGCATGACGAAGCCTTCCCGGGCCAATGATGCCGGCTGTACCGGCGCCCGGGCCTGCGCCAGCGGATGGGTTTCCGGCAGGGCCACGCAGAACTGGTCTTCGACCAGGGTGTGTTCGCCGAAACTGTCGGGCACATCCATCGGAGGCCGGCAGAACACCACATCCACCCGTCCTTCCTGCAGCAGCTGCGGGAGCTCGCCCATCGGCCATTCGCTCACCTGCAGTTCCACGCCCGGGTAGCGGCTGCGGAACCGGCTGAGCTGATCCTGCAACGCACCGGCATACAGCGCCGAGCCGACGTAGCCGATCTCGATCTTGCCGATCTCACCCCGCCCGGCGCGCCGGCCCAGGGTTTCGGCCTGTTCGAACCGGCGCAGCACATCGCGGGCTTCTGCCAGGAACACCTCGCCTGCGGAGGTCAGCAGCACTTCGCGCCGGCTGCGGTCGAACAGGCGCGTGCCGAGGCGACGCTCGATGTCCTGGATCTGCACGCTCAGCGTGGGGGTGGCAATCCCCAGCCGCAGGGCCGCACGACCGAAGTGCAGTTCCTCGGCCAGGGTGACGAAGTACTCCAGGTGACGGCGTTCCATGGGCGGCATTTGGTTAGGTTCAAGCTAACGTAACCAGAAAACACCGAGAATGAAACAAACACCGATCATTGCTGGAATGGCCGTCCTCCCCTTCCTGCGAGTGACCGGTGCCGCACTCCCCTCCCTCTTCGCCTGCACGGCACACGCTGCCTGACGCGGTCCTGCTGGTGGCCTCGCTGGGCTGCACGATGACCGTGCTGGAGACCAATGCCGTAGCGGTCGCACTGCCCAGCATCGCGCGTGACCTGCACGCCGGATTCGCCGATATCGAGTGGGTGATCAGTGCCTACATCCTGTCCTTCACCTCACTGCTGCTGCCCGCCGGTGCTGTCGCCGACCGCTACGGCCGCCGCCGGGTGCTGCTGATCGGCATCAGCCTGTTCGCCCTCACCTCTCTGCTCTGTGCACTGGCGCCCGGTGCCGCCCTGCTCTACCTGGCGCGGGCACTGCAGGGCATCGGTGCTGCGTTCCTGCTGGCACCCTCGCTGTCGATCATCGGCCACACCTACCACCAGGGGACGGCCAAGGACACCGCATGGGCGTTCTGGGGCACCGCCATGGGCGTGATGATGGTGCTCTCGCCACTGATCGGCGGCCTGCTGTCCGCGCTCTGGGGCTGGCGCGCGGTGTTCGTCGCGATCCTGCCGTTCCTGGGTCTGCTCGGCTACGGCACGCTGCGCTGGATACCCGAGTCGTCCGACAGCGTGGTCCGCCCGCTCGATCCGCCCGGCATCATCACCTTCAGCGTTGCCATCTTCGGCATCGTGTTCTTCCTGGTCGAAGGACTGGCAAAAGGATGGTCATCGGCCCCAGCGCTGAGCGGGCTGGCCCTGGCCATCATCATGGCCGCCGCCTTCGTCATCGTTGAACGGGCGCGGTCACATCCCATGGTCGATCTCGGGCTGCTGGCCAGTCCGCGTTTCGTCGGCGCACTCATTGCCATGGTCGGCTATTCGGTCAGCGCACAGGTGATGGCGTCGATGCTGCCGCAGTACCTGCAGAACGGCATCGGCCTGAGCGTACTGGCTGCGGGTGCCGGCATGCTTCCGTTCGCTGCGGCGATGCTGCTGTTTCCCAGCGTGGGCCGGCGGCTCGGTCGCCATCTGACCAGTCCGGCCGTGCTGGCGATCGGGCTGTCGATCACCGCCGCGGGCAATGCCGTGGCCGGACTGGCCGCGTGGCAGCATCTGCCGTGGCTGGCACTCGTCGCAATGGTGGTGATCGGTGCCGGTGGCGGCATCCTCAATGGCGAGACCTCCAAAGCCATCATCGGCGCGGCACCGCGCGAGCGGGCCGGCATGGCCTCCGGCATCAGCGCGACCACGCGCTTTGTCGGCATCCTGCTCGGATTCACCGTGCTGTCCAGTGCCTTGAGCCTGGGCATCCGCAACGCACTGTCGGCTGTGGTTCCCGCGCGCGATGTACTGCCGATGGCCGATGCGATCGCTACCGGCACCTTCGCCGATGCGCGCACCGCCGCCTTCGCACAGGCGATCTACAGCTACGGATTTGCCAGTGCATTGTGGACGTCGGCCGTCGCCGCACTGCTGGCCAGCCTTGCGGTGTTGCTGCTGGGCCGCAGCCGGTCTGCGGCGGACGCACCGTCCCTCCCGCAACACCCGGAATCGCGCGCATGCGACTGAACCTACCCCTGATCCTGTTGCTGTTCGCCATGCCGGCAGCCATCACAGAGGCAGCATCGCCCAATCTCCCCGTCGAGCCGCCACGTGCAGCGCTGCTCAGCCAGATCGACCAGGGCATGGCGAATGCAGTGGCCTGGGAGTACGCATTCAATGCCATCGCCTCCTGCGATGTCGCACGGATCGACCACACCCTGCGCAACCAGCACGACAGCCATCCCGTGCAGGTCCAGCCGCTGCTGGACGCAGGCTACACCGCGACCTTTCGCACGGCCGAACCCTATCCAGCCCTGCAGGACCGGCTGGCCACGCTGCGCGATGCGGAGATCGCCTGCATGGCCGTTGCCGATGGCCGCAGCCACGCCAATGTCATCGACCGTGCTTCCGCACTGCTGGCCTACATCGCCGGGCAACCGCTGTAACCACTGTCTTGATGCCTCATCGGATGCGCACCCCCACCATGGCGCCACGCCGCACGCGTGCCCATGACTTCCGCCGCCGCTACCGCCTGACCTGCGCCGCACTGGCCATACTGGCGGGCCTGCTGCTGGCGCGAGCCGCCGACGTCCAGATCGTCCATCATCACTTCTACCGGCACCAGGCCGAAGCACGGATGCTCCGCCACCATCCGCTGCGCGCGCATCGCGGCACGCTGTACGACCGCCACGGCATCGTCATTGCTGGATCGGCTCCCGTGGCATCGCTGTGGATCGACCCGCGCGCCTTCTTCGACGCATCAGGTTCAGTCGAGCAGCTGGCCTCGGTGCTGGATACCGATGCGACGGCGTTGACCAGACTGCTGGCGCGCAACCGGCAGCGACGCTTCATCTACCTGCCGGGCTTCCGTCGCGGCGATCCAGCCCGCCTTGAAGCACTGCAGGCCAGGGCGCCGATCGGGGTCCACCTGCAGCAGGAGTTCAAACGCTTCTACCCACAGTCGGAACTGTTCGCGCAGACCGTCGGCGTCACCGATATCGAAGGTCATGGCCTTGAAGGCCTTGAGCACCTGTTCGACGCGCGCCTGAGCGGAGAGGCCGGCTACCGTGAGGTCATCGTCGATCGCAAGGGTCGCCCGGTCGAGCTGCGCGACCGTGGCCGTCCGGCGCATCCCGGCGAGGACATCGTGCTGTCGCTGGACAGCCGCATGCAGCACGTCCTCCATGCTGGACTCGGACCGGCAGTACAACGCCACGGCGCTGCTGCCGCCAGCATCGTGGTGCTGGAAGTCGGCACCGGCCAGATCCTGGCGATGGTCAACTGGCCCACCTACAACAGCAATGCGCCCGGCACCGGCGCCGCCGATGCACGCCGCAACCGTGCGGTGACCGATGTGTTCGAGCCCGGCAGCACGGTGAAACCCTTCACGGTGGCTGCGGCGCTCGAGGCCGGCGTGATCACGTCTGCCAGCACGTTCGACACCCACCCCGGCTGGATCCGCAATGGGCGCTTCACCACCCGTGACTATCGGGATCTGGGCGTACTGGATACCACCGGCGTCCTGAAGAAAAGCTCCAACGTGGGCATCTCGTTGATTTCGCGCCGCCTGAGCCGGGAACAGCTGCACGCCATGTTTGCCGCGCTGGGCGCCGGGCATGTCTCGGGGAGCGGATTCCCCGGCGAGCGCAACGGCGTACTGGCCGCTCCCGCTGCATGGAGTGGCACCAGCAAGCAGACCCTGGCCTATGGGTACGGGCTGTCGATGACCACGCTGCAGCTGGCCAATGCCTACGCGACGCTGGCCAACCATGGCCTGCGCGTACAACCGACCTTCGAGCATGGCCGCGCAACAGTGGTGAGCCGTGCCATGCCCGCAGACGTGGCCGACCAGGTGCTGGACATGATTGCCACTACCAGCGAGCCGGGTGGCACCGCGACGCGGGCCCGCATCAACGGCTATGCCATCGCCGGAAAAACCGGGACCGCGCGCAAGGCGGCTGCCGGCGGATATGCGCGCCACTACATGTCCCTGTTTGCCGGGGTCGTACCGGCGCAACATCCACGTTATGCGGTCGCCGTGGTGGTGGACGATCCCGATGCACGGCGCGGAGGCTACGGTGGCGGAGCAGTCGCCGCCCCCATCTTCAGCGAGCTGATGGGGCGGGTGCTGCACCTGCAGGACATCGCGCCCGATGCGCCACGCTGAGTCCTGCACGCCGCCTCGAAGTTGGCCGGGGCAGCCACGCTGCCCCGACCGTGGCGGCCCCGGGGAGAAGGCCGCCGATGATCGTCAGGCCGCCTTCATGGCGTGCTTGCGCGCACGCATCACGTTGTGGCACTCCTGCACTTCAGGCAGCAGCTGGGTGACTTCCTGGCGCACGGCCGGCGGCAGCTCGTTGTCCTTCAGCACGTCCTTGAATGCGCCAAGCAGCCGGTCTTCAGACTCTTCCAGCTCGGCCACGTAACCATAGTTGGTGTCGCCGAATGCAGCGCGCACCTTGCCATAGAACTGCTGCATCGACCCGACCATGGTGCCGTGCTCGGCGGGTTTGCCACCACTGGCGGCGACCGAACTGCTCAACGCGGCGACGATGCGGCCCTTGACGCCGGCAATGCGGGTGAACAGGGCCGACAGTTCGGCATCCTTCACCTTGGTCGCAGCTTCTTCGTAGAACGACTTTCCGTCCCGGGCAATCTCGATCAGGTCGTTGAGGCGATGTTCGATGGTGGACTGGGTGCTCATGGAATCGCTCCTGTGTGCTCGATGGTCTATGGAGAATGACAGCGCGAGTGCGTTGCCTTCGGGACCACTGTGGAGGTTTGGATGTGCCGGTTGGGTGAGTACGAATTGATGCACGCATCACCACCCTCAACGCGTCCTGACTCCTTCATCCGGTCGCATTTCCGCGTTCACGGTGACTGAGCAGAACGCCCACGATTCACCATGGCGCGATGACGATGATCAGCGTCACCAGCAGTGCGATGGCAAGCACCAGCAACAGTACATGCCACTGCTTCCATGTGGGTTTGGGTTTGCCCGGGGTATTCATCGGATGTCTCCTGGAGTCTGTCATCAGCCCGCAGCCAGACTGAAGCAGAGCGCCCTTGGTGCGCGTCGCGGTTTCGTGCATGGCCTGTGCATGAATGCTGTATCCGGCGCGCGACGATAACGCGTCCATAACGTAATCGAGTTGTAAACGGAGTGTTAGGTTCCTTCCGATTCCGCACAGCGGAGTTTCAGATCGGTTTCCACGCAGCGATGCGGAAACCCATTCAACTGGATTTGGAGAGAGCCAAATGCATTACAAGTACACCCTGCTTTCCCTGGCAGTGGGCACGGCCTTGGCCGCCGCCTGGTCACCGGCCGCGCATGCGCAGGATGACAGCGATAAAACACCGAAGAACCTCGATCGCATCCAGGTTACCGGCTCGGCCATCCGCAGCGTGGATATCGAAACGCAGCAGCCGATCATCGCCATCACCCGCGCGATGATCGAGCAGCAGGGCTTCACCACCATCGCCGACCTGCTGCAGAACCTGACCTCCACCGGCGCACCGACCATCTCGCGTGCGCGCGCGTTGGCGTCCGGCGAAAACGTCGGTGGCTACTACGTCAACATCCGCAATCTGGGCGCCACGCGCTCCCTGGTTCTGGTCAACGGCAAGCGCCTTGGCGCCACCACCAGCGGCCTGCAGGATCTGAGCCAGATTCCGATGAGCGCGGTCGAGCGCATCGATGTGCTGAAGGACGGCGCCTCCTCGCTGTACGGCTCGGATGCAATCGCTGGCGTGGTCAACATCATCACCCGCAAGAACTACGAAGGCCTGGAAGTATCCATGCAGCACGGGCAGTTCAGCCAGGGCGATGGCAAGGACAGCACGTTCTCGCTGGTCACCGGTGCCCGTGGGGAGCGTGGCGGATACACCCTCGCACTGGAATACCAGAAGTCGGACCCGGTGTTTGCCCGCGACCGCGAGTTCTCCCGGTACGGCGGCGCCGGCCCCAACTACCCGGGCGCGGACTGGAGCAACATCAGCCAGAACGGTTCGTGGTGCGACCCGGCGCTCTACAAGTGCAATACCGGTGACGCCGTATTCAAGACCCTCAATCGTGGCGGCGATCCGAAGAACCCGAACGACTACCACCCGATCACGCCGGCCGAGTTCGCCAACGGCAACGACCAGATGCACCTGCAGACCGGCATCGAGCGCCGCTCGCTGTTCCTGAGCACGGACTACGCGCTGACCGACCAGATCAAGTTCACCGCCGACATCGGCTACAACGAGCGCACCACCGACCAGCAGATCGCGGGCTACCCGTACCAGTCGACCAAGTTCGGCACGCCCCTGGATGCGGCCAGCGTATTCAACCCGCTCGACCACAGCATCGCGTTCAATCGCCGCCTGTGGGAAGTGCCGCGCACGACGGAAAGCAAGCTGAAGTCGCTGCGGATTGCACCAAGCCTGTCTGGCTACTTCGAGCTGGGCACCAAGACGTACGACTGGGAAGTCGGCGCATTGTTCAACCGCAATGAAGTTACAAAAACGGGCCGTGGCGACATGAGCCTGATCGCTTCCCGGCAGGCATTGGGGCCCTCCTACCTCGATGCCAACGGTGTGGCCCGGTGTGGCACGGCGGCATCGCCGGTCTCGGGTTGCCTGGCCTGGAATCCTTTGCTGCCGTTCGGGGTCGCGGGGGCTGGCTCTCTCTCCGATCCCGAACTGCAGCGCTTCTTGTTCCCGACGTTCAACGATACCGGCATCACCAAGACCCGCAGTTACTTCGCCAACATCTCCGGCCCGGTGATCGAACTGCCTGCCGGTGACCTGTCTGTCGCCCTGGGGTATCAGTACCGCAAGGAAGAAGGCCGCTTCGTGCCCGATGCCTTCGCCCAGTCGCGCCAGAGCACTGCACTGGGCGCCTCCACCACCGCCGGTGACTACAGCCTCAACGAGTTCTTCGCCGAGGTGAACGTGCCGATCCTGCGCGACCTGCCGTTCGCCAAGGAGCTGACCGTGAACCTGGCCACGCGCTACTCCGACTACAGCAACTTCGGCAGCACCACCAACTCCAAGGCGAGCTTCGCCTGGCGTCCGATCGAAGAACTGATGATCCGCGGCACCTTCGCCGAAGGCTTCCGCGCGCCGAGCATCGCCGATCTGTATGGCGGCCTCGGGACCAGCTTCGAAACCTATGTCGACCCGTGCGGCATCGGCGCCACCAACAGCGTCAACGGCAATGCCGCCTGCAACGCCGCCGGCGTCCCGCTGGGCTACCAGCAGCTGAACCAGAGCCTGAAGCCCTGCGCCAGCTATCCGTGCGCCACGCCTGACGAATTCACCACCGGCTCCGACCCGAAGCTGCGCCCGGAAGAGTCCAAGAGCAAGACCGTGGGCGTGGTCTGGAGCCCGCGCTGGGTCGACGGACTGGACATCAACCTCGACTGGTACAGCTACAAGATCACCAACATGATCATCGAGGACAGCGTCGACCGCATCCTGCGTGACTGCTACGTGCTCGGCAACGCCTCGCGCTGTGGCAGCGTCAAGCGCGCTGGCGATGGCCACATCACCAGCATGTTCTACGGCCTGGCCAATCTGGGCTCGATGGAAACCGAAGGTTGGGACCTGGGCATCCGCTACCGCCTGCCCGAGTTCTCGTTCGGCCGCTTCACCATCGACCTGCAGAACAGCTATGTCTCCAAGTACGACGAGGAGAACCAGAACTCGGCCGGCGATACGATCATGATGGGCCGGATCGGCCAGCCGGGCATTTCCCGCCTGCGCTCGAACCTGGGCGTGAACTGGCAGCTCGGCAATTTCAGCACGCAGTACACGGTGCGCTACTACTCCGGCATGGCCGAAAGCTGCGTGCCCAACCGTCCGTGCTCCCTGCCGGACCGCTATGCCTACGGTGAACCGGACGCGCTGCGCAAGGTTGGCTCCAATGCCTTCCACGACATCCAGGTCAGCTACAAGCTGCCGTGGGACGGCACCGTGGCGCTGGGTTCGAACAACGTGTTCAACCACCAGGGCCCGATCATGTTCTCCAAGCCGGCCAGCTCCTTCCCCTACTACGGCGGCTTCGATATCGGCCGCACCGTGTACGTGAAGTACTCGCAGCGCTTCTGACGGTCATGTCCGTGCTCGTGGCCGGCGGAAGGGGAGTCCGCCGGCCACGATGCACACCGCCTCCACCCAATCTCCATCGTTTTTCGACGGAATCTCCAAGGTTCCCGGCAACACTTGATGTCATGACGGCAAAGGAGCAGGACCGCATGGATCGCCACGCGCCCCGACACTGCACACCCGTCTCCAGGTTCACCACTGAATGTGGCGGTGTGGCCGGGTTCCGATCCTCCGGACATGCCGCCGCAAGGGAAGTACGAGATGACGACGGCAGTTCGCACCGGCCTGACCGACCTGGTCGCTGACGCGCAGCGGTACCTGCGCAGGATTCTTCCCGGGCTCGCCTCGGCAGTGCATCCACTTGCTTCATTGCATGCCATTCCCCACGCGATGGCATCGCGCTACCACCTCGCCGGACTGATGCTGTACGGGGAAACCCCCGCCATGCTCGCCGTGGCCCGCGAGCCCGGCGAATCCAGCACCCGCGTGATCCAGGACGTACGCTGCCTGCGCTCCGCAGCGAATGCACTGGTGCTGTACGTTTCGCCCTATCTCACGCCGACCCAGCGCCGCTTCCTGGTCGAGAACCACATCGACTTCGTGGTCCCGCACACGCAGTTGTTCGCACCCAGCCTGGCCATTGAGTTCCGCGACGACCCCGATCATGAGAAGAAGGCCATCTCGCTGCTGCCTTCGGCGCAGGCCGTGCTGATCCACGTGCTGCTGAGCGGCCAGACGCGCTGGTGGTCGGCGCGCGAGATCAGTGCTGCCGCCGGCTACACCTCGATGACAGCGTCGCGCCTGTCTGCCGAACTGGTCGGTCGCGGCCTGGTTGAACGCTCCACCGGTGGCCGCGAGCGCTTCCTGAAGCTGGCCGGCAACCGCGACGAGGTCTGGGCCAGGGCACAGCCGTTCCTGCGTTCTCCCATCCTGAAGGAAGTGGATGTCTGCTGGGGCCCGACCGCCGAGGTGCTCCGCGATGCCGGGCACCCGGCGCCGACCGCAGGCCTGGACGCACTTGCTGAAACGTCACCGCCCGCGATCGGTGGCACCCGTGCGCTGCACATCGATGCGTGGCGGTTGCTGGGCGCCCTTCCCATGCCCGGTCCGGACTGCGTCCAGAGCGCACGGCTGCAGATCTGGGCCTATCCGCCGGCATTCACCAGCGTCGGCGATGTGGTCGACCCGCTTTCGCTGTATCTCAGCCTGCAGGGCAAACGCGGCCATGATGCAGACGCGCTGGAACAGCGGGTGGAACAGGCGCTGAGCGGGGACACCTAGCCCGCATGACCGAAGCCCTATGCGGGTTGCTCGCTGGGCACTGCAGCGGCGCGCCTGGCGCTGTACTCGGCGAACACCACGCCGGACACCGCCAGCAGGCCACCGCCCAGTACCCAGCCACTGAGCGTTTCACCCAGCAGCAGCACGGCCAGCGCGGCGGTCACGATCGGCACCAGGTTGAAGAAGCCTGAGACGCGCGCAGCACCCAGGCGCGACAGGCCGGTCATCCAGGTCAGCGGCGCCAGGATCGAGGCGCACACAGCAGCGAAACCGATACACCCGACCGCCGTCAGGTTGTTGACCCCGGTGCCGATCAACAGCTGCACCGGCAGCAGGATCAGCGACGCAGCCGTGGCCTGCAGGAACAGCGATTCGAGCACCGACAGCGGAATCTTCCAGCGCTGCATCAGCACGTTGTAGGCGGCGAAGGCCAATGCGCCGATCAGCATGATCGCGTCGCCGCGGTTCAGGCCCTGCGCGGCCAGCCGTGCCAGGTCGCCCTGCGATACCACCGCCACCACACCGGCGGTGGAGATCACCGCGCCAAGAATGGAAGTGCCACGCACCGGATGGCCCATGAACACGCGCGACAGCGCCAGCGCGATCAGCGGAATCAGCGCCTGGATCACCCCCATGTTGGTGGCCGAGGTGAAGTGCGCCGCATAGTAGGCCAGGCACTGGTACATCACCCCGCCCAGGCAGCCCAGCACCAGGAAGCGCCCGAGGTTGGCGCGCACGGTCGGCAGATTGCCACGCAGCCGCGGCAGCGCGAATGGCAGCAGGACCACCGCCGCGACCAGCCAACGGAAGAAGCCGATATCGATGGGACCGACCGAGCCCGAAGCAAGCTTGGTAACGATGGTGTTCGCGCCCCACAGCAGGCAGGCGAGGATCGGGAAGAGATAGTTCACGCGTGTAGGTGTACGTAGGGGAATGGCCAGCGTACGCTTGGCGCATATCGAGGACATCCCGAAAATGCGCCACCCCGCCCCCGGCTTGCGGCAACCGATGGAGCCGATTCCCACCTTCCGCCAGCTGCCCGGCCCGATCTACTTCCGGCAGGGCGCAATGGAGCCCACCGACTGGGGCACGCACAGCCATCCGTGGGGTCAGTTCAACTTCGTCGCGCAGGGTGTGATGGAGATGAAGATCGACGGCGAGTGGATGGTGTCCCCGCCGCACTACGCGATCTGGATTCCACCAGGAATGGCCCACTATTCGCGCAACCGCTCGCAACTGGCCTACCGCTCCGCCTATCTGTCGGCGGCACTTTCACGCCGGCTGCCCACGCGTTGCAGTGCGCTGGAAGTCAGCCCGCTGCTGCGCGAACTGCTGCATGAACTGGCACGACAGGGCGTGACCGATCCGCACACACCGGCCCAGCGGCGCATGGCCACCGTGGTGATCGACCAGATCGTCAATGCCGCAGTGCTGCCCAGTTTCCTGCCGATCGCCAGCAGCGATGCGCTGAAGCAGGTGATGGCGTACATGGAGAAACACCTGTCGATGGCCGAATCGGTTGCCGAAATCGCGCAGCGCCACCACATGAGCGTGCGCAAGCTCGAACGCCTGGCACGCAGCGAGCTGGGCATGTCGCTCGGCGACTGGCGTGGACGGGTGAAGTTCGTGCGCGCCACCGAGGCGCTGTGCACCCGCCGGCCGATCAGCCTGATCGCCGAGGAGCTGGGCTATTCCGGCGTCAGCGCCTTCGCCGAGATGTTCAAGCGGCACGCGCAGTGCACGCCGGATCAGTACCGGAAGCTGCATCGGGCGGGGTGAGCGACGCAGCGGGCGCTGTCGATTTCCCGCCTCCCCGTTCGTCGGAACAGGAAAGGCCGCCCCTTCGGCCTGCAGGAGTGCCACGATGTGCCCGATCCTCACCGCCTTCGCCACCTCCCCCGACCGCGGCCAGGGCCTGGCCCGTGACATGCGCGTGCGCTGGGCGCTGGAGGAACTGGCCGTGCCCTATGACGTGCAGCTGCTCAGCTTCGCCGAGCTGAAGCAGCCCGCGCACCTGGCGCGCAACCCTTTCGGGCAGATCCCCACCTGGCAGGACGGCCACCAGGTCCTGTTCGAATCCGGCGCGATCGTCCTGCACCTGGCCGAACAGCATGCCGGCCTGCTCCCCGCTGATCCGGATGCACGCATGCGCGCGATCATGTGGGTGTTCGCTGCGTTGAATACGGTGGAGCCGCCCATCGTCGAGCGCTCGATGGCCTGGGTCCTGGAGCGCGAGCAACCCTGGTATGCACAGCGTCTGGCGATGCTCGATGAGCGCGTGCGTTTGCGGCTGGCGCAGCTGTCAGCGTGGCTGGACAAAGCACCATGGCTTGACGGCGACTTCAGCGTGGGCGACCTGATGATGATCTCGGTGCTGCTGCGCCTGAAGAGCAGCGGCCTCCTCGACGAGTACCCGCAGGTGGTCACCTACGTGGGCCGTGCAACGCAACGCCCCGCCTACCAGCGTGCGTTTGCTGCGCAGCTGCAGGTGTTCCGGCAAAGCGCAGACGCGGCATCACCGGGGGATGACTGAGACAGCCTTCTTCGGCATTCGAAGGTCCCCGGCCGCACGGGAAACCGGAAGGCAGCCGTGCCGTGTATACACGGGCTTCACTGACTGTGAGCTCCGATCGCGTGGGTCGGACTCCCTCAAGGACTTCACTGTGAGCACTTCCTCGCACTCGCTCGCTTTCCTGCTTGCGCGCATCCTGCTGATGGCACTGTTCCTGGTCTCCGGCTTGGGCAAGCTCGGCGACCTCAGTGGTACCCAGGGCTACATGGAAGCAATGGGGGTGCCCGGCATCCTGCTGTGGCCAACCATCGCCTTCGAGATCGGCAGTGGCCTGTGCATCCTGCTCGGCTTCCAGACCCGGCTGGTATCGATCGTCCTGGTGGGCTTCAGCCTGGTCACCGCCTTCATCTTCCACCACAACTTCGGTGACCAGACCCAGCAGATCATGTTCCTGAAGAATCTGGGCCTGGCCGGTGGCTTCCTGCTGCTGGCCTGCACCGGAGCCGGGCGCTACAGCATCGACGGCCGGGGCCGTCGCGCATAGGTACCCGCCAGCAGGCTCCCTACGCTAGCGACGGAGCTCCGCCTCCGGTGCCAGCGTTTGGATCACCCTGCCCTGCGCATCGAGGAACTCGATCGCCCCGTAGCCTTCCGGCGTGACCGTCAGCCGCAGGCGCGGGCGGTCCGCCTTGTCATTCAGTGCAATGGCCGGCGTTCCATCGGCGCCGACCACCAGGCCGATGCGGGTTGGCGCCTGCACACCGGGAATCAACGCATTCCCGAGCGCGGGCTCGCGGATCAGCTTCGGCGCCTGGTTGATCGAGAAGCTCACCTGGCCATCAGGAGATACGCGCCATCCGATCGCATCCATCGCCGGATGATCCAGCGCCAGCACCGCCATGCCGCCGTCGACATCGGCGGTGCCGAAACCACCGCGCTCGCTGCCCTTGTCGTCGTACAGCACCATGCCGGCCACGTTGAAGGCGCGTTTGTACTGGATGCCATCGATGATCGGCGCCGGCGTCTTCCCGGACAGCGTCATGCGGATCACGCCCTGGTCATCGACGATATCGATGCGACGCGCGGTGATGCGTTCGCTGTCGGGCGTCGCGATCCGCGTCTGCGGAGCCTTGTCCACGATCAGGCGCTGCAGGGTTTCCACCGAAGGCCGCTTGGGCGTTCCGGCATCGTCGGCCGCACGTGCCGGATTGCTGTAGAAGGCGATGAGCAGGACCATCGTGCAGGCAGCGCGCATCATGCGGCCTCCTGAGGGGCGTGCACCGGGCGCCGGCAGGCAGCCTGCACCAGCATCAGCTGTGCCACCAGGATCAGCATCGCGCACCCGGACAACAGCCATGGGTCGATGTACCACTGGGCATTGAAGCTGAATTCGCCGGCAGAGATACGCTTCCAGCCGTTGAAGTGCTGCATCGCCGCGACCACGAACGCGAAACCGCCCATCGCGTTCGAAAGCCAGGGCACGACGATGCCGCCCGGCCGTGCAACCATCATCAGCAGACCCAGCACGCCGATGACGGTGCGCTGCACGCGGCAGTAAGGGCAGACATAGGCCAGCCCACTCCATTCCACCGACCAGGCCAACAGGCTGATCAGCACCGCTGCCGCCCCCGCGATGTACAGGACCCTCGGCGCGATCGCCGTGCTGCCGTTGTGTGCCATTGCGTGCCTCCCTCCAGTGCGGACCCATGCAGGGTAGCCTGAAGTGGACGCGGGCGCGGCAGGCGTTGCCTTGCGGGCCTCAGTCCTTCTTGAACAGGGTGCGTTGGCCGATCGGGCTGCCCTTGCGGGCGGTCGGACGGGCCAGGCCGGGAATCAGGAAGTCCGTCACCTTGTGGCCCTTCTGGACCTTGGCGGCCAGCCAGCGTGGCATGCGCCCGCGGCCGGACCAGGTCAGGCGCTTGTATTCCGGATCGCGATATTTGGCAGCAACCTTGCCTGCTTTGCGGCGGCTGGATTTCCTAGGCGTTGCGGGTTCTTCGACGGACGCATCGCCAAAGAGTTCTTCGAGCGTATAGCCCGCTTCGGCGGCCGCCGCCTTCAGCATGCGGCGCACCACGCTGGCCGGACGGCGGCTGGAAATAAGCTGCCTGCGCTGTTCAGCGGCAACCACCAAGGCGCCCAGCTCCCGCAGGCTGAGCGATTCGATATCGATAGTCATGCCGGGAAAGGTCCACTCCGGCAGGGTGGTCTGTCAAGAGCGCTGAACTGCCGACGCAGCTCAACCCGGGAAACGCCGCCTGATCCGGAAGTGATCGCGATACGCGGACGGCGACATGCCGACAACGCTCTGGAATGCCTTGCGGAATGAAGCCGCGTCGTCATAACCCAGGCGCGAGGCCACCTGTGCGATGGGAAGATCACCGAGCTGCAGCGCGTCCCTGGCCTTGGCCATCCTGGCCTGGCGGATGTAGTCGGCGGGATTGAGTTCCGTGGCCTTCTGGAAGCGCCGGATGAATGTTCGTTCGGTCAAATGGGCACGTTGGGCAAGCCCGGCCACGGTGTGGCGCAGCCCAGGTTCTGCAAGGATCAGATGCTGGGTCGCCAGGATGGCGGCATCATCGTGATCGAGCCTGGGCAGGAATCCCTGCAAGGGACGCTGGTCCTGCCGGATGCCGTCACTGAGCATGAAGCGGGCCGTGGCCAGCATGACACTGGGGCCCATGACGCGATCGACGATCAGCAGGCCGAGATCATTCCACGCGAGAATCGCCCCTGACGTAATGACGTCACCGTCATCGATGACGACATTCTCGGTCGTCACCTGGACATCAGGATGCGCGCTGGCGAGCAGCCCTGCAAAGGCCCAGTGGGTGGTAACCCGCCGTCGCGCAAGCAGGCCGGTCTGGGCCAGCACGAACGCCCCTGCGCAGACCGAGCACATGATCGCGCCGCCGGCATGGAGTTCCTTGAGCCACCGCGCCTCGCGCGGCATCGCCGACATCCGCTCGGGCATCGCGACGCTGGGCGGCGAGATCACGAACGTGGGGGCGTTCACCTCGCCTGGATCGCTGTCCCAGCAACATTCCATTTGCGCCGACGCCGGATTCAGCTGCCAATGCGTCACCCGCAGGGAACACCGCCGGTCATCTTCGTGGGGATATGCCGCCCACTCATTTGCAATCCGGAACAGATCCGTCAGGCCATGGATCGCCGCCATCTGGCAATCCGGATAGATCAGCAGAGCCACTTCGACCCGCTTGTCAGTTTCGATACCCATGAATGTCACCTCCGCCAATTTCAATTGATGCAGCGCTTCCTAGAATGGATTCGGACGGAGTGATGGCCGCCTCAGGATAGAAGGAAATGCTGCCCTGGGGCCACTCCTGCAACACGCACTGACAGCGTCCTTCCTCCTGCACCGATGCAAGGTCGCCGGTACGCAGGACGCCCCCCAACCCCAACTGCGAGGAACCCGGAAATGGCTACGGTTACTACGAAAGACGGCGTCGAAATCTTCTACAAGGACTGGGGTCCACGCGACGCCAAGGTCATTCATTTCCATCATGGCTGGCCCCTCAGCGCCGACGACTGGGACGCGCAGATGCTGTTCTTCGTCAACAAGGGATATCGCGTGGTTGCCCACGACCGCCGCGGGCATGGCCGCTCCAGCCAGGTATGGGACGGCCACGACATGGACCACTACGCGGACGATGTTGCGGCGGTGGTCGAGAAGTTGGGCACCCATGGCGCGATGCACGTGGGCCATTCCACCGGCGGTGGACAGGTGGTCCGCTACATCGCTCGCCACGGCGAGAAGAACGTATCCAAGGCAGTGCTGATCAGCTCGGTGCCGCCGCTGATGGTGAAGACCGCGGCAAACCCGCAGGGCACGCCCAAGGAGGTCTTCGACGACTTCCAGGCGCAGCTGGCGGCCAACCGTGCGCAGTTCTATCACGACGTGCCGGCAGGCCCCTTCTACGGTTATAACCGGCCCGGCGCGAAGCCTTCAGACGCGGTGATCTGGAACTGGTGGCGGCAGGGCATGCAGGGTTCGGCCAAGGCGCACTACGATGGCATCGTGGCCTTCTCCCAGACCGACTTCACCGAAGACCTGAAGGGCATCTCCATCCCTGTACTGGTGATCCATGGCGACGATGACCAGGTGGTCCCGTATGCCGACTCGGGTGTTCTTTCCGCGAAGCTGGTAAAGAACGGCACGCTGATCACCTACGAAGGTGCGCCGCACGGCATCCCGACCACGCACGCCGACCGCATCAACGCCGACCTGCTGGCGTTCCTGGAAAGCTGATCGTGAAGGGTCCGGGAAGTGCTTCAGGCATTTCCCGGACCGTCCGGCAAGCGGATTCCATTCGCGGCGGCGAACACACGGGACGCATGCCAGTAGTCCGGTGATGGCATCTGCAGCTCAGGTTTGGACCAGTAGTCATCGATGTGCAGCACGCTCATCACATCGACCCATGCAGCGCGCGCATCGTGGACGCGCATGCGCCAGCGATGATGCGGCGGAAAGTATGCGTAGTGCTCAAGCGCCTGCCGCTGTGCCTGCTCTTCGGCAATGCCCGCCTGCTGCATCAGCGTCCACGCGTGCATGTGACGCGCATGCGCAAGGGCGCCGAGGTACTCGTCCTCATCCAGCAAGGGAACCGACTCACCGCGAGTAAGGCACAGCGCGTCCGATTCGGTGTCGTACTCCAGCGAAGGCTGCGCCAGTTCCGGGTGCTGCTGCCAGTACCCTTCGCCCTTCATGTGCAACATCGCCCAGTGCCAGGGCTCATCGTGGAAGAGCAGTGCGTGCTCGTATTCGTGGCCGGCGGTCTGGTCGGGATAGCGTTGGCGTGCCTGTTCGACTGCCAGCGGCTCGGGAACCTGGCCATAGCGCATCAGGCACCAGGCGAACAGATGCCGGCTGTCTTCGATCTCGGTGGTGAAGTCTTCCACCGGGGCATGAGGGTTGGGCATGTCTGCTCCTTGTACCTGCGAACGCCATTCCGGGCTCCAGACCCGGGAGATTACCGACACCTCCACGTGAAAGCACATGTGCACATTCAGACCGTGCATGAAGACACCTCCGACTCACATGCCGGAGGCACCTTGTCCACGATGTGACTCCAATCAGCCCAGGTACTTCTTGAACCAGGCCAGCATCAGGGAAGGATCACGCTGGAAGTAGAGATAGCCATCCCAGCGGCGGGTGGTGTTGCGGATCCAGTGCAGCTGCTTCTCCTCCGTGGCGATGCCGTCGAAGATCGCCTGCACGTCGGAAGGCGTGGTAAGCAGATCGTCATGCACCTGGTACAGGAACGTCGGCACGTGGTTGCTCTTCACCGCCTCCAGTGGTGTCATCTGATCGAGCTTGAATCCGGTGATGATGAAGATGCGCTGCTCAATCTCCTCGAGGCGATCATGGATTCCCAGGAGCTTGAGCGAGGCATCCATCGTCGCCCGCAACGACACCGGCTGAGGTGCCACCAGGCAACGCACGTCCTGGAAGTACTCCGGGTACTTCTCGATGGCAAAGAAGGTTGCGTTGGCGCCCATGCAACGGCTGAACAGTGCGATGTCCATGCCCTTCAGGTCTTCGCGGGAGCGGACATAGTCCAGGGAGCCGATGACATCGCGGGCTTCAAAGATGCCATTGCTGCCCACGCCTCCATTGGCCGCGCCGCTCCAGCCGAAGTTGCGCAGGTCATACGCCAGCACGTTGTAGCCGGCGTCATGAAGGATCTTGTAGTCCTTGAGGAAGTTGAACTCGAAGTCGTTGCCGGCAACGCCGCCGATCGACTTCCAGGGTTCCAGGTGTGCCGGCATGCCGGTGCGGCTGGACCAGAGCGGATGATTGCAGATCACCACCTTGTCCGATCCTTCGCAGGGGATGAACCAGCCTTCCAGCGGAACACCGTCCTGCGAGGGGAACGTGACCTCTTCGAAGGCGAGGCCGAAGTCGCTGGGGCTTCCGATGACCGGTGCGCGGAACGGACGGCCAAACGTATTCACGATGCCTTCGACGATGGCATCGGCTTCTTCACGGGACGGCTTGATTGCTTGAGTC
Source organism: Stenotrophomonas maltophilia (assembly GCF_003970865.1). GTDB lineage: Bacteria > Pseudomonadota > Gammaproteobacteria > Xanthomonadales > Xanthomonadaceae > Stenotrophomonas > Stenotrophomonas maltophilia_AR. Next base: position 28,642 of record NZ_RXLZ01000041.1, on the reverse strand, counting down.
GACATGTTCAGGGGCCTTTTGAATGCTGTGGGTAGAGAGGGATTCACAAGCGGCGTGGGTAGCCACCGCTTGGAAGCCAATCTATCCAGCTGCCCCCGATCGATCAGGACCACACAATCGAACGCATCGTTACCACCCGGAAGAACAATCGCCCGCCGCTGTCCGCAGATGGCCCAGCGGGCAACGTACGGATCTAGCGTTGGTCGCGGATCAGATGTGGCTCGAACAACGCCTCCACCCACGCCATGAACGCCCGCACGCGACGTGACAGGTTATGCCGATGAGCGACGACCAGCCAAAGATCAATCGGCTCAGGCCTGGAATCGGGCAGGATTTCGATCAGGCGTCCACTCTGTAAATGCTCGGCCAGGCCAATCAGTGGCGCCTGCATGAGACCAGCCCCCGCCAGCCCCGCCGCGAGATAGGCCTGCACGCTGTTCACGGTGATCGCCCCTGCCATCGGCAGGAACGCATATCCACTGCCCTGCGGATACTCCCAGCCAAACGGCGCATTACCCAGGTGGGAGACGTAATGGATCATCCTGTGCCCCTGGCTCTGGAGATCTTCCAGTGACATCGGCGTTCTGGCGCTTTGCAGATAGGCGGGACTGGCAAAATTGGAAACCGGCATTTTTCCGAGATGCCGCGCGATGAGCGTGTCATCGCCCAGGACTCCTGCACGGAGCACGCAGTCAAACCCCTCCTGCACGAGGTCCACGCGCCTGTCCGTGCACGAGATCTGCAGCTCAAGGCCGGGGTGCGAGGCCAGGAACTCCGGCACGGCAGGCATCACGATGCTGCTGGCAAGTTCAGTTGGCAGATCTACCCTCAAGCGCCCCTGAAGTGACGCTTCACTGTCGGAGAACATGGTTTGCAGTTCACCGAAGGCACCGAGCAGTTCATGCGCCCTGTCGTAGAGTGCACGCCCTTCTTCCGTCATCTGCACCGCCCGCGTTGTCCGGTGCAGCAGCCGTGCACCGAGGCTGGTCTCCAGATTTCGTATGACCAGCGACACCCGGCCCTTGCGCAGGCCCAGATCGTCGGCAGCACGCGTGAAACTGGCCGTCTCGGCCACGCGAAGGAAAACCCGCAGGGTGTCCAGATCATGCATGTGGAGGCGCCGGTGCCGTGGAAGCGTGGGCTATTAGAGCGCCGGGAAGGAAGCTCTGGTCAAGTCGACGGCAATGGAGCACTCAGCGTGACGAGCGGTCTCCGGGGTCTCATGAGGAGTTGGACCCAAGAACCGCAGCCGGGTCCATGACGTGCGCGACTGCCTGGGCGCCAATGTGGTGGCCCACCAGGATTCGAACCTGGAACCAAGGGATTATGAGGCTCCACATTCATGCTTGGAAATCAACGGGATACATGACGTATTTTTCCCGGCGCATCCCCGTGAAACTCGCATTGCAGCGCGGCCCCTGAGGCAATTTTCCCGGCGATCCTTCGCCTTCGCCGGCACCACTCCCATCGATCGACAGCGCTGCAGCCGTTAGCACCCGGCTACCCCTCCCAGCCGAACGGTGGCTTGATGTGCAGCTTGGCCAACCTGTTCGCACGTACCGCCTCCCGGTATGCCTCGATCTTGGCCACATCCTCGCGCAGGCGAGCCTCATGCCTGGTCACCCACATCTCGGCGCCGGCACGGCCCTGCACGTAGCTGGTACACCAGCGGAACGGCCCGCCAGGGCCATGCCGATGTCGGTCAAGATTGGCGATCCAGATCCCGTCGCCTACCCGTTGTGTCATCGCTACTATCCACACGCCGCTGCAAGCGATGACCGTCGATGCATCGTTGGGGAGGCTGGCAGAACGTGTCGTCCAGTAGAAGTCGGCGGGCAGCGGCATGGCCGGCAGGATACGGCTGGACGTCGCAATAGCTGCGACGGGTCGATGGTGGCCAGGCAGCTGAGAAGAAGAGCGACGGCGGAGCGAGGGCAGGACTCGGGTTGCCGTCCTCCCCTTAACTAGGAATTTATGCCGCGCCCATCGGAACACCGCAATTTCTGCAACCAGACGTTTCAGGCTAAAATTAATTCAATAAAAACAATCACTTAAGTAAATTTCCCAATAGCAACAATAGGGCAACCTTAGAGCAACCAGATTGCACAATCCGACCGCAACCGGGCGGCAGAAAAATGTCCTTATAAATCAATTACATTGCATTACGCCCTCCAGAAAATTGCCCTAAATTATCATCCACTGCAATCTCTCTTTTCATATAAATTCAAACACTTACACAGCATGCAAAGGTGGGGTCGCAGAAATTGCCATTCTCCGGACACCCCGCTTCCCCTAAACGGGAAGCACGGGTAACACAACGCCCTCACGGCGCTGCGGAATCGGCCCTTTACGCGCAGGGAACCGCAGGGCCAGCCAGTGCCTGGGAGCCCGGGAGAACGCTATACAGGGCCGAGGCTGGGCCGTTCCGCAGGGAGTGCAGAAAAGGCGCCCTATGAAGTGCGCAGGCGTGGCGGGGAGACGAGTGCGCTCGCGAGGGCCATAGCCACGATTACGTACGCAACCTGACGAAATCGTACGGAGTGACCGACACTGTACAATTTCGCCCCGCAATGACCATGTAGGTCGACCACATCGCAAGGAATGCTAGATGGCAACCCAATCAGACATCGCGGAAGTAATCTCTCGGATCAATGATCGTTGGGCGATTCCGAAGGCCAGGAACGGGCATTTCGGCAATGTCTTGAAGTCGCTGACTATCAACAACGTCCGCGGTGTGACCGAGAAGATCGAGTTCACCTGGCCGGTCACCGCGATAGCCGGGACCAACGGCAGCGGAAAAACAACGTTGCTGCAACTCTGTTCCGCCGCCTACGTGAAGGAAACAGGCGGGCGCGTCTACAAGATCGGAGACTGGGTGCGCAACGCGCTCGGTGACGAGACGCCGGCGTTCGACGAAAAGTCCTCAGTGAGCTTCACGTTCTGGGATGATTCTCCGCAAGTCGAGATCCCTTATCAGAAGGCCCGCACTCGCTGGGGCTACCCACGTACCAATCCGAAACGCAATGTGGCGTTTATTGGTATCGGCCTGTTCGCTCCCCGCATCGAACGCCGCGACCGCCTCCATGTTTATCGTGCGCAGGTCAAGGTAAAGGCGACCTCCTCCCTCCCAAAGGAGGTCGTGCAGGCAATCTCATCGATCCTCAATGCGGGATACACGGCTGGCTCAATTCACACTGTCGGACCGGCTTCCGATCAGTGGAGCGAGAACCTTCCTCAGCTGGTAAGGAATGGCAAGCGGTACGGCGAACACCACATGGGCGCCGGAGAGCAGAAGATTGTCGCACTGATTCGGCAATTGGAGGCCATTCCTGCCCGGTCGCTCATTCTTCTGGAAGAGCCGGAAATCACACTACATCCCGACGCCCAGCGAGGGTTGGCCTGGTACCTGATGAGCCTGTCGCATCGCAAGGGGCATCAGATCATCGTCTCTACTCATTCAGGCGAGCTTTTCGAGACGTTACCTCTTGATGGCCGACTGCTGATGATTAGAGCGAACGATGCTGTCACAGCGGTACCACGCGCTCCGTACATTGCGGCCGCACGCCAATTGAATGGCGTGGTGAAGTCGAATCAAGATCTCATCTTGGTCGAGGATGCCGTTGCACAGGCGTTCTTGAGAGAACTGCTGCGCCAGAAGAACAAACAGCTGCTGGACAACTGCGCCATTGTCCCGGTAGGAAACACCGACGACGTCTACCGCCTCGTTCAGAGTTTCCGGCAGATGAAGGTGCGAGCAATTGGAGTGAGAGACCCAGACATCGGCGCTTCGCCATCGTCTGGACTGTTCTCACTGCCGGGAGACCTGGCGCCGGAATCTCTGCTTCTAACTGACGACAACATTGCTGCTACCGAAGATTACTTGAACGGCATCACGACTTGTTTCTCGAAGGCGCGGGTAGCAGGAATTGGGCATACGGGTAGTAGCTGGGCGAAGAAGGTATTCCCCTCCCTCGCCCATCAGATGGACCTATCCCGCGACGCTCTCGCAGATCGACTTACGATAAGTTGGCTCAGATCGAATAGTGCTGCCGCAAGCACACTAGCCGGCGACATCGATGCGGCATTTCTTGCAGCGTAGGCGCTCTCAGCGACAGCGAAACCTTCCGCACCTCAAGCGGACGGACACATGGGATGCCGGCAGCTTCTGCCGGCCAGTAATTACGCAGCCGCTCCCAGCTCGAAGGGGTTGAAGCGGATCACCTCATCGCCCAGCCATTCGTTGAGCGCGGTCAGCCGCGTCTGCAGAGGCGACAGTTCCATCGCAGTCCAAACGGTCGCCGCCTCGCGGATCGAGCCAAACCCGCCACTGTTCTGCGGGACGATGCCCAGCAGCTGGGGCGGTGTGCGCAGGGAGGCCAGCATGTCATCACGGGTCACGCTCTTGATGCCGGTGAATTCATCCTTCGCCGCAACCTCGCTTACGGGAATCAGCTTTAGGCCATCCTTACTCCCGCCCGGCGAATGCAGGAACAGGTTGCGGAAATTGCCCGGTCCGCGTGACTCGCGCAGCGCGTTTCGGATCCCATCCACGTCGTCTTTCTCGGTCAGGGAGTCGGTCAGGTACAGGATGAACCCGGCATGCGAGCCGTTGTTGTAATACTTCCGGCGGAACAACGTCGCCGATTCATTCAGCAGGGCCGACTGAACTGCCGGCATCCATTCCGGTAGCCCGTAAATCTCCTGGTCAACATCTGCCTCGCGCAGCTGGAACACATCGCCGCGAGCAAACTCATGCTCGATCTTGCCGGCCCTGATCTGGAAGAACTCGCCCGACTCCACGCCTCGGCGCACGTACTTGGCCAGCGGCACCGCCAGGGAGTGATTGACACCGGACATAGCGCGGCGGCGCTCAACGTAGACCATGCCAAAGGTGATGTAGTCCAGTGCCAGCTGTGCGAACGCCTCACGGCTCAGCAGCTTGTGCGGCTTGAACGTGCTCACCAGCATGTTGCGCTTGAACGTCAGCCCGCTGTGGAGATACGGGTTTGCGCGGGTGGTGCGCGACAGCCCGTGCAGATCCACCGGTGGTTCGAAGTACCGCCCGTTGCGCCAGCATTCGAGGTAGTCGAGGATGCCGCGAGAGTCCAGCACGGGCGTGGGGTCGCCGAAGGTGAACGCCTCAATGCCGGCAGGCGCGGTCACGGGAGTGCCCTGGTCGGGGTCAGTCATCAGCAAATCTCCATGGTGCTGCGTGCAGCGGTACCGCCTTCCAGCGGTTCATTCTGCAGTGCGTGCATGAGTGCCCACGCCAGATCGGCGTGGCCTGTGGTGCGCGAGCGCCCAGCCGTGTAGGTGACCTGGCGCCCGCTCGGGGTAATGGTCTTTTGGATCGCCAACAGCGACTGCGTGAGGTCGGTCCAACCCGCGTCGTATTCCAGTCGCTCGTTCTTGATGACATCGAACGCCTTCAACACCAGCCGGGTCTTCACCTCGGGGGAGTAGTTGAAGATCGTCACGCCAGGGAAGAACTGGCGCACCAGCTGGGCCACGCCGGTGCCCATGCCGGTTGCGTCGATGCCGATATAGGTCACCCAATACCGCAGGGTGATCTGTTGGATGAAAGCGGCCTGAGCTGCGAAGTCCATACCCTTGAACTGATGGCGTTCCAGTACCCGGAACTTGCCACCGGGCACCAGCGGCGGAGCCACCACCACGATGCCGGCGCTATCGCCTGTCTCGGCCGGGTCATACCCGATCCACACCGCGCGGTCGCCGTATGGGCGAATGGCAAGCGGTTTGAAGTCGTCGGCCCAATCCACCCAGCTATCGACCTGGCACGTCTGTAGCATCGTGAGCGGGAAGATGCTCGCGCTGTCGTCTACGAACTCGCACATCAGCAGATTGGCGAATTCCTCTGCGCTGTAGTCGCGGCGCAGTTCCTCGATATCGAACAGGTCGCAGCCCCGACCAGCCGCATCGAGCACAGTCACGATCTGGCGCCACATGGCGTCTTCACAGCGGCGCCCGCCCATCAGCCGCGCGTGGCTCACATCCATCTGGATCTGCTGGGACACCGAACGTCCCTTGTTGAAACGCTCGCCCGTCCAGAAGTCGAACGCCTCACCCGACTGGACCAGCTGCGCGAGCAGCGCATCGCGCGCTTGGGCAACAACACCGACACCGCCCGCGCCACGGCCAGCCGCGACAGGTTGCGCCAGGCATCGGCCGGATTCGCGCTGGGCGCCGCTGCGCTGCCCGTGATGGCCGCAGCTGCCCCGGTGGTTGCCCCGGCAGCTGCGCAGCCCGCAGCGGGCAGCACAGGCGCTTCCAGCTACGCCATCAACATCCAACCGCCGTCCGGCGCCGACTCCCGCGAAATCGCGGATCTGGTGCGGCAGGCCATTGAACAGATCGAGCGCGACAAGGCCACCCGACGTGGCGCCCGGCTCAGCGACTGAGGACCACCGCCATGATGATGACCTGGGGCACATTCGTGTTTTCCCTTTCCACCGCCGCTTACGGCGAACTGCAGCGCCAGATGACCTGGCGCCACGCCAGCAGCGACCGCGTGGGCGCCCGCGCCGCCCGGCAATACGTCGGGCCGGGCGATGACACCATCAGCCTGCAGGGCACCATCGCCGGCGAACTGGCCACCGACCTGCAGGTGCTGGACAAGCTGCGCGAGCTGGCCGACCAGGGCAAGCCGCAGGCGCTGGTGGAGGGCACTGGCCGCGTCTATGGCGCCTACCTGCTGACCAGCCTCAGCGAGACGCGACGCGAGCTGTTCAGCGACGGCACCCCGCGCCTGATCGACTTCCAGATGCAGCTGGAACGCGACGACGACGGCGCAAGCGAGGCCATCGCATGAGGGCCAGCCCGTACCCGATCCCCGCGTGGCGGGTTGTCCTCGACGGCGTGGATCTGACCGAACGGCTGGCCCCGCGTCTGCTGGATCTGTCGCTGACCGAAAGCCGTGGCGACGAAGCCGACCAGGTCGATCTGCGCGTGCACGACCATGACGGCAGGCTGGCCCTGCCCCGCCGGGGCGTCACCCTGCAGGTGGCCATTGGCTACGAGGGTAGCGGCCTGTTCGACAAGGGCACCTTCAAGGTCGATGACGTAGAACATAGCGGCTCGCCCGACATCATCACGATTCGGGCGCGTTCGGCGGATCTGACCGGCGCGGTTCGCCGCCGGCGCGAGCGCAGCTGGCACGACACCACCCTGCCCACACGCGGAGCATCACCGCTTCGCGCAGAACGAAACAGACAGGGCGCCCACGGAAACGGGGCGCCCTTTGTCCACTGCGCTGATCGCGCTGGCAATCTGGCAAGCGACTTATCCAGTGCAAGCGGTCGCCGACGTATGCGGCTCGTCGCTAGGGCACGCGGCACTGTTCTTTGCCGCTGGCGCGCTGACTCGTTATGTGAAGCCCAGATTGACCGGGTGGGTTCAACGCACAATCAAACGGACTTGCAAGGGCAGTTCATCCCCCCAGCGCAAAATGCGTGACGGCAACTGTGCACTACCGATCGATACGCCTCAGCGCTAGTATCCGTGCAATCGATAAGACGGTGGAATTCAGCGATGAAAGGAAGATTCCCAGGCTACTACCGGCCCACTCAGGCTGAGCTCGACGCGCTCTGGCAGGAAGGGACGTTGGTCGTGCTTGATACAAACATTCTCCTCCACCTCTATCGTGTTCCCGCATCAACGCGAACCCTTCTTCTGTCCATCCTTGAAAGCCTGAAAGATCGTCTCTGGATTCCCCACCAGGTTGGCATCGAGTACCAACGCCGTCGCCTAGGTGTCATTCGCGATGCCTTCTCTGCGTCAAGGCGGTTGCTTAGCGACATTGAGAAAGCCCACGAACAGTTTGAGCGGGCCGTCCTGGCTGCGCAGCCAGAGAAGCGAGGACTACGGCGGATACCAGCTGCATTGACCGAGATTCAAACACAGGTGAAGCGGATTCGTGACGACGTGCACGACGCTATCGCTGATCAGCTCTCCCCTGCGGCCGATGACTTCATTAGGGAAGCGATCGACGCGCTCATCGGGGACAAGGTAGGAGCCCCACCCGAAAGTCAAGAAGTGCTTACAGGATGGTACAAGCAGGGCGCCTCACGATTTGCGCTGCAGATGGGGCCGGGCTACAAGGACGCGAAGAAGGCTAACTCACCCTCCCCAAAATTCTTCGCAGGAGGTCTCACCTTTGAGAGTGAGTACGGAGATCTCGTCCTCTGGAAGCAGATCATCCAGCACGCGGCAAAGGAGGGCATAAAGAAGGTGGTCTTCGTCACCCAAGACAACAAGGAGGATTGGTGGTGCCGCGTATCCGATCCGGCGAGCAGCGAGGCGATTACTCAAGGACCGCTACAGGAGCTTGCCGAAGAGATCCGTCGGGACGGACAAGTAGATCTGTTCTGGATGTATCACCTGCAGGAGTTCATGGAGGTGGCAAGCGAACGATTGGGGATCAATGTCTCGGAGGAGGCGATCACGGACGTATCAATGGCCGACAAGGCGGCAGCGGCTCTTTCCGCTACTGTGCTGCCTGGACCGATATCGGTACTGAGCAAGCTGAGGCCTCCGTTCGATGTTTCGACCCACCTCCTTGTGCTCGCCGAGATGGATTTGACCCCTTACACAGTCCTAGACGGATTCTCTGTTGGAACAGCTTCGGATCGGCCAGAGCACGCTGTAATTCTTACTTCCCACGACGCGATATGGAGGAATCCATTCTTAGCCAGTTCGGCTATCGCTGAGATTCTGCAAGATCTGAACAAGCGTCTTGAATTGAGAACTCTAGATGTCTATGTAATGTACGCTGATCGGCCAAATCTCATGGAAACGGATCGCTCACTGCATTTTATCAAGGACGCTCTACGCAGAACGCGTAATTTTGACGAGGTCACGATCTGGACATGCCTTCTCGCACCGGACGGTGAAGGACTCGAGCTGATGGCAAGTTTCTCTTTTTAAGAGCCACGTTCAAGCTCTAGCGCAGTAGTGAAACCGCCGCTGGCGTCGATGGTGTGCGTGGCCTTGGCCACCAGCCAGTCGGTGCCATCAATTTCGGGTTTGAAGCCACTGACGTTAACCGTCTGCTCCGGGTAGATATCGGCGCGTCCAACGGCGAGCCGATAACTCAGTTGCGCGGTGCCACGGTCCAGTCGCTTGAACTCAGCCTCGGCGTGCTGCCGCGCTTCCTGCGCGGTGGCATAGGTCGGCTGCAGCTTCTTTTCGTTGTCCGCCTTGCCCACCAGCACGCCTGTGCGGCGTGCCGACTTGCGGTCGCCCCAATAGGCGCGCACGCCGGTGAACTTCTCGCGGTCGGCGACGCTGTAGCGGTGCTGGTCACCCGAAGCCCGCGTGATCTGCACGCCAGGCAGTGGCTGGCCGCTGGCTGTGGTGCCTGCACCGATGGGCGCGAAGATCAGCGTGCCGGCCTTCACCGTGGCCACGGCGTCGAAGCGTTTACCCAGGCGTGTGAGCAGGTTGATATCGCTCTCGTTGGCTTGATCGAGGTGGGCAATGGCAACGCCGGCCAGATCCGCGGCTACGGATGTGCGCAGCGAATGCTCGCCGGCAATGGCGCCGAGAATGTCGCCCAACCACCAGTTCCGCTACCTGCGTCGCACCTTGGCGTGGGGAGTCCGGCACGGCTACTGCAAGAGCAACCCGGCACAAGGCGTTAGACAGGCGAAGGAAGCACGCGAGCACAAGATGCCAACCCCGGATGCTTTCGCGAAGGTGCTTGCCTTCGCGCGTGAGCGTGGCGCCCGGCGCCCTCATACAAAGGGCAGCTGCCCGGCATACATCGCCCCGGCGATGGTGCTGGCTTTCAGTGCGCGTCTGCGCGGCATCGAAGTCTGCCCCCTTACCGACGCCCACCGCCTGGACCAGGGCGTACACGGCGAACGACGGAAGGGATCGCGCGCATCAGTCACGGAATGGAACGAGGAAATGATCGAGGCATGGGAGGCGCTGGTCACTCGACGTAACGCGATCTGGAACCGCAAGGGTCGCAACTTCCCTGTGCCCATCAGGCCGGAGCAGCGCTTCCTCTTGGTGGAACAGACAGGCAACCCTATCGCCCGGTCTTCAATGTCCAGTGCCTGGCAACGCTTCATTCGCATGGCAATGAGCGAGGGAGTGATTGAGGAAGACGAGCGGTTCTCGATGCACGGTCTCAAGCACCGGGGCATTACCGACACCGAGGGCAACCGTGGCGACAAGCAGGACGCGGCCGGGCACAAATCACCGACCACGACGGGGCGCTACGATCACGACGTGCCAGTCGTGAAACCACCGCGCAAGCGCTGAATTTTCCCGGGCATTTTCCCGGCGGCGCAAAAAAGGCACTTAGGCAGAAGCCTAAGTGCCTGTTTTTTATGGTGGGCCCACCAGGATTCGAACCTGGAACCAAGGGATTATGAGTCCCCTGCTCTAACCGTTGAGCTATAGGCCCGGCGCAGCGTCACAGTGTAGTTGAGCGCGCCCCTAGCCCGCTACTCAGGCACCAACAGCCAGCGCCTTGGCCACCTGCTCCAGTCGCACCTCGGCAATCTCCGCGAAGTACTGCATCTGCCGCAGATGCGCCTGGAACAGGGCCACAGTCCTTCTCGCTGCTTCCAGTCCCGGCTGGTTGCTGCCGCCAAATCCCTCGACCAATCCCGGGCCAGACAGCGTCAGCAACGCATACGTCGTACGTCGGGCAAACCCCAGCCGATCCTCGCGCTCATCCTGCAGCACCTCATGCGTCACTCGATATCACCCGAACCGCGCCCCCATCGCCCTGACCCGCCCGGCATTCTCCCTCGCCAGCGCGCGCAATCCGTCCGACCGCACCCGCGCATCGCCCGCAACGCGCTCCCAGAACTCACTGGCCAGCGGCGCCGCCCAGCGCAGATGCTCCAGTTCGCCGCTCTCACGCGGCGCCACAGCCTCCAGCACCACATCCTGCCGCAGCACACCCAACCGCGACGGTGCCAACGACATCGGCAACATGTCGTAGGCCGGCGCCAACGGCAGCGGGCCACGATCGACTAAATGGAAACCGATGTTGCCCTGGTGCATGTCGCTGTTGCCGATCAACCGACCAAACGCATGCAGCCGCGCCATGGCCCGCACGGTCTCGGCAGACAGCCAGCCCAACGCCTGCAGCTGCGCCCCCGCGCGCGGCCATTCCAGCGTCGCTTCGCCGGTAAACGCGGCCGAGATCGACAGCAGCGAAACGAAGCCACGGCGACCGAGCGCATCGGTGCTGCGGTCGAAGCGCGTCACTTCCAGGAAGGTATGCGTGGGCGTCTGCAGCAACTCACTACTGGCGGCATCCGCACCAGCGGCGCGCAGGGTTTCCAGTGCGAGGTGTTCGCACACCAGCAGGTCGGCCCAGCGCTGCGCAGCCTCGCCGCCATCGGGCTGGGCAAACTTCACGATCACCGCGCGACGCCCGCCTTCGCTTTCCACCGTGGCGGTGAACTTGGGCTGCTCGCCCCCAGGCGATGAACCCACGTCTTCGCCGGCCAGCGCGGCGCGTGCGCGTTGCGGGTACTGCTGCGGCCGGTCGCGTGCAGCCACGCGATCAGGCGGTGCATCCAGCGCGGCCAGGGCCGCCTGCACGGCATCAGCGCCCAGCAGCAGGTCGCCGATCTCGGTTCCGCCGCCCTGCACCAGCGCCACCAGCACGTCGTCGCGCTGCCAGCGGGTCAGATCCGAAGGCAGGCCCAAGCCGCGCGCACGGCCATGCGCGAAGCTGCGGCCGAGGAAGCCCTGCGGGCACAGGTCATCGAGATACCACGGCAGACCGGGGAAGAAGGCGGCTATATCGCCGTCGGGCGCGCGCAGCAGGTTGGACCGGGCACGGCTGGCGTCCACGTGGAAGGTGTCGCCACTGAGCGCGATCAGCCGGCCCAGCTCTTCCAGCGTGGCGTCTTCGCGCAGGCGGTACAGCGGCCATTCGCTGCCCACGCGCGAGGGCTGGCGCAGCGCATAGGCGGTGGCGCGCGTCTGCCCCAGCCGCACGACCTGATCGCCACTGGCCGCGACCAGGCGGCTGAGGGCCATGCGGTTCACGCCCAGGCGCTCGGCCAACGCGGCCGCCGGCTGTGGGTGGCCGGGGGGAAGCTGGGCGATCAGGTCCTGGGGTCTCAGGAGCGCGTGGCGGGCCATGGGCGGGCCTTGGAGACAAATAGTGTTACGTATTTATCGCAAAAGAGCGCGGACAGCAAGCCGAAATAAGATTCAAACTCACTGTTTCTCAAGGATTTTTGTGAAGAATGCAGGGAGAGACATCAAGAATAATGTTACGTAAAAATTGCGAATTCCTCATAAATTCCACCGGCCACGGCCCGGCGCTACCCAAAGAAAAACCCCGCCGAAGCGGGGTTTCTCTCAACGCTTCAACAGCCGCTGGAAATCAATCGATATCCAGGAAGCTGCGCAGCTGCTCCGAGCGGCTCGGGTGACGCAGCTTGCGCAGGGCCTTCGCTTCGATCTGGCGGATGCGCTCGCGGGTCACGTCGAACTGCTTGCCGACCTCTTCCAGCGTGTGGTCGGTGTTCATGTCGATGCCGAAGCGCATGCGCAGCACCTTGGCTTCCCTCGGTGTGAGGCCGGCCAGCACGTCGCGCACGGTTTCAGACAGATTGATGTTGGTGGTGTTCTCGATCGGGGACTCCACGTTGGTGTCCTCGATGAAGTCGCCCAGATGGGAATCCTCGTCGTCGCCGATCGGGGTTTCCATCGAGATCGGCTCCTTGGCGATCTTCATCACCTTGCGGATCTTGTCTTCCGGCATGTCCATTTCCTTGGCCAGCTCCTCCGGCGTAGCCTCGCGGCCGTACTGCTGGAGCATCTGGCGGGAAATGCGGTTCAACTTGTTGATCGTCTCGATCATGTGCACCGGAATACGGATGGTGCGTGCCTGGTCGGCAATCGAGCGGGTGATCGCCTGGCGGATCCACCAGGTGGCGTAGGTCGAGAACTTGTAACCGCGGCGGTACTCGAACTTGTCCACGGCCTTCATCAGGCCGATGTTGCCTTCCTGGATCAGGTCGAGGAACTGCAGGCCGCGGTTGGTGTACTTCTTGGCGATCGAGATCACCAGGCGCAGGTTGGCCTCGACCATTTCCTTCTTGGCCTTGCGCGCCTTGGCTTCACCGTAGGCCATGGCACGGCTGATTTCCTTCAGCTCTTCCAGGTCCAGCTGGGTCAGCTTCTCGATGTCGATCGTCGCCTGCTGTTCGGCGATGATCTGGTCCTTCACTTCGCGCAGGGCCGAAGACCACTTCTGCTTGCGCTTCAGTGCGTCTTCCACCCACTCCAGGTTGGTCTGGTTGCCTTCCCAGGAACGGATGAAGTCCTTGCGCGGCATGCGGGCGGTGACGGTGGCCAGGTTCAGCACGCGGCGCTCATGGGCCTTGATGCCGGCCATGGTGTCGCGCAGCTGCTTGGTCAGCACGTCGGTCAGCGGCAGCGGCAGCTTCAGGGTGACAAACACCGCCGACATCTCCTCGCGGAGCTTCAGCAGATTCTTCTTGTCACCCTTGGCCGCAGCCTTCTTGAAGGCATTGAAGGCATCGCTCAGCGCCTGCATGCGCGCAGCGACTTCCTCCGGGTCCGGACCGGTCGGTGCGGCTTCTTCCTCGCCACCCTCGACATCATCGTCCTCGTCCTCGTCGCCATCGGCGTCGGCATCGTCGCTGTCATCAGTGGCAGCTGCGGCCGGCGCAGGCACTTCATCGGCCAGGTCGTTGAAGCCGACGATCACTTCGGCCAGGCGCTTCTTGCCTTCCTTGTGGGCTTCGTAGTCGGTCAGCAGCGACTCGACCGAGACCGGGAACTGGCCCAGGGCAGCCTGGACCTGCGAAAGGCCTTCCTCGATGCGCTTGGCGATGGCGATTTCGCCTTCGCGGGTCAGCAGCTCGACGGTGCCCATTTCGCGCATGTACATGCGCACCGGGTCGGTGGTACGGCCACCTTCGGTGTCGAGCGCGCTCAGCGCGGCGGCAGCTTCTTCGGCCGCGGTGTCATCGACTTCGCGGTTACCGGTGTTGCCGTCGTTGAGAAGCAGGGTTTCCACATCCGGCGCAACTTCATGGACATCAATGCCCATGCCGTTGATCATGCCGATGATGTCTTCGATCTGTTCCGGGTCGACCATGTCGTCCGGCAGATGGTCATTGACTTCGGCGTAGGTCAGGTAGCCCTGTTCCAGGCCCTTGCTGATCAGTTGCTTGATTTCGGATTGGGCAGGACGTTCGTTGGCCATGTAGTGCTCGCGCCACCGGCTAGGGAGAAATAGGGAACGTAGCATTATACCAGCCCGGGGCCCCGCCTGCCGGGCGGTGGTCCCGGCGGCCTAGGGCCTGAGAAGGAAGGTCACGGGACCGTCATTGACCAGGCTGACGACCATATGGGCACCAAATCGGCCCGTTTCCACCCCTGGCGCGTGATTTTCACGACAGATCTCGACAAACCGATTGAACCCGCGTTCAGCCTCGTCCGGCGGTGCGGCGCTGGTGAAGCTGGGCCGCATGCCCGAGCGGGTATCCGCCGCCAGGGTGAACTGGCTGACCAGCAGCAGGCCGCCTCCGGTGTCGCGCAGCGACCGGTTCATCTTCCCGGCCTCGTCGGCGAACACCCGGTAGCCCAGCAGGCGCTCGGCCATGCGCCGCAGCTGGGCCTCGGTATCGCCCGGCTCCATGCCCACCAGCGCCAGCAGACCCGGGCCGATCTGGCCGACCGCTTCATCATCGACGTGGACGGCAGCCTGGCTGACACGCTGGATCAGGACGAGCATCGTGGGCTCCTAATGAACGGGGCCGGCCACGATAGCAGCGCCCTTGGCTAAACTGGCGCCGATGAATCCGCAACGCAAAGCCCGGCTGGTCTACCGCGCCACCACCCTGTTCGCCCGCCTGCCCTGGCCGCTGCTGCGGGGAATCGCCCGTGCCCTGTCCTGGACCTGGATCAGTCTCAACGCCCGTGAGAGCCGCGTCACCCGGCGCAACCTGGAACTGGCCTACCCGCACCTGGACGGCGCCGCGCGTGACCGCCTGCACCGGGAGCTGCTGCGCTCCACCGCCCTGCAGGCCATCGAGACCCTGCGACTGTGGAGCCAGGCGCCGGCCGACAACCTGCGCCTGCACCTGAAGCAGCGCCACGGCGAGGCCCTGTACGACGCGGCGCTGGCCAGCGGCAAGGGCGTGATCGTGGCGGCGCCGCACTTCGGCAACTGGGAGCTGCTGAACCAGTGGCTGGCCTCGCGCGGGCAGATCGCCATCGTCTACAAGCCACCGGAGGACGAGGCCAGCGATGCCTTCCTGCAGCTGGTGCGGGGCGGCCAGAACGTACAGCAGGTGCGTGCCGAGGGCCCGGCCGTACGCCAGCTGTTCAAGGTGCTCAAGGACGGCGGTGCCACCGGCATCCTGCCCGACCAGCAGCCCAAGGCCGGCGATGGCGTGTTCGTGCCGTTCTTCGGCGTGCCGGCGCTGACCATGACCCTGGTCAACCGGCTGGCCGAGCGCACCGGCGCCACCGTGCTGTATGGCTGGTGCGAGCGCATCGGGCCGGACATGGAGTTCGCCCTGCACATAGAGCCGACCGACCCGGCCGTGGCCGACCCGGACCCGCAGGTGGCCGCCACCGCGCTCAATGCCGGCATCGAGCGCATCGCCCGTCGCGACCCGGCGCAGTACCAGTGGACCTACAAGCGCTATACGCTGCGGCCACCGGGCAGTGGCGAGGAAGACCCCTACGCGACCGAAGAACATCCCCACTGACGGCCGCTCCACTCAGGCCGCCGGCCCCTGCGACCGGCGGCCGCACCACGTTGAATACGGCGCCGGCGCCCCCATAGAGACTGCGATGTCCGCCTCCCCCGGTCCTGCCATGTCTGCTTCTTCCCTGTTCGGCGATCCGGCCGCGATCCGCTGCGAGCGCGCGGTTGCCGAACTGCGTGCCGGTCGCCCGGTGCTGCTCCACGATGACCAGGGCCAGCGCCTGGCGGTGATCGCGCTGGACAGCGCCACGGCCAGCAGCTTCGCCGCCTTCGCCAATGCCGCCCGCGAGCGGCATTACCTGTTCCTGACCACCACCCGCGCCCGCGTGCTTGGCGTGGAGGCCCCGCAAGGTGCGCGCCTGCCATTGGCCGGTGTTGCCTTCGATGCCCTGCCCTCGCTGGGCTACCTGCGCGAACCGGGCCCGATGCCGGACGGCTGGAGCGCCGGTGACGCCTTCGATGCAGGCGCGGTGGAACTGGCCCGCCTCGGCCTGTTGCTGCCGGCCATGGTGGCGGTGCGCCTGGACGCCGAAGACCGCACCTTCGAGGGCGCGGCCGAGGTGGCGCTGTGCGACCTCGCCGAGGGCGCAGCACATGCCGCGCATGATTACGAACTGGTGGCGCGTTCGCCGGTACCGCTGCGCGATGTTGGCATGACCACGTTCGCGGTGTTCCGTGGTGGCGTCGCCCAGCGTGACCAGGTCGCGATCATCGTCGGCGAACCGGACCTGTCGGCGGTGGTGCCGGTGCGCGTGCACTCCTCGTGCCTGACCGGTGACCTGTTCGGCTCGCTCAAGTGCGACTGCGGTGACCAGCTGCGGCGTGGCCTGCGCAAGCTGAAGGAGCTGGGCGGTGGCGTGCTGCTGTACCTGGACCAGGAAGGCCGTGGCACCGGCATTGCCGCCAAGATGCGCGCCTACGGCTACCAGCACGACGGCCTGGACACCATCGACGCCGACGCACAGCTGGGCTTCGGTGCCGACGAGCGCCGCTACGGCAGCGCGGTGGCCATGCTGCGTGGCCTCGGCATTTCGCGCGTGGCCCTGCTCAGCAACAACCCGACCAAGGCGCAGCGCCTGCGCAATGCCGGCATCGAAGTGCTGGACTGCATTCCGGTCACCGGCGAGATCACCGCCGAGAACGAACACTACCTGCGTACCAAGGCCGATCGTGCCGGCCATATGCTGGATGTGGACGCGCTGATCCAGGCTGCCCAGTAACGCAGCCGACCTGCTACCGTCTGCGCGGTGCGGCCACGGCCGCCACCGCCCGCCCTGCCACCTGACGGAGCCCGCGTGACCGACGTTCCCCTTACTGCTCCGCCCACCGATGCCTGGCAGTCGCTGCCGCGCCGCGCCGCGCGGCTGGCCGCACTGGAAGGCGCCTTCGGCGGCCTGTTTGTGCCGGGCCTGCCGCTGGCCGCTGCATGGTGGTTCTTCGATCTGCCCGGCGGTGTGTGGGTCGCAGCCCTCGGGCTGCTGGTGGGGGCTGCATGTGGCGCATGGCTCGGCCACCGCCGCCTGGTTCGCACCCGTTGGCGGCTGGACGCACAGGGCCTGGGCCTGCGCCGTGACCTGATGTGGCAGCTGGAAACACGCATTCCCCTGTCGCGCGTGCAGCACCTGGACCTGCGCCGCGGACCACTGGAACGCCGCGCCGGGCTGGCCACGCTGATCGTGCACACCGCCGGCACCCGCATGAGCGCAGTGACCGTGAGCGGCCTGGACGAGGCGGACGCCGAGCGCCTGCGCGATACCCTGTCCCACCAGCTCGACCAGGACGCCGACGCCCTGTGAGCCTGCCACCGCCTCTGCCTGCAGCACTGCCCGCCGGTGGCGAGGACCACCGACTGCATCCGTGGTCGTGGCTGTTCGTACTCTTGATGCAGTTGCGCCATTATTTCCTGCCGCTGGTCGCGCTGCTGGTGTTCGGCCAGCGCGGCGACCGCGACCCGATGTGGGCCCAGCTGATTCCGCTGACGGCGATTGCCGCACTGGTACTGGTCTCGGTGCTGCAGTACCTCAGCTACCGCTACCGTATCGGCAGTGATGCGATCACCGTGCGCAGCGGCCTGCTCGCGCGCAACCGGCGCGAGATTCCATTCGCGCGCATCCACAACGTGGAGGTCAGGCAGAACCCGCTGCACCGCCTGTTCGGTGTGGCCGAGCTGCGCCTGGAATCGGCCGGTGGCGTGCGCCCGGAAGCGGAAATGCGGGTGCTGAAGCTGGACCAGGCGCTGGCGCTGGAACGGCTGGTCCGCCAGCGCGGGCAGGCGCCGCAGGCCGCCGACGTTGTCGCCGCCCCCTCGATCACCGATGCCGACACCGAACAGGTGCTGCTGCACCTGTCGAGCTGGGACGTGGTGCGCATGGGCCTGCTCTCCAACCGTGGCTGGGCGCTGGCGATCGCCGCCTTCGGTGTGCTGTTCCAGACCGTGCCGCGACCGGTGATGGACGATGCCATCCAGCGTGGCGGCCGGGAAGCCTTCGGCTATGCAAGCCACCTGCATCCCGGCGTGGCCGGCGCCTTCCTGCTGCTGGCCGCAGCCTTGCTGCTGGGATGGCTGGCGCTGCGTGCGCTGTCGGTGGTGCTGACCCTGCTGCGCTACCACGGCTTCACCCTCAGCGAGCAGGACCGCCGCCTGACCGTCTCGGCCGGCCTGCTCAGCCGCACCCGCAGCAGTGTCGCGCGTCGCCGCATCCAGGCCTGGACCCTGCGCGAAACCACCCTGCATCGCTGGTTCGGGCTGCGCCAGCTGCGCATCGACAGCGCCGCCGGTGGCCCTGCGCGCGATGAGGACCGCGCCCTGCGCGAACTCGCGCCACTGGCGTCGAGCGAGCGCTGCACGCAGCTGGTGCAGCATTTATTGCCTCAACTGCAATGGCCGCCGGCACAGTGGCAGTCCATTCCGCAGCGCGGCTGGTGGCGGCTGTGCCTGGGCGCACTGGTGCTGGTGCCGCTGCTGGCTGCGGCCGCGTACTGGCGGTGGGGGCCATGGGGCCTGCTGGTGCTGGCGTGGCTGCCAGTGGCGCTGCTGGTCGCGCACCGGCAGATGGCACGCATGGGCTGGTACCTGGACGAACACTATGTGGCGGTGCGCGGCGGCTGGTGGAAGCGCTGGTGGCGCTGGGCCGAGCTGGACAAGGTGCAGGGCCTGCGCCTGCAGCGCTCGCCGCTGGACAGGCTGCTGGGCACCAGCAGCCTGCAGCTGGATACCGCCGGCGCGCATGGCGATGTGGCGCTGACCCTGCACCATCTGCCGCAGGCACAGGCGCAACAGGTGATGGAACAGCTGGCGGCAGCGCTGGCGCGGCGCAAGCTGCGCTGGTAAGCACTACCGCGAGCGGGGTCACGCATCCACGCATGGCGTGGATCTACTGTAGAGCCGAGCCGATGCTCGGCTTACCGCTGCGAGGGGCCCCAATAGCCCAGGTCCTTGCGGATCTGCAGATCACGCATCCAGCTGCCGAACGGCTTGCGCCGCAGCGCGCCCATCTCGCCTGACAGGAAATCCTCGGTGGCCGTGATCACGCGCTCGCTGGACAGGCCATCGCGGTACGGGTGGATGGCGTCGGCGTAGCGCACGATCTCGGCCTGCAACGCTGCATCCGGGTGCAGCGCGCGCTGCAGCATCGCCTGCAGCTGCGCAGGATCATCGAAGTCGATCATGTGCGGCTTGGGCACGCGGTTGCGGAAGGTCACTACCGGCTTGTGCTGGACGATGAACTCCGAAACGATCGACGAGGTATCCGACACCAGCACATCGGCGGCGCGCTGCGCGGCCATCACCTGCTCCGGCTCGATGAAGCGGGCATTGGCACCGGCCAGCGCGCGGTAGCGTTCGAACAGTTCCAGCGGGCACTTCGGGTGCAGGGTCAGCAGCCAGTAGTGGTCACCGGCGGCGATATCGGCGGCGATCTGCGCGTGCAGGTGCGGGGCCGCACTCAGCCGTTCAGTGAAGGTCGAGCCGAACAGGATCACCGGGCGATCGCCGGCGGGTGCGCGCAACGCGGAGCCCTCGCCGCCGTCATCGCGGAACAGCGGGTCCAGCTTCGGCCAGCCGGTCTCGGCCACGGCGAAGTGGCCCTGCAGGCTGGCGATCTCGCGGAACGGCGCGGTGGTGGCCGGGCCCTGCGTGCAGTACAGGTCGAACATGCCGCGCACCCGGAAGTGGCCGCGCGCACTGTCCCGCTTCTCCACGTTGAAGCCATGGAACAGCTGCACCTTGGCCCCCGAAAGGAAGGTCGGCACCCAGTTGGCCGCGCTGAACACCGCCCGCGGACGCATTGCCAGGGCCTGCTTCAGGCCCACGTTGGGCACCCCCGGCAGGCTGCTGCCGGCCGCGCCGTCCACGAACCAGGCCGCCACCTCCTGCCCGGACGCGTGCAAGGCCTGCGCCAACGGGGCGAGAATAGGCAGCGCATAGCGCTCCGTCGCAAACAACAGGTACCCGGCCATCATGTCCTCCACGACCGCTCCCATCGAACGGCCTCGCATCTCGGCGTGCATTATCGCGTTCAACGAGGCTGGGCGCATCGGCGACTGCCTGGCCTCGCTGGCCTTCTGCGATGAGATCGTGGTGGTGGACTCGCAGTCCACCGATGCCACGGTGGCCATCGCCGAGGCCGCCGGCGCCCGCGTGCTGCAGCGCGCGTTCGAGGGTTTCCGCAGCCAGAAGGCGTTCTGCGTGGAGCAGGCCAGCCACGACTGGGTGCTGTGCCTGGATGCCGACGAGCGCATCAGCCCGGAGCTGCGCGCGGCCATCGAGCAGGCCCGTGACGGCGGCTTCAGCGGCCACGCCGGCTTCCGCTTCGCCCGCCTGTCGGAGTATTTCGGCAAGTTCCTGCGCCACGGCAACGCCTACCCGGACCGGGTAATGCGCCTGTTCGACCGCCGCCAGGGCGGCTGGCGCGGCAAGCGCGAGATCCACGAGGCGGCCAGTGTCGACGGCAGTGTGGGCACCCTGCGCGGTGACCTGATCCACTTCCCGTACCGGTCATTGCAGCAGCAGCTGGCCAAGACCGAGAAATACGCGCGGATGATGGCCGAGCACGAGTTCGCACGCGGCAAGCGGGCCACGCTGGGCAAGCTGGTGCTGGCGCCGGCCTGGCGGTTCTGGCGCGGCTTCCTGTTCCGTGGCGGCTTCCGCGACGGCTGGCATGGCCTGGTCTACGCCTACGTACGCGCCAACTACGTGCGGCAGAAGACCATCATGCTGTGGATGCTGGGCAATGGACAGGCAGTGGCCGACCCGGCGCCTTCCGCGGACCGGCCGTGACCACGCTGTGTCACACTGCGCGGGCGTTGCCTGAAGACCCCCCATGAAAATCCTGTACACCAACTTCCACTATGGCGACGGTGGCGGCCACACCACGTACATCGTCTCGCTGGCGCGTGCACTGCACGGCCAGCACACGCTCCATGTCGCCGCGCCGGCCGACAGCCGCCTGCTGCGGACCATGGCCGATGAAGGCATTGCCCGCACACTGCCGATTGCGTTCGGCAGCGGCCTGCCAACACTGCCCCGGCAGTTGGCCGAACAGCGCGCGCTGCGCAGGCTGGTGCGCGATGAAGGCATCGACCTGATCCACGTCAACGGTGCACGCGACCACCGCTTCGTGATGCAGGGGCTGCTCGGCATGCGCCGCCCGCCGATCGTGCTGACCAAGCACAACAGCAAACCCACCAACACCTTCGGCAATGCGCTGCGCGCACGCTGGGCCACCGATCGGCTGATCGCGGTCTCGGCCGACACCAAGCGCCTGCTGGAACAGGGCCCTTACCGTCACTGCCCGATCGACGTGGTCCGCAACGGCGTCGACCTGGAGCGCTACTCGCCACAGCCGGACGGCACCGGCAGCGCGCTGCGCCAGCAATGGACGCAGGATCCACAGGCGCTGGTGCTGGTCAGCAATGCCGGCACCGACGATTACAAGGGCTGGATCGACCTGGCCCAGGCCATCGCGCGGCTGCCCGATGCCGTGCGTCCGCACGTGCACATGGCCGTGGCCGGCCACCTGCCCAGCGCACAGCAGCGCGACCAGGTGCAGGCGCTGGGCGAGGTGGCCGCGCAGGTGCACTTCACCGGCCTGCTGGCCGATACCCGCGTACTGATCGCGGCCGGCGACGCTGGCTTCGTGCTGTCCCATGACGTCGAGACGATCTCCTTCGCCTGCCGCGAGATGATGGCCAGCGCCAAGCCGATGCTGGTCAGCGACTACGCGGGCCTGCCGGAGAACATCGAACAAGGCGTCGATGGCTGGGTGGTTGCCACCCGCGACATCGACGCCATCGCCGCACAGGTGCAGGCGCTGTACGCGCAGCGCGATGCGCTGCCGGAACATGGCCGGGCAGCACGCCGCCATGCACAGCGGGAGTTCGGCCTGCAGACATTCGCCGACGCCACGCTGGCCAGCTACCACGCCGCCCTGGCCAGCACCTGAGCCAGGTTCCCCGAACGCTCAATCGGTGATGCCGGGCCCCTGCAGGCGGCGCTCGTGCTCGAGTTCCGCCGCCGACGGCCGGCAGGTGCCGGCGACCGCGTCGGCAGGCACCAGCCACCAGCGGCGACGATTGGAAATGCCCGCCATTTCGGCCTGCGCACGATCAATGCAGGCCTGCATCGCATCCTCGTTCACCAGCAGCCAGCGGTGCTGCGGAACCAGCCGCTGCCAGCGCACGGCCGCCTGCAGCTGTTGATGCCAACGTGCTTCGAATCCAAAGGTGGCCACCGGGCGATCGGCCATCAGCAGGTTCTGCTCTTTCCATGCCACCAGTCCCAGCTCGGCCTGCGGACCGATGCGTGCGCTGACCTCACGCATCAGGCCACGGGCCGAGCTGGAATCGTTCAACACCGGATAACCGACCAGGCTGTACAGCACCCAGACCCCGGCCAGGGTAGCGACCAGGGCAACGTGCCGACGCCGACGCCCGCACACCCACAGGCTCAAGGCCGACCAGATCGCCATCGCCAGCGCCGCCCAGGCCAGTGCATCGGTGGCACCGGGAAGCAACCCGCGCCCATGGGTGAGGCGCACTTCGAGATCCGGATCACCCAGCAGCGCCAGCGCACCGGCCAGGCCCAGTGCCAGTGCCAGCAACGCGGTGAATGCGCCCAGCACGCGCTGCACATCGCGCCGCCTCAGCAGCCCCGGCAGCAACGGCGCCAACGCCAGGCAGAACATCGGCAATGCCGGCAGGATGTAGACATCGCGCTTGCCGTGCGGAATGGAGAAGAACAGCACGACCAGCAGCCACCAGGCCAACGGCAGCAGGTAGCGCGCATCGCGCCGGCGCAGCCGCCGGAACCAGGCCGGAAGCGCCCACGGCAGCAGCAGGAACGCGGGGATCCACATCGACGGCATGATCGCCAGGAAGTACCACCACGGCTGGTGATGGTCCCAGGACTGCGTATAGCGCCGTGCGGTCTGCCGGAACAGGATGTCGTCCATGTAGGCGCGGTACGGCTCCGAGCCGGTGGCCAGGCCGGCCAGCAGCATCGGCGCCAGCCACAACGACACCGCCAGCAGGAAGGCCAGCGGTGCCAGCCAGAAGCGCAGGTCGCGCACGTGCAGGCCCACCCGCGGCCAGTGCAGCACGGATGCAACTGCGGCCGGCGCGATCATCATCAGCGCCAGCACGCCTACGCCCTTGGTGATCACCCCGATGCCGGCGAAGAACCAGCCCAGCCACCACCAGCGCCAGGCCGGGCCCAGCAGCAGATGGCGCAGCAGGCCGTAGTTGGCCAGGGTGATGAACAGCACCACCAGCGGATCGATCTGCGCCTTCTTCGCCTGGAAGGTGAAGTGCACTGCGAACAGCAGCGCCCAGCCCGCGTACAGCCCCACCTGCCGCGTCCACAGGCGGCGGCCGAGATCGACCACGCACCACAGCGTGCCCAGCGCGGCCAGCAGCGAGGGCAGCAGGAACGCCACCCGCCAGTGGCCGACCAGGCTGTACAGCGCGGCCTGCCACCACATCAGCATCGGCGGCTTGTCCGAATACAGTTCGGGGCCGCGATGCGGGAACAACCAGTAACCGCTGTCGACCATCTGCTTGGCCACCAGCGCGAAACGTGGCTCATCCGATGGCCACGGATCACGGAGGCCCAGGCCGGCCCCCAGCACCAGCAGGGCCATCACCACCAACAACCACGTCTGGCGCGACGCGTGGGTTTTCAGCATGGGACTCGAAACGGCAGCGGGGGTCAGGCTGCTTTTAACAGACGCGCGTAGAAGAAACCGTCAGCATCGTTTTCACCCGGCAGCCGCTGGCGTGCCACCCCTTCGCAATCCACGCCGAACGCGTCGCCCAGCGGCTGCGCCACGGCATCCGGATGCCATTTCAGGAACGCACGCACCTGATCGATGTTCTCGGCGCGCAGGATCGAGCAGGTGGCATACAGCAGCACGCCACCCGGGCGCAGCATCGACCAGCAGGCTTCCAGCAGGCGCGCCTGCACACCGACCAGTGCATCGATGTCTTCAGCGCGACGGTGGAACATCACATCCGGCTGGCGGCGGATCACGCCGGTCGCCGAGCACGGCGCATCGAGCAGGATCGCGTCGAACGGCACGCCATCCCACCAGGCACCGGGATCACTGGCATCGGCAGCCAGGGTCTGCACATGTTCGCCCACGCCGGTGCGGGTGTAGGTATCGCGTGCGCGGGCCAGACGGCGCGCGTCGATATCCAGCGCCAGCAGGCGCAGGCTGGGGTCGCGCTCAAGCAGGTGCGCCGACTTGCCGCCGGGTGCCGCGCAGGCGTCCAGCACGCGGGCACCGGCCGCCGGGGCCAGCGCATCGGCCGCACACTGCGCCGACAGGTCCTGCACCGAGATCGCGCCTTCGGCAAAACCCGGCAGCTGATTCACGGCAACCGGAGAGGCCAGGCGCAACGCGTCGGCACTGAGCGGACTGGCTTCTGCGGCAATACCGGCTTCGGCCAGCGCTGCCAGTGCCTTGTCACGGCCGCCCTGCTGGCGGTTGGCGCGCAACCACAGTGGTGCCGGTTGCAGGCTGGCGCTGAAGATCGCGTCGGCCTGTGCCGGCCAATCGCGTTCCACCGCATCGGCCAGCCATTCCGGGAAGGCATCGCGCGCCGGCTGTTCCGGGAAACCTTCGCGCTGCGCGCGGCGCAGGATCGCATTGACCAGGCCCGCCTGGCGCTCACGGCCAAGTGCACGCGCTGCGTCGACCGTGGCCGACAGTGCCGCGTGCGCCGGCAGCTCCAGCACGTCCAGCTGGGCAAACCCGACCATCAGCAGCGTGCGCAGGTCGGCATCACGCGCCGACAGCGGCTTCTGCATCCACGACTGCAGCGCCGCGTCATAGGTGCTGCGGCGACGCAGGACGGCAAAACACAGGGCTTCCAGCAGCGCGCGGTCGCGGCTGTCGGCCAGCTTCGGCAGCGCCCAGGCCAGTTCGGCCTTCAGCGAACGGCCACGGGTGAATACCTGTGCCAGCACACGTGCGGCCAGCATGCGCGTGGCCGCGCCCGGCGCCGCCTTGGCGACGGAGAAATCGTTCTGCTTCGACACCGCTTATGCCCCCACGCGCAGATCGCGGCGGGCGTTGAGGTAGTCGGCCGCAGTAATCGCCTTGCCACCTTCCCGCTGCAGCACACGCAGGCGCAGTGCGCCCTGGCCACAGGCGATGTCGATGCCATCGCGGCTGGCCGCCAGCACCGTGCCCGGTACCTGCCCGTGGGCCTCATCCAGCGCCACCGCGCCATGGATGCGCACGCGCTCGCCAGCCAGCGTCGCCTCGGCGATCGGCCACGGATTGAAGGCGCGCACGGTGCGTGCCAGCGCCCCTGCATCCAGCGCCCAGTCCAGACGCGCCTCGGCCTTGTCCAGCTTGTGCGCGTAGGTCACGCCCTGCTCCGGCTGCGCCCGCGCGATCGGCTTGATGCCGGCCCGCAGCAGGCCCAGGCCATCGGACAGCACCTGCGCACCCAGTTCGGCCAGCTTGTCATGCAGCTGGCCACCGGTATCGGTGGCGGCAATCGGCAGTTCCTGATGCAGCAGCACCGGGCCGGTATCCAGGCCGGCCTCCATCTGCATCAGGCAGACGCCGGTCTTTGCATCGCCGGCCTGGATCGCACGCTGGATCGGCGCGGCACCGCGCCAGCGCGGCAGCAGCGAGGCATGCACGTTCCAGCAGCCGTGGGTTGGAATGGCCAGCACCGCCTTGGGCAGGATCAGGCCATAGGCCACCACCACCATCAGGTCCGGCTGCAGGTCGCGCAGCTGCTGCTGGGCGGCCTCGTCCTTCAACGACTCGGGCTGGTAGACCGGAATGCCACGGGCCACGGCTTCAAGCTTGACCGGCGACGGCGCCAGGCCACGGCCACGGCCGGCCGGACGATCAGGCTGGGTGTAGACGGCCACGACCTCATGGTGGCGCGCAGCCGCGCGCAGCGATGACACCGCGAATTCCGGCGTACCGGCAAAGACAATCCTCATGGCTACCCCACTTGCAGGATGGATTCGTGCAGGAAAGAAAACGGCGCCGTCGGCCGGCGCCGTACAGCCCGCGCGCGTCGCGCAGGCGCGGGCCACCCGAAGGGCGGCCCGGATTGGCGATCACGCCACGTGCTTGCGCTGCTTGGCCAGCTTCTTGCGCACCATCTCGCGCTTGAGCGGCGACAGATAGTCGATGAACAGCTTGCCGTCCAGGTGATCCATCTCGTGCTGGATGCAGGTGGCCAGCACTTCGCCGGCTTCCAGCTGCTGTTCCTGGCCGTTGCGGTCCAGGTACTTCACGGTGATGGTATCGGCACGGGTCACGTCGGCGAAGATGCCCGGAACCGACAGGCAGCCTTCCTGGTACACCCGGCCCCCGTCCTTGGCGACGATTTCCGGGTTGATGAACACATGCGGTTCATTCTTTTCTTCGCTGACATCGATGACCATGAAGCGCTTGTGCACGTCCACCTGGGTGGCGGCCAGGCCGATGCCCGGGGCGTCGTACATGGTCAGGAACATGTTGTCGATCAGTTCCTGGAAGGCCGGCGTGGTGACTTCGGCAGCTTCGATCAACGCAGCCTTGGTACGCAGGCGCGGATCGGGGAACTCGAGAATGGGGAGAAGGGCCATGGCTGTTTCCGGATAGGGGGCCGGCACGCCGGCATACGTCGCAGATTCTAGCTCCAACGCTTGCCTTGCGCCCCGGTTTCTGGACTATAGTGCGCGGACCTGTTGGGGAATCAGGGCTTCACACCTATGTTGCTTCGTTTTCGTACGGTCGTCGCCGCGGCGATGCTGACCGTGGCTGCCTATGCTACCGCCGTGGAAGTGAATGGCGGGCACCCGGACACCTATGTGGTCCGAAAAGGGGATACGTTGTGGGATATCGCCGCACGTTTCCTGCAGAAGCCGTGGCTGTGGCCGGAGATCTGGCAGGCCAATCCGCAGATCGCCAATCCGCACCTGATCTATCCCGGTGACGTGCTCAGCCTGGCCTATCTGGACCGGGTGACCGTTGCTGCCACGCCCGGCCCGCGCCAGGAAGCCCCGATCGATGCCATTCCGCTGGCCCAGGTCGAGCCGTTCCTGAAGCAGCTGAGCGTGGTCGACAGCATCGAGCAGCTGCCCTACGTGGCCGGCCTGGAAGAAGAACGCCTGCGCGTCACCAGCGGCAGTGCGGTCTACGTGCGCCTGGCTGACGCCCAGCTGGGCCAGCGCTGGGCCGTGGTCCGCCCGACCGTGCGCTACGCCCAGCCCAAGCCGACCGAGGACCTGACCGCCAACGGCGACGTCACCCCGGGCAGCGGCAACCTGTGGCGGGCCTACAACGCCCCCAACCACCGCCGCGGCGTGCTCGGCTACGAGCTGGCCCAGGTCGCCACCGGCACCATCACCCGTGTCGCCAGCGGCAAGGTCGAGGCATCCACCCTGGTGCTGGACAAGAACGAAGGCGGCCGCGAGGTACGTGCCGGCGACCGCCTGGTCCCGGTCGAGGCCAAGCCGTACGACCTGCAGTTCGTCCCCCATGTCCCGGCCGCCGGTGTCGAGGGCGTCGACGTGCGCGTGCTGGCCGTCACCGACATGTTCACCGCCGCTGGTCCGCGCGATGTGATTGCGATCTCGGCAGGCCACGCGCAGGGCGTGGACAACGGCACCGTGTTCTCGCTGTGGCGCCCGGGCCGCCACGTGGCGCACCGCATGAAGTACCCGACCTCGTCGCGCATGGACGATTCGCTCAGCACCGGCGCCGGCCGCGTCTCGCTGCCGGACGAATACGCCGCGCACGCCATGGTGTTCCGTACCTTCGACAACGTCAGCTATGCGCTGGTGATGCAGGGCGTGAAGCCGGTGCGCGTGGGGTTCAACGCACTGCACCCGGACGCGAAGTAACCAGTCCCGGGTTGCCCGGCCACTGCAGGTCGTGCCGGCCGCTGGCCGGCAGGCACCTCCGGCAAAGTCTGACAGCCACATGCGAAGGCGCCCTAGGGCGCCTTTGTTGTATGCGCTCGATAGTGGGGGGATGACCAACCAAGCTGACGAGGCGCTGCTGCGCCTGTTGATGGCAGGCGGCGCGCTGGCGCCACGGCGGGCCCTGCTGCAGGCCGCGGGCAGCGCGGAAATCGCGATCGCGCAGGGCACCGCGAACTGGCGCGCGCACGGCTGCACGCCAGAGCAGTGCGCCGCACTGGAACGCCCGGACGCCAGGGCCTGGGCCGTGGCACGGCGCTGGCTGGAAGACGACAGCCGGCACCTGCTGGCCTTCACCGATCCGGCATTCCGGTCCCTTATACAAATCTCCGAGCCCACGAGCCGGACTCCCAATCCTCTTGCCCCCTTCCCCCCGACCCCCCCTAACCCGGTATGACACACACGCACATGCAATGGTACAGCAGTGAGAGATAGTGGGGAGTAGGCATGCGTATATA
>NZ_RXLZ01000040.1 GCF_003970865.1 Stenotrophomonas maltophilia | reverse complement strand
GCAATGGCTTTGACCGATGTGGAGGTCTTGCAGGCCTCTTTGGCGACCTGCAGTTTGAAACGCGCGTCGTATCTGTTCATGTATCCCTCGGGTTGGAACTGGTGTCCAACTCCCGGGGGTCACTTCACCTTGGGGGCTTGGCCGCGGCATCCATGCCGCGGACACCCCGCACTACCCACCCACCCGGCCGCTGACAGATTCCGGGTGCTCCTCACCCACGGAAGAGAAAAGAAGATCAAAAGCAAAGGCAGCCTGGCAGGCTGCCTTTTGCAGAACCGAGCCCACGCTCGGCTGCTGTCCGGCCGGTCCGCGAAGCCGAGCATGGGCTCGGCTCTACACGAGCAAGCGCAGTGCGGCGACCCGCTGTTGATCTTCTTTTTCTTCTCCGTGGGTGACAGGCCACCGAAATCTGTCAGCGGCCGGTCGGGTTGGGTGCGCGGGGGTGTCAGCCGCATGGATGCGGCTGCCAAGCCTCCAGGGACGGATTCACGGCGTCCCCCGCGCACCCAACCCGACCGGCCCACTCGCAGCTTCTGCCTTCAACGACCCACCCAATGCTCCACCCACGAGAGGCTGCGCCGTTGGCTGGAAACTACAACCCGATGCCGGCGTCGCCCTCGGGCTCCAGCGCCTTCACCAGCACCGCCGCCTGCGTGCGGCTATGGCATTCGAGCTTCTTCAGGATCGCGGTGACGTGCACCTTCACCGTGTTCTCGGCCAGGCCCAACGTGTAGGCGATCTGCTTGTTGAGCAGGCCATCGGCCAGGCACAGCAGCACGCGGAACTGCTGCGGGGTCAATTGGGCCAGGCGGCTGGCCAGCAGCGCATCGGCCTCGGAGCGTTCTGCGGCCATCGCCGGGAACCACAGTCCGCCGTCCAGCACCGCCTGCACGGCTTCGCCGATGGTCTCGGCCGGGGCCGACTTCGGGATGAAACCGGCGGCACCGAACTGCTGGGCGCGGCGGATCACACGGGGGTGGTCGTTGGACGAGAGGATCACCACCGGAATGTCCGGGTGCGAACCGCGCACGTGCAGCAGCGCGGAAAAACCATGTGCACCGGGCATGGTCAGGTCAAGCAGCACCAGGTCCACATCCGGGTGTGCGTCGAGTGCTTCGGCCAATGCCTCGGCACTGGCGACCTCGCGCACCTGCGCCAGCGGCAGGCTCTGCCGCAATGACTGCACCACCGCCGAACGCAGCAGCGGGTGGTCATCGGCGATCAGGATGGTGTATTCGCTCATGCCGCCATTGTACGGGCAGGCCGGAGCCTCAGCGCCCTGCCGGCTCCACGCTACTGCGCCAGGCATCCAGGAACTGGCGGCGCTTGAGTGCATCCAGATACACCAGCAGTCCCGGACCCAGCTGGATCGGACGACGGCTGCGACCCGGTGCGTCTTCGCCCCGTGCGCTGCCGGTCACGATCGGCATCAGCCGTGCCTCGCGTGACAGCACCTGCTGGCCTCGCGGCGACAGCAGGTAGTCGAGGAAGCGTCGCGCTTCTTCCGGGTGTGGGCCGGTGCGTGGAATCACCGCGGTACGCAGCACCACCAGCGTGTAGTCCTCGGGCTCCACGATCGCCAGCGGGGCACCCGCGTCGATGCGCGCCTGCGCGTAGGAGCCGAGCACGTTGTAGACCAGCGACAGCTGTCCGCTGGCGACCTTGTCCAGCAGTACACCGGTGCGCTCCTCGCGCACCACGTCGTTGTCGCCCAGCGCGCCCAGCAACGCGCCGGCGATGCTGCCACGCTGCGCATCCTGGGTAGACAGCAGGTAGCCGACGCTGCTGCGCTCGATGTCATAGGTGCCGACCCTGCCGCGCAGCGGTGCCCCCTCCGCGCGCAGCCGGTCCAACAGCTGGCGGCGCGTATGCGGCACCTTCGCCGACGGCAGCGCACGGGTGTTGTAGACCATCACCACCGGCTCGTAGCTGATGCCGAATGCCTCGTTGCGCCACTGCGCCCAGGCCGGCAGCGCGGCGGTCTGCGCCGAGCGATGTGGCAGCGCGTGGCCATCGTTGACCAGCTTGGTCTGCAGGTCCATGCCGCTGGAGATCAGCAGGTCCGGCGATGCCGGTCCGCCACGGTCGTGCAGGTAACGTGCGTACAGGTCCTGGGTGATGATGTCCTCGTACACCACTTCAGTGCCGGGGTGCAGCCGCTGGTAATCGGCAATCACTACCGCGAACACTTCGATGTCAGTGGTGCCGTGAATGCGCAGCTGCGCAGTGGCCTTTGCCTGGGCCGGGAAGCGGCGCACGTCGCCCGGTGCCGCAAGCACCGGCACGGCCAACAGCAAGGCAACGGCAGCAGCGAACAGGCGGATCATGGACTGCTCCGGGGCAGACGGATGGTCGCGACCAGCCCGCCCTGCGGACGGTTGCTGAGGTCGATGCGGCCGCCGTGGCTGTCGACCACGCGCTTGACGATGGCCAGGCCAAGCCCGGCGCCGCCGGACGGCGCGCCTTCGCCACGGGCGAAGCGCTCGAACACGCGTTCGGCATCAGCGGCGGCAATGCCGGCACCGTGGTCGGCGATGGTCAGCACGGCCTGCCCGCCTTCCACGGTCAACGCGATCTGCAACGGGCCGTCACCGCCGTACTTGAGTGCGTTGTCGACCAGGTTCTTGATCGCCTCGCGCAGCAGCAGTGCATCACCATGCACCTGCACCGGCTCGGCCGTCATCGCCAGCTGCACGCGCGGTGCCGGGCCGGCCTGGGGCAGGGCTTCATGCAGGGCCTGGTGCACGGTCTCGGCCAGGTCCACCGCCGCAAAACGCTGCAGATGCGAGCGATGGATCACGCTGGCATCGCTGAGCAGCTGGTTGAGCAGCCGGCTCATGTGGGTGGCATTGCGCTCGATCGCCTGCAGGCTGCGCCGCATGTCTTCCGGGTCGTCGTCATCCAGCGCCAGCTGTGCCTGCGCGCGCAGGGCAGCCAAGGGTGTGCGCATCTGGTGGGCAGCTTCGGCCATGAATGCACGCAGGGTTTCATTGCTGCTGGACAGGCGTTCCATGAAGCGGTTCAACGCCGCCACCATCTGGTCCATCTCGCGCGGCACGCGCGCATCCAGTGGCTTCAGGTCGGACGGCTCGCGGCGCGACAGCTCGCGTTCCACCCGCACCAATGGCCGGAACGCGCGATGCACGCCAAAGGCCACCAGCGCCAGCAGCAGCCCGGACAGCACACCGATCGCCAGCAATGCACGGTTGACCATGTCCTGCGCGACCGCTTCGCGCGCACGCCGGGTCTGGCCGACCTGCACCTGTACTTCCCCCTGCGCCGAGGCGGCGGCGAAACTGCGGCCGACCACCACGAAGCGCACGGTCTCGCCGCTGTACGCCGCATCAAACAGCTGCGGTTGCGTGCCGGGCCGTCGCGGCGGCGCCGGCAGGTCGCCGTAGCCGGTGATCAGGTTGCCGCGGCTGTCGGCGACCCGATAGAACACGCGGTCTTCCGGGGCCATCGCCAGCAGGTCCAGCGCGGCATAGGGCAGATCGACCTGCCATTGGCCATCGACCAGGGCCACCGAATCGGCAATGGACAGCGCCGAGGACACCAGCAGGTGATCGTAGGAACGGTTGGCGGCGCGCTGGCCATAGCCGCGCGCGGCAAACAGCAGGGCCACCGCGAACACCGCCAGCAACGCGCCGAGGTAGAGCAGCAGCGTGCGCCGCAGCGAGCCCGGTGCGGCATTCGCGGTACGCGCGTCAGCCATCGGCGTCGGCGCTGTCATCGCTGGTTTCCAGCAGGTAGCCAACGCCGCGCACCGTGGTGATGCGCAGCGGTGCGCCTGCCAGCTTTCTTCTCAGGCGACCAACATACAGCTCGATGGCATTCGGGCCGGCTTCGTCGTCGAAGCCGAACAGGCCGTTGCCGATTTCGTCCTTGCCGACCACCTGGCCGAGGCGGCCGACGAGGATCTCCAGCAGCCGGTATTCGCGGTTGGGCAGTTCGATCGGTTCGCCGTCGAGACTGACCCGGTGCGCCGCGTTGTCGAACTGGAAGCCGCCAATCTGCACCACTTCGCTGGCCTGGCCACGCGCACGCCGCAGCAGCACGCGGCAGCGCGCCTCGAACTCGCGGAAGTCAAAGGGCTTGCCCAGGTAGTCGTCGGCACCGACATCCAGCGCCTGCACACGGTCTTCGATGCCATCGCGCGCGGTCAGCATCAGTACCGGCGTGCTGTCGCCGCGCTCGCGCATGCCGGCCAGCACGCGCAGGCCATCGAGCTTGGGCAGGCCGATATCCAGCACCACCAGGTCGAAGCTCTGGTAGCGCAGCACGCTGGCTGCGGCCAGGCCATCGGCCTGCCAGTCCACGGCGTGCCCGCTGCGGCGCATGCGGCGGATGATCGCATCGGCCAGATCCGGATTGTCTTCGACCAGCAGCAGGCGCATGGGCACGGGGGTGGGAGGGGAAACGAATGCTACCGCATGCCGCTGCCGCGCTCGCCGGGCCCCGCCCGGAGGCAGCAGCGGGCCGCTTTACGCTGCACCGCACAATCCGTTGACAGGACGATGACAGCTTGCCCGACCCAGACTGCGGCCGCGCACCGTCCGGTGCCCACGATTGCCGCGCGCCTGGCGCGCACCTGGGAGGGTTTGTGGAATTCACGTTTGCCTGGCGGCGTCCTGCCGCCATGATGGCTCTGGCTGCCCTGTCAGCGCCGGCCTTTGCCGCCGAAGACGACCGTCCGGTCACGGCCTCCCTCGGGGGCCGCCTGCACCTGGACTTCGCCACCTTCGACAACGACAACCGCGGGACGCCAAACAAGGACGACACCGAGATCCGTCGCGCCTGGCTGGACGTGTCGGGCAAGTTCTTCGTGGTCGACTACAAGCTGGAAGCCGATTTCTCCGGCGACCGCGTCGAGGCCAAGGACGTGTACCTGGCACGCAGCTTCGGCAAGGCCGGCAAGCTGACCGTAGGCCAGTTCAAGCAGTACTTCTCGCTGGATGACCGTACCAGCTCCAACTACGGCAGCTTCCTGGAACGCGGCAATGCCGGCACCACGCTGGCGCCGCTGTACCGCCTGGGTGCGTCATGGCAGGCCAACCCCGGTGACTTCACCTGGGCGGCCAGCATCTACAGCCTGGAGAGCATCGACGCCTGGCAGGTGAAGGGTCGCGCCGCCGGTGGCCGCGTCACCTGGGCGCCCTCGCCCAGCGACGGTGACGTGCTGCACCTGGGCCTGTCGCTGGCCCGCGAGGCCTACGACAACCCCGGCGCCAACGGCGTGCCCGGCCTGCGCATCCGCCCGCGCCCGGCCGGCCACCTGTCCGACGAGAGCCGCCTGACCCTGGTCGACTTCTCCGCCGGCCGCGATACCGACGTCAACAAGTGGTCGCTGGAATACGCGCAGGTGCGCGGCCCGCTGTCGTGGCAGGGCGAGTTCAGTGGCGCCACCTTCGATGACGGCGCCCAGCGCGGCGACGTGATGGCCGCCTACGGCATGCTCAGCTGGTTCGTGACCGGCGAAAGCCGCGCCTACGACCGCAAGACCGGCCGCTTCGCGCGGGTGAAGGACATCCGGCACAAGGCCGGTGCCTTCGAAGTGGCGCTGCGCTACGACCAGATGTGGGGTGCACAGCACCTCGATGGCGCGCCGGACCTGCGCCGCGGCAGCACCGAAGCGTGGACGCTGGGTGGCAACTGGTACCTGCGCGACAACCTGCGCTTCATGCTCAACGTGATTGAAAGCCGCAACCGCGACCGCCTCGCCGGGGTCACGGTGGACCGCACGCGCGCGGTCACCGGGCGCCTGCAGTACGACTTCTAAGCCTGATATCCCGGGCATGCCGCCCGGGCCCCTTCCACTTCCCCACGTCCTGTTTTCGCAAGGAGTCCGCAGATGATGCTGAGCATCCTCGGCTTTGGCATGGTCATTACGTTCATGTACTTGATCATGAGCAAGCGCCTGTCGCCGCTCGTCGCCCTGATCACCATCCCCATCCTGTTCGCGCTGATCGGCGGCTTCGGTGCCAACATCGACGAGATGATGCTGGAGGGCATCAAGAAGATCGCGCCCACCGGCGTGATGCTGATGTTCGCCATCCTCTACTTCGGGGTGATGATCGACGCCGGCCTGTTCGACCCGCTGGTGAGGGTGATCCTGCGTTTCGTCAAGGGCGATCCGATGAAGATCGTGCTTGGCACCGCGGTGCTGGCGATGCTGATCTCGCTCGACGGTGATGGCTCGACCACCTACATGATCACCGTCTCGGCGATGCTGCCGCTGTACCAGCGGCTGGGCATGAACGCGCTGAACATGACCTGCGTGACCATCCTTGCCGGCGGCGTGATGAACCTGACCCCGTGGGGCGGCCCGACCGCACGCGCGGCCACGGCGCTGCACGTGGACCCGGCCGACGTGTTCGTGCCGCTGATCCCGTCGATGGTGATCGCCTGTGCCGGCGTGCTGCTGCTGGCCTGGTACCTGGGCCTGAAGGAACGCCGTCGCCTGGGCGTAGTGACCCTGCCCAAGGGCGGCAGCTGGATGGACAACAGCGTGTCCGATGACAGCAACCCGCTGCCGACCGTGGAAGACGCCGAAGACATCAAGCGCCCGAAGCTGCTGTGGGTGAACCTGGCCCTGACCGTGGCACTGATGACCGCGCTGATCATCGGCGTGCTGCCGATGCCGGTACTGTTCATGGTCGGCTTCGCCATCGCCCTGGTGATCAACTACCCGAACCTGGCCGAGCAGCGCCGCCGCGTGGTCAACCATGCCGGCAACGTGCTGTCGGTGGTGTCGCTGATCTTCGCTGCAGGCATCTTCACCGGCATCCTCAACAACACCGGCATGGTCGAAGCGATGTCGCACAGCTTCCTGGCCGTCATTCCGGAATCGTGGGGCCCGTACCTGGCGGTGATCACGGCGGTGGCGTCGATGCCGTTCACCTTCTTCATGTCCAACGACGCGTTCTACTTCGGCGTGCTGCCGATCCTGTCCGAGGCCGCCGGCAACTACGGCATCACCCCGGTGGAAATGGCGCGCGCCTCGCTGGCCGGCCAGCCGGTGCACCTGCTCAGCCCGCTGGTGCCGTCCACCTACCTGCTGGTGGGCCTGGCCAAGGTCGAATTCGCCGACCACCAGAAGTTCACCCTGAAGTGGGCCATCGCCATCTCGATGCTGCTGATGGTCGGCAGCCTGCTGTTCGGCCTGTACCCGCTCGCCGCCTGACCCTCTACCAAGGAGCCTTCTGCAATGACGCTTCGAATCGCTTACGTCACCAGCGGCATGGGCAGTGTCGGTACTGCCATCTGCCAGAGCCTGGCCCGCAGCGGCCACACCGTGGTTGCCGGCTGCGCGCCGAACTCGCCGCGCAAGGCCAACTGGCTGCGCGAGCAGCGCGAACAGGGCTTCGACTTCATCGCCTCCGAAGGCAACGCGACCGACTGGGCCTCGACCAGCGCCGCGTTCGCCAAGGTGCGCGCCGAAGTCGGTGAAGTGGACGTGCTGGTCAACAACTCCGGTGGCAGCCGCGACCTGCTGTTCCGGCAGATGACGGTGGAGGACTGGAACGCGGTGATCGCCTCCAACCTCAATTCGCTGTTCAACCTGACCAAGCAGGTGGTGGACGGCATGGCCACGCGGGGCTGGGGCCGCATCATCAACATCGGTTCGGTCAGTGCCCACAAGGGCCAGATCGGCCAGGTGAACTACGCCACCGCCAAGGCCGCGATGCATGGCTTCAGCCGTGCGCTGGCCGCGGAAGTGGCCTCGCGTGGCGTCACCGTCAACACGCTGTCGCCGGGCTACATCGCCAGCCAGGCGATCAGCAGCTTCCCGCCGGATGTGCTGGACCGGCTGGCCGCCTCGGTGCCGGTGCGCCGCCTGGGCCGCCCCGAGGAAGTGGCCGGCCTGTGCGCGTGGCTGGCTTCGGATGAAGCCTCGTATGTGACCGGTGCCGACTACGCGGTCAACGGTGGCCTGTACATGGGTTGAGCCCGTCTCCACGCAACGCGTGGACCGCCTCCCCCACGGAGCGCGCGGGGCCGGTGAACCTTCGCTTGCGAGGGGGATCCGACCCCTTTTTTGTTTCTGCATTTTCGGGACGCATTGCCCGATACATCGGCAGAACCGGTGCTATACCTGCCAACGCTCGCTGAGCCCGATGGATGAACGGCCGGAATCGTGGATCAAGGAGGTTGGCATGCGTGCATTGCTGATTGCGCTTCTTGTGGTCGCCACCCCGCCACTGGCGGCCACGCCACCCACTGCCACTGCGGAAGAGGCGGATGCAACATGGCGGCTCGTGGAACGCTGGTCCCTGCAGCTGGCACGCTCTGACCTTGTCGCGCAGCTATCACCACTGGCTCCGGCCGGCTCGCGCTCGGAAGCAAGAATGGGCCGGGGCGACAGCGCCACCATCGATCTGGCGCCCTTCGTGGTCGCCGGGAGGATCAAGGGGCCTTCTGGCCAGATCTACACCGATGCGTCGGGGCGAATCATCAAAGGCATTACGCTGTCGCTGGGCGGCGCCTGCATCTCGCGAAAGCAGATGGGTCGTCGCTACCCCGACTTCAATGTCCTTTCCGTGCCGTCAGGGCATAGCCTGGACGAGTCGACGGTGTTCGGCACGGTAGTGAACGGCATCCAGATCGGGTTCTCATTCTCCGAACATGACCGTGACTGCATGGACCAGCTCAAATTGAGCTGGCCTGGGGAGCGCTTCTGATTCCCATCGGCATACCACCATGACGAACATGTTGCAGGACACGCACCACGGCCCTGCAGCCTTCGTTGGTTTTTCGTAAAGAAGGTTTCATGTTCCGTTCGCATAGTGGCCGTGCACCGCGCACGCGTGCCGGTGACCACCCCCAATGCAACGGACCACCATGCAGACCCGACACCTGACGATCGCCGTGGCGATCGCGCTCTCCGCCGCCGCCAGCGCCCATGCCGCCACCGCCGCCGATACCGGCGCCAGCACCGATGCCGCGCTGAGCGCGCAGACGCTGGATACCGTCTCCGTGATCGGCCAGGGCGAGACCCGCCAGGTGCAGCGCATCACCACCGTCGACAAGCAGGTGCTGCCGCCGGGCACCAGTGGCCAGAAGATCCTCGACCGCCTGCCGGGCGTGTCGGTGCAGTCCAACGATGCCTTCGGCGCCAACGAAGAATCGCAGACCATCAGCCTGCGCGGCTTCGACAAGAGCCGTCTGGGCTACACGCTGGACGGCATCCCGCTGGGCGACAACAGCTACGGCAACTACAACGGCCTGAGCGTCTCCCGCGCGATCATCGCCGAGAACCTGGCCGGTGCCGAGCTGTCGCAGGGCATCGGTTCGCTGGGCGTGGCCTCGACCAGCAACCTGGGCGGCACCATCCAGTACTTCTCGATGGACCCGTCCACCGAATTCGGTGGCCGCGCCAGCGTCACCGTCGGCGACAACAGCCAGCGCCGTGGCTACCTGCGCGTGGATACCGGCGACATCAACGGCTTCTCGGCCTATGTGTCCGGCGTGCACCAGGACCAGGACATGTGGGCCGCGCCGTACCAGAACCAGACCACCCGCCAGTTCAACGCCAAGGCAGTGTGGAACGTCGGCGACCACCGCTTCGGTGCGTTCGTGGCCACCTCGCGCGCCAGCCAGGCCAACTACGCCTACCTGTCCAAGGACATGCTGGCACGTGGCA
Source organism: Stenotrophomonas maltophilia (assembly GCF_003970865.1). Lineage (GTDB taxonomy): Bacteria > Pseudomonadota > Gammaproteobacteria > Xanthomonadales > Xanthomonadaceae > Stenotrophomonas > Stenotrophomonas maltophilia_AR. Next base: position 41,165 of record NZ_RXLZ01000040.1, on the reverse strand, counting down.
TGGGCTATGACTGGAACATCTACGCGCCGGACTGGGACCGTGCCGTCGCCGCCGCGTACTGCGCGCCCGGCACCTTCAATGCTTCGAAGTGCAAGTACAGCGGCAATGTCCGCAGCATCGACGACGCCTACTACCAGAGCCGCGCACTGCGTGACGACAACCTGTACTCGGTCGATGCCGACCTGCGCCTGGGCGAGCAGGGCCGCCTGAAGCTGCTGGCCTACCACCACGACAACCGTGGCCAGGGCCACTGGTGGGCACCGGGCCAGCCGTCCTACCCGGGCACCGACAAGATGCTGCCGATTTCGATCCGCAGCACCAACTACACGATCAACCGCGATGGCCTGACCGCCGCACTGTCGTGGACGGTCGGCATCCACGAGCTGGAAGCCGGCCTGTGGTACGAACAGAACGACCACAACGTGTCGCGCAACTTCTACTACATCAGCGGCCCGTTCCTGGACGACCTGTACCTGAAGAACCCGGACCGCCTGCTGTTCAACCAGGACTTCGACATCCGCACGCGCCAGTTCTACGTGCAGGACCGCATGCGCTTCCTGGACCAGCGCCTGACCGTGGATGTGGGCATCAAGAGCCCGAACACCCGCATGCGTGCCACCGCCCAGCCGGGCGTGGAAACCAGCATCGCCTCGGGCACGCTGACCGCCAAGGAATCGGTGCTGCCGCAGGTGGGCCTGGGCTTCAAGCTCAACGCCAACAACGAGCTGTTCGCCTCGTATGCCGAGAACATCGCCGCCTTCGTCGGCGGTGGCAGCGGCGGCCCGCTGCAGGTGTCGCCGGAATCGTTCGCGGCCAGCGCCGGGCTTGAGCCGGAGAAGTCCAAGAGCCTGGAAGCCGGCTTCCGTACCTTCGGCGAGAAGTACCAGGCGTCGATCGCGGGCTACAACGTGAAGTTCGACAACCGCCTGCTGTCGTTGAACCCGTGCTCGAGCATCGAAGTCGGCACGCGTCCGGAGTGCGTGACGCGCTTCATCAACGTCGGTTCGGTGAAGAGCTACGGCGCGGAACTGACCTTCATCCTCAAGCCGATCGACGGCCTGCAGTGGTACAACGCGCTGTCGTGGAACAAGACCACCTACGAAGACGACTACCTGTCCGGCGGCGCGGTAGTGCCGGTGGCCGGCAAGATCACCGTGGATACGCCGCAGCGCATGGCCTCCAGTGAGATCAGCTGGAACCGCGACGGCTTCTTCGCCAGCCTGCGTGCCAAGTACACCGGCAAGCGCTACTACACCTACACCAACGACCAGTCGGTGCCGGGCGTGACCACCTTCGACGCCGGTGCGGGCTACGACTTCGGCCCGGGCCTGGGCCTGCGCAACGTGCGGGTGTCGTTGAATGCGACCAACATGACCAACAAGCGCTACGCCGGCCAGCTGAGCTCGTTCGCGCCGACCGATCCGAAGGGTACGCGTTATGCGATCCATGCGAGCGCACCGCGGCAGCTGTTCATGACGGTGGCGGCGGAGTTCTAAGTCGAAAGCGTTGCCCCGCGGCGTCTTGATTATCGTCGCGGGGCAGGGCCGGATGGGCCGGCGCAGGACACGCCGTAAACCCATCCATGGGGGCTCGATGGCGCCATCCATGGCGCCAACGGTCCTGCGCCGGCCCATCCGACCCTGCTCGACGGTTTCCCGCGCCACGGTGCGGAAGGCAAAGAAGAGCAAAAAGCAAAGAGCCGGGCATTGCCCGGCTCTTTGCTTTTCAAGCGCAATCCCTTCGGCGCGGTGATGTGCTGCCGCCCGCGCGGGAAACTGTCTGGCGGCGGTGGGGCACCCTGGCGAGGACCGTGAGGCGCATGGATGCGCCGATCGAGCCCCCATGGATGGGTTTACGGCGTGTCCTGGCCAGGGTGCCCCACCGCCGCCCAGCGACATCAATCGAGGCGCCAGCGCATCATCCCGCCAACGCATTTCATTCCGGCGCCAGCTGGTCCATCCGTATCCGGTTGGCAAACAGCGAAAACGCCAGCATGCCCGCCAGGCCGTTCGCCCGGCTCACCCAGTGCGGCAGCCAACGCGGTGGCTTCAATACCCCCGCCTCGAACAGCGGCGCGAACGCGATCGCATCGGTCAGGCTCATCTTGCCGGCGAACAACCAGCGGCAGACCTGCAGGCGGTCCTCGGCCAGCATATGGCGGAAGAAGGTATGCACCGACACCAAACCCCGCAGGTACACCGTGTCCTTGGTGAAGGCCAGGCCGCCACTCGGCGGTACACCACGGAACACGCGTTGTGCCGAGGCGAAGCTCTCTTCTGCGTTCTGCCCGGCGTCGCAGAAATAGCGGAACACTTCGATGAAATCGGCGCCTTCGCGTGCCATCGCAATCGCTTCGGTACGCAGGCTGATGCGCTTGAGGCGCTCGATGTCGATGCTCCCGGTGATCTGCTCGGCGAAGGTGGCCAATCCTTCCTGGGTGGCGGTCACCCGCGGCGAGGACAACGCCAGGCTGGGCAGCACAGGTTGTTCGCGGCCGTTCAATGCGGTCAGCGAATGCACCAGCGCTTCGTGGTGGAACAACTGCGCGCGGTCGTAGGCACTGAAGCGCGCACTGGTGCGCAGGCGGATGCGGGTTGGGCCGGCAGCCGCCTTGGACACCAGTTCCGGATCGAGCTGCACCTGGATGATGCGCGATTCGAAGAAGGCATCCAGGTCGTTCTGCAGCTGCAGCTGCAGGGCAATGGCCGAGACCGGCACCTGCTCTTCCGGCGCCAGCAGTTCGTGGTCCAGTTCGGCGGCAATCTGGATGAAATGGCGCGCTGCTTCGCGCGTGCTCGGGCCATTGCCCGGCAGCGGCTGCTCGGGTGCGCCGAACAGCTGCACCGAACAGGTATCGACCGCCGCGGTGCCCAGCCCTTCCAACAGCTGCGCGGCCAGGTCCCAGCTCTGCGCCGACTGTCGCACGTAGTGGCCCAGCGGGTGGCTGTCATCACAGTCGGCGGCGATCGCGGCCAGCGCGCGACGTTCTTCGCTGAAGTCCAGCCGTGGGTAATCCACCTTCGGCAGCACCGGCTGGCCTCGCGCCACGCTGTCCAGGAACGGTGCCTGCACCGTTGCCGGCCAGCTGGTCAGGCCCAGCAGGCGGATGCCTCCCACGGCCTCGACCAGGCGCGCATCGAGCGCTGCATGGTGGGCCACGTCACGGTCCAGCGTCGCAGTCGGTTCCATGCGCGGACTATAGCGCCCTGCCCTTGCTTTGGTAGGTGCCAACCTTGGTTGGCATCGGCCGAAGGCGGGCTGCGGACAGATTCGTGCCAACCAAGGTTGGCACCTACCACAAGCGGTCAGTTGGCCCCCACCAGGAGCAGGTTTCCGGTACTACGGGGTCAGCGCCTACGCGGCTTGCCGGCCGGGCGGAACTGCTGGCCCTTGCCCTTCTTGCCGCCACGTTCCTGCGCGGTCTCGGCCTGGCGGACCGCCAGCTTGGCGGCGGCGGCGGCCACCTCTTCCTTCAGCTTGAAGTAGTTGAGCAGCCGGCTCTCTTCGATTTCACCTGCGTCGATCGCTGCGCGTACGGCACAGCCCGGTTCCTGCTGGTGCTTGCAGTCGTTGAAACGGCACTGTGCGGCCAGCGCTTCGATATCGGCGAAGCCGCCTTCGGACAGCGTCTCTTCACCGGTCGGCTTCAGCTCACGCATGCCGGGGGTGTCGATCAGGCAGGCGCCGGTCGGCAGCGGCATCAGCGCGCGGTGCGTGGTGGTGTGGCGTCCGCGCGAATCGTTGGCGCGCACCGCGTTGGTCTTCATCCGCTGCTCGCCCAGCAGGGTGTTGGTCAGCGTGGATTTGCCGGCACCGGACGAGCCCACCAGCACCACCGTGCGGCCCGGGCCCAGCCACGGCTGCAGCACCGCCACGCTGTCGGCATCCAGGCCGTTGATCGCATGCAGCGCGATGCCCTGCATCTCCAGCTCTTCCAGCACCGCCAGCGCGTCTTCGCTGTACTCGGTCTGGTCGGCCTTGGTCAGCACCACCACCGGTTCGGCACCGCCACCGCCGACCAGCAGCAGGTAGCGCTCGATGCGGCGCGGATTGAAGTCGGCATCCAGGCCGCAGACGATGAACACCGTATCGATGTTGGCCGCGATCACCTGCTGGTGATAGTGCTCACCGGCGGCACCGCGCTTGATCGCGGTACGGCGTGGCAGCAGCGCGACGATGCGGATGCCATCGAGCAGCACCCAGTCACCCACCGCCGGCCGTTCATGGCTGGGGAAGCGCGGGCGCTGCCATTCCGGCAGCGACTCGGCCTTGATCGAGGCGTCCGGGCCATCGGCCACCACGTAGTGGGTACGGTGCTGTTCGATCACCCGTGCCGGGCGGGCCTGCGGGTGCGCGGCCATCGCGGCCTGCCAGTCGGCCTGCTGCGCCGGGCCCGGCCAGGGCCAGCCAATGGTCTGCAGGGCGATGAAATCGGGGGTCTGGGTCATCGCCGCCATTCTACCTGTGACGGCGCCCTGCCAGCCCAGCAATGACGGGCCCGGAGCCCTTGCCATGCATTGCAGCAATTCCGGTAGGATGGAAGCCCCATGCCTTTTGACGGCCCAGCCCCCATGTCCACCAACTCGCCCAAGCCCCTGGCCATCCGCGAGCGCCTTTCCGAAGTGCGCTACGAAATCCGCGGAGAACTGGCGCGGCGAGCCCGGGAGCTGGAGGCGCAGGGCCGCAAGCTGATCAAGCTCAACATCGGCAATCCGGGCGCTTTCGGCTTCCGCGCGCCGGAGCATCTGCAGCGTGCGATCGCCGACGACATGGGCCGCACCGACCCGTACACGCACCAGCAGGGCCTGCCGGTGGCGCGTGAAGCCATCGCCAGCTACTACGCCCGCCGTGGCGCGCCCGATGCGCACCCGGACCGCGTCTTCCTCGGCAACGGCGTCAGCGAGCTGATCGACCTGTCACTGCGTGCGCTGCTCAATCCCGGCGACGAAGTGCTGGTGCCCTCGCCCGACTACCCGCTGTGGTCGGCCTCGACCATCCTCAACGATGGCCGTCCGGTGTACTACCGCTGCGCACCGGAGAACGGCTTCCAGCCGGACCCGAGCGAGATCGAGACGCTGGTGTCCTCGCGCACCCGCGCCATCGTGCTGATCAATCCGAACAACCCCAGCGGCGCCAGCTACCCGCGCGAACTGCTGGAGCGCGTGGTCGAGATCGCACGCCGCCACAACCTGTTGCTGCTGGTCGACGAGATCTACGACCAGATCCTGTACGACGACGCGGTGTTCCAGCCGGTTGCACCGCTGGCCGGTGATCATCCGTGCCTGACCTTCAGCGGCCTGAGCAAGGTGCACCGCGCCTGCGGCTGGCGCGTGGGCTGGGCCCACCTCAGCGGCGACGATGCCCGCCTGGGTGACTTCCGCGCGGCACTGGACCTGTTGGGCGCGCTGCGCCTGTGCGCCAACGTGCCGGGCCAGTACGCCATCGAGGCCGCGGTGAACGGTCCGGACACCATTTCCGAGTTGTGCACGCCGGGCGGCCGCCTGTACGAAACCCGCCGCGCGGTCATCGAAGCCTGCGAAGCCAGCGAACACCTGTCGCTGGTCGCGCCGGCCGGCGCGCTGTACGCATTCCCGGCCGTGGTCGGCGCCGCGGCGAAGGGCTTCGACGACCACAACTTCGCGCTGGACCTGATGAACAACGAAGGTGTGCTGGTGGTGCCGGGCTCGAGCTTCAACGTGCCCTACCGCCATCATTTCCGTGTGACCCTGATGCCGGAGGCCTCGGTGATGCGCGATGTGTTCGCGCGCATCGACCGCGTGCTGGCGCGACGTGCCGAGGACGCGACCAAGGTCGTGCCGTTGAAGCCACGCCGTTCGGTGGCCTGAGCCGTGGCGCTGTCCTACCTGGCGCTGGGCGACTCGTACACCATCGGTGAAGCGGTTGCAGTCGAAGGCCGCTGGCCGCACCAGCTCGCCGCCGCGCTGCGTGCGCAGGGCATTGAGCTGTCCGATCCGCAGACCATCGCCACCACCGGCTGGACCACCGACGAACTGGACGCTGGCATCGATGCGGCCGCGCCGCAGGGACCGTTCGATTTCGTCAGCCTGCTGATCGGCGTCAACAACCAGTACCGCGGGCGTCCGCTGGACGAATACCGCAGCCAGTTCCAGGCGCTTCTGCAGCGGGCGATCGGCTTCGCGGGCGGTGACGCCGGCCGCGTGCTGGTGCTGTCCTTCCCCGATTGGGGCGCGACCCCGTTCGGCGCCGGCAGTGGCCGCGACCTGGCCGCGATCGAGATCGAAACCGACGAGTTCAACGCGGCTGCCGAGGTGATCAGCACCCGGCACGGCGTGGCCTTCGTCGACATCACCGATATCAGCCGCGCGCAGGGCGAAGACCCGACGATGATTGCCGAGGATGGCCTGCACCCTTCGGCGCGGATGTACGCGCTGTGGAGCGCACGCGCCCTTCCGGTGGCCGCGCATCTGCTTGGCGGCACGGACTGAGGCGATGGACGGCACGCCACGGAACGGCCCGCCCCTGCCCTGCACTCCCCTGACGGCCCCGCAGGCCCGCTTGATCGCCGAGGCCTTCCGCCCGGCGCAGGCCTGGGGCAGCCGCCGCGACTACTACTACACCCGCGGCAAGCTCGGCAGCGATCCGCTGTACGACGGCGTGCTGCAGCATCTGCCTGACGACGGGCAGCCGGTGCTGGACCTTGGCTGCGGGCTGGGCCTGTTCGCCCATGTGCTGCGCCAGCGCGGCGGTACCCAGCGCTACCTGGGCGTGGACGTGGATGCCGGCAAGATCACCCGCGCGCAACGTGCTGCCGCCGACCTGCAGGACGTGCGCTTCGACTGCGTGGATGTGCAGGCGCCGCTGCCGGCGCAGGCCGGGCACGTCCTGCTGCTGGACGTGCTGCAGTACCTGGACGCAGGCCCACAGCAGGCACTGCTGCGCGCGGCCAGCGCGCAGGTGGCCCGCGGCGGCTGCCTGCTGCTGCGTACACCGCTGGCCACCGGCGATGGCCGCGACCGCACCACGCGGGTGGCGGACCGGCTGGCCTGGCTGATCGGCTGGATGGGCACACGACCGCGCCACTATCCCGATCCGCAGGTATTGCAGGCGACGCTGACCGAAGCCGGATTGCAGGTGACGGCCCCCCGGCCGCTGCACGGACGTACCCCCTTCAACAGCTGGCTGCTGGTGGCCAAACGCCCCGAGGCGTAGAGCCGAGCCCACACTCGGCTGTGCTGTTGCGGTAGACCCTCGCCATGCGTGGATGGCATACGTGGTGGAGTCGAGCCCATGCTCGGCTGCTCCAAGCGACCAGAACCCGGAGTTACAGGGCCGGCAGCTGGGCCTTCAACCCGCGCTCGTCCAGCGCCTGCAGCACACGCTCGATGATCACCCGATTGTGGCCATGGGCGGCACCTTCGTGCAGCAGCACGATGGCGCCCGGGCGCAGGTCAGGCAGCAGCCGTGCCAGCACGCCGTCCGGCGTGCAGCCCACCCCGTCGTAGCCACGGGCACTCCAGCCCACGCGCAGCAGGCCCTGGGTCTTCAACACCGGCGCCACGAACGGATTGGTCATGCCCACCACCGAGCGGTACCAGCGCACTGGATGGCCGCTCAGGGACTGCAGCGCGTGCTGGCAGCCTTCGATCTCGGCACGCATCGCGGCCGGGCCCAGCCGCCAGAAGCGTGCCTGCGGATGGCTGTGGCTGTGATTGCCCAGGTCGTGGCCACGGCGCAGGATCTCGGTCACCAGTTCCGGCTGCGCCAGCGCACGTTCCCCCACCAGGAAGAAGGTGACGCGCGCCTGGTGGCGGTCCAGCAGGTCGAGCACAGCGAGGGTTTCCGGGCCGGGGCCGTCATCGATGGTCAGCCATACCGTGTTGCCGGCCTCCGGCAGCCGGCTCAGCACCGGCGCATAGAAGCGGCTGTTGGGCAGGAACACCGGCACCATGAACACTGCGTGGCTGGCCGCCATCAGCGGCAGGCCCCACTGCCAGCCCGCCAGCACCCAGATCAGGATCACGGCCAGCTGCGACGCCACCAGCCAGGGCAGCCAGCGCCAGGGGTGGGCCGGGATGCGATGCAATGTTCCTGCGTTGCTCATCCCCCATGATGCCATGGGGGTTAGAATTGATGATTCGAATTCCCGGAAACCCGACGTCCATGTCCCTCGATCCCGCCCTGCGTTCGCGCATCGAATCCATCCTCAACGCCAACCGCGTCGTGCTGTTCATGAAGGGCCAGCCGTCGATGCCGCAGTGTGGTTTCTCGGCCAAGGCCGTGGGCGCCCTGCAGGACCTCGGCGTCGAGTTCGCCCACGTCAACGTGCTGGCCGACCAGGAAATCCGTGAAGGCATCAAGGCCTACGGCGACTGGCCGACCATCCCGCAGCTGTACATCGACGGCGAACTGGTCGGCGGCAGCGACATCGTGCTGCAGATGGCCGCCAGCGGCGAGCTGAGCAGCGTGCTGGGCCTGGCCGCACCGGACCGCACCCCGCCGAGCATCACCGTGACCCCGGCCGCCGTGGAAATGCTCAAGGGCGCGCTGGCCGACGCCCCGGGCGCCGCCCTGCAGCTGAGCATCGACGCCGGCTTCCAGCCGAACTTCCAGCTGGCCCCGCACGACGAAGGCGCGATTGCCGCCGAGTCCAACGGCCTGCGCGTGCAGTTCGACCTGGCCAGCGCGCGTCGCGCCAACGGCATCACCATCGACTGGGTGGACGACATCCGCGGCAAGGGCCTGGCCATCGACAACCCGAACGCGCCGAAGCCGGTACAGGAAATCAGCGTGCGCGATGCCGATGACCTGGTGCGTGCCGGCAACATCACCCTGGTGGACGTGCGCCCGGCCGACGAGCGCGAGATCGCCGCCGTGGGCGTGCCGTTCAAGAGCTTCGATGGCAACGGCCGCGCCGCGCTGGAAGCCCTGCCGAAGGACACCGCGCTGGCCTTCATGTGCCACCACGGCGGCCGCAGCGCACAGGCTGCCGAGCAGTTCCGTGCACTGGGCTTCACCAAGGTATTCAACGTCACCGGCGGCATCAACGCCTGGTCCGAAGAGGTCGACAACGGCGTGCCGAAGTACTGATCGGCACTGAAAAAGGGGACGGAGGGGATTAAGTCGTTTGTGCCATAAACGACTTAATCCCCTCCGTCCCCTTTTTCTTAGCCGGCGAACCCGCCTTCGGCCAGGTAGTCCAGTTCTTCCGGCGTGGGGATGCGGCCCAGCACGGCGTTGCGATGCGGGAAGCGCCCGAAGCGGCGGATGATGTCGCGGTGCAGTTCGGCGTACTGCAGGTATTCCTTGTCACCCAGCACGTCGAACATCGCCACCGAGCGGTCCTGGTCCAGCGGGTCCTCGGAGTGCTCGAACGGCAGGTAGATGAAGGCGCGCAGCTTCGGCACCAGCTGCAGGTCCAGGCCTTCCTCGATGGCGCGCATGGCGTAATGCCGGGCCAGGCCATCGGTGGCGTAGGAATGGGCAGTGCCCCGGAAGCAGTTGCGCGGGAACTGATCCAGCAGCAGCATCAGGGCCAGCGCCCCTTCGGCACTGCCCAGCCAATGCTCGCGCCCGCGCGAAGCGGCGGCGAAATGCTCATCCAGAAACAACTGGCGGAACTGCGCGTCGAACGCGTCGTCGCGGGCGAACCACTTCGCAGGGCCCGCCTCCTTCCAGAATTCCACCACTTGCGCGGCAACGTCCATTACCTACTCCCAGGCCCGGACGCCCCGCGCCCGGCCTTCATCATCATTCGTCGAAGCGCAGGTGGCGGACCGACTTGCCGTTGCGCCGGATAAGCTTAAGCGCCTCGATACCGATCTGGATATGGTTTTCCACGAACTGGGAGCTGACCTTGGCATCGGAGGCTTCGGTCTTGACCCCATCGGGGATCATCGGCTGGTCCGAGACCAGCAGCAGCGCGCCACTGGGGATGTGGTTGGCGAAGCCGGCGGCGAACACCGTGGCCGTTTCCATGTCGATGGCCATGCAGCGCATCGCCCGCAGCCGTTCCTTGAAGGCCTCGTCGTGTTCCCATACCCGGCGGTTGGTGGTGTAGACGGTGCCGGTCCAGTAGTCGTGGCCGAGGTCGCGGATCATGGTCGAGACCGCACGCTGCAGCGCGAACGCCGGCAACGCCGGAACTTCCGGCGGCAGGTAATCGCCCGAGGTACCCTCGCCACGGATCGCAGCGATCGGCAGCACCAGGTCGCCCAGCTGGTTCTTGCGCTTGAGGCCACCGCACTTGCCCAGGAACAGCACCGCCTTGGGCATCACCGCCGACAGCAGGTCCATGATGATCGCGGCATTGGGGCTGCCCATGCCGAAGTTGATCATGGTGATGCCATCGATGGTGGCACTGGCCATCGGCCGGTCCAGGCCGATGACCGGCGCGCCGGTCAGCTCGGAGAACGTATGCAGGTAGCCCCCGAAGTTGGTCAGCAGGATGTGCTGGCCGAACTGGTCCAGAGGCACGCCGGTATACCGGGGCAGCCAGTTGTCGACGATTTCCTGCTTGCTCTTCATGGGCGGTCCGGTACGGCGGGGGACCGGGTATTTTCAGCCACCCGGCCGGTGCCGTCGAGCCACCGTCGGCAGGCCTGTGAAGAAGGTCACTTGGCAAGCCCGCCGCCTCCGGGCTAGCGTCGACGGTTGGACCAGGCTGCAAGGGGAACTGCATGGCATCGACGTTGTTGCGCGCCGGGGTAGCCCTGGCACTGCTTTCATTGAGCACGGCTCCGGCGGTGGGCGCCTCGCGCTTCGTCGCCGATCCCTACCCCAGCACCTACCAGGCCCATCCCGATGCGCCGGTGCTGATCCAGAACGCCACCGTGCTGACCGGCACCGGCCAGCGCCTGGACAATGCCGACGTGCTGCTGCGCGAGGGCCGCATCGTCGCCGTCGGCCGCCAGCTGCAGGCCGATGCCGGTGTCACCCGCATCGATGCGCAGGGCAAGTGGGTCACCCCCGGCCTGATCGACGTGCACTCGCACCTGGGCGTGTACCCCAGCCCCGGCGTCGGCGCGCACAGCGACGGCAACGAGATGACCGCGCCGGTCACCGCCAACGTCTGGGCCGAACACTCGGTGTGGCCGCAGGACCCGGGCTTCGCTACCGCGCTGGCCGGCGGCGTGACCAGCATGCAGGTGCTGCCGGGCTCGGCCAACCTGGTCGGTGGCCGTGGCGTGACCCTGAAGAACGTACCGGCCATCACCTACCAGGCGATGAAGTTCCCCGGTGCGCCGTGGGGCCTGAAAATGGCCTGCGGCGAGAACCCCAAGCGGGTCTATGGCGAAGGCAAGGGCGTGACCCCGGCCACGCGGATGGGCAACGTGGCCGGCTACCGTGCCGCCTTCATTGATGCCGCCGACTACATCGCCAAGAACAAACCCAAGCCGGCCAAGCGCAAGGGCTGGTTCGGCAGCGACAAGGGCGACAGCGCCGGTGATGCCGGCGGCAAGCGCGATCTCAAGCTGGACACGCTGGCCGGCGCGATCGAAGGCGACATCCGCGTGCACATCCACTGCTACCGCGCCGACGAGATGGCCACCATGCTCGATCTGGCCAAGGAATTCGGCTTCAAGGTGGCCGCCTTCCACCACGGCGTGGAGGCCTACAAGCTGGCCGACCGGCTGGCCGCCGACGGCGTCTGCGGCGCACTATGGGCCGACTGGTGGGGCTTCAAGATGGAAGCCTTCGACGGCATTCCGGAGAACATCGCGCTGGTCGACCGGCCGAAGAACAGCTGCGCCATCGTCCACTCCGATTCACCCGAAGGCATCCAGCGCCTGAACCAGGAAGCGGCCAAGGTGATGGCGTCCGCGCGCCGCGCGCGCATGCCGGAGATCACGCCCGAGCACGCCATCACCTGGATGACTGCCAACGCCGCCAAGGCGCTGGGCATTGAAGGCCAGACCGGCACCCTGGAGGCCGGCAAGATGGCCGACGTCGTGGTCTGGAACGGCAACCCCTTCAGTTCGTATGCGCTGGCCGAGCAGGTCTTCATTGATGGCCGCAGGCTGTACGACCGCAGCGCACCGGCAGCGACGCCGCGTTCTGATTTCCAGCTTGGCCAGGAGGTGCGCTGATGATGGTGCTCAAGCAGTTGGCGCAGTCTGCCGCGAAGGGCAGCCGGGCATGGCTCGGCTCTACTGTCATGGTGCTGGCCTGCCTCTCGGCATCCGCACAGGCACAGGACCTGCTGGTGCGCAACGCGACGGTGCATACGGCCAGCGCGCGCGGCAGCCTGCAGAACGCGGACGTGCTGGTGCAGGGCGGCATCATCCGTGCGGTGGGCACCGGCCTGTCAGCGCCCGCTGGCGCCACCGTGGTCGAAGCCAACGGTCGGCCGCTGACACCGGCCCTGTTCGGCGGCATCACCGAAACCGGTATCGAAGAGGTCTCGGGTGAATCAAGCACGGTGGACAGTTCGTTGAAGCTCGGCGAGCAGCCGCTGCGCCCGGAATTCGACGTCACGCTCGCCTACAACCCGGCCTCGGTGCTGATTCCGGTCACGCGCCTGGAAGGCATCGGCTTCACTGCATTGGGGGCCGCCACCGGCGGTGGTTTCGTGGCGGGCCAGGGCGGCGTGATGCGGCTGGACGGCAGCGCCGACCCGATCGGACCGCGTGCCCTGTTCCTGCGCATCGGCGCGGCAGCCTCCGAACTGACCGGGCATTCGCGCGCCGCGCAATGGATGCTGCTGCAGCAGATGATCGACGAAGCACGCGGACAGGTCGCGGCGGACTCGCCGCATGCGCTGCTGACGCCGGCCGGGCGCCGCACGCTCAGCCGCTATCTGGCCGGCCAGGGCCGCATCGTGGTGGAGGTGGATCGCGCCGCCGACATCCGCCAGCTGCTGCGCTGGGCCGCCCGCGAAAAGGTGAAGATCGCCATCGCCGGTGCCAGCGAAGCGTGGCAGGTGGCGCCGGAGCTGGCCGCTGCGCACGTGCCGGTGTTCGTCGACGTGCTGGCCAACCTGCCGGCCAGCTTCGACCAGCTCGGTGCCACCCTGGAAAATGCCGCGCGCCTGCAGCGTGCCGGCGTGGCGGTTTCCTTCGTGCAGCGCGGCGACGCCACCCACAACGCGCGCAAGATGCGCCAGCTGGCCGGCAACGCGGTGGCCAACGGCCTGCCGTGGGCCGATGGCCTGGCCGGGCTGACCCGGGTGCCTGCACAGGCGTTCGGGGTGGCCGACCAGATCGGCAGCATCGAGCCCGGCAAGCGTGCCGACCTGGTGCTGTGGGAGGGCGATCCGCTGGACGTGGCGCATTATGCCGAGCAGGTCTGGCTGGGTGGCCGTGCGATGCCGATGCGCTCGCGCCAGACCGAACTGCGCGATCGCTACCTGCAGCGCAACGCGCAGCCCTGACCGCACACGAGGACACACCGATGGCGACGCTGCGCTGGTACTTCGACTTCATCTCGCCCTATTCCTACCTGCACTGGCAGAAGCTGAAGCAGTTGCCGCAGTTCGCGCAGATCCAGACCGTGCCGATCGCCTTCGGTGCGGTGCTGCATCACCTGGGCAACCTCGGGCCTGCCGAGATTCCGGCCAAGCGCCGCTTCATCTACCGCCAGCTGCTGTGGACCGCGCAGACCGAGGGCACACCGCTGCGGTTCCCGCCCGGCCATCCGTTCAACCCGCTGTCCGCCCTGCGCCTGTGCCTGGCCGCCGGTGCCAGCGTGCAGGCGGTGGACGTGCTGTTCGACTGGATCTGGCGCGATGGCCACGCCGGTGACAGCGCCGAGGCCCTGCGCGAACCGGCCGCCCAGCTCGGTATTGACGATGTCGCCAGCGCCATCGCCGACCCGGCGGTCAAGGAGCAGCTGCGCCGCAACACCGAGGCCGCAATTGGCACCGGGGTGTTCGGTGTGCCGACCCTGGCCATTGATGACGAGCTGTTCTGGGGCAACGACGCGCACCCGCTGATGGCAGCGGTGCTGGCCGACCCGGGCCTGCTGCGGCAACCCGAATGGCAGCGCCTGACCAACCTGCCGGTGGCGGTGCAGCGCAGTCGCTGAACAGGGCGTGGCGCGTTTCCCTCGCGCGCCACGCCAGATTTTGAGATAGATTTCACGTTTCCGAACCTACAACCGCCCTGGAGGGGGAGCCGCGGATGCGCATCGGAATCGTCGTCGACTCGGCCTGCGACCTGCCGCAGGACTTCATTGCCGAGCACAACATCGTGCTGCTGCCGATCACCGTACGGATCGGCGAAGCCGTGCTGGCCGATCATCGCGATGAGCAGGCCACCCTGAGTTTCCTGCACGCGCATGTGGCCGAACATGGCGCTGAAGCGGAGACCATCCCCTTCAGCGTCAACCAGATCCGCGACCTGTTCCTGCAGCAGCTGGTGATCGATTACGACCACGTGTTCTGCATGACCATCACCAAGACCCGCAGCCCGATCCACGACAACGCGCTGCAGGCCAGTTTCGCCATCCTCAACGACTACAAGCCGGTGCGTCAGGCAGCGGGCTACAACTCGCCGTTCGCGCTGCGCGTGCTCGACACCCAGAACCTGTTCGCTGCCCAGGCGGTGACCGCGGTGGAAGCCGTGCGCCTGCGCGACAGCAATGCCAGCGTGCAGCAGATCCGTGAGCGGCTGGAGGAACTGGCCAGCAACGTGCACGGCTACATGGTCACCCGTGACCTGTACTACATGCGCGCGCGTGCGCGGCACAAGGGCGACCGCAGTGTCGGCCTGCTCAGCGCCGCACTGGGCAGCGCGCTGGACATCAAGCCGGTGCTGCATGGCTACCGCGGCGAGACCGGGCCGGTGGCCAAGATCAAGGGATTCGACAATGCCGTGCAGAAGCTGTTCGCGGTGGTCGGCCAGCGCGTGCGTGCCGGGCTGATGACACCGACGGTGTGCGTCAGCTACGGCGGTGAGCTGGACGAGCTGCGTAGCCTGCCCGGCTACGCACAGCTGAAAGAGGTCTGCGCCACCCATGGCGTGACCGTGTACGAATCGGTGATGAGCCTGACCGGCATGGTCAACGTCGGCAAGGGCGCGGTCACCGTGGGCTTTGCCGATGGGCCGCATCGGTTCGAATGAGCGCTGGCCACGGCCGGAATCTGCACATCGATTCCACCGCGGTTGTGCCAGCCTTGCCGCACTTCAAGGAGAACTCCATGCCTGCGCAGTACCACATCAGCCTGCCCGACCCGTCCAAGGCCCGTGGCAATGACCCTGACCTGTCCTTCCACTCGCAGGGCGCTGCCGGTTTCGCCGAAGAGCTGCAGGACGCCCTGCGCAGCGGCACGCTGTTCGAGCGCTGGAAGGCCAAGCAGCCCGACCCGGACGCGGTGGAACCGCAGTGGGGCGTGACCGATCCGGACGCCACCGTGACAGGCGAGCAGAAGGACCTGCGCATCAACCTGGTGGCTACCACCCGCATCGACAGTGACGTGTTCAAGCAGCGCCTGCGCCTGCTGGCCGGCCACCATTGGGAACTGCGCGACGTGCGTTGAGGCCCTGCTCTGGTAGATGCCAACCTTGGTTGGCGCTCCAAAAAAAGCTGCCAACCAAGGTTGGCAACTACCGACGAACCGCCGGGCATGGCCCGGCGTTTCCATATCGCTACCAGCCACCACCCAGCGCGCGGTACAGCTCCACCCGCGCGATCGCGGCCGTGGCCTGACTGTTGGCCAGCGCGGCCTGGTTGTCCAGCGCGATGCGCTGGGTGGTCAGCACGTCCAGCATGTCGACCACGCCGGCCTGGTACTGCCGGCGCGCAGCGCCCAGTGCGGTCTCGCTCTCATCCACCGCCACGTGCAGCTGCACCGTGCGCTGCTGCTCGGCGCTGTAGCCATCAATGGCGTCGTCCACTTCATGCCAGGCCTGCAGCACGGTACGGCGGAACTGCAGCGACGACTGTTGCTGCTGCAGCCTGCTCAGCGCGAGGTTGGCCTTCAGTCGCCCACCCTGGAAGATCGGCACGCTGATCGACGGCCCGATGCTGAAACGATGCGCGTTCCAGCCATCCAGGTCATCGAGCTGCTTGGCCTGGAAGCCAGCGTCGCCATTCAAGGTGATGCGCGGCAGGAAACTGGCCTTGGCCACGCCGATGCCCGCCGTTGCCGCATGCAGTGCGGCCTCGGCGCGACGGATGTCCGGGCGACGCTCGGCCAGTTCACTGGGCAGCCCCACCGCTACGGCCGGCAACGCCGGCCAGTCGCGGCGTGCATCCTGCAGCTGCGCGTCCAGCGCCTGCGGCGGCTGTGCCAGCAGGAACGCCAGCGCATTGCGCAGCTGTGATTCGCGATGCCGCAACGGCGCGATGCGTGCCTGCAACGATGCCACCTGCGCGGACGCGCTGGACACCTGCAGCGTGCTGGCCACGCCCTGCTGCTGGCGTGCCTCGGTCAGGCGCTTCATGTCGAGGGCGATGCTGAGGTTGTCCTCGGTGATCGCCAGCAGCTGCCGCGTCGCACGCAGCTGCAGGTAATCACGCGCGGTTTCCGCCAGCAGCGCGATGCGCACGGCGTGTGCATCCTCCTCGGCCATCTGCACGCGCGCATCGGCCGCTTCCACCTGGCGCCGCACGCGGCCCCACAGGTCCAGCTCCCAGCTCAGGCCGAGACCGGCCTGGAACAGTCCGTAGTCATCACGGCCGCCGTTGCCGGACGGATCATTCAGGCCCACCTCGCTGTTGCGTGCACGCACGCCACTGGCGCTCGCGCTGACGCTGGGCAGGCGTTCGGCGGCGGTGATGCCGCGTGCAGCACGGCTCTGCTGCACGCGGTTGGCCGCCAGCTGCAGGTCCAGATTGGCCGCCAGCACCTGGTTGGCCAGCTGCCCCAGCAGCGGATCGTCGAAACCGGCCCACCAGGCCGCGTCCTGGTCGATGGCGTTGCCGGCGACAGCCTCACCCTGCCAATGGCTGGGCAGTTCCGCCTGCGGGCGTACGAAGTCCGGACCCATCGTGCAGGCAGCCAGGGCCGTGCACAGGCTGGCCGCAACGAAGGTGCGGAACACGGTGACTGCGCTCATGCACCCTCCCCGCTCTTGTGGCCCGGACTGTGCTGCACGCTCTGCGCGCGCGCGCGGCTGCCCAGGTCAACGCTGGCTTCCACCGACATGCCGGCACGCAGCTGGTCCAGCAGCGGCTGGCCCGGCTCCAGCACGATCTTCACCGGAATGCGCTGCACCACCTTGGTGAAGTTGCCGGTGGCGTTCTCCGGTGCGACGGCAGCGAAGGTGACGCCGGTGGCCGGTGCAATGCTGTCGATGTGCCCGCGCAGCGGTTTGCCCGGGAACACGTCCACCTTCAGTTCGACCTGCTGGCCGGCCTGCATGCGGGTCATCTGCGTTTCCTGGAAGTTGGCGACCACGAAGGCGCGCTTCAGCGGTACCACCGCAGCCACCGGCGTACCCGGGGTCAGGTAGGCACCCACGCGCACTGCGCGGCGACCGACCATGCCATCGATCGGCGCGCGCAGCACGGTGTGCGACAGATCCAGTTCGGCGCGTGCCTGCGCCGCTTCTGCACGCTGCACCGCCGCCTGCGCGGCCTGCACGCCCGCGCTGAGGATGTCGGTGCGCTGGCGTGCGGTCGACAGCGCGGCCTGGCCCTGCTGCAGATGCGCACTGGCCACGGCCTGCTTTGACTGCGCCTGCTGTGCGTTCTGCACGGTACCGGCGCCGTCACGGGCCAGTTCGCGGTAGCGCTGCTGGTCGGCACTGGCCAGTGTCAGTTCGGAACGGCTGACATCGACGCTGGCCCTGGCCTGCTCGATCAGCGAGTCCTGCTGGGCCAGTGCGGCCTGCGCATTGGCCAGCTGTGCACGGGCATTGGCGAGGTCGGCACGGGCCGCCTGCAGGGCGACCTGGTAGTCGCGGTCGTCGATGCGGGCAAGCACGTCGCCGGCCCTCACCGACTGGTTGTCATCGACTTCCACGGCACTGACGAAGCCGGGAATCTTCGGCGCCACCAAGGTGTAGTCAGCCACCACGTACGCATTGTTGGTGGTCTGGTGGCCGCCATCGCGCAGCAGCAGCCAGGCACCGATGGCCAGGGCCAGCACGCCCAGGCCCAGGCCGGTGTTGAGAGTGGTTCGATTGATCGTCATGAGGGGGTTCCTGCGAAAGGTTCAGGCCACGGCACGTGGCGGATGGATGCGGGTGGGCATCCAGGCAATGAGGGGAATGAAGGCCAGCGCCACCAGTGCGACCACCCAGTACAGGTCGGCCGAGGTCAGCGCCTGTACCTGTGCATGCAGGCGCGCGCCCAGCTGCGGGCCATCGGCCAGCCACGGTTGCTCGCCAAGGCGGTCGACCAGCACGGTGGAATGGAAATGACGGCGGCCTTGGGCGACGGCATCCAGCACGCCGCTGGCGAGTACTGCAGCGAAGCCCTTGACCGTGTTGAACCACGCCGAGGCAAACGGGCCGTCCTGTGGCGCCAGGCCGCCAGTGGCGAGCATCAGCAGCGGCAGCACCGCCATCGGCTGGGCAAACACCTGCAGCAGCTGCACCCACAGGAAGTTGTCGCGGATCCAGGCCACATCCAGGTGCGAGCCCAGCCAGCAGGCCAGCGCCAGCATCGCCAGGCCCGTGGCCTGCACCCAGCGGCAGTCCACCGCGCGGATGTTCAGCAACGCCGCCACCAGCGGCAGCGCGATCACCTGTGGGAGTGCCACCCACAGCAGCATCGGTGCGGTCTGCAACGGCCGGTAGCCCTGCACGCTGGCCAGGAAACCGGAGGGGATCGAGATCACCGCCAGCAGCACGAACAGCACGCCGCCCAGCGTCACCAGCGAGTAGCTGAGGTTGCGGTTGGCCAGCAGCTGCAGCTTGAAGAACGGCAGCGGATGGAACCATTCATTGATCATGAACAGCACCATCAGGCCGGCACCGCCGCCGATCATCAGCGTGATCATCGGCGAGTCGAACCAGTTCAGGCGGGGGCCCTGCACCAGGCCCAGCACCAGCAGCACCAGCGCCGGCAGGCCCAGCAGCAGGCCGACGCCATCGAACTGGGCAAAACGCTCCAGCCGCAGCGGGTCCTGGGGCAGGCCCCAGCTGACCATCGCCATGGCGGCCAGGCAGTACGGCACGATCTGCCAGAACGCCCAGTGCCAGCCCACCTGCTCGACCCAGAACGCGGCCAGCGGCGTGCCCATGCTTGGGCCGAACGTCGCCGTCAGCGCGTAGCCGGCCAGGCCGTACAGCTTGATGCCCGGGGGCAGGAAGCGCAGCGCCACGCTCATCAGCAGCGGCGGCAGCGCGCCACCGCACAGGCCCTGCAGCGCGCGCAGCAGCAGGAACACCTGCAGGTTCGGGGCAAGCGGGCAGAGCACGCCCAGCACCATGAAGCCACCGATCATCGCCAATGCGAAGCGGCGCAGCGAGAAGGTGGCGGCGCACCACGGTGCGAAGGCCATCGCGCTGACCGACATCGCGCTGTAGAGCGCGACGATCCAGCTGCCGTCATCGACGCTGAAACCCATCGCGCCACGGATGTCGGCCAGGGCGACCTTGGTGATGTTCTCGTTGAAGCCCGACACCAGCACCGCCAGCAGCACGCCACACAGGCCGACCAGAACGCGGCGGTCGAGCCCGGGGGCGGCGGCAGGACGGGGCGCTGCGGCGGCCGGGACAGCGGCGGCCGGCGTACTCATCGCCGGGCACCTATCCGTGCAGTGCACGGCATGTTGGGGGTCATTGGAATGCGCTCAGTGAAACTCCGGGGAGCGCAGTCTAGGGAGCCGGTACCCTGCGAAAAATGGCGCGACCCGCATCCCAGGCGTGCGCCAGGCGCACGCCTGCAGATGTCAGCGCGGGGCCTCCCCTGCGCTTTCGCACATGGTCTTGATCGAGCGCCGCAGCCATTGATGGGCGGCGTCGTTGTCCAGGCGCGGATGCCAGGCCTGCACGATGGCCGCGGTCCGCACCGGAATCGGCAACGGGAACAGGCGCAACGGCAGGCGCATGCTGACGATCCGCTCCAGCATCACGCTCGGCATCTGCGGCAGGATCAGGTCCGATTCGGCCGCCGCGAAGATCGCACCGTGGAAGGTCGGGCTGATCAGTGCCACCCGCCGCTGCAGGCCCAGCGCGGCCAGATCATCGTCGATCGGACCACGCGGCAAGCCGCGGCGCGACACCGCGATGTGATCGCAGGCGGCAAAACGCTCGGCGCTGATCTCCTCATCGAACAACGGATGATCTTCGCGCGCGGCGCCCATGAACGAGGTACTGAACAGGTTCTGCACCTTGGTATCGGGCGCATGCTTGCCGGCGGTGCTGATGTACAGGTCGATCCGGCCCTGCGCCATCGCATCGTCGTCGGTATCGCCCTCGGGCACGAAGCGCAGCACCGCGCGCGGCGCCTGCTGGCGGAACAGCTCGCGCAGGCGTCCGCCGAAACCACCGACGAACACATCATTGGCACGCACGCTGAAGGTTCGCTCGAGCACGCGCATGTCTACTTCGCGACCGGCGTTGAAGACGCGGTGGGCCTGCTCGATCACATCGCGGACCTGCTCGCGCAGCTGCAGGGCGCGGGGCGTGGGCGCCAGGCCGCGGCCGGCACGCACCAGCACCGGGTCGCCCAGCGCGGTGCGGATCCGGCCCAGGGTACGGCTCATCGCCGGCGCGCTCAGGTTCATCCGGCGCGCGGCGGCGGCCACGCTGCATTCGTCAATCAGCACGTCCAGTGCCAGCAACAGGTTCAGGTCCGGCAGGGGCATGACAGTCTCCAGTAAATCAGATGACTCTACGACACTTGTAACCACCGTGGATTGCGTTATACGCATTCATTGACTGCCGCGCACGGCATGGGTGCGCGCGGTGACATCGGCGACCATCCCCGGCCTGCCAAGGAGACATCCATGTTCAATACCCTGCTGGTCGCCCTGGATGGTGGCCCCCAGCACGCACGCGTGCTGGACCTGGCCGCCGCCATCGCCGGCCCCCACAGCCGCCTGCACCTGCTGTGCGTGCTCGACCCCGAATTCGCGCTGGCGGCCGATGCCAGCGAAGCCGACCGCATCGAGTACCCGGAAGCCGCCCGCCAGCGCTCGCGGGCCGAAGCGGTGCTGGCCGAAGCCCTGGCCGAGCTGCGCGAGCGCGGGGTCGACGCCATCGCGCAGATTCCCTCCGGCGACCCGGGCGAAGTGATCAGCGAGCAGGCCCGGCGCCTGAAGTGCGACCTGATCGTCATCGGCCACCGTCACCTGTCCCGCCTGGAACGCCTGTTCGAACCCTCGATCGGGCAATGGACCATCGACCACGCGCCCTGTCCCGTGCTGGTGGAAACCCGCGACCCACAGCCCTAGCAACCATGGCCTCCCGTTCCCCGTTGTTTCCCACCCGGGTCAACTACCGCGCCTTCGGCCGCCAGTTCGGCCGCGGCGAACAGGCGCTGCTCGGCGCGATACGGCAGCTGCGCGACCCTGAACTGCACGCCGATGGCCTCGCCCAGCTGAGCGGACTCGGGCTTGGCCAGGAGGGCTGCGACGCCTTCATCGGCCTGCTGCCGCTGCTGGCCACGCCTGCCGCTCCGATCGATCTGCTGCCGGCCGGCTCTCCGTTCATCGCTGCCAGCGAACTGGACCTGCTGGTCTGCCTGCTGCGCATCGCACAATGGCGGCATGCCCGGCCCCGCGAAGACGACACGCTGGCACCGTTGCGCCAGCAGCTGGCGCGCTGTGCCATGGCCGTGCAGGCGGCAAACCTGCCGTTGCGGCAGCGCTCGTTGTCACCGGTCGGGCTGAGGCTGCTCGATCCCACCGGCTGGCTGCGGCAGCGATGACCCGGCCGCGCCGCCCGTGCGCAATCGCGCACCGGGACCGGCCACCTGGTGCGCTCAGCAATCCATCCTGCCGTGCGCACTGCCTTCGTCGTCGAGCACGTGCGCATGCAGGATCACCTGGTTGCGACCGGCGCGCTTGGCGGCATACAGGCCGGCATCGGCATCCGCCAGCAACTGATCGGCACTGGCCAGCGCCGGCGGATGCAGGTAGCCCACGCCGATGCTGATACTGACCGCCCCTTCCGGCAGTGGTAGCGCCGCCACCGCCTCACGCAGGCGCTCGGCCAGCGCCAGTACGCCCGACAGCGGGCTTCCGGGCACGATCACCGCAAATTCCTCGCCGCCGTAACGGGCGACGCTGTCACCGGCGCGGCCGGCACTGATCTTCAGGACGGTGGCCACGGCCTGCAGGCAGCGGTCCCCGGCCGGATGTCCGTGGCGGTCGTTGAAGACCTTGAAATGGTCGATGTCCAGCAACAGCAGGCCCAGCTCGCTGCCGCTGCGCCGCGCACGGTTCCATTCGGCCAGCAGCAGTGCGTCGAACTCGCGCCGGTTGGCCACGCCGGTCAGTCCATCCTGCCGTGCCAGCTGGTCCAGCGATGCCTGCCGTTCCATCAGGTCCACCTGCAACAGGATGCTGCGCACGCCGAAGCCCAGCGTTGCCACCACGAAGCCGGTGACGGCCAGTGGTCGCGCGTGGTCGACCACCAGGGTACCGACCACCAGCAGCAGCAACGGCAGGATCATCGGCCCCGCCGCCTGCACCGTTCTGGCCAGCCTCGGGTGCATCACGAACGTCGGCGCGGGCGCCTGGCTCATCGCCAGCAATGCCAGCAGCAGGAACGGCAGGTCGATCAGCAGATCGTTGTAGGCACCGAAGGACTGTTCCGAGGTGTAGTGGTTGATGTAGTACGCCACCATCAGGTAGCCCACCGCATAGATCGCCAGCGCGCGGAAGAAGTTGCGCCGCTCCGGAACGTCGCCCACCAGCCAGCGCACCACCGCGAACCCGGCGATGCACAGATTCTGGATATCGAACATGCGCTGCATGTTGGACAACGCGTGGTCATCGATGTCGACGCGCGCGGCGAACGACTGCGCGTGCACGAAGAACAGCACGCCCAGCAACGCGGCCATCGCCGCGTCGATCAGGCTGATGCTCAGCCGCTCGCGGCGCGCACGGGCCAGGATGAACACCAGCGGCACGCCGTACAGCACATACAGGAACAGGCTGGCCTGCGGCGTGACATCGGCACGGCCCGCACCAAGCGCGTCGATCATGTTGACGGCCATGCCACCTGCCCAGAGCAGCAGCGCCAGGGCGGTGGCGCGCCAGCCGAGCGGGGCACGGTCGCGGCGCGCCCGCCACAGGCAGGCCGCCGCCGCCAGCAACGGGGCGCCCGTGAGGAACACGAAGGAACCCACACCGGCCGGACCCGGCCACAGGGCCACGACCAGACCGTGGCACAGCACATACAGCAGCGCCAGCACTACCGGCATGCATCCCCCGATCCGCAAGGCCGTATGGGCGCACCATAGCCCCGCCCGCGCCACGGCCACGTGATTCACTGCGGCAAGACGACACTCCGCGTGTGCCGCCATGGTAGTGCCGGCCGCTGGCCGGCAATCCCAATGAATCACAGGGCTGCAGGTTGCCGGCCAGCGGCCAGCACTACCGGAAAGCCCTCAGCCGTGAAGGGCGCGGGCGTGGTGGGCGATGTGCTCGCCGATGAAGCTGGCGATGAAGTAGTAGCTGTGGTCGTAGCCCGGCTGCAGGCGCAGGGTCAGCGGATGGCCGGCGGCATCGCAGGCCTGCTGCAGGCGCTGCGGCTGCAGCTGGGTCTGCAGGAATTCGTCCGCCTCGCCCTGGTCGACCAGCAGCGGCAGGCGCTCACGGGCCACGGCGACCAGTTCACTGGCATCCCACTGCGCCCAGTCCGCCGGGTTGTCGCCCAGGTAGGCGTGGAAGGCCTTCTGCCCCCACGGCACGTGGCTGGGTGCGACGATCGGCGAGAACGCCGACACGCTGCGGTAGCGCCCCGGGTTGCGCAGTGCGATCACCAGCGCACCATGGCCGCCCATCGAGTGGCCGCTGATGCCACGCGCATCGGTGACCGGGAAATGCGCCTCGATCAGTGCCGGCAGCTCCTGTGCCACGTAGTCGTGCATGCGGTAGTGCTTCGCCCACGGTGCACGGGTGGCATTGAGGTAGAACCCCGCCCCCTTGCCCAGGTCATAGCCCTCGGCATCGGCCACGTCATCGCCGCGCGGGCTGGTATCAGGCGCAACGATGATCACGCCGTGCTCGGCCGCATAGCGCTGCGCGCCGGCCTTGGTGATGAAATTCTGCTCGGTGCAGGTCAGGCCGCTCAGCCAGTACAGCACCGGCAACGTCTGCGTTTCCGCCTGCGGCGGCAGGTACACGGCGAACTGCATGTCGCAGCCCAGCGTGGTGGAATGATGGCGGTAGACGTCCTGCCAGCCGCCGAAACAGGCGCGGTGTTCAATGCGTTCCATGGTGCTCTCCTGCACGGCGCGTCAGCGCACGCGTGCTTCTGGTAGATGCCGACCTTGGTCGGCTTATCCACGCGCGGCGTGGATGCCTTTGTTGATCCGTTCATCCAGCTGCGCCAGCAGGCGCAGCAACGGTTCGACGCCAGGCTGGCCATCAAGATTGCGCCAGGCCGCCACGGCCACATCGCTGCGCGGCGGCCATTGCCCGGCCGCACGCGCCTCGTAGAGGCGCGGCAGGAACACCTGCGCAAGCCACTGCTCGAACGGCATGCCATCATCGCTGCCGAAGGCCGAGGTCACCGCACGCGGTGGCCCCACCTCGCCCACTACCCAGCCCAGCGCACGCAACGCCTGCTCGATCGGGGCCACCAGGGCCGCGCGCGGGTCTTCCGCACGCGGCCGGCGCAGGGCATCCAGCCAGCCCATGACGCGGCTCAGTAATGGACCACCGAACGGATCGACTTGCCTTCATGCATCAGGTCGAAGGCTTCGTTGATCTTGTCCAGGTCCATGGTGTGGGTGACGAACGGGGCCAGTTCGATATCGCCCTTCATCGCGTCTTCCACCATGCCCGGCAGCTGGCTGCGGCCCTTCACGCCACCGAAGGCGGTGCCCATCCACTTGCGCCCGGTCACCAGCTGGAACGGGCGGGTGGAGATCTCCTGGCCCGAACCGGCCACGCCGATCACCACGCTCTGGCCCCAGCCACGGTGCGCGCATTCCAGCGCCGCGCGCATCACGTTGACGTTGCCGATGCACTCGAAGCTGTGGTCCACGCCCCAGGTGGTCATTTCAACGATGACCTGCTGGATCGGCTTGTCGTAGTCCTTCGGGTTGATGCAGTCGGTGGCACCGAATTCGCGCGCCAGCTCGAACTTGGACGGGTTGGTGTCCACCGCGATGATGCGGCCGGCCTTGGCCTGGCGCGCGCCCTGGATCACCGCCAGACCGATGCCACCGAGACCGAACACGGCCACGCTGTCGCCTTCCTGCACCTTGGCGGTGTTGTGCACCGCGCCGATACCGGTGGTGACGCCACAGCCGAGCAGGCAGACGTGCTCCGGGTTCGCTTCCGGATTGATCTTGGCCAGCGAGACTTCGGCCACCACGGTGTACTCGCTGAAGGTCGAGCAGCCCATGTAGTGGTACAGCGGCTCGCCGTTGTAGCTGAAGCGGCTGGTGCCATCGGGCATCACGCCCTTGCCCTGGGTGGCGCGCACCGACACGCACAGGTTGGTCTTGCCGCTCTTGCAGAACAGGCACTCGCCGCACTCGGCGGTGTACAGCGGAATCACGTGGTCGCCGGGCTTGACGCTGGTCACGCCCTCGCCCACTTCCACCACGATGCCGGCGCCTTCATGGCCCAGCACCACCGGGAACAGGCCTTCCGGATCATCGCCGGACAGCGTGAACGCATCGGTGTGGCAGACACCGGTGTGGGTGATCTTGACCAGCACTTCGCCCTTCTTCGGCGGGGCGACGTCGATCTCGACGATCTGCAGCGGCTGGCCGGGACCAAAGGCGACGGCGGCACGGGACTTCATGGTGGTTTCTCCAGGATCAGGCGGAAATGGGATGGCAGGGAGATCGGCGCGAAGTGGCGCCGATGCTTATTTCAGGTACGAGCGGATCAACGCGCTCATGTCGCGCACGCGTTCGGCGCGTTGTTCGTCGGAGGCTGCGGGTTGCCCGAACTCCTCGCGCAGATGGGCCTCCATCACCTCGGACATCAGGCCGTTGACCGCGCCACGGATGGCCGCGATCTGCTGCAGCACCGGCCCGCAGTCGGCACCGGCTTCCAGCGCGCGGTCCAGCGCATCGCACTGGCCGCGGATGCGGCGCACGCGAGCCAGGACCTTCTTCTTCTCTTCGGGGGAGTGCGGCATGGCGGGGCCACCTTGGAACTATACTGGGGGATAGTATACATACACGGACAGATGAAGCCACATCGCGCTGCCAGGGCATGCGCTACTGACAGATCAGTCCGGGAAAATGAATGAATAATAAATAGATTCAAATGTTACTTTTTCATGACTTAGGGTGTCTGCTCCGCCCTACCGTTTATCCCTGAGTCACATTGGCGTGACCAGGGAGAGATCATGTACCGACCGTTGTTCGCCCGCAGTCGCTTGTCTGTCGCGCTGGGTTCGGCATTGGTGCTGGTGGCCGCCGCACCGGCCATGGCGCAGCAGGCCGCCACGCAGGAACAGAAGGCCGAGCCCGCCAGCAGCAAGACCCCCGTGCAGCTGGACCGGATGACCGTCACCGGCTCGCGCATCTACCGCGCCGGCTTCGACACGCTGGAGCCCGCTGCGGTGGTCAGCCGTGAATCGATCGAGAACTATGGCGACACCAACCTCATTGACGCAGTAACCCGGATTCCCGGGGTCAGTGCCGGCGTCAGTTCGCGCGGCGACCAGGCCGGTTTCGGTGCCGGCGTCAACTTCGCCAGCAAGTTCGGCCTGGGCAGCAATCGCCTGCTGACCCTGGTCAATGGACGCCGCTTCGTGACCTCTACACCGCCCACCATCTTCGGTGCCGGCGGCGGTTCGGGCATCCAGGTCGACATGAACGCCATTCCCAGCGTCATGGTGCAACGCATTGAAAGCCTCAGCGTTGGCGGTGCCCCCACCTATGGCTCGGATGCGATCTCCGGCGTCAACAACATCATCCTGCGCGACAAGTTCGATGGCGCCGAAGTCGAACTCGGCTATGGCAGAACCAGCAAGAACGACAACGAGCGCTACTCCTGGTCGGCCATCTTCGGTACCGGATTCGCCGATGGGCGTGGCCACATCGTGGTGGCGGCGGAACTGGACAATGCCGATGGCGTGAACGCGCTGCAACGCGATTTCTACCGCCAGGGCTACAGCCTGCAGGCCAATCCCACGGCGGCCAATGCCACCTCCCAGCCCCTGCGCCGGCCAACCAATGATGGCCGCATCGACGGCAGCATTCCGTTCAACACCGGGCCCCGCGATGGCATCCCCGACCAGGTCTGGATCCGCAACCGACGCCTTGCCAGCATGACCTTCGGTGGCCTGGTGATGCCGGCCACCGGCAGCTACACGCGAAACGGCCTGGGCGACATCCTTGGCTTCGGCCCGAACAAAGACAAACTGTGGCAGTTCAACAACGAGGGCAAGCTGGTCGAGTTCAATCCCGGCATCAGCTACGCCGGCGGCAACGCCTCCGGCGGTGACGGCCTGAACCTGTTCGAGACAGTGCCGCTGATCGCCGACCTTGAACGACGCTCGGTGTTCTCCACCGGCAGCTTCGACTTCACCGACAACGTGCGCGGCTTCTTCGAGCTTTCGCGATACGAAGCGACCGCCCGCGAAACCCTGGACCAGAACGTCTACAACGCCGTGTCCTTCGGCAATGCGCGCCTGGACGGCGGCGGTACCGCCAGCGGCGCACTGACCTTCAGCGCCAGCAATCCGTTCCTGAGTGCGGAAACCCGTAGGATCCTCGCCGACAACGGCATCACCTCGTTCCGCCTGTCGCGTTCTTCGCGCGACCTGTCGATGAACAACGCCAGCACCGAGACCCGCCTGACCCGCGCGGTGCTCGGCCTGAACGGCTTCTTCGAGGTTGGAAAGCGCGGCTTCAACTGGGAAGCCAGCGTCACCCATGGCCGCGGTGACTTCGACTACCTCGGCACCGGCCTGATCCAGCAGAACTTCATCAATGCAATCAACGTCACCACCGACGCCAGCGGGCGCATCATCTGTGATGCCACCCGCCCGGGCACCACGGCCGATGCGAACTGCCGCCCACTGAATCTGTTCGGCGAGAACCAGGCGTCGCGCGAAGCCCTGGACTATGTCTCCACCCGGACCGTGGCCAAGGCGCAGACCCGCCAGACCGTCATCAACGCGTCGGTATCCGGCGGCCTGTTCGATCTTCCCGGCGGCGAACTGTCCGCGGCGGCCGGCTTCGAACACCGCCGCGAAGAAGGCTCCTTCACCCCCAGCGAATACCAGCGCCTGGGCCAGGGCCGTTCGGTGCCGACCCAGGCGGCGGAAGGCAAATACCACACCAATGAAGTGTTCGCCGAAGTGCTGGCACCGCTGTTCAATCCCGACTGGGATATTCCGGGCCTGCATCGCCTGGACCTGACCGCCAAGTTCCGCCGCGTCGACAATTCCGTTGCCGGCGCGTTCAATGCGTTCACCTACGGCGTCCAGTACGAACCGATCGCCGGCCTGCAGCTGCGCGGCAACAAGACCCAGTCACTGCGCGCGCCGTCCATCGCCGAGCTCTACACCACCCAGCAGCCGGCCTACTACAACATCCCGGAAGTGTGCTCGCTGGACAACATCAGCGGCGGCTCCAATCCGGCGATGCGTCGCCGCAACTGCCAGGCGTTCTTCGCCGCCTACCCGGGCGCCGATCCGAACACCTTCCGCCAGCAACCGACCAATACGCTGGGTTCGACCAACGGCAGCACCCGCCTGCAGAACGAAACGGCGAAGTCGTGGACGGCCGGCATCGTGTTCGCGCCGGAATGGATTCCGGGCCTGCGCGTCGCCGCCGACTGGTATGACATCAAGATCAACAACGTGATCACGTCGCTGAGCGCCAACGACATCATCACCGGTTGCTTCGACACTGCCGACTTCAACGCCGCCAACGTGCCCAACGCCAACCGCTTCTGCGGCCTGGTGACGCGTGATCCGAACACCGGCGTGGCGACCAGCATCAAGACCGAGTATGGCAACGGCCCGGTGCTGATGTTCCGCGGCTGGACCGCCGAAGTCGGCTACCGTTGGGACCTGTCGCGCTTCGGCGTGCTGGACCTGGACTTCTACGGCTACATGCCGAAGAACCGTGGCCAGGCCGCGAACCGGGACGTGCCGTTCGTCGAACAGGCGGGCAGCTTCAACGAGCCCAAGCGCCAGTTCCGCTGGACCGCCCAGCATCGCATCGGCAACTGGAACTACGGCGTGGCCTCCAACTACACCAGCCGCGCCCAGTACACGATGACCGATACCCCGGAAAGCCGTCAGTACTTCTACCGCGACAGCTGGACCACCTGGGACGCCAACGTCACCTACCGCATCACCGACGCCGCACGCGTCACGTTGTCGGTGATCAACGTGGGCGATGACATCGGTCCATTCCCCTATGTACTGGATGCACTGGGCCGTCGCTACATGGCCAGCCTGCGCTACAACTTCAAGTAGGCCAGGCGCAGCGGTTTCACAGACGGGGCCCGGTGTACGGGCCCCGCTCTTTTCAATGCGCCCTCGGATTCTGCAATGTTTCGTATGGACGCCCCCCTCTACCGGGGCCGATCATCAAGGGAACATCACGCGGAATGAAAATCGATGAGGCACCATCAGGAGATCGCCTATATCCTGCCTGCGGTTCCGGCCAGTCATTGGAGTCCACGCGCATGACAGTCGGCATCCGGCTTGGACAGATCACCGATGAAATAGGAAGTCCCAGCTTCCTGTACGCGTTCTTCTCAACCATCGCAGGAAATCTCGAACCGGATGGATGGGGAAGCCGATTCCCTGTTCTCCTGAGGCAGCTGTACGCCGGCAGACTGCAGCAATCAGATGCTGCCGACGCACTGGTCGAACTGCATAGGGTCCGCAGCGAGCTGGCCGAGCTGCCCCCAGCCCGTGTCATCTGGTCGTTCGAGGATCGAACCCAGCATCCACCGTGGGGAGGCGATATCGCTCCCGACATCGACAGCCTGGCGACCTACTTCGTCACCGCGCATGGACGCGATCTGATCGCGCTTCTGGCTGAGGTGTTTGAAGCACTTCAGGAAGGCGAAGACACGTCCGCCCGGATCGTCGACTATTGATGCCCTCCGCTCAATCAAACAGACCCTCTTCCGCCAACCGGGTCAGCTCGTCCACCACATAGCGCACCTTCGGCCGCAGGTGGCGCGTCGGTGGCCACAGCGCATGGATGTCGATATGCCGTTGCATGTGCGCGTCCAGCACCGATTGCAGCGCGCCGGAATCCAGATGCCGGCGTACCAGTGAAATGGGCATCTGGCAGATACCGAGGCCAGCGAGGGCCGCTTCGATCACCGCATCGCCATCATTGAGTTGATAGGGCGCACTGGGAATGAACGTTCCGTCGTCCTGCCCGCTGCCGATCCGCCACCAGACCGGCTGGCCATGACGGAAACCGACGATGCTGCGGTGCTGCGCCAGTTCCTCCACCGTGCGCGGCACGCCATGTGCCTGCAGGTACTCCGGAGATGCGCAGGTGACCAGCCGCTGGCGCCCGAGCCGCCGCGCCACCAGATGCTCTGCCTGGTGCAGCCCACCGAAGCGGATCAGCAGGTCGATGCCTTCCTCGACGGGATCCACAAAGTGATCGGTGAAGGTCATCGTCAACTGCAGGTCCGGGTACTGCCGGCACAACCGCAGCAGCACCGGCAACACCACCAGCCGCCCGAACGAGGACGGCATGTCGATGCGCAGCCGCCCGCTGGGCAGCCCGGCCGAACCCAGGCAGGCCTCGGCCGCGGAGATCTCTTCCAGCGCCGCTGCACAGGAGGCGTAGTACGCCTCGCCATCGGTGGTCAGCGCGATGCGCCGCGTGGTGCGGTGGAACAGGCGCACCCCCAGCCGCGCTTCCAGCCGCGCGATGGCCTTGCCCACCGCCGAGCGCGAGATGCCCAGCGCGTCGGCAGCCTCGGTGAAGCTACCCGAGCGTGCGGTGGTGACAAAGGTCACCAGGCCATTCAAGGATTCCAGCGGCAGCATCGTTCACACCCCATTGGGGACAAATAGTCCCGCACCAAGGGAGATCGAAGCGCTTTATGCGCCTGCATGTCAACTCCATCCTGTGTGCATCGCGCCGCTGGCGCCTCCCCCGCACCGAGATGACCGACATGACCGCCGCCCTCTTCCGACCCTTCGACCTGTCAGGCACCGCCCTGCGCAACCGCATCGCGATGGCCCCGATGACCCGCGCCCGCAACCCCGGCGTCGTGGCCAACGAACTGACCGCCCAGTACTACCGGCAGCGCGCCAGCGCCGGCCTGATCATCAGCGAAGGCACCCCGGTCTCGCCGCAGGGCCAGGGCTACATCGACGTGCCCGGCATCTGGTCGGCGGCGCAGGTGGCGGGCTGGAAGCAGGTGACCGACGCCGTGCACGCCGAACAGGGCACGATCTTTGCGCAGCTGTGGCACGTCGGCCGCATGTCGCATGCCTCGCTGCAGCCTGACGGTGGTCAACCGGTCAGCGCCGGCACCCGCCCGGTGGCCAGCGCACCGAAGAACACCTCGTTCGTGTACCTGGACGACGGCAGCCGCGGCCATGCCGATCCCACCCCGGCACGTGCACTGGAGACCGCGGAGATCCCCGGTATCGTCGACGACTTCGTGCGCGGGGCGGACAACGCCATTGCAGCCAGCTTCGACGGCATCGAACTGCATGCGGCCAACGGTTACCTGTTCGAGCAGTTCCTCAACCCGCTCATCAACCAGCGCGAAGACCGCTACGGTGGTTCGCTGCCCAATCGTGCGCGGTTGATCCTGGACACCGTCGATGCAATGGCGCAGCGTATCGGTGCGCATCGCATCGGCGTGCGCCTGGCACCGAACAACCTCACCTTCGACATGCCGTTCTACCCCGACAACGAAGCCACCTATCTGTACCTGGCCGACGAACTGGGCAAGCGCGGCCTGGCCTATGTGCACCTCAACGACAACCTGCAGGCGGGCCAGTCGGTGCTGGACGAGGCGTTCCTGCAACAGTTCAAGCAGGCCTACGGCGGCACCGTGATCCTGGCCGGTGGCATGACCCGCGAACGCGCCCTGCAGCTGGTCGAGGCCGGCACCATCGACCTGGCCGCGTTCGGCCAGCCGTTCATCGCCAACCCGGATCTGGTCGAGCGCCTGCAGCACAACGTCGCGCTGGCCACGCCGGACCGCAACACCTATTACGGCGGCGGCGAAGCAGGCTACCTCGATTACCCGCGCGCACAGTAGAGCCACGCCATGCGTGGATGCAGGCGTACACTGCCCGCCCGCATCCACTGAATCTGCCCATGGATACGCCCACCGCATCGTTCATCGTCAACCTCGATGTCCCCGATCTCGCCGCTGCCGAAGACTTCTACATCCGAGCCTTCGGCCTGCGTACCGGCCGCCGTCTCGGCCCGGGCGCGGTGGAGCTGCTCGGTGGGCCAGCGCCGCTGTACCTGCTGCAGAACGAGGCCGGCAGCGCCGCCACCGAAGACGGCGACGTGCGCGACTACGAGCGCCATTGGACGCCGCTGCACCTGGACTGGGTGGTGGATGACATCGAAGCGGCGCTGGCACGAGCGGTTGCGGCCGGGGCGACGCTCGAGCAGTCCGTGCGCGAGCGTCGCTGGGGGCACATCGCCGTGCTGGCCGATCCGTTCGGCCACGGCTTCTGCCTGATCCAGTTCAGCGCTGAAGGCTACGACGCGCTGGTCGAATGACCGGCGCCACGTTCACCACGGCAACGGCACCGCTTCGCCGTTGGCGCGCTCGCCGTAGTACAGCGACGGCAGCAGGCGCGAGAGGAAACTGAACTCCGTGTAGCAATGCTTGAGCAGGCCCAGGCCGACCGCATCGCCGGCATCGAGGTGCGGATCGGCGCTGTCCAGGCCGAGCACGAAGCGGCTGCGCAGCACACAGCCAAACGGCGTATCACGCGCCACGTGCAGCATCTGCCCGTCGCAGGGATCACCGTTTGCATCCAGGCGGACGTGGTCGCCGAAGCCGATGCGCGCGGCGATCACCGCCGATACATCGCCTGCATCCTGTGCCGCCTGCAGGCGCTCGGGCACCAGCAGCGTGCGCGGGTCATGGAACTTCAGGCGCGCCGCCACCGGCGGAATGTCGGCCAGCGATTCCACCGCATGGATGCTGGCACCGTGGTAGCTGCGTCCTCGCTGCCAGGCCTCGTCCCAGCCGCGATGCTCGACATGATCGACCGGATGCCACCAGCGGATGTGCTGGGTGGTCTCGAAGAAGGTGAACCACCAGTCCAGCATGCGGCCCTTGCAGCCGTGCAGATCGGTACGCACCGCCACCAGCAGGGTGCCGTCTTCGCGGCGCTGGATGCCGGTTTCCAGGCGCATCGGTGCCGGGTCGAGCAGATCGTGGTGGTCCAGCCAGGCGCGGGCATTCACAGCGGTATCTATCGGGGTCTCCTGCGGTGTTGGGAGATCCGACAATACGGAAACGCTATTCGTTTCGCAATTGTCCGAATGCGGTAAGATGGGCGCAATGAACAGCACCACCCTGCCCGAGCCACCTCCACCAACCCGCCGCCGCGGCCGCCCTGCGCGACCGGAAGCCGAAGTCCGCCACGCCGTGCTGCAGGCCGCGCTGGAGCTGTTGCTGGCACAGGGTTACGAGGCCACCACCATCGAAGCGGTGGCGGCGCACGCCGGGGTGGCGAAGAAGACCGTGTACCGCCACGCCAGCAACCGCGAGGAACTGGTCGGGTTGGCGGTGCGCGAGTGGACCGACGGCTTCGCGCCGCAGCTGCAGCGCGATGCGCGCAATGCCGACGAGGTGCTGCCGTTGCTGCAGGACATCCTGCAGGCGGTGTGCGCGCAGGCGCTGTCGGCGCAGGCGGTGCAGGTATTCCGCCTGTTGGCCACCGACTTCCCGGGCAAGGACGCGCTGCTGCAGGCCTATCTGGACAACGGTATTGAACGCGGCCGTGCGCTGCTGGCCGACTGGCTGGCGCGGCAACAGCAGCGTGGGCTGCTGCGTGAGGGAGATCCTGTTCGCATGGCACGATTGCTGCTCGCGATGGCCGTGGCAGAGCCACTGCGCGAACGCGTGATCGGTGTGGTGGCCGAGGATGCGCCGGTGGACGTGCATCTGGGTGAGTGCATGGCGTTGTTGGGGCCGGTGTTGCAGGCGCCGTAAGATTGCGCCATCCACGCATGGCGTGGATCTACCGGCCGATCCCGATTCGTTGGACAGCAATGGCCTGCCCCCGGTGGGTGCCGACCGTTGGTCGGCACTCCTGCAGCAACTCACTCGCGCAGCATATCCACGAACGCGCGCAGCGCACCGGGCATCTGCCGCTGTTTCGGGTAGTACAGCGCGAAGCCGGCGAACGGTTCGCTCCAGTCTTCCAGCACCGCCACCATCTGGCCCGAATCGATGTACGGCCGCGCGGTGTCTTCCAGCACGTAGGCCAGGCCGATGCCATCGAGCACCGCGCCGACCACGGTGCCCTGCTCGCCCAGCGTGAGCCGTCCGGGCACGTCGATCTCCAGCGCCTGCCCACCGCGCTCGAACTGCCATTTGTACAGATGCCCGCTGGCGAAGCGGAAGCGGATGCATTCATGTGCAGCAAGATCGCGCGGATGCTGTGGCGCGGGGTGCCGCCGCAGGTAATCCGGCGAGCCGACAATCAGCCCGCGCAGCGGTGGCCCCATCGGCACCGCCACCATGTCCTCGGGTACGAACTCGTGCAGGCGCACGCCAGCGTCGTAGCCCTCGGCGACGATGTCGACCAGGCCATCGTTCTCGGTCAGCTCCACCCGCACGTCGGGATGGGCGTGCAGGAAGCGCGCCAGCCGTGGTCCCAGCTGTGTCGCTACCGCCGCACGGGTGGCATTGATGCGCAGCAGGCCCGCCGGCGCGGCGCGGAACTGGTTCATCTCCTCCAGAGCGTCATGCACCTGGCCCAGCGCGGGCTGCAGGCGTTCCAGCAGGCGCTGCCCGGCCTCGGTCAGGGCCACGCTGCGGGTGGTGCGATGGAACAGGCCCACGCCCAACCGTTCTTCCAGCGCGCGGATCGCATAGCTCACCGCCGAGGTCGACAGCGCCAGCTCGGCGCCGGCACGGCGGAAGCTGCGGTGGCGGGCGACCGCGGCGAACGCGGCCAGGTGCGAGAGGTTGTCAGTGGCCATGATTGTGCAGTTTCACTTGATGAATCATGCCAATATCCGGGCTTTCTGCCGCTGGGTACGGGGCGTATTGTAAAGCGCCTTTCGACAAACCCTGCCAAGGATTCCCCATGTCCCTCGCCCGTGGTTACGCCGCCCATTCACATACCGACCCGCTGATCCCGTACGAGTTCGAACGCCGCGCGGTCGGCCCGGACGATGTGCGCATCGAGATCCTCTACAGCGGCATCTGCCACTCCGACCTGCACCAGGCCCGCGACGACTGGGGTGGCTCGATCTACCCGATGGTGCCAGGCCACGAGATCATCGGCCGCGTGACCGAGGTCGGCAGCAACGTCACCCGCTTCAAGGTCGGCGACCACGCCGGCGTGGGCTGCATGGTCGACTCGTGCCGCCACTGCGACGCCTGCGAGCACGACCTGGAGCAGTACTGTGCCGAAGGCGCGACCTGGACCTACAACGGCCGTGAACGCGAAAGCGGCGCGCCGACCTACGGCGGCTATTCCGACCACGTGGTGGTCGAACAGCGCTTCGTGGTGAAGGTGTCCGAGACCCTCGACCTGAAGGCCGCCGCCCCGCTGCTGTGCGCCGGCATCACCACCTGGTCGCCGCTGCGCCACTGGAAGGTCGGCCCGGGCCAGAAGGTCGGCGTGATCGGCCTCGGTGGCCTCGGCCACATGGGCGTGAAGTTCGCCAAGGCGCTCGGCGCGCACGTGGTGATGATCACCACCACGCCGGAAAAGGGTGCCGACGCCAAGCGCCTGGGCGCCGATGAAGTGCTGGTCTCGCGCGATGCCGCGCAGATGAAGGCGCACGCCGGCAGCTTCGACTTCCTGCTCAACACCATCCCGGTCGGCCATGACACCAACCCGTACATGGGCCTGCTCAAGCGCGAGGCCACCATGTGCCTGGTCGGCGTGCTGACCGAACTGGACCCGCCGCTGACCGGTGGCAGCGTGATCTTCGGCCGCAAGCACCTGACCGGTTCGGCGATCGGCGGCATGGCCGAAACCCAGGAAATGATGGACTTCTGTGCCGAGCACGACATCGTCAGCGACGTCGAGATGATCGACATCAAGAACGTCAACGAAGCCTGGGAACGCATGGCGAAGAACGATGTGCGCTACCGCTTCGTGATCGACATGGCGACGATGAAGAACGCCGCCTGATCGATCGGCGACGGTGAACGAAGAACCCCGGCACTGCCGGGGTTTCTTTCTGGTCGCGCCGGCCGCTGGCCGGCACGAGCCATGCATTGGCATGACGAAGGTCAAGGAAGCGGCCATCGCCCGGGCGCAGACTCCCCGCATGGCCCGCCTGCCCTCCCCTGCGATGCTGATGCGTGCGCCGCATCGGCTGCTGTTCTTCATCGGCGCCAGCAACCTGCTGCTGGCCATGCTGTGGTGGGCGCTGTGGCTGGGCGCATTGCGCGGGCTGTGGACGCCGCTGCCACCGCCGCTGCCACCGGCCTGGCTGCACGCGCTGCTGATGCAGTACCTGGTGCTGCCCAGTTTCATCTTCGGCTTCCTGCTCACTGTGTTCCCGCGCTGGATGGGGCAACCCGAGCTGCCACGCAGCCGTTATGCGCCGGTCGGCATCGGGCTGTTTGGCGGGCAGGCGCTGCTGATTGCCGCCGCCTGCGGCTGGACACCCGGGCTGTGGCCTGGCCTGCTGCTGGCACTGGCCGGCTGGAGCGCCGGGTTGATCGTGCTGGGACGCGTGCTCCAGGCCGCCGGCCCCAACCGCAACTGGCATGCGCGTGCCTGCTATGCCGCACTGCTGCTGGGCTGGCTGGGGCTGCTGCTGTTCATGGCGGTGGTACGCGGCCACGCCACGCTGATGCCGGTCACTGTGGCACTCGGCACCTTCGGCCTGCTGCTGCCGGTCTACCTCACCGTCGCGCATCGGATGATCCCGTTCTTCGCCAACAACGTGGTGGACGGCTATGTGGCGTGGCGGCCGCTGCGCTGGCTGGCCGCGATGTGGGCGCTGCTGATGTTGCGCCTGCTGTTGAGCGCGTTGCAGATCGATAACGCGCTGTGGCTTGCCGATGCACCGCTGCTGATGTTGTCGCTGCAAGCGCTATGGCATTGGTGGCCACGCGGGCCGATGCCGGGCCTGCTCGCGGCCCTGTTCCTGGCGCTGGCGTGGCTGCCGATCAGCTTCGCGCTGTATCTGCTGCAGGACATCGGTCATCTGCTCGGCCATCCGCAGCTGCTCGGACGCGCGCCATTGCATGCTCTTGCCGTGGGGCTGTTCGGCAGCCTGCTGGTGGCGATGGTGACCCGGGTCACCCAGGGCCATTCCGGGCGACCGCTGGTGATGCCGGCAGTCGCCTGGTTTGCGTTCGTCGCGCTGCAGGCGGTGGCGATCATGCGCATCATTGCCGAGCTGATGCCCGACGCCTACGCCTGGCATTTCGCCGCTGCCATCGGCTGGTTGCTGGCCTTGGCGCCGTGGGTGGCGCGGCTGGGCTGGATCTACCTGAGCCCTCGGCGCGACGGCAAGCCGGGCTGACGTCACCGCCGGGCATGACCCGGCACGCAGCCCTCATCGGTAGCGCCGGGCCATGCCCGGCATCCCGAACAATCCACTCAGTACGCGAACTCGCGGAACACCGGATCGACGTCGCCATGCCAGCGGCCATGGAACAGCGCCAGCTTGCGCTCGGCCGGGGTCAGGCCGGACTCGACGATCTCCTGCAGCACGTCCAGGAACTTGCTCTCGTCCTGGCCGTCGGCATTGCGCGCCGCGCGGCGCTTGAGGCCTTCAACGGAAATCTTCACCGCTTCGCGGGCCAGGTCGCGCACGCTGCCAGTGCGGAACGGCAGATTCATCGCATGCTTCGGCACGCCGTCGCGCAGTGCATGGCGCTCGGCCAGGGTGAAGTCACGCACCAGGTCCCAGGCCGCATCCAGCGCGGTGTCGTCGTACAGCAGGCCCACCCAGAACGCCGGCAGCGCACACAGGCGGCTCCACGGGCCACCGTCGGCGCCGCGCATTTCCAGGTACTTCTTCAAACGCACTTCCGGGAACGCGGTGGTCATGTGGTCCGACCAGTCGCGCAGCGTCGGCAGCGCACCCGGCAGCACCGGCAGCTTGGCCTGCATGAAATCGCGGAAGCTCTGCCCGCTGGCATCGTGGTAGATACCGTCGCGGTAAGAGAAATACATCGGCACGTCGAGCAGGTAATCGACATAGCGCTCGTAACCGAAGCCATCCTCGAACACGAAGTCGAGCATGCCGGTGCGGTCGGCATCGGTGTCGGTCCAGATATGCGAGCGGTAGCTCAGGTAGCCGTTGGGCTTGCCTTCGGTGAACGGCGAATCGGCGAACAGCGCGGTGGCAATGGGTTGCAGCGCCAGCGATACGCGGAACTTCTTCACCATGTCCGCTTCGGTGGCGTAGTCCAGGTTCACCTGCACCGTGCAGGTGCGGGTCATCATGTCCAGGCCCAGCGAACCGACCTTGGGCATGTACGAGCGCATGATCTTGTAGCGGCCCTTCGGCATCCACGGCATCTCATCGCGCTTCCACTTCGGCTGGAAGCCCATGCCGAGGAAGCCCAGCTGCAGTTCGCCGGCCACCTGCGCCACTTCGTTGAGGTGGGTACCGGTTTCCACGCAGGTCTGGTGGATGGTCTCCAGCGCCGCTCCGGACAGTTCCAACTGACCGGCCGGTTCCAGCGTCACCGAGGCGCCATCGCGCAGCAGGGCGATCGTGTTGCCATTCTCCTGCACCGGCTCCCAGCCGAAGCGGACCAGGCCGTTGAGCAGCGCCTCGATCCCGCGCTCGCCTTCAAAGGTCGGCGGGCGCAGGTCATCCAGGCGGAACCCGAACTTCTCGTGCTCGGTGCCGATGCGCCACTGCGCGCGGGGCTTCTCGCCGGAGGCGATCACCTCCACCAGCTGCGAGCGGTCGGTAATGGGTGTATCGGCGACGTGGCTGGGGCTCGACAAGGGGAAGGCTCGCTGGACGGTGGCGGGGGATGTGGGGCTCGGAGCCTTCCATCGCAAGGGCGCACTATAGCGTGGCGACCCGTTGCGTCATGCGACGGAGACGGTTTTCAGCATCCTACCGACGCCCTCTTGACCCTCGTACACTCGGGGGCATGAGCCGCCATTCACGACACCCCGAACTGCACCGCTCCGAGCGCGTCGGCTGGCTGCGTGCCGCCGTGCTGGGGGCCAACGATGGCATTGTCTCGGTGGCAGGGCTGGTGGTCGGCGTGGCCGCCAGCGGTGCCTCAGCTGCAACCATCCTGGCCACCGGCGTGGCCGGCACCGTGGCCGGCGCGATGTCGATGGCCGCCGGCGAGTATGTCTCGGTACAGACCCAGGCCGACACCGAAGACGCCGACCTGGCGATGGAAAAGCGCGAACTGCACGAAGATCCGCACAGCGAGCTGGAAGAGCTGGCCGCGATCTACCGCCACCGTGGCCTGGAGCCGGCGCTGGCACGGCAGGTGGCCGAACAGCTCACCGCCCACGATGCACTGGGCGCCCACGCCCGCGACGAGCTGGGCATCACCGATACCCTGCGCGCCCGCCCGCTGCAGGCAGCGCTGGCCTCGGCCGGCGCCTTCACCTGCGGTGCGGCACTGCCGGTGCTCACCGCGCTGCTCGCGCCGGTCGACAAGGTCGCGATGATGACCACCGCCAGCACCCTGCTCGGCCTGTGCCTGACCGGCGCGATGGCGGCCCAGGCCGGCGGCGCACCGCCGGTACGCGGCGCGATCCGGGTGATGTTCTGGGGCGCGTTGGCGATGGCCGCCGCCGCCGGCGTCGGTCGCCTGCTCGGCGCACACGTGACATGACCGCCATGCTGCCCCCGGCCACCGCACTGCTGGCCGAGATGGCCAGCCTGGCCGGCTGCGCACGCGCCGAAGGTTATGCCTGCATCACCGCACGTCGCGAGCATGGCGCCAGCTCGGTGGAGATTCCGCAACCGCAGTTCGCGATCCTGCTGGAAGGCCGCAAGCAGGTGCGTACCGCACACCAGTCGCTGGAGTTCGTCCCCGGCGACATCCTGCTGCTGACCCAGCGCTGCCGCATCGATGTGGTCAACAGCCCCGACCCACGCAGCGGCCGTTACCTCAGCGCCATCGTGCCGCTGTGTGCCGAAGTGCTGGCGGCCGCTCGCACGCTGTGGAGCGAGGACCTTCCCGCGCCGGGCCAGGTGATGGCACGACTGCCGTTGGTCGACCATGGCACAGTGCTGCGCCAGTGGCGGCAATCGCTGCAGGACGGCCGTTACAGCGAGGCACGATTGGCCCTGGCCTCGCTGGTGCTGACCCTGTGCCGGCAGGGCCACGGCAACCTGCTGCTGCCGCAGGCACCGAGCCTGGGGGAACAGATCCGCGACCGCATCGCGGCCGAACCGGCACGCGACTGGCAGTCGCGCGATGTGGAAGATCAGTTCGCACTGAGCGGTGCAACCCTGCGTCGTCGTCTCGCCGCCGAGGACACCAGCCTGCGCCAGCTGCTCACCGAGGCACGGCTGGCGCATGGCATGCAGCTGCTCTACACCACGGACCTGCCGTTGAAGACCGTGGCCGCACGCGCGGGCTATCGGTCCACGGCGAGTTTCAGCAAGCGCTTCGCCGAGCAGTACGGACTGGCTCCCACAGACATTTGAGGGGGTTCGGCAGGGCTTGCAGCCCTGCACCTGCAGACGCAACGGCAACAGCCGAAGCAACAGCGACAGCAACAGCGTGCATTCCGTGGGATGGCGGGGCGGTGTGGGTGGGCAGGACACGCCGTAAACCCCGCTCCGCGGTCCGGCCCAGCCGCTGGCGGCTGTGCGTTCGGGCGCTTGCGAGGCATGCCTCGCAGGCAAAGCGCCCTCACCCATGGGGGCTCGATGGCGCCATCCATGGCGCCAACGGTCCTGCCCACCCACACCGCCCCGCCTTCGACAGATTCCGGCGGCTGTTGGTAGGTGTCGACCTTGGTCGACACGGTAGATCCACGCCATGCGTGGATGCTTTTCGATTCCAATTCGAAATATTCGATTCCGATGGA
>NZ_RXLZ01000003.1 GCF_003970865.1 Stenotrophomonas maltophilia | reverse complement strand
CGCGTGGGCCGCGAGGGACAGGCTGGTGGATCTGGGAGGGCTGACCGGGGGA
Source organism: Stenotrophomonas maltophilia (assembly GCF_003970865.1). Classification (GTDB taxonomy): domain Bacteria; phylum Pseudomonadota; class Gammaproteobacteria; order Xanthomonadales; family Xanthomonadaceae; genus Stenotrophomonas; species Stenotrophomonas maltophilia_AR. Next base: position 122,624 of record NZ_RXLZ01000003.1, on the reverse strand, counting down.
GGCGGGGGCGGTCGGCGGAGGCGGGGGGGGTCGGGGGGCGGGGGGGTCCGGGGCGTGGGCGCGGGGGCGAGGCCCCCGGGGACGGGTTTACGGCGTCCCAGGCAGCCGGACCCACCCCGCCATCCCCCAGGAACCCAGCTTTTGCTCCGGCTGTTGCTTCGGCTCTGGCTCTGGCCTCTGCGGGCGCCGGGTGCAACCCGGCCGATACCCTCCCAGTGCTAGGCTGTGGCCACCGACAACCACGGAGGCGGGATGGGGGCGATCGTGTTGTTGCCGCTGTGCGTGGACGATGCCGCGCTCGACCGCTGCCTGGCCGCACTGGATGCCGGCACCGCGCCGGGCACCGCGGTCTGGCTGGCCGACGACGCGCAGACCGGGCCGCGCGCGCAGGCGGTGGTGGAACACTGGTTGGTGCATACGCCACTGCAGGCCGAGTACACCCGCCGCGCGCGGCCGCTGGGCGAGGTGGCCCACCTGGACGAGATGCTGCGCGCCTGCGATGGCATGGACGTGGCGGTGCTGGCGCCGGACAGCGTGCCTGCGCCGGGCTGGCTGCAGCAGCTGCAGGACACCTTCGCCCGCGATGCCGCCATTGCGACCGCAACCCCGTGGTGCAATGCCGGCGAAACCGCGGCGTGGCCACGGCTGGGCGAAATCAATCCCGAACCCCATGATCCGGCCCTGCTGGCGCATACCTGCGCCACGTTGCCAACCCTGCACCCGGAGCTGCCATCGGCGGTCACCCATGCGGTGCTGGTGCGGGGCAACGCGCGCCGACGTGCCGGGGGCCTGGATGTGGACAGCTATGCCGGCTGGAATGCGGCGCTGGTCGACCTGAGCCTGCGCATGGCCGGCCTCGGTTGGCGCAACGTGTTGTGCGAGACGGCTTTCGTCAGCCGGGCAGGGGAGGCGATCAGCCGTGATGGCGATCTCGAGGCCCTGGCCGCGCGCTGGCCGGGCTGGGTGCCACGGCTGGCTGACTTCCTCATGCACGATCCGCTGCATGGCCTGCGTGCCGACCTGCAGCAGCGCATGCGGCAGGCGATAATGCCGAAGGAACAGGGGGACCTGTTCGTCCCGTCTTCCGCGCCGGAGCCTCCTGCTTGAATGTTGCCATTGCCGCCATCGTCGTCACCTACCAGAGCGGCAGCACCATCGATGCCTGTCTCTCGCGTCTGCGCCAGGCGCAGGACGTGGCCGAGATCCGGGTGATCGACAATGGCTCGATGGATGGCACGCTGGATATCGTGCAGCGCCATGCCAGCCACGACCCGCGCGTGCGTTTCGTCGGCAATCCGGACAATCCCGGCTTTGCCGCCGCCAACAACCAGGGCGTGGCCGATTCGCACAGCCCCTGGCTGGCCTTCATCAACCCGGATCTGATGGTCGAACCGGAAACCCTGGCCGCACTGCGCAGCCGCGCGGAAGCACTGGGCGATTGCCTGCTCGGTGTCGAGCAGGTGGACGAGCAGGGCCATGCCGACGAAGCCGTGCGTCGCCGCGACCCGGATTTCCTGATGATGCTGCGCTCGCCGGGCAAGGGCTCGAAGCTGGCGGTGCCACGTGACCCGCAGCAGGCGCTGCAGCGGGTGCCGGCGTTGTCCGGTGCGCTGCTGATGATGCCGCGTGCATTGTTCGATTGCATCGGAGGCTGGGACGCCGGCTATCGCCTGCACGCCGAGGACCTGGATCTGTGCCGGCGTGCACGTGAAACGGGGGCGGTGGTGGCGATCGCCAATGACCTGCAGGTCACCCACGTTCGTGGCGTCTCCAGCCGCTCGCGGCCGTTCTTCGTCGAATGGCACAAGCACAAGGGCCTGTGGCGCTATTTCCAGAAGTTCGAGGCCAGGCAGCGTTCGCTGCCGGTACGGGTGGCGGTGTGGGGCGCGATCTGGGCGCACGCCCTGATGCTGGTGCCGCGTCTGCTGCGCAGGTCGTTGTAGAGCCGAAAGGGCATCCACGCATGGCGTGGATCTACCAACGCTGTTCCGCGGAGAGCCGAGGGTGGCCGCAGCCACCCCGGTTCACCCTGCCGGGCGCATAATCCGCCCCATGCCTATCATCCAGTCCCTGCTCGACACCGACCTGTACAAGTTCACCATGATGCAGGCGGTGCTTCACCAGCACCCCGGCGCCCAGGTGCAGTACCGGTTCAAGTGCCGCACGCCCGGCATCGACCTGGCCCATTACATCGACCAGATCGACGAAGAGATCGACCACCTGTGCAGCCTGCGTTTCAGCGACGCAGAGCTGGATTACATGCGTGGCCTGCGCTTCGTGAAGCCCGACTTCGCCGATTTCCTTGGTCTGTTCCATCTCGACCGCAAGTACATCCAGCTGCGCGCGTCGAAGACCGTGCCCGGCGAGATCGAACTGGACATCACCGGCCCGTGGCTGCACACCATCCTGTTCGAAGTGCCGCTGCTGGCGATCATCAACGAAGTCTGGTTCCGCAACACCACCACCGCCGACTTCGCCGAGGGCGAGCGCCGCCTGCAGGCCAAGGCCGCGCTGCTGCGTGATACCCCGGGGTTCGAGCAGTGCCGCATCGCCGACTATGGCAGCCGCCGCCGCTACTCGCGCGACTGGCACGCCCGTCTGCTGCCGCTGCTGCGCGACGCGCTCGGCCCGCAGCTGGTCGGCACCAGCAACGTGCACTTCGCTCGCCTGTACGGCATGACCCCGCACGGCACCATGGCCCATGAGTATCTGCAGGCCTTCCAGGCGCTGGGTCCACGCCTGCGTGATTCGCAGGTGGCGGCACTGGAATCGTGGGCACGCGAGTATCGCGGCGACCTCGGCATCGCGCTGTCCGACGTGGTCGGCCTGGATGCGTTCCTGCGCGACTTCGATATGTACTTCTGCAAGCTGTTCGACGGTGTCCGCCACGACTCGGGCGATCCGTTCGACTGGGGTGACCGCATGCTGGCGCACTTCCAGCAGCGCCGGGTGGATGCACGCAGCAAGGTGCTGGTGTTCAGCGATGGGCTCGACATCGCCAAGGTGATGCGCCTGTACGACTACTTCCGTGGTCGCTGCCAGGTCGCCTTCGGCGTCGGCACCCACCTGACCAATGATCTGGGGCCAACGCCGCTCAACATCGTCATCAAGATGGTCCGCTGCAACGGCCAGCCGGTGGCCAAGCTCAGCGATTCGCCGGGCAAGAGCATGTGCGACGACCCGGGCTACCTGGCCTATCTGCGCCAGGTCTTCGAGTTGCCGCCGGCGTAAACACGTCGGCTTACAGCAGGCCGGCTTACAGGTAGTCGACCACCACCAGGTAGGCGCCCTGCAGCGGCTGCTGCTTCGACGCCTGCACGCTGTAACGCTCGGAGAAGGCGATATCGCCGGCGCGCATCGCGCTGGCCGACACCGACAGCTTCTGGCCTTGGCGCTTGCCGTCGCGCAGCGTCGCGGCCTGGCCATCGGCAAGGGCCGTCACGGCAACCGTCGAGCCCTTGGCCGAGGGCGGGCAGGCGGCCAGGCTCAGCTCACCCTGGGACAGGGCCGTCGTGCAGCCCGGCTCGGCGATGCGGCCGCTGAAACGGATGTTGCCGCTGCTGGCCTGGGCCAGTGCGCTGACGGACATCAGGGCCACGCACAGCAGAATGGAGTTCCTCATGACACGTTCTCTGGTTCGGTGTGTCCTAGTTAGCGACAGGTTCGATCCGTCTTTAATAGGACAATTCCGAATCTGCTAGGGCCATCACCAACAAAGAGTGATGCGCATCAAATAAGGTGATTTCCACCTTAAAAAGGCCTGTTTCCACGCATGCCGAACGCGCCACCAGGCGCGTCATCCAGGGTCGTTTGTGACCTGATCGGGCCACCGTCGAATCCCCTGCGCTCCCCGAGCCTCTATTTTGCCTAACACGTCACATTTAATGCGTCAATAAATTGTCGTTCAGAAAAATAATGTGACTTTCATCACAGTTGTGCCTATACTTGCGTCACGGATTCAGGGGAAGGTATGTCCGAGTCCGGCCACAGGTGAGACGCAAGGATGGGTCTTGATAGCCCGGCAGTGCTCCTTGCTTCCTCCTCTACTTCTCATCTCTTCAGTAGGGTTAGGTAAAAGCGAATGCACAAGATCAATCTCATCGCCGCTGTGATGCTGGCCGCCGCTCCGCTGGCCGCCAACGCCGCCGACGGCACCATCACCTTCAACGGCAAGGTGACCGACAAGACCTGCACCATCTCGACCCCGGGCGGCAAGGACTTCTCCGTCAACCTGCCGACCGTGTCCAAGAACACCCTGGCTGTCGCCGGTAACGTTGCGGGCCGTACCCCGTTCGCCATCAACCTGACCAAGTGCAGCGCCGGCAACGTCGCCACCTACTTCGAGCCGGGTTCGACCGTTGACTTCAACACCGGCCGCCTGCTGAACCAGGCTTCGGCCAACGCTGCCACCAACGTGCAGCTGCAGCTGCTGGGTTCGAACAACCAGGTCCTGCCGATCAAGGCTGCTGGCGCTGGCCTGGCCCAGACCAACTCGCAGTGGGTCACCGTCGGCACCGACGGCTCGGCCGACCTGAGCTACTACGCTGAGTACTACGCCACTGCCGCCGCCACCCCGGGCGACGTCACCAGCAGCGTCAAGTACACGATCATCTACAACTGATCGTAGTCGTACCCGCACTGGCCGGCGTACGCGCCGGCCAGTGCATCGCGGCCCCTGGCCACATACCTCGAGCGTAGTACTTCCGATGAAAGCAATCTTTCCCCGGGCGCTGCTGCTGGCAGCGTTCACGCTGCCCTTCTGCCAGAACGCTCTGGCCGGCGTGGTGGTCAATGGCACGCGAGTGATCTATCCGGCGCAGGCGCGCGAAGTCACCGTGCAGGTCGACAACGTGGGCGATTCGCCGGCGCTGGTGCAGGCCTGGATCGACAGCGGCGACGCCAACCAGACCGCCGATACCAGCGATGCCCCGTTCGTGCTGACGCCGCCGATCGCGCGTGTCGAGCCGGGCCGCAGCCAGGCGCTGCGACTGATCTTCTCCGGCGCGCAGCTGCCGACCGACCGTGAGTCGGTGTTCTGGCTCAACGTGCTGGATGTTCCGCCGTCCCCGGACAACGCCGACAGCGGCGAACAGAATTACCTGCAGGTCGCGTTTCGTTCGCGCCTGAAGCTTTTCTACCGGCCGCAGGGCCTGAAGGGCGTCGCCAACGACGCGCCGGCAGCGCTGCGCTGGACCCGTACGGGCGACCGTCTGCGGGTGGAAAACCCGAGCCCCTTCCACGTCACTCTGGCCGAAGTACATGCCGTGACCGGCAGCAGTGAAAAGGCCGTCGAGGACAAGGGCGCGATGGTCGCGCCGAAGCAGAGCCTGGAGTTCGCCGCACCGGCGGGCACCGACCAGGTCCGCTTCATCACCATCAACGACTACGGCGGCCGGGTGGAACACACCATCCGCCTCGGCAGCACCGGGGGCTGAACGCGCCGCGCTGGCCCCCGGCCTGCGCATCCCGCCACCGCCGCTGTGCGGCGAATTGAAGGAATGTCAGTGTGATCGGAAACAGATTGACATTGTCGATCCATCAGGCGCTTTGCCTGTTGGTTGCTGGCGTGGCCTGCCCAGGATGGGCGCTGGCTGCCCCGGCCAATCTCGGCGAACAGGCGCTGATGGCGCAGAGTGGTGCGGCCAATGCGCGTGCACCGGAATCGGCCCAGTTCAACTCCAGCTTCCTGTCCGGCCAGGCCAAGCAGGTCGACCTGGCGGCCTTCAGCAACGGCAACCCGATGGTGGCCGGCAACTACCGTGTCGACGTCTACGTCAACGGTGCCTGGCAGGGCCGTCGCGATCTGCAGTTCAAGGCCGATGCGCAGGGCCGTGTCGACGCCTGCCTGCCGCTGCCGATGCTGGAAGAAATGGGCGTGGACAGCGAGGCCGTGCTGCTGCAGCAGGATCCGTCCGTGCCCACCGACAAGACCAGCTGCGTGCCCGTCCAGCAGCGCATGGCCAATGCCTATGGTGTCTATGACAGCGGCAACCTGCGCTACGACCTGAGCATCCCGCAGGTGTTCCTGCGCCGTGAGGCACGCGGCTACGTCAACCCGGCGCTGTGGGACCGTGGCATCAATGCCGGTTTCGTCGGCTACAGCTTCAATGCCATCGACAGCGACAGCCGCGTCGAAGGTGGCCAGCGCAACCGCAGTGCCTACCTCGGCCTCAACGCCGGCATGAACCTGGGTGGCTGGCAGTTCCGCCACGATTCGAACCTGACCTGGTCCGAGGGCGACGGCCGCCATTGGCAGAGCATCGCCACCTATGCGCAGCGCGGCATCCCGCAGGTGCGCGGCATGCTCACCATCGGTGAGGCCTACACCACCGGTGAACTGTTCGATTCGATCGGTTACCGCGGTGCCAGCCTGGCCAGCGACGACCGCATGCTGCCCGATTCGCTGCGCGGTTACGCGCCGGTCGTGCGCGGCATCGCCGAGACCAACGCACGCATCGAAGTGCGCCAGAACGAGCAGCTGATCTACTCCTCCACCGTGTCGCCGGGCAGCTTCGTCATCGACGACCTGTACCCGACCGGTTACGGCGGCGATCTGGAAGTGAGCGTGATCGAGGCCGATGGCCGCCGCCGCGAATTCAAGGTGCCGTTCGGTTCGGTGCCGCAGATGCTGCGTGAAGGCGTGTCGCGTTACTCGCTGACGGCCGGCCAGGTGCGCAACAAGCTGCTGGCCGATGAGCCGTGGCTGGTGCAGGGCACCTACCAGCGCGGCATCGGCAACCAGCTGACCCTGTACGGTGGCAGTGCACTGAGCGATGGCTACCTGTCGCTGCTGTACGGCGTCGGCCTGTCCACGCCGGTCGGCGCGTTCGCCGCCGACGTCACCCACGCCCGTACGACGTTCGACCACTACGGCAACCACACCGGTGCCAGCGTGCGCTTGAGCTACAGCAACATGATCGGCGAGACCGGGACCAACCTGACCCTGGCCGCCTACCGCTATTCGACCGAAGGCTTCTACAGCCTGCAGGATGCGCTGTACGGCCGTGATTCGGACAAGCGCGGCATCGATCCAACCACCCGTGGCCGTCAACGCAGCCAGTTCCAGGTAACGCTGAACCAGCCGCTGGGCCGTCGCGGCGGCGCGCTGTACGTGACCGGTTCGGTGCGTGACTTCTACGACCGCCCCGGCACCTCCAAGCAGTACCAGGTGGGCTACAACAACGCCTGGCGTTCGGTGAACTACGGCTTCTCGGCGCTGCGCACCGAAGAGGGCGTGCTTGGCCGTTCCGACACCCAGTACCTGCTGTCGATGAGCGTGCCGCTGGGCCGTGGTTCCCACCCGGTGTCGTTCAGCGCCGACCTCGGCGTGCGCGAGCGCGGTGGCTACGACAACAGCCGCGTCGGCATCACCGGCTCGACCGGCGTCGACAACAACTTCAGCTATGGCGTGGCACTTTCCGACTCCCGCGAAGGTGGCACCACCGCAGTGGGCAGTGCGGAATATCGCAGCCGCTACAGCGCGTTGAACGCGACCTACAGCCACTCGCGCGATTTCCGCCAGGCTTCAGTCGGTGCCAACGGCAGCGTGGTCGTGCATCCGGGCGGCTTCACCTTCACCCCGCAGCGTGGCGACACCATGGTGCTGGTGGAAGCGCCAGGCGCACGCGATGCGATCGTCAGCAACGCCCCGGGCCTGCGCGTCGATGGCCGCGGATACGCGGTGGTCCCGTACGTGTCGCCGTACCGCCTCAACACCGTCACCCTCGACCCGCAGGGCATGGCCCACGACGTCGAGCTGGAAAGCACCAGCCAGTCGATCGCGCCGTTCGCCGGTGCCATCAGCTACCTGCGCTTCGATACCCGCAAGGGCAACGCGCTGCTGATCCAGGTGCGCAACCCCGATGGCCGCACCATGCCGTTCGGTGCGCAGGTCAAGGATGAGCAGGGCCAGCCGGTGGGCATGGTCAGCCAGGGTGGCCGCCTGTACGTGCGCAGTGAAAAGAACCAGGGCAGCCTGCTGGTGGAGTGGGGCGCCGGCGCCGACCAGCGCTGCACCGTCGATTACCAGGTTCCGGCGGGCGCTGATGCGTCCAAGACCGGCTTCATCCCGCTGGAGGCAGCATGCCGATGATCTCTTCCCGTGGCCGCAAGGTGCTGGCCGCGATGGCCATGCTCGGTGGCGCCGCCTTCGCCAGTCCGGCGTTCGCCAGTTGCTACATCACCCAATCCGGCTTCGTTGCGCAGGATGTTCAGATGGATATGGGGCAGATCGTGATCCTGCCCAATCTCGCTGTGGGTGGAGTGATCAAAGAGTTGATCGTGACCATCAATCAGCGGAACAGTATCGCCCGCTGTGATGGCTGGGGCGGCAATGCCAGTGGCCGCTTCGTCAATGCTGCACAACAGACGCCGGTTCCGGGGTTCAGCAACGTTTATGCCACCGATGTGGCTGGGGTGGGTATCCGCGTCTATCGCGATTCTGGGGATATCCAGACCTACTACCCACATACTCTCAATTTGCGCGGCCCCACCAATATATCGCTCAATGGCGGCCGCTTCCGTGTCGAGCTGATCAAGACCGCGGCGCAGACCGGCTCCGGCATCATTGCGCCCAATGGCCGGTTCACCACCTACTACTACGACGGCGATGGTACTGGCCGCCCGGTATTGACCTCGACCTTCAGGGGTTCGGGCACCACCGTGGTCAGCCCGACCTGCGAAGTGCAGGCCGGCAGCCGCAACATTGCGGTCGATTTCGGCAGTGTGCCCAACACCACCTTTACCGGTGTCGGTTCCAAGGCCGTCGATCGCGATTTCGAGATCCGCCTGAACTGCCAGGGCAGCAATGTCGCCCAGTACCAGAGCAAGATCGGCATCCGTCTCGATGCCGACCAGGACAGCTCGAACATGCCGGGCGTGCTGAAGCTCAGCGCGGCCACCAACAGCGCCACCCGCATCGGCATCCAGATGGTCCAGCGTGATGGCAGCACCGAGCGCGAAGTGCGCTTCGGCCAGACCGTCAACGTCGGTACCACCACCCCCGGCACCAGCACGATGACCTTGCCGCTGCGCGCCCGTTACGTGCAGACCCAGGCCGGCACGGTGGGTGCCGGTGTCGCGAACGGCCAGGCCACCTTCACCATCCAGTACGAGTAAGGCGGCCCCAGGCCGCGGCCACTGCTGCGTTCCACCGCAACGTCGCCCGTTACACGGGCGGCGTTGACTGCGTCTTGATCTTCCAACGATGAAGATCAATGCCACGACGCGCGTACCATCATTCGAATGTGATGTACGTCGCGATTTTGGAGTTTCCTCATGAGGTGACCGTCTCCTGCCCGCGGGTGTTGGACGGGAACGCCGAAAGGATCCAGACGTGGCTACAACTGCTTGCATCCCGCCGCGCCGGCCGTCCGGAGCGCTGCGGTGAAGGTTCTGTCGGTGTTCGGCACGCGACCGGAAGCAATCAAGATGGGGCCGCTGGTGCGAGCCCTGGCCGAAGCTGCGGACATCGAATCGGTGGTCTGCATCACCGGCCAGCACCGGGCGATGCTGGACCAGGTGATGTCGCTGTTCGAGATCACCGCTGACCATGACCTCGATGTCATGGTGCCCAACCAGACCCTCAATGGCCTGTGTTCCAAGCTGTTCGAACGGCTTGACGCGCTGTACACGCAGGTCCGTCCCGACTGGGTGCTGGTGCACGGTGATACCACCACGGCGATGACCGCCGCGCTGGCCGCGTTCCACCACCGGATTCCGATCGGCCATGTCGAGGCCGGACTGCGCACCGGTGACATCAACCGGCCGTGGCCGGAGGAAATGAACCGGCGGGTGATCGATGTGGTCGGCCACCAGCTGTACGCGCCGACGCCCAGCTCGCGCGCCAACCTGGCCGGTGAACACCTGGGCGGGCAGATCCTGGTCACCGGCAACACCGTCATCGATGCCCTGCAGCAGACCGTAGAGCGCCTGGATGCCGACCCGGCGCTGCGTGCGCGGGCTGACGAACCCTTCCACATGCTTGACCCCGATCGTCGCCTGCTGCTGGTTACCGGCCACCGCCGCGAGAGCTTCGGCCAGGGCTTCGAGGACATCTGCCGCGCGCTGGCTGAGCTGGCCCGGCGGCCGGACCTGCAGGTGCTGTACCCGGTGCATCTGAACCCGAACGTGCAGGGCCCGGTCAACGCCCACCTCGGCCATCTCGACAACGTGCACCTGGTGCCGCCGCAGGACTACCTGCGCTTCGTGCGCCTGATGCAGCGCGCCGACGTCATCCTCACCGACTCCGGTGGTGTGCAGGAAGAAGCGCCTGCGCTGGCCAAACCCGTGCTGGTCATGCGCGACGTCACCGAACGCCCGGAGGCGGTCGAGGCCGGTGTGGTGACGCTGGTCGGCACCACGCCCTCACGCATTGTCGAAGCGGTCAACGCGGCACTGGCACAACCACCGCACCCGACCCGCTTCGATCCCGACGCCAGCCCCTACGGCGATGGTCGCGCCAGCGTGCGCATCGTCGCCGCGCTGCGTGGTACGCCGCTTCCCGAATTCTCGCCCGGCCTCCGCAGCAGCGGCGCCGTCCACCCCCATCCACGCGAAGTGACGCCATGACCCAGACCGGCCGCTCTCCCCTGTTTGCATCCGCCGCCGCGTTCGTCCTGTCGGGCGTGGTGGGCAGTGCCCATGCCGCCGACAGCGTCGCCGGCCAGTTCGCCGAGTGGAGCGGCGACGGCACGGTCAGCCGGCAGATGACCCTGCGCGAACTCGGTTTCCGCCAACCGCTGGTGCTCAGCGGGCAGGAGAGCCAGCGCGAGATCTACCTGCCGGTGCCGGCCGGCGTCGCCACCCGCGATGCGCAGCTGCAGCTGGATGGGCGCTATGTGCGCGGTCACGCCGGGCGCACTTCCGGCCTGTGGTCGGTCGATGGCGATCCGATCGCCGCACGCTCGATCACCGATGCACAGGGTGACGCCAGCCAGCTGCTGGCCATCGATGGCGAACCCCGCCAGAACGGCTTCGTGCGGGTCGGTGTCGGCTGGTGGTCGATCGTGTCCGACTACCAATGTGCCGACCAGAGCGCGCCGGCCAACGTGCTGCGGCTGTCGCCGGACTCGCGCTTCAGCTACCGCTTCGACGGCCGCGCCGTGGACACCGTGGCCAAGGCCTGGGGCGCGCTGCCCCCGCAGGTGCGCCTGCTGGTGGACGGCAAGGCGCTGCAGGCCCCCATCTACGACGCGGCCTGGCGCATTGGCACGGCCCTGCAGGCCGGTGGCAAGCAGGTGCAGGTGGTGGGACTGCCCAAAGTCGGTGACAGCGTCGACCTGACCGGCATCAGCATCCCGGCCAGCCTGCAGGGTGTGCCCGCTTATGCAGCGTTGGCCGCAGGCGAGCGCGCATATGTGATCAAGGATCTGGCTGAAGTGGGGGCACTGCTGTCGCTGCGTGACAGTGGGCCATTGGCCGCAGAGGTGATGATCGGCAGCGATGCGTTGCGGGCCGGCGTGCGCGCGGCCCTGGATGCGCTCGCTGCACAGGTCGGCGCCACCGGCGCCGATGCGGTCACGGCGTTCGCTGTGTGGCGTGGTACCGACATGGGCGGCCTGGAAAAGCCCGCCGCCAACGCGTCAGTCAGCGTGGTGGCCGTTGCCGGTCGTCCGACGCTGGTGGTCGACCCAGCGGCGGCGGGCAAGGTTTCCGGACTCTTCGCCGAACAGTGGCGCAGCTATGCGCTCGGCCGCAGCCTGCAGGTCAGCGCAGCGGGCACGCCGAAGCTGGACGGTGACCAGGTGCTGCTGAGCCGGCTCGGCAACATCGCCGGCACGATGGATGTCGTCACCCGCGCGGACCGCAGCGCCACCTTCGACCTCGGGGCGCTGTCGGCCGATGGGCGCCTGCCCGAAGAGGTGGTGATCGATGTCTCGGCGGCTCCCAACGCGGCCGGGCAGGGCGCGGTGGCGACGATCTACTTCAACGACTATCTGCTGGGCGGCAAGGTGCTGTCGGCCAACGGCCAGCCGCAACGGCTGGTGGCCAAGGTGCCGGCCTACGCGCTGTCGGCACGCAACGAGATCCGCGTCAGCTTCCTGCGCCAGCCGGCACGCCCCTACTGCCACGATCCGGCCACCGCGTATCCGGTCTCGATCCTGCCCAGCAGCCACCTGACCCTGGCCAAGCGTTCGCTGGGCAGTGACTTCGTCGGTGCCAGCAGTCAGCTGTCACGCGGCAACCAGATGTTCGTGCCCGCCACCTGGCTGCAGGACGCGCCGGCATCGCTGCGCAAGGTGATCGCGGTGGCCAGTGCAGTGGGGGCCTCGCCAGAGGCGTCGGAGCTGAAGGTGGTCGATGCCGGTGCGGCGGTCAGCCCGGGTGCGCCGTGGCTGGCCTTCGGAGTGGCGCCGTCGGGTGTCGATGTGGCCGGCCTGAAGGACGGCCACCTGCTGATCGGCGGCAAGCCGCAGCCGCTGCTGGATGTCAGCGGCCTGGACCGCGCCGCGGTGGTGCAGGTCGGCACCTCCGGTGGCCAGCTCGGCGTGCTGTACAGCGATCTGGGTGCACAGGCACCGTCGTTCGGCGCACCGTTCCGGCTGCTGCGCGGTGATCTCGCGGTGCTCGACGGCAGTGATGCCGTGCGCGAGTTCGATCGCCAGGATCCTTACGGAAGCCGCGTTGCCCAGGATGGCAATCCGCAATCGAAGTGGGAACGGCACATGGTCTGGTTGCTGCTGCTGGTCGGCGTGATCGTGTTCGCGCTGCTGGCCGCCCGCGTCACCCAGGTGCGCCGCCGCAAGTCCGCCAACGCAGGGCACTGATCCACCGTGGACGGTCTGTTCTGGAACATCCAGCTGGCCAACTACTACGCCGTCCTGGAAACCACGGCGGCGGCGGTGGCCGTGCTGATCCTGATCTCCAGCCTCGATGATCTGTTCATCGACGTCTGGTACTGGGTGCGCGAGAGCTGGCGCGCGCTGACCATCAAGCGTCGCGAAGCGTACCGGCCGCTGACCCAGGAAGACCTGATGCAGCGGCCGCAACAGCCGCTGGCGATCATGGTGCCGGCGTGGATGGAGTACGACGTCATCGCGCAGATGGTGGAGAACATGATCAACGTACTCGACTACCGCGAGTACGTCGTGTTCGTCGGCACCTATCCCAACGACCAGCAGACCATCGATGAAGTCGAGCGCATGCGCCGCCGCTACAAGCGCCTGCGCCGCGTTGAAGTACCGCACGACGGGCCGACCAGCAAGGCCGACTGCCTGAACTGGCTGATCCTGGCGATCTTCGATTACGAGAAGCGCCACGACATCGAGTTCGCCGGCGTGATCCTGCACGACAGCGAGGACGTGCTGCACCCGATGGAACTGCGCTTCTACAACTACCTGCTGCCGCGCAAGGACATGATCCAGCTGCCGGTCACCTCGCTGGACCGCGAGTGGTACGAACTGGTGGCCGGCGTCTACATGGACGAATTCGCCGAATGGCACGCCAAGGATCTGGTGGTACGCGAGAGCGTGTCCGGCATGGTGCCCTCCGCAGGCGTCGGTACCTGCTTCTCGCGGCGCGCGCTGCTGGCGCTGAGCGCGCAGACCGACAACCAGCCCTTCAACACCGACAGCCTCACCGAGGATTACGACGTCGGTGCGCGACTGGCGGCGATGGGCATGCAGTCGATCTTCGCCCGCTTCCCGGTGCAGTTCCGCGTGCGCCGCCCGTCATGGTTCGGCTGGGGACCGGTGCGCGAGCGCACCCAGCAGATGGCGCTGTGCGTACGCGAATACTTTCCCGACAACTTCCGCGCGTCGTACCGGCAGAAGGCACGCTGGGTGCTGGGCATCGGCCTGCAGAGCTGGGAGTCGCTGGGCTGGCGCGGCTCGCTGGCCACCAAGTACCTGCTGGCGCGTGACCGCAAGGGCATCATCACCTCGTTCGTCAGCATCATCGCCTACCTCATCTTCCTGCAGCTGCTGCTGTTCTGGCTGTTGAAGATGACCGGGCTGTGGACGATGCAGTTTCCCAGCGTGTTCCAGGCCGGTACCTGGCAGATGAATGTCGCGCTGCTGACCACCGCAGCGCTGGCGACCCGCGTCGTGCAGCGCTTCTACTTCGTCAACCGGTTGTACGGCTGGGAGCACGCACTGATGTCGATCCCGCGCATGGTGGTCGGCAACATGATCAATTTCATGGCCACCGCCCGTGCCTGGAAGGTGTTCCTGGCCTACCTGCTGTTCGGCAAGCGCATGGTCTGGGACAAGACCATGCACGACTTCCCGGATGCGGCGCAGCTGGTGCAGACCCGCAAGCAACTCGGTGAACTGCTGACCACCTGGCAGGCGGTGGAACCCGAACGCCTGCAGCAGGCGCTGGACCAGCAGCAGGCCGGTCGCCAGCAACCGCTGGGCCGCATCCTGCTCACCCAGGGCTGGCTGGATGATGAAACGCTGGCCGAGGCGATCGCCTTTCAGGGGGACCTGCCACGCGCGGTGATCGACGTGGATTACCTGCGCGCCTGCCAGTTCCCGGTCAGTGCCGATGCCTGTGTGCAATGGCGCATGCTGCCCTTGCCGCCGCGCCAGCAGGGAACACTGCGGCTGGCCGTGGCCAGCCCATTGCCCGAAGACGCGTTGGCCCTGCTGAAGCAGGAAACCCGCAGCGAGCACATCGAACAGAGCATCGCCCGCGAAAGCGAGATCAACGCGGGCCTGCGCCTGATCGGTGGCGACCGGCAGTGGCAGCTGGACAATGTGCCCCTGCTGGGTGACCTGCTGGTGGAGATGCGCCTGATCGATCATGCACGCTTCGAGATCGCACTGGACGACTACATGCCGCAGCGCGACGGTCGCATCGGCGACTACCTGGTCAAGCAGGGCATCACCACCGAAGAGGCCGTGGCCCAGGCCATGCAGGAGCAGCGCAGGCGTGCGGCCACGCTGCAGTCGCCGCCTCCCGGAGCCTTACCGGCATGAAGACCACCCTGCTATCCACCGTCATTGCCGTGGCACTGGCCACGGCCGCCGCGCCGGTGCTGGCGCAGGCCGATGCGGCACTGCCGCTGTCCGGTGCGGCCTACCGCATCGCCGAGCAGGCTTTTGCCGCCTATGAACGTGGCGATTACCCCGCCGCCTACCGGCAGTCCAGTGAAGCGATCCGGCTGCGCCCGGATGTGGTGCGGCTGCGCCTGCTGCAGATCTATGCGCTGCAGAAGCTTGGTCGTGGCGCAGAAGCGCAGCAGCAGGCGCGCCGTGCGCTGGCCGCGGGGATGAAGGATCCGGCCTTGCCGGCGCTGGCGGCCGCTGCGCCCAGGACGACCACAGGTGCCGCGCGCAGCACAGCGGTACCGCGTGCACCCGCAACGGTGGCCGACCGCAACAATCGGCAGGCCTACATGCTGGCAACCGAAGCCTATGCGGCCTACGACGCCGGGCAGATGGGCATCGCCGCCAGCAAGGCCGAGCAGGCGTTCCGGCAGCAGCCGAAACAGGGCGCATGGGCGCTGCTGTGGGTGGTCGCGCTGGAGGCACAGCAACAGCCCGGACAGGCCGACGCCGCCATCAGCACCGCGCTGCAGCTGGGCGCACCGAATGTCGAAGAACTGCGCACGCGGCGCGTGGCATTGGGCCGCCAACGCGCGCTGCTGCAGGCCCAGCAGGCCTATCAATCGCTGTCCGCAGGCGAGGATGCCGCCGCCATTGAGCAGGCGCACGCCGCCGTGGAGCTGGCCCCCGACGTTGCTTCATACCGGTTGCTGCTGATCACCGCGCAGCTGCAGGGCGATCAGCTCGCGAACGCTGAGCACAGTGCTGATGCGGCATTGCAGGTGGATGCCAACGACCTCAATGCACGGGTGATGCGTGGCTACCTGCGCCAGCGCCAGGGCAGTGTGGCGCTGGCCAATGAGGATTTCGACGCCGCGCTTGCCTCGCCGGGATCAACAACGCAGCAGCGCAACGTGCGCCTGCTGGCGGTGGATGCTGCGCTGGCCGCAGGTGATCGGGTACGCGCAGCTGCACTGCTGGCACCGTTGCAGGCGGCGGTACCGGCAGGTGAAGGCGATGCACGCGCGCAGCAGCTGCTGCAGCAGGGCATCGAGCAACGCAGCAGGGCGATCCGCTCCAGTCGCGCGCTTCCCCGCATCAGCGCCCAGGCCTACCCGGCACCGGTCCAGCACTGCCAGGCCGGTGACAGCGGCAACGTCTGCGAACTGATGCCGGCCGACCTGCAGGGGGATGGCGGTGCCGCACAGCGTGCCTACGCTGCCTACGCGCGCCAGGATTACGCCGATGCCATCGGTGAGGCACGGCAGGCCGTGCAACTCGCGCCGGAGGACGCGAACCTGCAGGGCCTGCTGACCACCACACTGGCGTCGGGCAACCGTACCCAGCAGGACGAAGCGCGGCAGCGCCTGGATGCAGCACTGGCGCAGCACCCCGATGAAGCGGGCGCGCTGATGCAGCGCGGCTACCTCAACCAGAAGGCCCGCGAGCCGGCGCGCGCACTGGCCGACTTCCGTGCCGCCGAGGCCACCGGCAGGGCACCGAAAAGCGTAGTGCTCGACCAGGCCTATGCCAGCGCAGCCAACGGCGACCATCCACAGGCGGTGACGCTGCTGCGTAGCGCCATTGATCGCGCCGATGCCGGTGAGCTGCCACTGGATGCGCACCAGCGCTACAACGTGCGCAATGCCATCGCCAATTACTCGCGCGAGTGGGGCGTGATCGCCTCGGCGGGTTTCCGAGGTGCGCGCCAGGCGGCGACCAATGTCGGCGGCGCGGCGATCAGCACGCCGGGCGATTCGGTGTTCAGCACGCTGGAGGCGTTCTGGCGGCCCCCGGCCTTCAACGACCAGCATGGCACGCTGGAACTCTACGCGCGCCTGCTCAACACGCTGTACGACGAGGGCGGCACCTACGAATCGATCCGCGCGGTGGACCCGTGCACCGGCGAATCAACGCCGGATGCGCGTGCACGCGCCGAGCGCCTCAGCCACTCGCGTTCCACTACCGGCTGGCCGTCCACCATCGCCTCGTTCGGCCTGCGCTACGCCTTTGGCCAGACCGGTTTGAGCGCCGGTGTCGAGCGCCGCCAGTTTCTCGGCAGCGCAACCCGCCAGGGCGAGGTCTACCCCGAGTCGGCAGCAGTGCAGTGCCGCCTGCAGCTGGCGCTGAACCGGCCGCTGGAAGCCAGCACGCTGGCACGTTACCGGCTGGCCAGTGGTTCCGGTGGCTGGATGTCCTACCTGACCTACGGCTATTACCACGGCACCGATCTGCGCACCGATGTGAACCAGTGGTGGATGGTCAGTGGCTACGCGCAGGGGGGATATACCTGGGACGACAACGGTGCCACCTTCACCCTCGACGCGCTTGATGCCAACGGCACGCCGGTGCGGCGCCTGGGTGAGGCCAATGGCCGCCTGCATCGCGAACAGTGGTTCGCAGCCGGTGAATTACGCGCCGGGCGCAGCTTCCGTTTCGGTGCCGGGCAGACGCATTGGGTGATCACACCCTATGTCGTGGTCGGTGCCGATTGGCTGGACCAGCGCTCGCGCGTGCGCGACATCCGTTACCCACTGTTCCCGGCGCAGTCGTTCGCGCTCAACGATACGCAGCGCAGCTGGTCACTCGGCGCAGGGCCAGGCGTGGGCGTGCGCTACTGGTTCCGAGAGGACCACTACAACACGCCGCGTTCCTACCTGGACCTGACCGTGCAGTACCGCTTCGCGATCGGTGGCGGTGATACGCAGCGTGCCAAGGGCCTGTTTGCCACCGCCATCCTCTACTACTGAGCCAGCCCCCAGCGCCGCCGCAGCGCCGCCGCCTGCGGTGTGTCCTGGGTCAACCATGGCTCCAGCGCATAGACCAGCACCTGTTGTGCGCCGCTGCCGCGTGCCCATGCCAACTGCCGCTGGATGCGTGCGGCATCGGCGGTTTCGCCCTTGAATCCGCTGCCGTCGGCAGGGCCGCTGGGCAGTTCGCGGAACAACTCAACGATCGCATCGAAACCGATGCCGTGTGCGTGGAAATGATCGAGCAGCGGTTGCAGCTGCTGCACGTTGCCGGCACCGGCCACCCCCACGCCATCCTGCACCATCGGCCGTAGCGTGGCCTGTGCCAGCACCGCCTGCCACAGCGTGACCAGGTTGCCATCGGTCTGCAGGCGGCTGAAGTAACAGGAGATCGCACAGTCACCGCCGCGCGCGCTGGCGGCCTCCACCAGCCCGTGCAGCCATTGCGCCAGCCACTGCTGGCGGGCCGGATCAGCCCAGTGGTACTGCTCCAGTTCGTAGGGCAGGTACCAGCCCTCGAAGGCCGGCTGCTGCGCCCAGGGGGCCTGTGCCAACCAGCTGCGTGCATGCGCGAGGCTGTCGGCAAGGAACGCCTGCAGCATGGCATCGTCGGCCCCGATCGCCTGCCACCAGCGTTGCTGGAAGGGCAGTCCGACGCGGATGCGGATGTCGTTCTCGCTGGCGGCAGTGAACAGCTGCTGCAGGCTGCCGTCGGGCAGCGACCAGTCGCCGTCGCTGCCACCGACGATGCCGGTCCATTGCAGCACCAGCTGACGGCAGCCCAGCGTATGCGCAAGCTTCAAGGATCGCTGCCAGTCGGCCAGGCCCCACTGCAGGTGGATGCGCCACGGCTGCAGGAAGGTGCCATCCACCTGCACTGGCAGCGAGCAGCCGGGCAGGGTGGCGAGCATGCTGGCCAATGGCGCCAGCACCGCCGAGCGCAGCAATCGACGGCGCAACGGCGAAGACGGATCCGCGGGAAGGGCAGGCCGAACCATGCCCGCATCATCCCAGAGCGCCGTGCGTGGCGGGTGAACCCCGCGTCCGGTAGTGCCGGCCGCTGGCCGGCATCACCTACCGCTTATTCCAGTGCGTAGCGCAGGGTGAACAACACCGCCACCAGCCATACCGCCGGATGCACTTCGCGCCAGCGGCCGGTGCCTGCCTTCAGCGCGGCGTAGGCGATGAAACCGAATGCCAGACCGTTGGCGATCGAATAGGTGAACGGCATCGCCAGCGCACACAGTGCCGCTGGCACCGATTCGGTCAGGTCGCTCCAGTCCACTTCCACCAGCTCACGCAGCATCAGGCCAGCCACGAACAGCAGTGCTGGCGCGGTGGCATAGCTGGGCACCATCGCCGCCAGCGGCGAGAACAGCAGCGCGGCCAGGAACAGCGCCGACACCACCAGTGCGGTCAGGCCGGTGCGGCCGCCCACCTGCACGCCCGAAGCGCTTTCGGCAAAGGCGGTGGTGCTGCTGGTACCGAGCAGCGAACCGGCCACGATCGCCGTACTGTCGGCCAGCAGCGCGCGGCCGAAACGCTTCTGCGCGCCCGGCAGCTTCAGCAGGCCGGCACGGCCGACCACGCCGTACAACGTGCCGGTGGCATCGAACACCTCCACCAGCACGAACACCAGCACCACCTGCAGCAGCACTGCGATCGGTGCGCCGCCGTCATGGTGCAGCAGGCCCGGCAGGTCCAGCTGCAGGAAGGTGGGTGCCAGGCTTGGCGGCAGCGAGACCAGGCCCTGGTACTGCACATCGCCCAATGCCCAGCCAGCGCCGGTCACGGCCAGGATGCCGATCAGGATCGCACCGCGGATGCGGCGCGCTTCCAGCACGGCAATCAGCAGGAAGCCGGCCAGTGCCAGCAGCGGCGGCGCCGTGTTCAACGGGCCCAGCGCCACCAGCGTGTCTTCATTGCCGACGATCACGCCGGACTTCTGCAGCGCGATGATCGCCAGGAACAGGCCGATGCCGGCCACGATCGCCGAGCGCAGCGATGACGGAATACCCGATACCAGCCACGCGCGTACACCGGTCAGCGACAGCACCAGGAACACCAGGCCGGAGATGAACACCGCACCCAGCGCCTGCTGCCACGGCAGGCCGGCGGCACCGACCACGGTGAAGGCGAAGAACGCGTTCAGGCCCATGCCTGGTGCCATGCCGACCGGGAAGTTGGCGGCCAGCGCCATCACCGCCGAACCCAGTGCGGCGGCCAGGCAGGTGGCCACGAACACCGCGCCCGCGTCCATGCCGGTGGTGCCGAGGATCTCGGGGTTCACGAAGACGATGTAGGACATCGTCAGGAAGGTGGTGACACCGGCCAGCAGCTCGGTGCGCACGGTGGTGCCGTGCTGCTGCAGCTGGAACAGGCGCTCGAACAGGGACATGGGGTCGCTCATGGGTAGATGCCGGCCGCTGGCCGGCATGCATGGTCGGTACACATTGCAAAAAGGAGAAAGGCCGCGCGAGCGCGGCCTTTCCTGTTGCCTTATTTCAGCGCCTTGAAGCGCAGGCGCTTCGGCGCAGCGTCGTCGCCCATGCGGCGGCGCTTGTCTTCTTCGTACTCGCGGTAGTTGCCCTGGAAGAACTCCACGTGCGAGTCGCCTTCGAACGCCAGGATGTGGGTCGCGATGCGATCCAGGAACCAGCGGTCATGCGAAATGACGAAGGTGTTGCCCGGGAACTCCAGCAGCGCATCTTCCAGCGCACGCAGGGTTTCGATGTCCAGGTCGTTGGACGGTTCGTCGAGCAGCAGCACGTTGCCACCCTGCAGCAGGGTCTTGGCCATGTGCAGTCGGCCACGTTCACCACCGGACAGCGAACCGACCATCTTCTGCTGGTCCTGGCCCTTGAAGTTGAAGCGGCCGATGTAGGCGCGCGACTGGATCTCGATGCCGTTGATGTTGAGGATGTCCAGGCCGCCAGCGATTTCCTGGAAGACGTTGTGGTTGCCTTCCAGCGCGTCGCGGCTCTGGTCCACGTAGGACAGCTTCACGGTCGGGCCGACCACGATCTCGCCGGTATCCGGTTTTTCCTGCCCGGTGATCATCTTGAACAGGGTCGACTTACCGGCACCGTTCGGGCCGATGATGCCGACGATGGCACCGGCCGGCACCAGGAAGCTCAGGTTGTCGAACAGCAGGCGGTCGCCGAACTTCTTCGAGACGTTCTTGAACTCCATCACCGCATTGCCCAGGCGCTCGCCCGGCGGGATGAAGATTTCGTTGGTCTCGTTGCGCTTCTGGTAATCGACCGACTGCAGCTCTTCCAGGCGGGCCAGACGGGCCTTGCCCTTGGTACGGCCGCCCTTGGCGTTCTGGCGCGACCATTCCAGTTCCTTCTGGATCGCCTTCTGGCGGGCCTTTTCCTGGTTGTCTTCCTGCTTCAGGCGCTCATCCTTCTGGGTCAGCCAGTCGGTGTAGT
The DNA here is from genome assembly GCF_003970865.1 of Stenotrophomonas maltophilia. Classification (GTDB taxonomy): domain Bacteria; phylum Pseudomonadota; class Gammaproteobacteria; order Xanthomonadales; family Xanthomonadaceae; genus Stenotrophomonas; species Stenotrophomonas maltophilia_AR. The sequence goes on along the minus strand of NZ_RXLZ01000003.1, from coordinate 101,450 downwards.
TGCCCTTCCACGGAATGCCGCGGCCGCGGTCCAGTTCCAGGATCCACTCGGCGGCGTTGTCCAGGAAGTAGCGATCGTGGGTGACCGCCACCACGGTGCCGGTGTAGCGCGCCAGGAACTGTTCCAGCCATTCCACCGACTCGGCGTCGAGGTGGTTGGTCGGTTCGTCGAGCAGCAGCATGTCCGGCTTCTGCAGCAGCAGGCGGCACAGGGCCACGCGGCGCTTTTCACCACCGGACAGCTTGCCGACCACGGCATCCCACGGCGGCAGGCGCAGCGCATCGGCGGCCACGTCCAGCTGATTTTCCAGGGTGTGCGCGTCGCCCGCGGCCAGGATCGCCTCCAGGCGCTCCTGTTCCTTGGCCAGCGCGTCGAAGTCGGCGCCTTCCTCGGCGTAGGCCAGGTACACCGCGTCCAGCGCGGCCTGTGCCTGCAGCACTTCGCCCACGCCTTCCTCGACCGCTTCACGCACGGTCTTGGTCGGGTCCAGCTCCGGTTCCTGCGCCAGGTAGCCGACCTTGATGCCCGGCTGCGGGCGGGCTTCGCCCTCGAAATCGGTGTCCACGCCGGCCATGATCTTCAGCACGGTGGACTTGCCGGCGCCGTTCAGGCCCAGCAGGCCGATCTTCGCGCCCGGGAAGAAGGACAGCGAGATGTCCTTGATGATCTGCCGCTTGGGCGGGACCACCTTGGACACGCGGTTCATGGTGTAGATGTATTGCGAGGACATGCGGTCTCCGTAGGCGCGGCCCTGCGCCCGACCCGTCACGGGAACATCCCGTTGCGGCAGCGGGCACAGACTGAAATGGAATACCGCCAATTATAGCCGGAACCGGTTCCGGGCCGCGCCCGGGAAGGGGCGCCGGGCTGGCCGCGGCCTGAATACCCGGTCACAGTCCTGCAGCGGGAAGCGTTTCCAGCCGGAAACGGTTCAGATCGGGTGCGCAATATGGGTTCACCACCCACCCGAGCAGAGGTCTGACATGCGCATCAATCGAGTAATGGCCGGCGCCGTGGCCTCTGTGCTGGCGCTGGGCGCCGTGGCCCCGGCTTTCGCCGACAACGACCATCGCCGCGACCACGACCGCCGTGAGTGGCGGGAGGATCGCCGTGAATGGCGCCACGACCGCCGTGACTGGGAACGCGACCGCCGCGAGGCCCGGCGCGACTACCGTCAGGATCGCCGCGAGTGGCACCGCGACCATGACCGCTACTACCGCCCGGCGCCGCCGCGTGTGGTGTATCGCCCGGCCTATGGCCCGGGCTATGGCTGGAAGGTCGGCCATCGCTACCGCGACTATTACCGCGGCCCGATCTATGTGGTGAACGACTACCCGCGCTATCACCTGCGTCGCCCGCCCTACGGGCACCAGTGGATTCGCGATGACCGCGGCAACATGCTGCTGGTGGCCATCGCCACCGGTGTGATTGCCCAGTATGTGCTCAGCAACCGCTGAGGATCGTGGCCGGGGTCGGATCCCTTTCCAACGGAAAGGGCTCTGACCCCACAACATCAATCGAAACCATACGGGGCCGGATTCCTTCGGGGATGCCGGCCCCGTCCGTTTCGGCCCCAGCAGGCCGGTGCGGGGCTACAATCGAGGGCTGAGTCGTACCCCCTTTCCCTGCCTGCTGGAGTACCCGATGTTCCCGCGTGACGTCCGCATCGAATCCTACGATCCCGAACTGGCCAAGGCCATCGCCGCTGAAACCCAGCGCCAGGAAGACCACGTCGAGCTGATCGCCAGCGAGAACTACACCAGCCCGGCGGTGATGGAAGCGCAGGGCAGCCAGCTGACCAACAAGTACGCCGAAGGCTACCCGGGCAAGCGCTACTACGGTGGCTGCGAGTACGTGGACATCGCCGAGCAGCTGGCGATCGACCGCCTGAAGCAGCTGTTCGGCGCCGACTACGCCAACGTGCAGCCGCATAGCGGTTCGCAGGCCAACCAGGCCGTGTACTTCGCCCTGCTGCAGCCGGGTGACACCATCCTCGGCATGAGCCTTGCCCACGGCGGCCACCTCACCCACGGTGCCAAGGTCAACGCCTCGGGCAAGCTGTTCAACGCCGTGCAGTACGGTGTGAACGACCAGGGCCTGATCGATTACGACGAAGTCGAGCGCCTGGCCCTGGAGCACAAGCCGAAGATGGTCGTGGCTGGCTTCTCGGCCTACTCGCAGGTGATCGACTGGGCGCGCTTCCGCGCCATCGCTGACAAGGTCGGTGCGTACCTGTTCGTGGACATGGCGCACGTTGCCGGTCTGGTGGCTGCAGGCGTCTACCCGAGCCCGCTGGAGCACGCCCACGTGGTCACCTCCACCACCCACAAGACCCTGCGCGGCCCGCGCGGCGGCATCATCGTCGCCAAGGGTGCCAACGAAGACCTGGTGAAGAAGCTGCAGTCGATCGTGTTCCCGGGCATCCAGGGCGGTCCGCTGATGCATGTCATCGCCGGCAAGGCCGTGGCCTTCAAGGAAGCACTGGAACCGGGCTTCAAGGCCTACCAGCAGCAGGTGGTGAAGAACGCCCAGGCGATGGCCAACACGCTGATCGCGCGCGGCTACAAGATCGTCTCCGGCGGCACCCAGAATCACCTGATGCTGGTCGACATGATCGGCAAGGACGTGTCCGGCAAGGACGCGGAAGCGGCGCTGGGCAAGGCCCACATCACCGTCAACAAGAACTCGGTGCCGAACGACCCGCGTTCGCCGTTCGTGACCTCGGGCCTGCGACTGGGTACCCCGGCGGTGACCACCCGTGGTTACGTCGAACAGGACTGCGTGGACCTGGCCAACTGGATCGCCGACGTGCTCGACGCGCCGAGCGATGACGCCGTCATTGCCCGCGTGCGCGATGCCGTCAGCGCGCAGTGCCGCAAGTACCCGGTCTACGGGTGATCGAAGCAGGGGTCGGATCCCTTCCCGCAGGGAAGGGCTCTGACCCCGGCATTGGAGCAACCGCGCATGGATGAGCGCCACCTCAAGTACCTCTACACCGCCCTGGCGGTGCTGTTCGGCCTGCCCAGCCTGGCGATGGGCGGCGCGGCGGCGACGATGCTGCTGCTGATGGGGCTGGGCCAGTTCGGTCATGGCACGCTGGCCTCGGTGACGGTGATGCCGCTGTGGGGCCTGGCCGGCATTGCCGGCTGCCTGGCCTGGTTGTGGCTCAGCGCGGGTTTTCTGATGCAGGGGCGTGCCGGGCTGCACGTGCACCGCCTCTGGTGGTGGATGCTGCTGGCGGGCGGTCTCGCCGCCTTGCCCCCGCTGGGGCTGGCGCTGTGGTGGGGCATCGCCGTGCACGGCGAAGGCCTCGGCTTGTTGCTGTTGGGCCCGTCGATGCTGGTGCCGGCTGCGATGCTGGTGTGGATCAAACGCCGCGCATGACGTGGCCCATGGAAGGAGATCGAACGCATGGATGAGCGTCTGCACAAACGCTGGATGGCGATCGCCGGCCTGCTGGTGGGCCTGCCCACCGTGGCGGCGGGTGGCACGGGGGCCGTGCTGGGGCTGATGGTCGTATGGGACGGCAAGTACCTGACGGGCGACGAGCACAGGTTGTTGCTGCTGTGGTCGTCGGCCGGAATCATCGGCCTGCTGTCGTGGTTGTGGCTGAGCGGCCTGTTCCTGTGGCGCGGTGTCACAGGCCTGCGCCACTCCCCGGTTGTTGCCTGGGTAGGGCTGGGGCTGGGGGCGCTGGCCGCGTTGGGCGTGGTTGCCGCCACGCTGTACTTCACCTTCAAGCACGGGGAAATCTCTACATTGGCCTTCCTCGGCTTTGGCCCGCCGCTGCTGGCGATGGCCGGGCACCTGGCGTGGCTGCGCTGGGGCGCGACCGACGCTGTGTGACTGGTGGTTGGAAGTTTCAAAGAAATTGCATGGTGTGCCGCAGGCGTCAGGACTAGGGTCTTCCGAACTACTGGAAGGAGCCCCCGATGCAATCCTGGCGCCGCCGACACGGCCTCTACCTGCTTCTCCACAGCCTTCTTTTTTCCATTCCCTGCGCGTTGGCTGGCCTGTTGGGTTCGCTGCTGTTCCTATGGGTATGGGCGCACGGCGGTGACAACAGCGCACTTCTTGCATTGCTTGCGATGTGGGGTCTGCTCTCTGTGACGGCGATCCCGCTTGTTTTCCAGCTCGCAAACACGTGGCAGATGCGCGGACCGGATGGATTGAAGCCCGCCGCGCCAGTGCTGGGGACGCTGTTTCTAGTGTCAGCTGCTCAGGCTGTGTCCGCGTCGGTGATAACAGTTTCAAGTCTTGGAGTGGATCCGATACTGCTGATATTGGCAATCGGTTGGGGGGCTCCCTGGATCAGCCTTGCCTGCCACTTCCGATGGCTGTCGAAAGCCAGCGGGCCAGTCAAGTGAAGCGGAGTTTGCTGGTCGGGCCCTTCTCAAGTGCTGTTGCAAAACTGTCAAAACCCTTCCGGCAGGTATTCCCCTGAGCCAGGCGTACCGATTCGCCTTCGGCGTGGTCGCCGCCACGCTGTACTTCACCTTCAAGCGCGGGGAGATCTCGACATTGGCCTTCCTCGGCTTTGGCCCGCCACTGCTGGTGATGGCCGGGCACCTGGCGTGGCTGCGCTGGCGGACCTGAGCTTTTTCTTCCCTGCCTCTGATTTTCAGACAAGTTGCATGGTGATGTAGAAATTCCCTGGCTAACTTCTCAAGAGTTTTCATCTTGGGAGTCACCCATGAACACATCCGTTCAAAGGAAACGCATCAGGGTGCTCTGGCATCTGCTGCTGTTCTCCATTCCTTGTGCGATGGCAGGTGTGCTGGCTACGCTGGTTCTTCTGATGGTGTGGCTCAGCCGCCAGCCATCAGAAGCGTTTCTGATGGCTGCCGCAAACTGGGGGGGCATGTCGGTCTGGAGCGCGTATGCAGCGCTGATGCTGGCCAACACTTGGCGGACTTGCGGTGCAGAAGGGCTGCAGTCCCAGTCCACCTGGCTGAATGCCTTGCCGGTGGTGTCTGCCTTCCAGGCCGTTGCGGCCGTCGCGATGCTCTTCACAGCCATTGGTTGGGAGCCGGCAGCTCTGCTCTATGCTCCCTTCCTGATGATTTTTGGTGCCCCATGGGCCAGCCTGAGCTGGCATCTGCGGCGGCTTTCAAGGCTGGAGGAATGACCAATTCGGCTTGTACGCCGTCGATGTCCGGTCGGAAGGCCCGGTTGAGCGGGTAGCCCAGACCTCGCTGGACGCTCTGTTTAGCCGAAATGCAGGCACTTCCGCGCAGACAGCATTTGCTGCGGGGCCCTTTCTCAGGTACCTTTGCGACGCTGCCATGACCGTGGCAATAGGTACTTCCCTGAGCCAGGCGTTCCATGCATTGCCCCTTCTGCCAACATGCCGATACCCGGGTCATCGACTCGCGCGTCTCCGAAGACGGCGCGACGATCCGTCGTCGGCGTGAATGCGAAGCTTGTGGCGAGCGCTTCAGCACCATGGAAACGGTCGAGCTGAAGCTGCCGGCCATCGTCAAGAGCGATGGCACCCGCGAGGCGTTCGACCAGCGCAAGGTCCGTGCTGGCTTCGACCGCGCGCTGCAGAAGCGTGCGGTGGCCGAAGACAAGATCGAAGCGGCAGTACGCGCCGTGGTCCACCAGTTGCGCATCAGCGGCGAGCGCGAAGTGCCCTCGATCAAGGTCGGCGAGTTCGTCATGAACGAACTGCGCAAGCTCGACCATGTCGGCTATGTGCGCTTCGCTTCGGTCTACCGCAGCTTCGAGGACGTCGCCGATTTCCGCGAGGAGATCGAGAAGCTTGAACGCGACCTGCCGTCCAGTACCGAACAGCTGCAGCTGCTGGGCGATGTCATCGCCCTGACCAAGAAGAAGAAGGGCTGACCGCCTCTGCTTTGGTGGGTGCCAACTTCGGTTGGCACGATGGCGCTCCATCCACGCATGGCGTGGATCTACCTTTACCTGGTGGGTGCCAACCTTGGTTGGCACAGTGGCGCCCATCCACGCATGGCGTGGATCTACACAGCCACCGGCGGCGTTACCATGGCCGCATGACCACCCCGTTCTCCGTTCTCGACCACCTGCACATGGCCAACGCACTGCGTCTGGCCGAGCGTGCCGCCTACACCACACGCCCGAACCCGATGGTCGGCTGTGTCATCGCCCACGGCGAACGCGTGGTCGGACAGGGCTGGCATCAGTGTGCCGGTGGACCGCACGCCGAAGTGTTCGCGCTGCGCGAGACCGGCAGCGAGGCCCGCGGTGCCACCGCCTACGTCACGCTGGAGCCCTGCGCACACTACGGGCGCACACCGCCGTGTGCGCTGGCACTGATCGAAGCGGGCGTGTCGCGCGTGGTTGCCGCGATGCGCGATCCGTTCCCGAAGGTCGATGGCGGTGGCTTTGACCTGCTGCGCAATGCCGGCATCGAGGTCGCCGAAGGACTGATGGCGATACAGGCGCGTGAGCTCAACAAGGGTTTCCTGTCGCGTGTGGAGCGCAATCGGCCGTGGTTGCGGGTGAAGCTGGCGGCCAGCCTTGATGGCCGTACCGCGATGGCCGATGGCAGCTCCAAATGGATCACCGGTCCAGCCGCGCGCGAAGACGTGCAGCACTGGCGTGCGCGTGCTGGTGCGATCCTGACCGGCGCCGACACGGTGCTGGCTGACGACCCGATGCTGACCGTGCGCCTGGCCAGTACCGAGGTGATGCCACCGCTGCGCGTGGTGCTCGATTCGCGGCTGCGTTCGCTCGAATGCAGCCGTGTGCGCGAGGGCGGAGCACCGACGCTGTATCTGCACGATGCAGCGGTGAGTGCACCGGATACGGCCGACGCAGAATTTGCCAGCGTGCCCAGTGTTGACGGCCGTCTCGATCTTGGCGCGGTGCTGGCACTGCTGGCCGAGCGCGGCATCAACGAAGTGCATACCGAAGCCGGCGCCACCCTGGCCGGTGCGCTGCTGCGCGGCGGCTGGGTGGACGAACTGCTGCTCTACCAGGCCCCCACATTGCTGGGCGACAACGGACGCCCGCTGCTGGCCGGCCTCGGCATCGATGCCATGGACCAACAGCGCCGCCTGCGTGTGGTTGACCAGCGCCAGGTCGGTGAGGACATCAGGCTGCTGCTGCGTCCATGAAGGAATGACGCAGAGCAGGGGCTACGCCCATGGCGTCAGGCCGCTTCGTCGTCTTCTTCGCCGACCGGGCACTGGCCCTTCCACTGCTGCTTCCACAGCACATGCAGGTCGCGGCAGTATGCGCCCAGTGTCTCGCCCGGCAGTTGCCTTGCCTTCAACCGCAGCTGGCGGCGCGTAAAGCCGTCGTCGTACTCATCCGGCAGTACCAGCACGGCACACTGATCGTGGTACATCAGGAAATCGCGGCAGTGGTCGTCATTGCTCATCCACGCATCCAGGTGCCTGTCGCTCAGCAGGGTCGACTCGAAGGCGACCGAGGGTTGGACGACGAAGATCCTGGTGGCTTTGAACCTGGACGCTTCGGCCTGCCAGCACACCATCAGCGCCAGCAACATGAGCGCGGTCGACGTCATACGGTGTTTCATGCGGTTGCCCCGGTGGAAGAGGGCGACAGCATTGACCATGCAGGCCGCGCAGGGCCATGCAACGGTTCTGAAAGTGCAGTCGCCCTTGTCGTCGGCGACGATGAGCCGAGCGCGGGCTCGGCTCTATGCGTGGCTCACGCGCACTCGTCGGTCCACATCATCTCGGCGATCGGGCGCAGTGCCTTGCACTCCTGCGTCATCTCGTCGGTCGACTTCACCTGCGCCTTGGCCCTCAGTTCCTCGGCCATCGCGTCCACGCCGCTGATCTGGTCCGGTGCGATCTTCGCCACGCAGCTGCGGTGCTGCTGCAGCAACAGGTCGCAGCCCGGAACGCCGGTTACCTTCGGCGCGTTGGCCGCCTGCGCGTCCTGCATCCAGTCCTCGAACGGTGCCAGCGCACCGGCCACGGTGCCCACCAGATCATCGAAGTTACCGCTGTACCAGTAGCCATTGTCCTTGGCCGGGTACAGGGTGAAGGTGCCGCTGGCCGGCACGCGCGCGCCACTCTGCAGTGCCTGGGTATAGGCATCGGTGAACTGCTTGCGCGCGGCCGGGCTGGCATCGTCGGCCAGGCTGGCGGCGAACAGCGGGCGGACCTTGCCCAGGTCAGGCACCTGGCAGCTGTAGGTGATCCGCGCCAGCTTCTGGTCTTCAACGTATTCGTTGTCTTCGATCACGCTCTTGGTCGCGCGGCATTTTGAATCGCGCAGTGCCTTGGCATACAGCGCTTCGGTGGCCGCAGCATCGACCTTGGCGCCGGTGCTGGCCAGTACCGTCTGCCAGGGTTCGGCCAAGGCCTTGGCCAGCGCACCCGGGTTCGGGGTCACGGCGTCCTGGCCCTCGAACGCCGGCTTCAGTGCGTCGTTGAGCGTGCGCGTGGCGGCCGCGTCGTCTTCCAGCAGCACGCGTGCATACAGGTCGAAGGCCTGCTCGGGCGTCAGTTGGGCCGGTGCCGCGCTGGCAATCAGCGGGGCGCACAGCAGCACGCTGGCCAGAAGGGTACGGGTGGGGGTCTTCATGACGGTGTTTTCCTGTTCCAGAGGCGCGCAAGCCTAGCGCATCTGCCCACACTTTCGATGGCGCGATGCAGCCAGGTGACGGTGTGCAGCGGACAAAAAACGGGCCCCTTGCGGGGCCCGTTCGATCGCACGACGAGGAGCGATCGTTGGATCAGAAGCTGGCGCGGACGCCGGCCGAGTACTGGGTGACGTCGCGGTAGCCGGAGATCTCGCCCACCAGACCCCAGGTCTTGGTGAAGTTGATCTGGCCGCCGACGGTGCCGACCCAGGTGCCCTTGAAGTTGTTGCCGCCGTCCATGTAACCGGCCTTGGCCCAGGCTTCGGTCATGCGCGACGGCTTGCCACGGATGCCCATGGTGACGCGGCCCAGGTTGGTATGATCCTTCTGGCTGAAACGCAGGCCGTCGTAGCGGACGGTGGCTTCGGCGTTCTGGCGCACCCACGCGGCATCGGCGGTGAAGTCCAGGCGGTCGGTCCACGGCATGTGGTAGCCGATGCCGAGCTCCGGCTGGTTCAGTTCCAGCTTCAGCGAATCATTGCCGTAGTGATTGGTCTTGCTGGTACGCGACCAGCCACCGAACACGTAGACCTGTTCGGCGATGGCTACCGAGCCACGCAGGTAGCCGCCGTCGACCTTCGGGTCGTCCAGTGCGTTGTCGTCAACCTTGACCTGCGTCCAGCCGCCTTCAACGTAGGTGTAGCTCAGGGCGTCGGCCGAAGCCGAGAACGGGGCGGCGGCCAGCAGGGCGGCCACGATCAGCATCTTGCGCATGGGAATTCCTGTGAATTTCAGTCCTTTGGCGGGCCTGCCCAACGGGCTGCCCGTGGCGACCTCATGTCGTCCGGGGCAGGATTTTAATGAAAGTTTTACAAATTGCGAGCGACGGCCGTCACAGCTGTGGCATCCAGCCCCGTTCAGCCCGGGCTGGTACACTAGCCACGCCGGTTCGCCGGTACACAAACGTCTTCAGGGCGGGGTGCAATTCCCCACCGGCGGTAGGTGCGCAAGCACGAGCCCGCGAGCGCTCCGGCCCACGGCCGGGGGTCAGCAGATCCGGTCCAATGCCGGAGCCGACGGTCATAGTCCGGATGAAAGAAGACGGTGCCACAGGGCTCATGCCCTGCGTGCGCCTGTTTGCCTTGCGGCGTTTTTCGCTCACTTTTCGCGGAGAACGTTACTTGTTTACTGGAATCATCGAAGGCGTCGGCCGTCTGGCCGCACGCGAATCCATCGGCGGCGATGTCCGCTTCACCTTCAATGTCGGGAATCTGCCGTTCGACAACGTGCAGATGGGCGAGAGCATTGCCATCAACGGCGTCTGCCTCACCGTCATCGCATTCGACGCCAGCAGCTTCCAGGCCGATGCCTCCACCGAGACCCTGGGCCTGACCACGCTGGGTCAGCTGGGCGAAGGGTCGGTCATCAACCTGGAGCGCGCCATGCGCCCGACCGACCGCCTGGGCGGCCATCTGGTCAGCGGCCACGTCGACGGCTTGGGCCAGGTGCTGTCCATCCACGAAGACGCGCGTGCCCAGCGCTGGCGTTTCGCCGCGCCGGCCTCGCTGCGCCGCTACATCGCCAAGAAGGGCTCGATCTGCGTGGACGGCGTCAGCCTCACCGTCAACGAAGTGGACGACGAAGGTTTTGACGTCGCCCTGATCCCGCACACGGTCGCCAACACCGCCTTCTCCGCCGCAGGCGTGGGCAGCGCGGTCAATCTTGAAATCGATCTGGTCGCCCGTTATGTGGAGCGGCTGATCAGTGTGCCGACCAACGGTCAGCACCCACAGGGAGATGTCGCATGAATTTCGCCCCGATTCCGGACATCCTGGAAGACATCCGCCTGGGCCGCATGGTCGTCATCGTCGATGACGAAGACCGCGAGAACGAAGGCGACCTGATCATGGCTGCCGAGCTGGTCAAGGCCAGCGACATCAACTTCATGGTCACCCATGGCCGTGGCCTGGTGTGCCTGCCGCTGAACCGTACCCGCGCCGCCGATCTCGGCCTGGCGCCGATGGTGCAGGCCAATACCGCCCAGTTCCAGACCAACTTCACGGTCAGCATCGAGGCCGCCGAGGGCGTCACCACCGGCATTTCGGCGCATGACCGCGCCCACACCATCCGCACCGCGGTGAAGCCCAACGCCAAGCCGTCGGACCTGCACCAGCCGGGCCACATCTTCCCGCTGATCGCCCAGCCGGGTGGCGTGCTGACCCGCGCCGGTCACACCGAAGCCGCCGTGGACATGGCCATGCTGGCCGGGCTGGAACCGGCCGGCGTGCTGGTGGAGATCCTGAACCCGGATGGCAGCATGGCGCGCCGCCCGGAGCTGGAAGTGTTCGCCCGCGAGCACGGCCTGAAGATGGGCTCCATCGCCGACCTGATCGCCTACCGCCTGGCCACCGAAAAGACCGTTGAACGCGTGGACGAGCGCGAGATCGACACCGAGTTCGGCCCGTTCAAGCTGGTCACCTACCGCGACCGCATCGCCCACGACCTGCATTTCGCCCTGGTCCGTGGCACGCCGGATGCGGAAACCCCGACCCTGGTGCGGGTGCAGGTGGAAAACCCGTTGGCCGACCTGCTGCACTGGCGCCGTGACGACTTCGGCGTGGCAGCTACCGATGCCCTGCGCGCGATCGATGCCGAAGGCGCCGGTGTGATGGTGGTGCTGCAGGCCCCGCGCGACGGTGAGTCTCTGCTGGCCCGCCTGCGCCAGCAGCCTGCGCCGGTGGTGCCGGGCAAGGACAAGGATGTGAGCCAGTGGCGCCGCAACGGTGCCGGTGCGCAGATCCTGTCCGACCTGGGCCTGGGCAAGCTGCGCGTGCTGGGCACCCCGCGCCGCCAGATCGGCCTGGCCGGCTATGGCCTGGAAGTGGTGGAGACGGTGACCCTGTAATGGGTAGTGCCGGCCGCTGGCCGGTAACCGCATCCCCGGGATTGCCGGCCAGCGGCCGGCACTACCACACCTCCGCCAACGGTGGGTGCCGACCCCATGCCACCGGTGGGTGCCGACCGTTGGTCGGCACGCTCTGGGCCCCGCCGATCACGGCCGGGGCCCATCCACGCTAGAATTACCCCCTTATCGAGTCCCCCAAGCCGCATATGAGCCACTTCGAAGGCGATCTTCGCACTCCCGAATCGGCGCGCTTCGCCATCCTGGCCAGCCGCTGGAATGCCCGCATCACCGACACGCTGGTCGCTGGCGCCCGCCAGAGCCTGGCCGGCAACGGCATCACCGAAGCCAACATCGACGTGATCCGCGTGCCGGGTGCCTGGGAACTGCCGCTGGTCGCCGCGCGCCTGGCCGCCGCCCATGAACATGCTGCCATCCTCACCCTGGGCTGCGTGATCCGTGGCGATACCCGCCACTACGAACACGTGGCCGACCGCTGCGCCGAAGGCCTGATGCGCGTGCAGCTGGACTTCGGCGTGCCGGTGCTGAACGGCGTGCTGGCGGTGGAACGTGTTGAAGACGCCGAGGCCCGCGCAGGCGGCAGCCACGGCAACAAGGGCGAGGAAGTCGCACTCGCCGCATTGGAAATGGTCAATCTTCTGGAGCAGCTGCCATGAACAAGAACACCCAGGGCAAGCCCTCCGGTAAACCCGTCCGCCGCGATGGCGTCGATCCGGTGCTGCGCTCGCGCGCCCGCCGTCGTGCCGTGCAGGCCATCTATGCCTGGCAGATCTCCGGCGGCAACGCACAGTCGTTGATCGCCCAGTTCGCCCACGAGCAGGCCCGCGAAATCGCCGACCTGGCGTATTTCGAGGCGCTGCTGCACGGTGTGCTCGACAACCGCCGCGACATCGATGAAGCGCTCGGCCCGTACCTGGACCGTGGCATCGAAGAAGTGGACGCGATCGAACGCGCAGTGCTGCGCCTGGCCGCCTACGAGCTGCGCTACCGCCTGGACGTGCCGTACCGCGTGGTGATCAACGAAGCCATCGAATCGGCCAAGCGCTTCGGTTCCGAACACGGCCACACCTATGTCAACGGCGTGCTGGATCGTGCCGCCGTGGAATGGCGCAAGGTCGAATCGGGTCACTGACCCACCTGTGGTAGTGCCGGCCGCTGGCCGGCAGCTGCAGGGATCCTGAGGTTGTCGGCCAGCGGCCGGCACTACCGCCCACCGCGCCCTGCGCGGCACGTACAACAGCGGGAACGCCCCATGTCCCTGGCCGAATTCGCCCTCATCGACCGCATCCGCGCCCGCACCCTCGAGCGCGACGACATACTGCTCGGCATCGGCGACGACGCCGCGCTGCTGCAACCGCGCGCCAACGAGCAACTGGTGGTCACCGCCGACACGCTCAACAGCGGCGTGCACTTTCCGGTGGAAACCCCGGCCTTCGACATCGGCTGGAAGACCCTGGCGGTCAACCTGTCGGACCTCGCCGCGATGGGCGCGCGCCCGGCGTGGTGCACGCTGGCGTTGTCGCTGCCGGAAGCCTCTGAAGACTGGATCGAGGCCTTTGCCGATGGTTTCTTCGCCCTGGCCGACCAGCACGACATCGCGCTGATCGGCGGTGACACCACGCGCGGCCCGCTGTCGCTGTCGGTGACCGCGATGGGCCAGGTCGGGCGTGGCCAGGCGCTGCGCCGCGATCGCGCGCAGGTGGGGGACGACCTCTGGGTCAGCGGCACGCTGGGTGATGCCGCCGGCGCGCTGCGCCTGTGGCAGCAGGGGGCACTGAGCGTGACCACCGCCACGCTGCTGGCCGACTACGAAAGCCTGCGCCTGCGTCTGCTGCGGCCGACGCCGCGTGTGACCCTGGGCCTGCGCCTGCGGGCCTTCGCGCACGCGGCGGTGGATGTGTCCGATGGCCTGCTGGCCGATCTGGGCCATATCACCACGCGCAGCAACGTGGCCGCGCATGTCGATGCCGATTCGCTGCCGATCTCGCACGCGCTGCGTGAGCTGCTCGGCCGCGACGTTGCGCGTGACTGCGCACTGCGCGGGGGTGATGACTACGAACTGTGCTTCACCGCCGCCGCCGACCAGCGCGACGCACTGCACTACCTGGCCGAATCGCTGGACGTGCCGCTCACCCGTATTGGTCGTATTGCCGAAGGGCAGGGCGTGCACGTGGACGGCGAAGCCGCCGACGGCGGATATCAGCACTTCGCGTAGCCGCAGCGGTACTGCGCGGGTGAGTGCCAACCTTCGGGGTGGGGTCAGATCGATGTTGCTCTGGTAGGTGCCAACCTCGGTTGGCACGAATGTGTAGTCGCTCGTGGCAACACCGTGTCGACCAAGGTCGACACCTACCAACACGGGCTGGTTACACGTGCGGAACCGGTGCGCCGAAACGGTTGTCGCCCGGCGTGCTGGGCAGCAGCAGGAACACCAGCAGCGCCAGGCTGATGAACGGTACGAACGCCAGCAACAACCACCAGCCCGAGCGATCGGTATCGTGCAGGCGGCGAATGGTTGCCGCAATGCACGGCAAGGCAAACACCAACCACATCACCACGCTCAGGCCGGTCGACAACAGGGCCAAGCCCTGCGAACCGCTGTAACCGGCATAGAAGCTCAGCACGTACAGCGGAATCGAAACGATCCCGATGAACAACTGGAACCACCAGTACTCACTGCGGCCGGCACGCCCGCTGAACTGCGCATAGCGGGTAAGCGGAATCATCATCTTCTTCATGTTGCGCGTTTCTCTCATCAAGTAGCGCCGAGCCATTGCCCGGCGTCAATCAGTGAACGACCTTTGCCTGGGCATCGCGCGTGGTGCCGTAGTCATCCAGCCACTGGAAGGTCAGGCTGGTCGGCATCGATGCGCCGGCTGGCAGCGGCAGCCGCACCTGTGCACCGGGCGCGATCATGTCCGCCGGTACCCGGCTGCCATCGGGCAAGGTCAACGAAGCCAGCGTCACGTGATAAGCAGTGGGATTGCTTACCTGCAATGCCCCTGATGTCACGCGCCACTGCAACTGGCCCGGCGCATCGCGCGCCTGGCCCGGCAGGCCGGCGGGACGATGGAACAGCTTCACCCGCGTGCGCACCGCGAACTGCAGCAGGTTCTTGTCGCCGGCATTGGCGGGCTTGGGCGGAATATCCAGCAGGTTGAAGTAGAACACCGACTCGCGATCGGTCGGCAGCGGCGGCTCCGAGGGTCGCGGCGCATAGGTGATCCGATAGGCCTGTCCCTGCTTGGCCTGCAACAAGCGCGGCTCGGACGGGGTCAGCCGGAACGGCGTGCGCACATTCTCCGGCCGCGCATGGCTGTCGCCGGCGTCGATCCAGATCTGCGTCATCGCGGGCCGCTCACCCACATTGCTGGCCTTGACCGTGACATCGCGGCTCTTGCTGGCGTCGTGCACGATGCGCGTGCCTTGCAGGGTGACCGCGGCCTGCGCCGGCAGCACAAGCGCGGTGGCCAGCAGGGCCGGCAACCACAACGATGGGCGGAGTTTCATGGAATACCTCATGCAGGAGGTGCACGCGCGCAGCCGTGCGCGCGTGCGCCGGATACCGGTTACTTGTAGAGCACCACGAAGTCGCCCGACGCGTTGGCGGTGCCAGCCGTAGCGTTCTGGCCCGGCGAGGCGTACCACGCGCTGTAATCCAGCTGGCCACTGCCACCGGCGGCGATGGTCACCCACTGGGTCGGGTCGTCACCGATCTTCTGGTGGTCGCCCGCTGCGTCATACAGCGCCACGCCCACATTGCTCGCGCCCGACGCGGCAGTCAGAGCCAGATTGCCGGTGCTGCCATCCGGCGTGCCACCGAAGCGCACGCCGACTTCCTGCGCGGCACCCGAGCCGGTGCAGTCCAGGGCAATGCTGAAATTCTTCTGGCCGGCACGGGTACCGGCATTCACCGACGCCAGGTCCACCTTGCCCATCGGCACGGTGATGGTGCCACCGGCGGAGCCGACACTGCAGGTGGAGGTCATCAGTTCGCCGGTGATTTCCAGCTTTTCGGCGTGGGCCGCAGGCGCGGCCATGATCGCCAGCGCGGACAGCGCCAGCAGGTTCAGTTTGATCGACATCGAAGTTGTTCTCGTTGCGGAATGGGAGGCGCCGGCAGCCGAGGGCCACCGAACGATGCGCAGTGTCGATGTCGTGCAGCCGCATCACCATGCAACTTGTTGCAAACGGTTTCCTCTTAGCGATGAATGCAATTTGTTGTATGGGGCCGGATGGCGGGACGGACTACTGTGCGCTTCCTCCAGCCACCCGCTGCCGTCGATCAGCGCCTCTGATCCGGCTTATCGGGCAGGCAATCTCCCTTGTCCGGAGCAATTTCATGCAAAGCGCACCTATCCATCCGCGAACCATCCTGCCGGCGCTTGCACTACTGGCCGCCGCCGCGGGAGCCTCTGCCGCCTGCCGCCCCATCAGCGGCGATGTGTTCATCGACCGTGTGTTCGACGTGGCATTCACCGAACTGCCTGACCAGATCCTGGGCAGCGCCAGTGGAATGCTGTCGATGGTCTGCGACGCTACCGATAAGCGAGCGGAGATACGGCCCCAGTTCTCCGGCCTGCGCTATGCGCGTGATGTGAGCACTGGAGGCGGCTACTTTTCGCCGGCCTATGAGATCAATCCAACGTCGCCCCTGATCGTGTTCTCATTCAAGTACGGCGCATGTGACGAGTTCGATCCAGAGTGCCCCATTGAGGAGGTCGAAAATGGCGGAATTGATCTCCGTGATGGCGTTCCCGAGCTGGTGAATATCGTCGGCGGTGATCGCAAGGATATCGTCCTCTCCATCTCCATCTACTCGCGAGGAGGGCCGATGCGCGATGTCGCGGCTGCCCCTCTCGGAACAGTCGCAACCACATTCAGCGGTAGTGGTGGAACTCACCACGTAACGGCCGGTTTCCGCTTTCGTGCCCAGACCTGTGCGGTCACTCCCCAGTCCGTGACGCTCGACCCGATCGACGCCCGCACTCTGGATCGGCAGCAGAGTGCAGGAGAGAAGTCCTTCAACGTCGCGGTCAACTGCGGTGCCAGCGGTCGCCCGCTGGTACTGGAAATGAGCGACGTGCACGACCTGGCCAACACCGGCGATGTCCTGGCGCCCGCGCCGGGCACCACCACAACCGGCGTGGCGCTGCAGGTCCTGCAGGACGGTACGCCGGTACGCATGCAGCAGCCCTGGAGCTACGGCACCACCACCGGCACGGTCATGTCCGTGCCGTTCAGCGCCCGCTATCTGCGCACGCCTGCGGAACTTCGCACCGGGAGCATCCTCGGCGAGGTCTCGCTGCTGGCGGACTACTACTGATGCCTGCGCACGCCTTCCTTTTCTTGCTATCGCGCCGCATCTCGCTGCGCGCCTTCATGCGTCCCCTGTCATGACCGCCGTTCGTTCCTGCGCGCGTTCCCGCGCATTCCCCCTCTCCCATCTGCCACGCGCGATTGCAGGGATGCTCTCCATCTCGCTTCCGCTTGGAGCCGCTGCCGCACCGGCCATCGAGTTCAGCGAAGGATTCCTGATCGGCGGGCAGTCGATCGATATGCGCCGCTACGCGCAGGGCAATCCGGTCGAGGAAGGCCAGCACCGGGTGGATGTGTGGATCAATGGACAGTTCCATCAGACCCGCGACATCACGTTCAAGGCATCAGAGGGCGAAGCCCATGCGCGCCCGTGCCTGCCCGCAGACCTGCTGGATGCACTGCAACTGCGCGAGGATCACCGCCAGGCCCTTCACGCACAGGTGGCCGACATCGGTTGTATCGATCTGCCAGCCGCCATCGAGGGGGCCACCGCAACCTTCGACGACAGTGCGCTGCAGTTGCAGCTGACCGTTCCGCAGGCAATGCAGGCACGACGTGCGCGTGGCCATGTGCCGGCTGAACACCGCGACTCCGGGATCACGGCCGGATTCGTCAACTACACCGCCAACCACTACCGGAGCACCCATCGCGACAGCAGCTACGTGGGCGTGAGTGCCGGCTTCAACATGGGCGACTGGCGCCTGCGCCATCGCGCTTCGTTCAATCACAGAAGCCAGGGCTCCCGCTATCGAACCATCAGCAGCCATCTGCAAAGGGATCTGCCAGCGCTGAACAGCCAGCTGTTGCTGGGCGAGGGCAATACCGGTGGCGAGCTGTTCGACAGTGTCCCGTTCATGGGAGCACGTCTGTACACCGACGAACGCATGCTGCCCGACTCGCTGCGTGGCTATGCACCGGCCGTGCGCGGCATCGCCGAGGGCAACGCGGTGGTCAGCATCCGCCAGAACGGCATCGTCATCCATGAAGTCAGCGTCGCGCCCGGGCCGTTCGTCATCGACGATCTGTACCCGACCAACTCCGGTGGCGATCTGGAAGTGGTGGTTACCGAGGCAGATGGGCGCAGCCAGCGGTTCAACGTGAGCTTTTCCGCTGTGCCGCAGGCATTGCGCGCAGGTACGTCCAGGTTCAGCGCGAGTGCGGGAACGCTGCGCGACGCCGGAGGCCGTCTGGCCCATCTCCGCTTTGCCGAGGGGACCTACGCACGCGGTCTCAGCAATCACCTCACCGCGTTGGGGGGTATTCAAGTCGCGCAGGGCTATCGCGCTGCGATTGCCGGTGCCGCTGTCAACACGCCAGTGGGGGCCGTCGGCATCGACATCACCCACTCGCAGGCGGAGCTGCCCGGACGCCCCAGCGTTGCCGGCAACAGCCTGCGGCTGAACTACCAGCGCTACGTGGCCAGTACTGGAACCAACGTGGGTCTGGCCGCGTACCGCTACAGTACGCGCGGATTTCTTATCCTGAATGACGTGGCCCGTGCTGCGTCTGACGACTGGGGCTACGCCGGCCGCGCGCGACAGCGCTACCAGGCCAATCTCTCCCAGCGCCTGGGGGCGGCAAGCCAGCTGTTCCTCAATGGCGGACACGTGGCCTTCTGGGATACCGCGCAGCGCCAGACCGATTTCCAGTTCGGCTTCAGCAGCACCGTGGGGCGCGCGAACTACGGCGTTTCGGTGTTCCGCTACCGGCTGGGCAATGGCCGCCCTGACACACGCTATACCTTCACCTTCGCAGTGCCGCTGGGCCGTAGCGAAAGTGCGCCGAGGGCGAACACCCAGATCAGTCACGCCAGTGGCGGGCAGCAGGTGCAGGCGGGGGTGAGCGGCTACCTGGGCGAGCGGCGCGCGATGAGCTATTCGGTGTCCAGTACCCAAGGCGAGGGTGGCAACAGCAGCAGTGCCTATCTGGATTACCAGGGCCGCTACGCCAACGTCAACGCCGCCTACAGCCGCGCGACCGGGCACAGCAGCCAGACCCTGAGTGCTTCCGGCGCGCTGGTGGTGCACGCAGGGGGCCTGAACATGGGGCCGCCGGCAGGCGAGGGCTTCGCGCTGGTGCATGCACCGGGTGCAGAAGGCGCACAGGTGGGTACGGGTGTGGATATCCGCGTGGCACGCAACGGTTACGCGTTGTTGCCACACGTCAGCCCCTATCGCTGGAACCGCATTGATCTGGATCCTTCGGGGCTGCCGCTGGAGGTGGAAATGCTGCAGACCTCGCAGCGTGTTGCGCCCACCGCCGGTGGCATCGTGCGCGTACCGTTCGAAGTGCGCCGCGAGCGCACCTTGTTCATCGATGCCACCGATGCATTGGGCCAGCCACTGCCGTTCGCCGCACGCGTGCAGCGCGAGGACGGCACGCCTGCAGGCGTGGTGGGGCAGGGCGGTGTCATCCAGTTGCGTGGCGCACAGCCCGAAGGCGCGCTGATCGTTGACCCGGACGGGCCGCAGCGCTGCCGCCTGGCGTATCAACTGCCTGATGCGCCCGATGCCTACGGCCTGTCTTGGGCCCAGGCCACCTGCCAACCCTTTGCTGTCTCACTCGAGCTGGCTGGCGCCGGCCCGTCCATCCATTGACCTTCTGGAGTACCCGATGAAACGCTTGCTGTTCCCCTCATTCACCCTTCTGGCGCTGGTATTGCCCATCGGCAGTGCAGCGGCCGCCACGCTCACTATTTCTGGCCGCGTATTGCCCGGCACCTGTACGTTGACGGCACCGGCCATCACATTGAACAACGTGAAGGCCGATGAGATGAAAGTGGGCGACAACCTGCTGAAGCAAAGTACGTTGAACTTCACCGGCTGCATCGGTGTTGCCAAAGCCACGCTGTCCTTCGATGGAACGGCTGCCGATGGCGACGCGCAGCGTTGGAAGAACACCGCCAGCACCGACCCGGCGCGAGGTGTTTCGGTCGCCCTGTTGGCCGGGGCCACGGGCAACGTCTATCTGAAGAAGGGCGACACCGGCATTGAAGTGCCCGTGACCGGCGCCACTGCCAGCTACACGCTGCGCGCGGGCTATTACCTGCCCACGACTAGTGGCGTCAACGCGGGTGCGATTCAGACGGCCATTACGGTTACCGCGCTCTACGATTGAGCGGGCTGCGGTTGCGGGTTGTCATACTGCCCGCAACTGCACATCCACATACTCGGCCAGCCCACGGCAGGCCAGCAGCAGCCCTTCGCGCGCACCATCGCCCATCTCCTGATCGATTTCCCCGTCCACGCGTACGCGTTCGGTGGCGTGCAGCAGTTCCAGCAGGAAACTCAGCCCCGCATTGGCGCGGTCGATGCGCGCCAACGCCACGCGCTGCCCGGGTGTACGGTTGCTGCCGGGCCACGGCTGGCCATCAGCCGCATCGCCCTGGCGGATGTGCTGCAGGCAGGCCTGCAGGGTGATGGTGCCAGCGTTGTTGCCGCTCTGCAGTGCAACGAAGGTGTCTTCCAGCGTGCGTGCCAGATCGTCTGGCAGGCGCGTGGCGGCGTCGCCCAGGGTGGCGAACAGGTGCGGGTAGGGGGAAGCGGTCATGGCGGCGTCCTTGTGCAAGCGGCAAGGAGCCACCCTGCTTAACAGCGAGGGTGGCGGACGGTGCGTGGTTCCAATACCGGAGGTCGATGTAGAAGCGCCGGCGGGCACGAGGCCCCCACGCACCGCCCGCCATGTAAGCGCGGACGGAATGCCTGCCGACGCCACCCAACAAGGAAAGAGCGACGCCGGCAGGCAAGCGTAACCAACACATCAACCTAACGGGATTGGAAGCCCGTGCCACCCGTTATCGGTGGCGCTACATGATCTGCATGAAGCGCCAATGCTGCCAATGAGAATTGTTGGAAAGTTCGAAAGCGTAGGAATTTCGTCGCTGGCAGGCGGCACAGGGAGCTGCCTGCCGAATACGACATTCCCTGCAGAGTCGAGCCATGCTCGACTCTGCAACCGCGTCGAGCTATGACCGGACCTGAACGATGTCCTTGCCTGTCGTGATCATCCATTGAATGACTACGGCAGCGGTGGCGATGCTGTCGGATCGTTCTCCACCCGTTGCCTGCATGTTCCCTCCCGAACGTTCCCACAACGCCGCCATCGATGGCCTGCGCGCACTGGCGGTGCTGGCTGTCGTCGTCTTCCACACCAACGCGACGTGGCTGCCCGGGGGCTTCACCGGCGTGGACCTGTTCTTCGTGGTGTCCGGCTTCGTGATCAGCCAGTCGCTGGCCTTGCGCACCCACGCGTCGCTGGGCGCGATGCTGCTCGACTTCTACCGGCGCCGCGTGCTGCGCCTGTTGCCGGCGCTGCTGGTGATGTTGATGGCCACCTTCGTGCTGTCGGCGCTGTTCATTCCCCGCGCGTGGCGCAACGAGCAGTTCGACCAGGCCGGCTGGGCTGCGCTGGTCGGCTTCAGCAACATCGTGCTGGCCGGGCAGCAGGACGACTATTTCTCACCCGGCGCCGAACTCAACCCGTTCCTGCATACGTGGACGCTGGGTGTAGAAGAGCAGTTCTATCTGGTCTTCCCACTGCTGTTCTTTGTGTGGCTGCGTGGGCGTGAGCGCTGGCCGTGGTCGCGTTGGTTGTTGCCAGTGCTCACCCTGCTGTCGCTGGCGTGGGCAGGCTGGCAGGCGCAGACGGCACCGGCGGCAGCGTTCTACCTGCTGCCGGCGCGGTTCTGGGAGCTGGCTGCGGGCGCGCTGCTCTACCAGTGGATGCGCACGCGTACGCCGGGCCAGAACGGTGATGCGGTTGCAGTGATCGGTCTGGTGCTGCTGGGTGCAGGCGTGGTGACCGCACCGCAGCTGGCGATGCCGGTTCCGGGCGTGCTGGCCACCGTGGCCGGTACGTTGATGCTGTTGGCGAGCGTGTCGGCACCGGGCACATCGCGCATTGCGCGCGCACTGGGCTGCGCACCGTTGGCCTACCTGGGTCGGCTGTCCTATTCGCTGTACCTGTGGCATTGGCCGCTGCTGGTGCTGCTGCGCTGGACCTACGGCCTGCACGGTGCCGCGCTGTGGCTGTATCCGGTACTGCTGCTGGCGGTATCCGCTGCGTCGTATCACTTCATCGAGCGCCCGCTGCGCAGTGCGGCGCCGCTGTTACGCCTGGCACCGGCCAAGGTGCTGGCGATGGCGCTGCCAGTGGTTGCGCTATGCGGTGCGGGTGCCTGGGCCACGGTGGAGTATCACGAGCAGGTCTCGCTGAGCGTGACCCGCGACGGCTATGCATGGCAGGCACGCCGCTACCCGGCGTGGCGCCCGCTGGAGCCGGTGAGTGCGCCGGCGCTTGAAGGGCGGCGCCTGTTCGTGGCTGGCGATTCGCACGCGGCGGCGTATCGCACCATGATCAGCATGGTCGCGCGCCAGACCGGCATGGAGGTGCGCCAGCAGGATCGCGGTGGCTGCAGCTTCGTCAACCTGCTGCGGGCCAGCCCGGCCGACTGCCAGGACTTCATTGAAGGCGCGTTGTCGACGATCAAGCGCGAGGCGCGCCCAGGTGACATCGTGCTGCTGGCGGCCTTGCGCATGCCGGAGCTGCGAGGATTCGACTGGCAGCGGCAGGATGCACAGGAAATCTATCGGCAGCTGCTGGCCGAACGCACGCCGGCCCATGCGCAGGCGGCACGCGATGAGGCCGATCGCGTGCTGGGGCGTTTGCAGAAGCTGGGCGTACACGTGGTGATTGACGCACCGCTGCCGCTGTTCAAGGCCGGGGCTTACCGTTGTTCGGACTGGTTCAACCGCCACAATCCGGCTTGTGCGGGTGGTCTGAGCATGCCGCGTGCTGACCTGGAAATGCTGCGCGCACCGCAGATGGCGCTGCTGGCCAAGCTGGCAGCGCGCTATCCATCGCTGACAGTGTGGGACCCGCTGCCGCTGCTATGCGGGCCGCAGACCTGTTCGGCGGTGGAAGACGGTGAACCGCTGTTCTTCGACAACGATCACCTGAGCGGACACGGTAATCGCGTGCTGTTGCCCAGCTTCCGGCAGACCCTGAGCGATATCGCGAACGACAAGCCTTTGTAGAGCCGAGCCCACGCTCGGCTTGCCGCGCGCAGCGCGGGCTTCATCGCGATCGGGTCGAAGAGCAGCCGAGCATGGCTCGGCTCTACAGGAGTGCGCGCGGTCTATGCCGGCGGCAGTACCTTGCCCGGGTTGAGAATGCCGTCCGGGTCCAGCGCAGCCTTGATCGCGCGCATCGCCGCCAGCGTTTCCGCGCTGAAGGCCTGCGCCATGAAATCGCGCTTGGCCAGGCCGATGCCATGTTCGCCCGACAGCGTGCCACCCAGCGCCAGCGTCAGCTCGAAGATCTTCGGCAGTGCGGCATGCGCGCGCGCGTTCTCGTCGGCATCGTCCGGGTGATACAGGATGTTGACGTGCAGATTGCCGTTGCCGGCATGGCCGAAGGTGACGATGGTCAGCGCGTAGTCGCGCGCCAAGGCCTGCACGCCCGCTACCAGCTCCGGAATACGCGACACCGGCACCACCACGTCTTCATTGATCTTGCCGGGCGCGACGGTGCGCAGTGCCGGCGACAGTGCCTTGCGCGCGGCCCACAGCTGGTCGCGTGCACGGCCTTCCATCGCCACATCCAGTTCGATCATGCCGTCGCCTTCAGCGGCGCTGGCCAGTGCCTGCAGCAGATAGGGCAGGGTGTCGTGGTCACCATCGGCTTCCACCAGCAGCATCGCGCCAGCCTCGGGTACTTCCGCACCGTTGAGACGCAGCAGCTCAAGGCTGCGGGCGTCCATGAATTCCAGGCGCGTGGGCACCACCGGCTGCGACATCAGGCGTGACACCGCGGCGGCGGCCGCATCGGCATCGCGGTACAGCACACGCAGGCCGGCCTGGCTGACCGGCAGCGGGGTGAGCTTCAAGGTGGCTTCCACGATCAGTGCCAGTGTGCCTTCGCTGCCCACCAGCAGGTGGGTGAGGTCGTAGCCGGTGGAATCCTTGGTGTAGGCACCACCGCAGCGGATCACCTCGCCGGTGCCGGTCACGGCCACCAGGCCCAGTACGTTGTCGCGGCTGGTGCCGTACTTCACCGCGCGCGGGCCGCCGGCGTTGCAGGCGAGGTTGCCACCGACGCTGCAGATCTCGGCGCTGGAAGGATCCGGCGCCCAGAACAGGCCATGCGGGGCCAGCGCCTGCTGCAGAGTTCCATTGAGAACGCCCGGCTGCACCACCGCGCAGCGGTCGCTGGCGCGGATCTCGACGATGCGGTCCATGCGGATGAACGACAGCACGATACTGCCGGGCAGCGGTACGGCCGCGCCGGTGGTGCCTGTGCCAGCACCGCGCGCGACCAGCGCCACGCCGTGCGCGCGGCAGGCACGCACCAGCGCCTGCACCTGTTCAATGTCGGCTGGCAGCGCCACTGCCGCCGGGCGCTGGTGACGCCATGAGTTGTCCTGCGCGTTGGCCTCCAGCGCGCTGTCATCCATACGCCAGCCCTCCGGACCCAGCAGGGCGGACAGTTCGGCAACCAGGGCAGCAGGCAGGGCAGGACTCATGACGGATCTCGTGGGGCAGCAGGAGCGGGTTGTATCAGTTTCCAGGCAACAACGGCGCCGGCCAGGGGCAGCCATACCCAGCGCAGTTCGGACATCAGGGTGGCCAGGCCGCGCGCGCTGAAGAACTGTGGGGCGAAGGGTGAAACGCGGATCGGTCGCCACGGCGCGAAGAAGCGTTGTTCACTCCAGGGCCAGGCCAGTGCGACGCCGAGGCCGCCGGAGGTCATCGCATCCAGCAGAGGATGGCTGGCCGCACAGATGAAGACGAACACCGCCGCTTGCACGGTAGATGCCACCGTTGGCCGCGCAATGGTAGGTGCCAACCTTGGTTGGCACGAAACCGCCGACCAAGGTCGGCGACTACCGGGGCTGTATGGTGCCGACCAAGGTCGGCGACTACCAAAGAGCGCCAACGCCGCGGCCAATGCCGCCAGCACGCCGGCAAACAGCAGCGAATGGCTGGCGCCGCGATGGCCGAACACATCGGCGTAGGGAATGTGCAGCGCGAAGGCCAGTACATCGGCATCGGGCAGCATCGCTGCAATCACGCCGGCTGCCAGCAGGCGCGGCGGGATGCGGCCGCGATCAGCGGCGCACCACAGCGCCAGCGGCACAGCGGCATGGGTGATGATCGAAGGCATCAGTCACGCACCGTGGTAGTGCCAGCCAGGCTGCGCTCTGGTAGGTGCCAACCTTGGTTGGCACAGAAGCGCCGACCAAGGTCGGCCTCTACCAGAGCGGACGGAAACCATCAGCAGTCATCCAGCCGGAACGCATCACGCAGCCATCGCAGCTGCGGCGGCTCGCCCGTGGCGTCGATCACATCAAAACGGCAGGGTGCATTGGCCAGCGCCGGGTTGTCCTGCAGGTACAGCTGCGCGGCGTGCGCCAGGCGTCGGCACTTGCGCACATCCACCGAAGCGGCGCCGCCACCGAAATCCGATCGCGCGCGATAGCGCACTTCCACGAACACCACGGTGCCGGCATCGTCCATCACCAGGTCCAGTTCACCGCCGCGATAGCGCACGTTGCGCGCACGCGGCTGTAGTCCGGCCTGTTGCAGATGCTGCTCGGCGGCGGCTTCCACCGCCGAGCCACGTTGGCTGCGCTCAGCGACCACCGACGATCGGCATCGGCCGGCCGCCATTGAAGGTGGACCATGCCGGCTGGCGCAGGATGTTGCCGTTGCTGTCCAGGAACAGGGTGCCGGTGGCACCGTCCAGGCCGCCCTCGTTGGACAGCTTGTCCAGATAGGCGGTGATCTTCCAGGCATCGGCACCGAAGGCGAACAGGCGACCGGCCGCGCCGCGGGCGCTCGGCAGCGCGCTGGCCACCTGGCTGGCCGACGGCAGGCCGGACACGCTGCGCACATTCCAGGCTTCGTTCGGGTAGACGATGCCGTCCAGCGCCACATCTTCTTCTACCTTGCCGCTGCCGACGGTCAGCTGCGAGGTGCCGACGCGGGTCGCGCCACCGGCACCGGCCAGGGCCAGCTGAGGCGCCAGCAGGCGCGCCTGCGGGGCGCGCACGGCGAGGAACACGGCATCGACCTGACCGGCATTGCGCACCTGCGCGCCGACATCGCCGACGGCTTCGCTGACATTGACCGTGGCCACCACCTGGCCACCGCGCTGTACGAAGCGCTGGGCGAAGGCGGCGGCGGCACGGCGGCCGGTGTCGTCGTTGCTGCTGATGACCAGCGCGCGGTTGCGCTCGCGGCCACGCAGGTATTCGGCGGCAACGATGCCGTCGTCTTCCGGGGCCAGCGAGAAACCGGCGCTGCCGGCCGGCGGTGCGTCCTTGCCGCGGTTCAGCGCCAGCACCGGTACCTGCAGCTGCTGGCGGCCGTACACGGCGTCCACTTCGTCGCGGCCCAGCGGGCCGACCACGAAGTCGGCACCGGAGGCGACGGCCTTGTCGTAGGCGGCGAGGGCACCGGCCGGGGTGCCGGCGGTGTCGAAGAAGTTGATGTCCGGGCGGCGGCGGCTTTCACCGTAGTAGGCGCTCAGCAGGCCATCGCGCACCGGCTGTGCGGCGGTGGCCAGGCGGCCGCTGAGCGGCAGCAGCACCGCCAGCTTGGCCGGCGGGCGGTAGCCGTCGCTCATCGCCGGCGGGCGCTTGCTGGTGTCGAACTGGGCGGCGCCATCGCGATCGAACGGGCGCGGCAACGGCAGGCCGCGCGCGATCAACGCACGGCCGGCGAAGTTGTACAGCGGGTCGTTAGCCGGCAGCGCAGCGGCACGGCTGCGCAAAGTGGCGTCGTCGAGAGTGCCGAGCAGACCGGCGATGGCGGCCTGGTTCTCGCTGCGCGCGCTGCCGGTCAGGCTGGCATGGGCACGGGCACGTTCGGTGGCGGCGCCGAAGGCGTCGCCGGTGCCCTGCAGCGCGTTGGCGCGGGCTACGTACCAGCGCGTGCGCAGCGCGGGGAAGACGTTGTCGCCATGTTCCTTCAGCAGGGCCAGGGCCTGCGCCGGCTGCCTGTCGGCCAGTGCCAGTTCGGCGCCGGTCAGCTGGTAGCGCTGCAGGCTGGGGCCGGACAGCTGGCGGGCGGTGAGCTGGCCGAGCAGACTGCGTGCGCGGGCACTGTCGCCGGCCAGGTGCCAGGCCCAGGCTGCATCGGCCAGCGCATTGCTGCGGGCACCACCGCGCAGGGTGGCGGCCAGGCCTTCCAGCTGCAGCGCGGCATCGCGCGGCTTGCCCTGTTCGATCAGCGCCAGCGCCTGGCTCTGGGCCGGCGATTCGGGCGCGCTGGTCAGGCTGGTGGTGGCGCAACCGGCCAGCAGCATCAGCGACAGCGACAGGGCGGAGATCCGTGCGGCGGGCTTGTTCATGATCGGGTCCATGCGATGAGGGCAGCGGCCTTGGCCGGGTACACGCTACGATTCTACCCTTGCCCCGTGAGTACCGCTGAAATGAGTGTGCCAACCCTGTACGTCGTCGCCACCCCGATCGGCAACCTGGCCGATCTGAGCCCGCGCGCGCAGGAGGTGCTGCGGTCGGTGGCGGCCATCTGTGCCGAAGACACCCGCCGCAGCGGCCAGCTGCTGTCCCATTTCGGCATCCAGCAGCCGCTGGTGGCCCTGCACGAACACAATGAAGAGGCCCTGGCCCAGCGCCTGGTCTCGCGTCTGCAGGCTGGCGAATCGTTGGCGCTGGTCAGCGATGCCGGCACCCCGCTGGTCAGTGATCCCGGTTTCCGCCTGGTGCGCGCCGCGCGTGCGGCGGGCATCAAGGTCAGCCCGATTCCCGGCGCGTGTGCCGCCATCGCCGCGTTGAGCGTGGCCGGCCTGCCCAGTGACCGCTTCAGCTTCGAGGGTTTCCTGCCGGCAAAGGCCAGCGGCCGCCGCGACCGTCTGCAGGCGCTGGCCGGTGAAGTGCGCACGATGGTGTTCTATGAATCCTCGCATCGCATCGTCGAGTCGCTGGCGGACATGGCGGCGATCTTCGGCGGCGAACGCCCGGCGGTGCTGGCCCGCGAGCTGACCAAGCTGTTCGAGACCGTGCTCGATGGCGACCTGGCTGGACTGCTGGCGAAGGTGGAAGCTGACGAAAACCAGCGCAAGGGCGAGTTCGTGGTGATGGTGCAGGGCGCCGGCGACGACGAGGAAGCGCAGCTGGCGCATGGCCGCCGCGTCTATGCCAAGCTGAGCGAACACCTGCCGCCGTCGACCGCGGCCAAGCTGGCCGCTGAGCTGACCGGCGCACCGCGCAAGGCGTTGTACGGCAGTTGATGGATCGTGCGGACCAAGGTCCGCACCCACCAAAGCGGCGGAATCGGTAGATCCACGCCATGCGTGGATGGGTTACACCTCCAGTAGATCCACGCCATGCGTGGATGGGTTACACCTCCAGTAAATCCACGCCATGCGTGGATGGATGAACCGGATGCCGCGATCAGCACGGCAGGAAGGGCGTGCGTAGGCTAGAATGTACGCTGGCGGAGCCGGCCAGACAGTCGCGTCATCCCTTCGGGGGTGCCGAGGAAAGTCCGGGCTCCATAGGGCAAGGTGCCAGGTAACGCCTGGGCGGCGCAAGCCGACGGAAAGTGCAACAGAAAGATACCGCCTACGTCTTCTTCGGAAGGCCGGTAAGGGTGAAATGGTGCGGTAAGAGCGCACCGCGAGTCTGGCAACAGACCGGCACGGCAAACCCCACCTGGAGCAAGACCAAATAGGGATCCTTTGGCGCGGCCCGCGTTGGATCCGGGTAGGTTGCTTGAGCGTTGCGGTGACGTAACGCCTAGAGGAATGACTGTCCACGACAGAACCCGGCTTATCGGCCGGCTCCGCCTCTTTCTTCTATATGCGTGCTTCTAAATGCGCGAACCGCGCAGCGGTAGTGCCGGCCGCTGGCCGGCAGCTTCACGATGCCTGCAGCGGCGGACAGAGTGCCGGCCAGCGGCCGGCACTACCCCGACGTCGCGCGGTCCTCAGCCAGGCGTACGGTATTGCCCGGCCGAAATGAACTGCGAGAAGCGCTCGCACCACACCACCACCGTGGTGTAGTCGTCCACGTTGACGTCATCGGGTACATCGACCAGGAAACGGTTGAAGGTCTTCACCTCGCCGATGCGCCGGGCCTGTGCCTTGATCTTCAGGAAGTCCGCCTTGTTGTCGACGAAATCGCGGACCAGGTAGACCTTGTAGTCCGGTCCCGGTCCCATCTTGCCGTCGAAGGCCACCTGGCGCGCGCTGACGCTGACCTTGCCTTCGGCCCAGTGCACCGCGTCGCTGCCCTTGAGGTCACGGCGGAACGTGGTGTGATGAGTGGCGTCGTTCATGGCGGCCTGCACCTGTGCCACCGGCGGATCATCAGGGGCGATCAGGATCGGCAGGAGGTACACCCCCAGGCCGAAGCCGAGGCCGAGCGTGAGTAGATGGGTGGCGAGCAGGATGAGGGTGCGGCGCATGGGGCCTCCATGTGGATGTGGATCGCGCGGCCTGGTGCCGGGCACGACCACCTTGGGAGGTTGCGGGCGGCATTTATAGACACAGTGGCAGACGCAAAAAGGGCACAGTGGGGGGGCCGTGGTGGCGCAGGCCCTGTGGTACGGGCGAGAAGGCGCAGCGCCGGGAAGCTGAATGACGCCGTTGGCAGTCTTGGAGCGGGTAGTGCCGGCCGCTGGCCGGCAGCTGCGTGGCCTGCCCGAAGATCCGGAGGTTGCCGGCCAGCGGCCGGCACTACCCGGCTGGAAAGAGATTCCGGCCGGCGGCCGGCATGACCGGGTCAGAAAATGACGTGGCTCTGTCCGTTGGCTGCGCCCTGCGGGCCAAAGCGGCGCTCGTGGATCTCGCCGTGGCCATCGGCGTCGATCAGCAGCACGGTGCTGGCGCGGGTGCCGTAGTCGTCGCCGCGGATGAAGGCCGGGCTCAGCCAGCGCTCGCGTTCCAGGCCGATGCCGGTGTCGGGCAGGTCGCTGTCGGCGGGGCGATGTTCGTCGGCCAGGGCGGCCCAGAGCGGAGTCAGGTCCTCATCGCCGGCCTGCAACCACGCCGACAGCGCGTCCATCAGCCGTCGGGTCTTCGGCCAGGGGGCATCCAGCGCACCGTTGGACATGCCATGCACGCCCGGGCCCAGGCTCTGCCGCTCGGCGGGGTGGTTGCCCAGGAACTCCAGGCTGTGGCCGTCGGCCAGCAACAGGTTGAATGGCGCGTAGGCGCCGGCCACCGTTGCCAGTCGGTCGATGTGCACGGCCGCCGGATCGCGGCCGCGCAGGAAGTCGGCCACCAGCGCGCCCCGTGAAGGACCGGTCTGGGCCGCCAGCGGGTCGCGGACGTTGGTGACCACTGCCATCCGGCCCGAGGCGCCAACGCCGGCCCAGCCGCCGCCGGAGCGCAGGTCGCGCCCCCCGATGACGGAGGTCTCATCTTGCCAGGGGGCCAGCGCCGCCGTCGGGCGGGCGTGGAACTCATCACGGTTGCCGGTCATCACCAGCCGCCAGCGCGGGTGGTGCATCCAGCCAAGAGCGAGCAGGCACATGGCCTCATTGTGCACGGTTTGCGCAGTCTGGCGCCGCTTCCGGCCCGTTTTGGATGAATGCGCGGCCGATGTTTCACGCGCTGTCCACAGCCCTGAACTTCCGTTCAATCTCAAAAATTGAGACGGATCAGCAACTTGTGGATAAGCCTTGAACAATTCTCTAAAGGTTGTTGCAAGCCATTGATGTGGCTGGCGATTTCTCCGCTGAAAAGTTGTTGACAACCCTTCGGCCGCTGCTAAGGTGGGCATCAGAGGGAAATCCGGGTGTTTTGTGGGTTTTCGTGGTTCAATGTTTCACCGGGCGAAGGATAGGTGCACGCGTCGTGTTCCAGGGCGAGACGGCCATCACAGTTGACGACAAAGGGCGCATGGCGGTTCCCACCGCTTACCGCGACCTCGTCGCGCGCGCCAGCAACAACCGTCTCGTGCTGACCTACAACCCGTTCGAAGCCGGCTGCCTGTGGCTGTATGCAGAGTCGGAATGGGAGCGGGTCCGCGACGACGTGATGTCCAAGCCCAACACCCAGCGCGTCGTGCGCCTGTTGCAGCAGAAGCTGGTCGGCTCGGCCGCCCATCTTGAGCTGGACGGCAACGGTCGCATCAGCATCCCCGCCAGCCACCGCGGTGCGGTGGGCATTGAGAAGAAGGCGGTATTGCTCGGTATGGGCGACAAGTTCGAATTGTGGAGCGAGCAGGCGCATCGGGCCCTGATCCAGCAGACATTGTCTGACGAGGATCTGGGTGATGGGTTGCTCGACCTGAAGTTGTGAGCCGGGGTGCCCGGATGCGCCCAGAAGCGCAGGCCGGTCACCTTCCGGTGTCGCAGTCGCCGGCGGTGCACCTGCCGGTCCTGTACACCCAGGTCCTTGAAGGCCTGAGGGTGATCGAAAACGGACGTTATCTGGATGGCACGTTCGGTCGTGGCGGTCATGCACGTGGCGTGCTCACCCAGCTCGGTCCCGAGGGGCGCCTGCTGGTCATGGACAAGGATCCGGAAGCCATCGCCGTAGCCGAGCGCGATTTCGCGCCGGACCCGCGCGTGTCCATCTTCCGTGGCAGCTTCGCCCAGCTGCTGCAGTGGGATGCGACGGCCGAAGGCCTGGACGGCGTGCTGTTCGATCTCGGTGTGTCGTCGCCGCAGCTGGACGTGGCCGAACGTGGCTTCAGCTTCGGCAAGGATGGCCCGCTGGACATGCGCATGGACCCGGACAGCGGGGAAAGCGCCGCGCAGTGGATCAACCGCGTCGAAGACCGCGAGATCGCCGACGTGCTGTGGACCTACGGAGAAGAGCGGCAGAGCCGCCGCATCGCCCGCGCCATCGTGGCCCGCCGCGAGAAGCAGCCGTTCACCCGCACCGCCGAACTGGCCGAGCTGATCGCCTCGGTGATGCCGCGTGGCAAGGACAAGATCCACCCGGCCACGCGCAGTTTCCAGGCCATCCGCATCCACATCAACCGCGAGCTGGCCGACCTGGAAGCCGGGCTCGATGCGGCCGTGGAACGGCTCAAGCCCGGCGGCCGCCTGGCGGTGATCAGCTTCCATTCGTTGGAAGACCGCATCGTCAAGCAGTACATGAACCGCCTGGCCAAGGCGCCGCCGGCCAACCGCCGCCTGCCCGAAGCCGTGGCGTTCGTGCCGACCCTGGATCTGATCGGCGGCGCCATCAAGGCCACCGATGAAGAACTGGCCGCCAACCCGCGTGCCCGCAGCGCCGTGCTGCGCGTTGCACAGAAGCGGGAGGCCGATGCATGAGCCGGCTGCTGCTGATCATCCTGTTGGCCTCCACCGTGGCCTCGGCGATCGGCGTCGTGTTCGTGCGTCACCGTCACCGGCAGACGTTCATCGAGCTGTCGCGCGCCGAGCGCAAGCGCGATGACATCAATCTGGAATTCGGCCGCCTGCAGCTGGAGCAGGCGACCCTGGCCGAGGCCAACCGCGTGGACCGCATTGCCCGCGAAAAGCTGGGCATGAAGTTCCCCGAGGCCGCCGACATCGTGGTGGTGCGGCCATGAGCAAGACCGGCCGCAACCGCCCGCGCAACGCCTTCAACCTGCGCCAGCGCCTGCGCTGGGTCGCGCTGGCGCTTGGCCTGTGCTCGGTGTCGCTGGTCGGTCGCGCGGCCTACGTGCAGATCATCAACAGCGATTTCTACCAGCGCCAGGGCGAGGCCCGTTACCTGCGCGAGCTGCCGATCAAGACCTCGCGCGGCATGATCACCGACCGCAACGGCGAGCCGCTGGCGGTATCCACCCCGGTCGCCTCGATCTGGGTCAATCCGCAGGACCTGCTGCGTTCGCCCGAGCGCATCCCGGAGCTGGCCCAGGCGGTCGGCATGTCGGTGGATGAGCTGAGCAGCCGCCTGTCGCAGAAGTCGGACAAGGAATTCATGTACCTGCGCCGCCGGATCAATCCGGACGAGGCAGAGAAGGTGGTCGCGCTGAAGATTCCGGGCGTGGCCGCGCAGCGCGAGTTCCGCCGCTTCTACCCGCAGGGTGAGGCGATGGCGCACGTGCTGGGCTTCACCAACATCGACGACCGCGGCCAGGAAGGCCTGGAGCTGGCGTTCGACGAGTGGCTGCGCGGCAAGGCCGGTGCCAAGCGGGTGATCCGCAACCGCAAGGGCGAAACCGTCGAAAGCGATCTGCTGCGCGCCGCCGAACCGGGCAAGGACCTGACCCTCAGCATCGACCGCCGCATCCAGTACCTGGCGTTCAAGGAACTGCGCAACGCGCTGGTGGCCAACAAGGCGGCCGGCGGTTCGATGGTGATCATGGACGTGACCACCGGCGAGATCCTGGCCATGGTCAACCTGCCGACCTACAACCCGAACTCGGTGGGTGGTGCGGCCCCGGATACCCGCCGCAACCGTGCGGTGACCGACCTGGTCGAGCCGGGTTCGACGATGAAGCCGTTGACCATCGCCACCGCGCTGCAGTCCGGTGCGGTGACCAAGGACACCGTCATCGACACCAACCCGGGCTACATGCAGGTGGCCCGCTTCACCATCCGCGACGTGCCGCGCAACAACGGCGTGTTGAACGTGACCGGCGTGATCACCCGCAGTTCCAATATCGGCGCGGCCAAGGTTGCGGCGAAGATGCCGGACCAGGTGTTCTATGACGGCGTGCGCCGCTTCGGCTATGGCTCGGTGCCGCACAGCGGCTTCCCGGGTGAATCCGGTGGCGTGGTGCGACGCCCGGCCAACTGGGATGGTGCCACCAAGACCACCATGTCCTACGGCTACGGCCTGAACGTGACGCCGCTGCAGATCGCCACCGCCTATTCGGCGCTGGCCAATGGCGGCAAGCTGATCGCGCCGACCTTCGTCAAAGGCCAGCGCAACGAATCGCATCAGATCATCGATGAGAGCGTCGCCAGGCAGGTGGTGGCGATGATGGAAACGGTTGTTACCCAGGGCGGCGCCAAGCAGGCGGCAGTGCTGGGCTACCGCGTGGCCGGCAAGACCGGTACCGCGCGCAAGACCGGCCCGGGTGGTTACGAGCGTGGCCATTACAACGCGCTGTTTGCCGGCGTGGTGCCGGCCACCAACCCGCGCTTCGCCACCGTCATCGTCATCAACGACCCGCAGGCCGGCAAGTTCTACGGCGGCCTGGTGTCGGCGCCGGTCTACCACAACGTGATGGAAGGCACCCTGCGCCTGATGGACGTGCCGCTGGACGACCTGCAGTCGTGGCTGGCCGCACAGCAGTCCGGCAAGGTCGGCCACTCGGCCTCGATCCTGCCTGCGCCGCCCGCAGAGGCTGCGCTGCCGGTGGATGCCGCCGCTGAATTCGACGCTGCGCTGCCCAGCGCGCAAGCCCAGACGCCGCCCGCTACGGGAGGCACGCAATGAGTCCTTCGATGTTGCTTTCGCAGTTGCTTCCGGACGTTGCTCTCGCCGGGCACGACCCCGTTCTGACCGGCCTGGTGCTGGACAGCCGCGCCGTGCGCCCCGGCAATGCCTTCGTCGCCATCGCCGGTTTCGGCGCGCATGGCCTGGGCTTTGTCGAGCAGGCCCGTGCGGCCGGCGCCAGCGCCATCCTGTTCGAACCGCCGGCACCTGCCGAACTGCCGGCACCGGGCGATGCGATTGCCGTGCCGGGCCTGCGCGCGCGCATGGGTGCGATGGCCGACCAGTTCCATGGCGCACCGTCGCGGGCAATGGCGATGGTCGGTGTCACCGGTACCAACGGCAAGACCTCCACCGTGCAGCTGCTGGCCCAGGCCTGGCATCTGCTCGGAACGCCCAGTGGCAGTATCGGCACGTTGGGCGCCGGACTTTATGGTGCGGTTGAACCGACCGGCTTCACCACGCCACTGGTGCTGCAGATGCATGCGCTGCTGGCGCAGCTGCGCGACGCCGGTGCGCGCGCGGTGGCGATGGAAGTCAGCTCGCACGCGCTGGACCAGGGCCGCGTGGATGCCGTGCACTACGACGTGGCGGTGTTCACCAATCTCACCCGCGACCATCTGGACTACCACGGCGACATGGCCAGCTACGGCGCGGCCAAGGCGCGGCTGTTCCATCGTCCGGGCCTGAAGTCCGCGGTGATCAATCTTGACGACGCCTTCGGCCGCCAGCTGTTCGCCGGCCTGCCGGCGGGCGTGCAGCCGATCGGCCTGAGCTCGCGCGGTGCCACCGATGCCAGTGTGCGCGCCGAAGCGCTGCAGCTGGACGGGCGTGGCATTGCCTTCGAACTGGTCATCGACGGCCAGCGCGCGGCGGTGCAGTCGCCGCTGCTGGGCCGCTTCAACGTGGACAACCTGCTGGCCGTGGCCGGCACCCTGCACGCGCAGGGCCAGCCGCTGCCGCGCATCGCCGAGGTGCTGTCGGCGCTGCAGCCGATCCGTGGCCGTATGAACCGCCTGGGCGGCGAAGACGGCCTGCCCACCGTGGTGGTCGATTACGCACACACCCCCGACGCGCTGGAACAGGCGCTGGACAGCCTGCATGGCCACCTGCACGGCGCGCTGTTCTGCGTGTTCGGCTGCGGTGGCGAGCGCGATACCGGCAAGCGCCCGCAGATGGCGGCCATCGCCGAGCGCCTGGCCAACCAGGTCATCGTTACCGACGACAACCCGCGTGGCGAGGATGGCGACGTGATCGTGGCCGACATCCTGGCCGGCTTCACCGATGCCTCCGCCGTGACCGTGCAGCGCAGCCGCGCGCGTGCGATCGGCCTGGCGGTGAAGCGTGCCGGTGCCGGCGACATCATCCTGATCGCCGGCAAGGGCCACGAGCCGTACCAGGAAGTGAATGGCGTGCGCCATGACTTCGACGACACCGAAGTGGCCGCCGCTGCACTGGCGGCCAAGGCGGGTGTACTAGAGGCGCAGGCCGGGGAGGGCGCGGCATGAAGCGCACCCTGCTTTCGCTGATCGCGCACTGGGCCGGCGGCGAGATCCACGGC
The DNA here is from genome assembly GCF_003970865.1 of Stenotrophomonas maltophilia. Classification (GTDB taxonomy): domain Bacteria; phylum Pseudomonadota; class Gammaproteobacteria; order Xanthomonadales; family Xanthomonadaceae; genus Stenotrophomonas; species Stenotrophomonas maltophilia_AR. Next base: position 65,753 of record NZ_RXLZ01000003.1, on the reverse strand, counting down.
GACGACGTGGCCATCGATGCGGTCAGCAATGACACCCGCAACCTCGGCCCGGGCAGCCTGTATGTGGCGCTGCGCGGCGAGCGTTTCGACGGCCATGACTTTGCCGCCGACGCGCAGGCGCGCGGTGCCAGCGCACTGCTGGTCGAGCGCCTGCTGCCGATCGAACTGCCGCAGGTGCTGGTGGCCGACAGCGAACTGGCGCTGGCGAAGATCGCCACCGGCATGCAGCGCGACCGCGGCACCGAGGTGTTCGCGATCACCGGCAGCAACGGCAAGACCAGCGTGAAGAGCCTGCTGCTGTCGATCCTGCAGCAGGTGGCCCAGCACGCGCACAAGGTGGTCTACGCCAACCCGGGCAACCGCAACAACGAGATCGGCCTGCCGCTGGCAGTGATCGATGCACCGGAAGATGCCGACTACGCCGTCTACGAGATGGGCGCCGGTAAGCCGGGCGACATCGCCTACCTGACCGACATTGCCCGCCCGCGTTATGCGCTGGTCAACAACATCGCCCCGGCGCACCTGGAACGCATGGGCAGCCTGCTCGGCGTAGCGGTGACCAAGGGCGCGATCTATGCCGCGCTGCCGGCCGATGGCGTGGCCGTGATCAATGTGGACGATGCCTACGGCCGCTGGTTCGAACAGCACTTCGTCGGCACTCCGGCACGCTGCCGCGTACTGCGCTATGGCCTGGAGCACACCGCGGACATCACCGCGCGCGACATCCGCGCCGGCGCGCAGGGCAGCCAGTTCACCCTGGTCGCACCGAGCGGCGAAGCCCGCGTGGTGCTGGGCCTGCCGGGTCGCCACAACGTCAGCAACGCGCTGGCCGCTGCCAGCCTGGCGCTGGCGGCTGGTGTCGATCTGGCGCTGATTGCGGCCGGCCTGGCCGAAGCGCAGCCGGTGCCGGGCCGCCAGATCGCCCATCAGCTGCGCAACGGCGCGGTGCTGGTGGACGACAGCTACAACGCCAATCCCGGTTCGCTGGCTGCGGCCATCGACGCCCTGGCCGCCGCGCCGGAAGAGGGCTGGCTGGTGCTGGGCGACATGCGCGAGCTGGGTCCGGACGCCGAAGCGCTGCATGCGCAGGCCGGCATCCGCGCACGCGCCGCTGGTCTCAAGCGCCTGTATGCGCTGGGCCCGCTCAGCGCCGCCGCCGCCACCGCCTTCGGCGAAGGCGGCCGTCATTTCGCCACCCATGACGCGCTGTCGCAGGCGCTGAAGGACGAGCTGCACGCCGGCGTGCGCTGCCTGGTCAAGGGTTCCCGTGGCAGCGCCATGGACACGATTGTCAAAGCGCTGCTGGCGCAAGGAGAGGAATCCCCGCATGTTGTATGAACTGGCTCGATGGTTGCAGCAGTTGGAGAGCCTGTTCGGTCTGTTCAACTACCAGACGTTCCGCGCCATCCTTGCCGCGTTGACGGCCCTGTTCCTGTCGCTGTGGCTCGGCCCGGCGATGATCCGCAAGCTTGCCCAGTTCAAGGGCGGCCAGCCGATCCGCAAGGACGGTCCGCAGACCCATTTCTCCAAGGCTGGCACGCCGACCATGGGTGGTTCGCTGATCCTGCTCACCATCACCCTGTCGGTGCTGATGTGGGCCGACCTGCGCAACCGCTACGTGTGGCTGGTGCTGGCGGTGATGCTGTGCTTCGGCGCCATCGGCTGGTATGACGACTGGATCAAGATCGTCCGCCGCGACCCGAACGGCCTGAAGTCGCGCTGGAAGTACCTGCTGCAGTCGATCTTCGGCCTGGCCGCGGGCCTGTTCCTGTTCTACACGGCCGACGTGCCGGCGGCGCTGACCTTCTACATCCCGATGTTCAAGTCGATCGCGCTGCCGCTGGCCGGCATCGGCTTCGTGGCCATCGCCTACTTCTGGATCGTCGGTTTCTCCAACGCGGTGAACCTGACCGACGGCCTGGACGGCCTGGCGATCATGCCGACCGTGCTGGTGGCCTGCGCGCTGGGCGTGTTCGCCTATGCCTCGGGCAACGTGGTGTTCGCCAACTACCTGCAGATCCCGCAGATCCCGGGCGCCGGCGAGCTGGTCATCATCTGCGCGGCCATCGCTGGCGCGGGCCTCGGCTTCCTGTGGTTCAACACCTATCCGGCCATGGTGTTCATGGGCGACATCGGCGCACTGGCGCTGGGTGCGGTGCTGGGCACGATCGCGGTGATCACCCGCCAGGAGCTGGTGCTGGTGATCATGGGCGGCGTGTTCGTCATCGAAACGCTGTCGGTGATGATCCAGGTCGCCTCGTTCAAGCTGACCGGCAAGCGCGTGTTCCGCATGGCGCCGATCCACCACCACTTCGAACTGAAGGGCTGGCCGGAGCCGCGCGTGATCGTGCGCTTCTGGATCATCTCCGTCGTGCTCGTGCTGATCGGCCTGGCCACGTTGAAGGTGCGCTGAGATGAACGACCTGTCCCGCCAGGCAACACGCCTTGAAGCCATCGAAGGCAGCTACGACAAGTGGCTGCTGGGCGCGATCATCGCGCTCACGGGCATCGGCGTGGTGATGGTGGCGTCCAGCTCGATCGCTCTGATGAGCAGCCCGTTCTACTACCTCAACCGCCACCTGATCTTCCTGGCGGTGGGTATCGTGCTGGCGGTCGTTGCCGCCCGCACTGAACTGAAGTCCATCGAGCAGTACAACCAGATGCTGCTGCTGGGCTGCTTCGTGCTGCTGCTGGCGGTGTTCGCGCCGGGCCTGGGCAGCACGGTCAACGGTGCACGCCGCTGGATCAACCTGGGCATCTCCAAGTTCCAGACGGTGGAAGCGGTGAAAGTGCTCTACATCGTCTGGCTGTCCAGCTACCTGGTGCGCTTCCGCGACGAGGTCAACGCGACCTGGCCGGCGATGCTCAAGCCGCTGGGTGTGGCCGGTGCGCTGGTGCTGTTGCTGCTGCTGCAGCCGGACTTCGGCTCGTCGACCCTGCTGCTGGCGATCACCGCCGGCATGCTGGTGCTGGGCGGGGTGAACATGCCGCGCATGTCGATGCCGGTGATCATCGGCCTGGTCGGCATGAGCGCGCTGGCGATCATCGAGCCGTACCGCATGCGCCGCATCACCTCCTTCCTGGACCCGTGGGCCGACCAGCAGGGCGACGGCTACCAGCTGTCCAACGCGCTGATGGCGGTGGGCCGTGGCGAGTGGACCGGCGTCGGCCTGGGCAATTCGGTGCAGAAGCTGTACTACCTGCCCGAAGCGCACACCGACTTCATCTTCTCGGTCACCGCCGAGGAATTCGGCTTCCTGGGCACCTGCGTGATCGTGGCCCTGTACGCGCTGCTGGTCGGCCGCACCTTCTGGCTGGGCATGCGCTGCGTGGAGATGAAGCGCCACTTCTCCGGCTATATCGCCTTCGGCATCGGCCTGTGGATCAGCATGCAGACCTTCGTCTCGATCGGCGTGAACCTGGGCATCCTGCCGACCAAGGGCCTGACCCTGCCGCTGATCTCCTCCGGCGGTTCGTCGGTGCTGATGACCTGCGTGGCGATGGGCCTGCTGCTGCGCGTGTCCTATGAACTCAAGCGCGCCGAGCGCCGCCAGGCCGTGCGCATCGGCGGCACCGAAGACGCCGCTGCCGAGCCGATGGACGAGCCCGCCGCACCGGTGACCGCCAGCGTGCCGATGAGCGCCGAGCCGACGGCTGCCGCTGCAGCGAACGCCGCACGCGGTACCAGCCGCCTGCAGTCGCGCATCGAACCGACCTTCGGGAGGCTGTCATGAGCGCAGCCACCGACAACGTGCGCCCGGTGATGATCCTGGCCGGTGGCACCGGCGGTCACATCTTCCCCGGCCTGGCCGTGGCCCGCGTACTGCGCGAGCGTGGGGTGCCGGTCACCTGGATGGGTGCCGACGGTGCGATGGAAACCCGTCTGGTGCCGCAGCACGACATTCCGATCGACACCCTGGCCATCACCGGCCTGCGCGGCAAGGGCAAGCTGGCCCTGCTGGGCGCGCCGTGGCGGCTGATGCGCGCGCTGCGCGCGGCCGGCATGATCATCCGCAAGCGCCAGCCGCGTGCCGTGGTCGCCTTCGGTGGTTTCGCCTCTGGCCCCGGTGGCATGGCCACGCGGCTGCATGGCCTGCCGCTGATCGTGCATGAACAGAACCGTGCACCGGGCCTGACCAACCGCATCCTGTCGCGCTATGCGCGCCGGCTGCTGACCGGCTTCCCCGGTACCTTCGCCAAGGGCGAGGAGTTTGTCGGCAACCCGGTGCGTGCGGAGATCGCCGCCATCGCACCGCCGGAACAGCGCTTCGCCGACCGCCAGGGTCCGCTGCGCGTGCTGGTGGTCGGTGGCAGCCAGGGCGCGCGTGCGCTCAACACCGGCGTGCCGCAGGCGATTGCTGCGCTGGGCACGAGCGTGCCGGTGCAGGTGCGCCACCAGAGCGGCGAGAAGATGCATGCCGAAGCGGTCGAGGCGTATGCCAAGGCCGGCGTGCAGGCTGAAATCACCCCGTTCATCGCGAACATGGCCGAAGCCTTCGCCTGGGCCGACCTGGTGGTGTGCCGCGCAGGCGCTTCGACGCTGGCCGAGCTGTGCGCGGTCGGTGTCGGCAGCGTGCTGGTGCCATTCCCCGCCGCCGTCGACGATCACCAGACCCGCAATGCGGAGTACCTGGTCGAGCGCGGCGCGGCGGTTTTGCTGAAGCAGGACGGAACGCTGGCCGACGGCATTGCCGCACTGCTGCGCGATCTGTCCGAAAATCCCGCCCGCCGCATGCAGATGGCGCAAGCCGCGCGTGCCCTGGCCAAGGTCGATGCCGCCGAGCGCATCGCCGATATCATTCTCGAGGAAGCTGTATGAAGAAGGCATGCCACCGCGCCTGCCCTGCGCGAGGCCGCGCATGATCCGCCGCCTGCACGACACCAACGACCTGGTGCGCGCATTCCCGCGCGTGCATTTCGTCGGCATCGGCGGCACCGGCATGAGCGGTATCGCCGAAGTGATGCTGACGCTGGGCTATGAAGTGTCCGGTTCGGACAACGCAGACAACGTGGCGACCCGCCGCCTGGCCAGCCTGGGTGCGCGCATCATGCGCGGCCACTCCGCGGCCAACGTGCTGGGCACCGACTGCGTGGTGGTCTCCAGTGCCATCCGCGAAGACAACCCGGAACTGATGGAAGCGCGCAGCCAGCGCATTCCGATCATGCCGCGTGCGGCCATGCTGGCCGAGCTGATGCGCTTCCGCCGCGGCATCGCCGTGGCCGGTACCCATGGCAAGACCACCACCACCAGCCTCACCGCTGCGGTGCTGAGCGAAGGTGGCCTGGACCCGACGTTCGTGATCGGTGGCCAGCTGTTGGCTGCCGGCGCCAACGCCAAGCTGGGCGGTGGGCAGTGGCTGGTGGCCGAGGCCGACGAAAGCGATGGCAGCTTCCTGCGCCTGAACCCGCTGATGTCGATCATCACCAACATCGATGCGGATCACCTGGAGAACTACGGCAACGATTTCGCCCGCGTGCAGGCGGCGTTCGCCGAGTTCCTGCAGCGCCTGCCGTTCTACGGCCTGGCGGTGCTGTGCATCGATGACCCGGAAGTGGCTGCACTGGCCGCCAAGACCCCGCGCCACGTGATGAGCTACGGCATGAGCCCGCAGGCCGACGTGCGCGCCGAGAACGTGGTGCAGGAAGGCTCGCGCATGCGCTTCACCCTGCGCCTGCCGCAGGGCACCAGCCAGGAAGTGGTGCTGGCGTTGCCGGGCAAGCACAACGTGCTCAACGCGCTGGCCGCCGCTGCGGTGGGCTGGCAGCTGGGCGTGGCGCCGGATGCGATCGCACGTGCGCTGGAAGCCTTTGCCGGTGTCGGCCGTCGCTTCAACGATCTGGGCGAAGTAACCACCGCCAGCGGCGCCAAGGTGCGCATCATCGACGACTACGGTCATCACCCGAGCGAGCTGGAGGCCGTGTTCGCCGCCGCCCGTGGTGGCTGGGCCGACAAGCGCCTGGTGGTGGCCTTCCAGCCGCACCGCTACAGCCGTACCCGCGACCAGTTCGACAAGTTCGCTGCGGTGCTGTCCAGCGTCGATGCGCTGGTGCTGAGCGAGGTCTATCCGGCCGGCGAGGAGCCGATTGCCGGTGCCGACTCGCATGCGCTGGCCCGCGCCATCCGTGCCCGCGGCCGCAGCGAGCCGGTGGTGGTGGGCAAGGCCGCCGAGCTGGCCAGCGTGCTGCCGGACGTGCTGCAGGACGGTGACCTGCTGCTGATGATGGGCGCCGGCGACATTGGCGCCGTGGCCACCCACATCGCGGTGGAAGGCTTCAAGGGGGAGGGCCAGGCGTGAGCGCGCTGACCTTCCCGCCGCTGCGCGTGACCGCCCCGGCCAGCTTCGGCCGCGTCGCCGTGCTGCTCGGTGGCACCTCCAGCGAACGCGAGGTGTCGCTGGATTCCGGCCGCAACGTGCTCGAAGCCCTGCAGTCGCGCGGCGTCGATGCGTTTGCCGTAGACGGCATTCCGGCCCTGGCCAAGGCGCTCGCCGCCGGTGGCATCGACCGCGTGTTCAACATCCTGCATGGCCACAACGGTGGTGGTGAGGACGGCATCGTGCAGGGCCTGATGGACGCCTTCGGCGTGCCGTACACGGGCTCGAACGTGCTGGGTTCGGCGCTGAGCATGGACAAGATTCGTACCAAGCAGGTGTGGCTGTCACTGGGCCTGCCGACCCCGCAGTACCGCAAGGTTACTGCCGAGGACGTCCACGCCAATGCCGCCGAGCTGGGCCTGCCGGTGGTGGTGAAGCCGGCCAATGAGGGCTCCAGCGTGGGCATCAGCCGGGTCACCGACGATGCCGGCCTGGATGAGGCGGTCGCCCTGGCTGCGCGCTACGACGGCCAGCTGCTGATGGAGCAGATGGTGGTCGGCGACGAACTCACCGTGGCCATCCTCGGTGACGTCGCGCTGCCGTCGATCCGCATCGTGCCCAAGGGCCAGTGGTACGACTACAACGCCAAGTACATTGCCGAGGACACCCAGTACCTGTGCCCGGGCCTGGATGGTGACGACGAGGACGAGATCCGGCGCATCGCGTTGGCCGCGTTCCGTGCCGCCGGCTGCCGGGGGTGGGGCCGCGTGGACGTGATGCGCGACCGCAGCAGCGGCCGCTTCTTCCTGCTGGAAGTGAACACCGCGCCGGGCATGACCAGCCACTCGCTGGTGCCCAAGGCCGCAGGCCAGGCCGGCATCAGCTTTGAAGAGCTGGTGTGGCGCGTGCTGGAACAGACCCTGGAGGCCTCGCACGCATGAACGCGGTGCTGCGCATCTTCGTCTGGCTGTTGGCGCTGTCGGTGGTTGCACTGCCGGTGGTGGCCGTGGTCAATGGCTGGGTCGGCGCCGAGCGCTGGCCGCTGGCGAAGCTGCGCGTGCATGGTGAGTTCAAGCGGGTGCCGGCCGAGCAGCTGCAGCAGGTGCTGCTGCCGTATGCGCACGCGGGTTTCTTCGCGGTCAAGCTGCAGGACGCGCAGGACGCACTGGAACAGCTGCCGTGGGTGGAAAGCGCCCAGGTGCGCAAGCAGTGGCCGGACGTGCTGGAAGTGACCCTGGTCGAGCACAAGCCGTTCGCGCGCTGGGGCAACGACCGCCTGGTTTCCGAGCAGGGCAAGTTGTTCCCCACGCCGAAGAAGCTGGCCGATCTGGCGCTGCCCGAACTGGACGGCCCGGACAGCCAGACCGAAGAAGTGATGAAGCTGTACAGCGACTCGCGTGCATTGTTCGCACCGGCTGGCGTGGACGTGCGCCGGGTGACGATGGATGCGCGCGGCAGCTGGTCGCTGGTGCTGAGCAATGGCACTGAAGTGGTGGTCGGCCGTGACGACGCGCGTTCGCGCATGCAGCGCTTCGTGCAGGTGCTGCCGCAGTTGAACCGCCAGGCCGCGCCAATCGAGCGCGCCGACCTCCGTTACACCAATGGTTTCACGCTGAGCTGGGGTACCCCGGCCACGCCGGCGAAAACGCCGGCGACCCCGGCCAGCAGGACGCAGGAAAGGACATGAATCGCAAGGGTGACAAATCGCTGATCGTTGGCCTGGACATCGGCACCTCCAAGGTGGTGGCGCTGGTGGGCGAGTACTCGCCGGGCAACCCGATCGAAGTGATCGGCATCGGCTCGCACGAGTCGCGCGGGCTCAAGCGTGGCGTGGTGGTGGACATCGAATCGACCGTGCAGTCGATCCAGCGCGCGGTGGAAGAAGCCGAGCTGATGGCCGGCTGCGAGATCCGCTCGGTGTATGCCTCGATCTCCGGCAACCACGTGCAGTGCAAGAACTCGCCCGGCATCGTGCCGATCCGCGACGGCGAAGTGACCTGGGGCGACCTGGATCGCGTGCTCGATGCGGCCAAGGCGGTGGCGATCCCGGCCGACCAGAAGATCCTGCACGCGATCCCGCGCGAGTACGTGCTGGACGATTCGCAGGAAGGCATCCGCAACCCGGTCGGCATGACCGGCGTGCGCCTGGAAGTGCACGCCCACCTGGTGGTGTGCGCGCAGTCGGCTGCAGCCAACATCAGCAAGTGCGTGCAGCGCTGTGGCCTGCAGGTGGACGACCTGGTGCTGTCCTCGCTGGCCTCCAGCGTGGCGGTGCTGACCGCTGACGAACGCGAGCTGGGCGTGGTGCTGGTCGACATGGGCGCCGGCACCACCGACATCGCGGTGTTCGTGCAGGGCGCGATCTGCCACACGGCTTCGCTGCCGATCGCTGGCGACCACGTCACCAATGACATCGCGCACATGCTGCGCACGCCGACCCCGGAAGCCGAGCAGATCAAGGTGCGTTACGCCTGCGCCCTGGCCCAGCTGGCCACCGCCGAGGAAAGCATCCAGGTGCCGTCGGTGGGCGACCGTCCGCCGCGCCGCATGCCGCGCCACTCGCTGGCGCAGGCCGTGCAGGGCCGCTACGAGGAAATCTTCGAGATGGTGCAGGCCGAACTGCGCCGCTCCGGCTTCGAGGAACTGGTACGCGCCGGCATGGTGCTGACCGGTGGCGCTTCGAAGATGGAAGGCGTGGTCGAACTGGCCGAGGAAATGCTGCAGATGCCGGTGCGCGTGGGCATCCCGCAGCACGTCACCGGCCTGGGCGAAGTGGTCGGCAACCCGGTGCATGCCACCGGCGTGGGCCTGCTGCTGATGGGCAGCCAGATCGAACACCCGCGTCGGCCGTCGCTGCCGACCGGGCGCGCTGGAAGCATGTTCAAGAAACTCAAGACCTGGTTCCGCGGCGAGTTCTGACGCGGAACCCGTAACACCGGGCATCGCCCGGGCGCAGCACCCGCAGTACCCGTAGCACAACGCAACACCGGCAACACACAACCCACACAGCCGCAACGTCGGCATGCAGCAGGACGGCAGGACGCCCGAATGCCCATGCCAGCCAAAGCGGATACAACGAGGACACGGACATGGCGCATTTTGAACTGATCGAAAAGATGGCACCCAATGCGGTGATCAAGGTGGTTGGCGTGGGCGGCGGCGGCGGCAATGCCGTGGCGCACATGGTCAACTCGGCGGTGGACGGCGTGGAATTCATCACCGCCAACACCGACTCGCAGGCCATCAAGAATTGTGGTGCCAAGCTGCAGCTGCAGCTGGGTACCAACGTGACCAAGGGCCTGGGCGCAGGCGCGAACCCGGAAGTCGGCCGCCAGGCCGCGCTGGAAGACCGTGAGCGCATCATGGACGCGCTGCAGGGCGCGGACATGGTCTTCATCACCGCCGGCATGGGCGGCGGCACCGGCACCGGCGCTGCGCCGGTGGTGGCACAGCTGGCCAAGGAAATGGGCATCCTGACCGTGGCCGTGGTCACCAAGCCGTTCCCGTTCGAAGGCCGTCGCCGCATGCAGGTGGCGCTGAAGGGCATCGAGGAACTGAGCCAGCATTGCGACTCGCTGATCACCATCCCGAACGAAAAGCTGATCACCGTGCTGGGCCGCAACGCGACCATGATCCAGGCCTTCCGTGCCGCCAACGACGTGCTGCAGGGCGCCGTGCAGGGCATCGCCGACCTGATCGTGCGTCCGGGCCTGATCAACGTCGACTTCGCCGACGTGCGCACCGTCATGTCCGAAATGGGCCTGGCGATGATGGGTACCGGCACCGCCCGTGGCGATGACCGCGCCCAGGCCGCTGCCGAATCGGCCATCCAGAACCCGCTGCTGGACGATGTGAACCTGGCCGGTGCCAACGGCATCCTGGTCAACATCACCGCCGGTGCGGACTTCACCATGGCCGAGTTCGACGAGATCGGCCGCACCATCGATGGCTTCGCTTCGGAAGACGCCACCGTGGTGGTCGGTACCGTGCTGGATCCGGACATGCAGGACGAAGTGCGCGTGACCGTGGTCGCTACCGGCCTGAACCGCGTGTCGGCCAGCAAGACCCAGCGCCCGGGCGAGCGTGCGCCGATCAAGCTGGTCCGCAATGCCACCACCGGCCAGCCGGAATTCGGTGACTTCGACAACGGCGGTGACGCTGTGTCCAAGGCCGTCGGCGGCATGGGCCTGGGCCTGCGTCGCGCCAGCAGCGACACCGCGGCAGCCTCCACCCCGTCGGTCCCGGCGGCGTCGGCCCCGGCTGCAGCGGAACTGCCGAACGATTACCTGGACATCCCGGCGTTCCTGCGCCGCCAGGCGGACTAAGCGGGGCGCCCGGGGCTTGTCCTCCCCGGGTTGCGCCACCATGTCCTGAAAATGCGGGCGCCGGGCCAGGATGGGTCCGGCTGCCCTGCTTCACGCGCGTCCCCACGGCGTGCCGGTGCGTCCTGCCGGCGGCCTTCACTGGCGTTTCAGCCAGGGTAGGGGAGGGCGCGTGTTAATCTAATGTGTCACTTCCGGCCCATCCCCCATGATCCAGCAACGCACCCTCAAGAACACGATCCGCGCCACCGGCGTTGGCCTGCACAGCGGTGACAAGGTCTACATGACCCTGCGCCCGGCACCGGTCAACCATGGAATCGTGTTCCGTCGCGTGGACCTGGACCCGGTGGTGGAAGTGCCGGCCAAGGCCGAGCTGGTCACCGAAGTGACCCTGTGCACCGGCCTGACCTGCAACGACGCCAAGATCCAGACCGTCGAACACCTGATGTCGGCGCTGGCCGGCCTGGGTGTGGACAACATCATCGTCGAACTGTCCTCGGCCGAGCTGCCGATCATGGACGGTTCGGCCGGCCCGTTCGTGTTCCTGCTGCAGTCGGCGGGCATCGTGGAACAGGATGCGCCCAAGCGCTTCATCCGCGTGCTGAAGACCGTGGAAGTGACCGAGGGCGACAAGGTGGCCCGCTTCAGCCCGTACGAGGGCTACAAGCTGGGCTTCACCATCCAGTTCGATCACCCGATGATCCCGGCCAAGCAGTCGCGCCAGGAAATCGAGTTCTCGACGCTGGCCTACACCAAGGAAATCTCCCGCGCGCGCACCTTCGGCTTCATGCGCGACCTGGAATACATGCGCGAGCGCAACCTGGGCCTGGGCGGTTCGATGGACAACGCCATCGTGCTGGACGAGTTCCGCGTGCTCAACGAAGACGGCCTGCGCTACGCCGACGAATTCGTGCGCCACAAGATCCTCGACGCGATCGGCGACCTCTATCTGGCCGGTGGCCAGGTGCTGGGTGCCTACGAAGGCTTCAAGTCCGGTCACGCCCTCAACAACAAGCTGGTGCGGGCGCTGATGGCCGACGCCACTGCCTGGGAATGGGTCAGCTTCGACTCGCCGGCGACGCCGGACCCGGTGGAATATGCCACTCCGGCCTACGCCTGATTCCTGTAGATCGTTGAATTTAAAGACAAAAACGCCGCCTTCCAGGGCGGCGTTGTCGTTTCAGGCGTCTTCGGCGCATTCAGCATGCTTGAGGCGCGTCAAGGCCGGTTCGAGGTCACGGTTTTGTGAACCTGTTGGATCGGAAGCCTGAATTTAACGTAGTTTTAACAACAATCTAACGACAGGCCCCCGGATGGCAGCTAGGATGCGACCCGGCCCCCGAAATGTTTCACGCCGTGGTGACACGTGCGACGGGGAGCGGAGCCGGATGCTCCGTTGTCGTCAGGACCGCTTCTTCGGCTTCGAAGGAACGTCCTGCAGGCAAGCCAAGGCGTCGCGTAGCCCTTTGTGCGTGGCGGCTGAAACTGCGTGGGGTCCATTCCGGTTGTCGAGCGCTGGGGAGCGCGTGGGAGTGGGAGACGCAGTCTTGATGGTCACCCTGGTGGCCTTCAGCCCGATGGAACGGGCCGCGTCGAGCAACTGGGCTTCGGCAAGCCGCAACTTGGCATGCCAGACCGGGGACTCGACGAGAAAAACGAGGTGTTCCCCGTCCACATTGGCCAGCCGGCAACGGCTGCGCAGAGGTGGCGGCAACTGGGGGCGCAACTGACGGTCCAGCGCGTCGAGCCACAAGGCACGCCGCAGCGGGTTCCCGCTTTTGTCCGCCATCACCGCATCCAGCGCCGGTTTCGGCACTGACGCGGGGCGAACGCTGGATTTCGGCTCAGACATGAAAACTCACTGATGGCATTCAAAAAGATCGTAATCAAAACGCGTGAAGGACAGGCCAAATCGTCGCCCATCGCGCGTTTGCGGTTCTATTTCGAGGACCGCCCCCGCGCCCTGCTGGGCAGCGTGCTCGGGGTAGGCTGCATTATCGGCCTTGCCGGCGGCATTGGCGCCAGCGCGCTGAATGACTCCCGCCTGCAGGCCAAGGTCGAGCGCCAGGATGCGGAGCTGGCCAAGGTCAAGCGCGATGCGCAGACCCAGGTCAACGCGCTGGCGGCCCGCCTCGGCGAGCTGCAGGCCCAGGCCACCCGCCTCAACGCCCTCGGCGAACGGCTGACCCAGATGGGCAAGCTGGAAGACGGGGAGTTCGACTTCAACGAGACCCCCGGTCTCGGTGACGGTGACGCCGGCGGCCCGACCAGCGACATCCCGGTCAAGGACGTCAACGCCGACTTACAGGTGCTGGAGCAGCGCTTCGCTGCTTCAGGCCGCCAGTTGTCGGTGATGGAATCGCTGATGTTCGACCACCAGCTGCAGCAGAACGCCGTGCCCTCGCGCATGCCGATCCGCAACAGCTACGTGACCTCCGGTTTCGGCACCCGTGCCGACCCGTTCGGCCGCGGTGCCGCCACGCACAAGGGCATGGACTTCCACGCCAGGGTCGGTGACCCGGTGATGGCCGTGGCCGAAGGCGTGGTCAGCTTCTCCGGCGTGAAGGGCGGCTACGGCAACGTGGTCGACGTCGACCACGGTAACGGCTACGTCACCCGCTACGCGCACAATTCGCGCCTGGTGGTGAAGGTCGGCGACCTGGTCCGTGCCGGGCAGGAAGTGGCCAAGGCCGGTTCCACCGGTCGTTCGACCGGCGCCCACGTGCACTTCGAGGTGTGGGAAAACGGCAACGTGGTCAACCCGCGCAAGTTCCTCGGCGACGGCGGCAACACGCCGGTCGGCCGCGTCAGCCGCGGCTGATGCCCGGGTCGGATCCCTTCCGCGCCGCGGGAGGGCTCTGACCCGATGCGGTTGATCTGGTAGTGCCGGCCGCTGGCCGGCAACCTCATGATCTTCGGCAGCATCGCGTACCCGGCCAGCGGCCGGCACTACCCCTTGGGGTTGAAACCTCAGCCGGCCGTCCCAAGCTACAATGGGTGTTGCCATCGACAGGGCGCCAGGCGCCCTGTTTCGTTTGCGGCGGACGGATCCCAAGGGGGAGGCCGGGCGTCGTGTCCATCCAACCCGGTTCCTTCAATGATCAACAGCCTGCTTACCCGCGTATTTGGCAGTCGTAACGAACGACAGCTGCGCCAGCTCAACCGCATCGTCGCCAAGATCAATGCGCTGGAGCCGGAGATCGAGAAGCTTTCCGACGAGCAGCTTCAGGCCAAGACGCCGGAGTTCAAGCAGCGCATCGCCGATGGTGAAGCCCTGGACAAGGTGCTGCCGGAAGCGTTCGCGGTCTGCCGCGAAGCCGGTCGCCGCGTGCTGGGCATGCGCCATTACGACGTGCAGCTGATCGGCGGCATGGTGCTTCACCTGGGCAAGATCGCAGAAATGCGCACCGGTGAAGGCAAGACCCTGGTGGCGACCCTGCCGGTGTACCTCAACGCGCTGGAAGGCAAGGGCGTGCACGTGGTCACCGTGAACGACTACCTGGCGCGCCGCGACGCCGCGCAGATGGGCAAGCTGTACAACTGGCTGGGCCTGAGCGTGGGCGTGGTGTACCCGGGCATGCCGCACAGCGACAAGCGCGAAGCCTACGCCTCGGACATCACCTACGGCACCAACAACGAATTCGGTTTCGACTACCTGCGCGACAACATGGCGCTGTCCAAGGCCGACCGCTACCAGCGCGGCCTGCACTACGCCATCGTCGACGAAGTCGACTCCATCCTGATCGACGAAGCACGTACCCCGCTGATCATCTCCGGCCCGGCCGATGATTCCCCGGAGCTGTACATCCGCGTCAACCGCGTCGTGCCGAACCTGGTCAAGCAGGAAGTGGAAGACGGCGAAGGCGACTTCTGGGTCGACGAGAAGGGCAAGCAGGTGCACCTGTCCGAAGCGGGCATGGAGCACGCCGAGCAGCTGCTGGTCGAGGCCGGCATCCTCGATGGCGAGACCGAAGGCCTGTACGCGCCGCAGAACCTGACCGTGGTCCACCACCTCAACGCCGCACTGCGCGCGCACGCGATCTACCAGCGTGACGTGGACTACATCGTGCGCGATGGCGAAGTGGTCATCGTCGATGAGTTCACCGGCCGCACGCTGTCCGGCCGCCGCTGGTCCGATGGCCTGCACCAGGCCGTGGAAGCGAAGGAAGGCGTGCCGGTCCAGCGCGAGAACCAGACGCTGGCGAGCATCACCTTCCAGAACCTGTTCCGCATGTACAAGAAGCTGTCCGGCATGACCGGTACGGCCGATACCGAAGCATTCGAATTCCAGAGCATCTACGGCCTGGAAGTGGTGGTGATCCCGACCAACCGCCCGACCATCCGCAAGGACAGCCCGGACCAGGTGTTCCTCAACCGCAAGGGCAAGTTCAATGCGGTGCTGGCCGACATCGAAGAGTGCGCCAAGCGTGGCCAGCCGGTGCTGGTGGGTACCACCTCGATCGAAACCTCGGAAATGCTGTCCGAGCACCTGCGCAAGGCGGGCGTGAAGCACGAAGTGCTCAACGCCAAGCAGCATGACCGCGAAGCAACCATCGTCGCCAACGCCGGTCGTCCGGCCGCGGTCACCATCGCCACCAACATGGCCGGTCGTGGTACCGACATCGTGCTGGGCGGTTCGCTGGAAGCCGAAATCCACGAGCTGGGCGAAGACGCGACCGACGAGCAGAAGGCCGCGGTCAAGGCCGAATGGCAGAAGCGCCACGAGGCCGTCAAGGCTGCAGGTGGCCTGCACATCGTCGGCACCGAGCGCCATGAATCGCGCCGTATCGACAACCAGCTGCGTGGCCGTTCGGGCCGCCAGGGTGACCCGGGTTCGTCCCGCTTCTACCTGTCGCTGGAAGACAACCTGATGCGCATCTTCGCCTCCGACTGGGTGCAGAAGGCCATGCGCATGATGGGCATGAAGGAAGACGACGTCATCGAAGACCGCCTGGTCAGCCGCCAGATCGAGAAGGCGCAGCGCAAGGTCGAGGCCCACAACTTCGATATCCGCAAGAACCTGCTGGACTTCGACGACGTCAACAACGATCAGCGCAAGGTGATCTACGCACAGCGCGATGAACTGCTGGACGCCGAGTCGGTGAAGGACAACGTCGACGGCATCCGCGACGACGTGATCTTCGACGTGGTGGCCCGCTTCGTGCCGCCGAACTCGATCGACGAGCAGTGGGACCTGCGTGGCCTGGAGGCGACCCTGGAGTCGGACTTCGGCCTGCAGATGTCGCTGACCGACCTGGTCAAGTCGCACGAAGAGCTGGACGCCGAAGCCATCGCCGCAAAGGTGCAGGAGCGCGTCAACCAGCACTTCGCCGAGAAGGAAGCCGGCGTGGGCGAAGAGACCATGCGCGCGCTGGAGAAGCACGTGATGCTGACCGTGCTGGACCAGAGCTGGAAGGAGCACCTGGCCCGCATGGATTACCTGCGCCAGGGCATCTACCTGCGTGGTTATGCGCAGAAGCAGCCGAAGCAGGAGTACAAGAAGGAAGCCTTCGAACTGTTCTCGGACATGCTGGAAAACGTCAAGCGCGAAGTGGTGACCCTGCTGTCGCGCGTGCGCATCCGCAGCGACGAGGAAGTGCAGGCGCTGGAAGCGGCCGAACGCCAGCAGGTCGAAGCCCGCCTGAGCCAGTCGCAGTTCCAGCACCAGGACGTGGGCGGCTACAGCGCCGACGAGGAAGCCGCGCAGGTGCAGGCTGCCCAGCAGGGCATCGCACAGGTGCAGCGCGACGAGCCGAAGATCGGCCGCAACGATCCATGCCCGTGCGGCAGTGGCAAGAAGTACAAGCACTGCCACGGCCAGCTGAGCTGACCCCGAAGAGCCCCGCGAAAGCGGGGCTTTTTTTTCATGGCGGCTGTTTCGCGGGGCTGATCCGGCCCGATCCGAGATTGCGCGGGTCGCCCTGTTCTGGGCATTCTTCCCTCATGGCTTCCCCCACCCGATCGATCCACGTTGTGGCCGCCGTCATCACCGACGCCCGTGGCCGCGTGCTGCTCAACCGCCGTACCGAGAACCGCGACATGGCCGGCCTGTGGGAGTTCCCCGGCGGCAAGCGCGAATCCGGCGAGACCTCCGAACAGGCGCTGGTGCGTGAGCTGCGCGAGGAACTGGGCATCGAAGCCGATGTCGGCGAATGGCTGATGGATGTGCCGCAGCGCTACCCGGACAAGCACCTGACCCTGGAAGTGCGCCACGTGCGCAGCTGGAAGGGGACGCCGCGTGGGCGGGAGGGCCAGGCCATTACCTGGGTGGCACCGGACAAGCTGGGTCGCTATTCGATGCCACCGGCCGATCTGCCGGTGGTGGCCGCTCTGCGCCAGCCCGACAGCTACCTGATCACCCCGGCGCCGGCCGATGATGAGGGCGGCTTGCAGCATTGGCATGAACAGCTGCAGCACGTGGTGGCCGCGGGCCAGCAGCGCATCCAGCTGCGGCTGCCATCGGCGCATCCGCAGCGGCAGGCGATGGTCGAACAGGCCGTGCGGGCGCATCGTCGCAGCGGGGTGCAGTGGCTGCTCAACCGCGATATCGAGCTGGCACGCGCATTGGGCGTGGGCGTGCATCTGGGCAGCGAACAGCTGCTGGAGCTGTCGCAGCGTCCGCTGCCCGAAGGCCAGCTGGTGGCCGCGTCCTGCCACGACCTGCAGCAGCTGCAGGCCGCGCAGCAATTGGGGTGCGACTTCGCCGTGCTGGGCCCGGTGCAGGCCACGGCCAGCCATCCGGATGCGGTGCCTTTGGGTTGGGACGCGTTCGCCGAGCTGCGCGCGCAGGTGTCACTGCCGATCTATGCGTTGGGCGGAATGGGCCGCGGCCATATCGCCGAAGCACGTCGGCATGGCGGGCAGGGCATCGCCGCCATTCGCGGGCTCTGGCCGGCGTAAAGCTGCTTCGCTCGCCGGGCATGACCCGGCGCTACCGTGTGGGATGGAGGCAGTAGATCCGCGCCATGCGTGGATGGATGCTCGCGATCACAACGTGATCCAGAAACACCCGTACTGCCGCCGCAACCCCAGCACCGTCGAAGCGCGCGACGCGCTGCCGGGCAAGGTCTGTTCCAGGCGCAGGCCAACCGGATGCCGAGCGGCCGGCGGCTCGAGGCCGGATCCCTGCGCAGCAGGGCTCTGACCCTCATCCTGCGATAGCGGCAGCGCCTGCGAGGGATACACCGGCACCACGTCCACCAACGGTCGC
Organism: Stenotrophomonas maltophilia; assembly: GCF_003970865.1. Classification (GTDB taxonomy): domain Bacteria; phylum Pseudomonadota; class Gammaproteobacteria; order Xanthomonadales; family Xanthomonadaceae; genus Stenotrophomonas; species Stenotrophomonas maltophilia_AR. The sequence continues at coordinate 47,907 of NZ_RXLZ01000003.1, read as the reverse complement.
CGCGTCAACGATTCCAGCTGGCCGAGGATGCGCTGCGCACCCGCATCGGAGACCGCGCTCCACAGGTACAGCGAGGACAGCCGGTTCACATCGTTGCTGAGGATGCCGATGCGCAGCGCGTCCACCAGTTCACTCAGCCGCCGCGGGCAGCGTGCCCCCAGGGTATCGCGCTGCAGGGTGTTGCCGGCGGGCGCAGGCGGTGGCAGCCGCGACTGCGCGCCCAAGCTGTTGCAGGGACGGTCGGTATACACGCTTTGGCCCTGGGCATCGGTGCAGCGGTTCAGGCGCGTGGACTGCGCGTGGGCGACGCTCGACAGCACGCACAGCGGTAGCAGCAACAGCAGGAGGGAAAGCCGGATCATCCTCGCAGGGTAGCGCCGATCACGCTTGCGCGCCGTGCTTTCAGCCCTGCAGCAGCTTCAGCACCGAGGTGGTCGGCTTGGCCAGGTTCAGGGTGTAGAAGTGCAGGCCGGGTGCGCCGCCTTCGATCAGGCGCTGGCACAGCCGGGCCACCACTTCCGTGCCGAATGCTCGCACCGATTCGGCGTCATCGCCATAGGCCTGCATCTTGCGGCTGATCCAGCGCGGGATCTCCGCACCGCACTGTTCGGAGAAGCGGCGCAGCTGGCTGAAGTTGGCGATCGGCATGATGCCGGGCGTGATCGGCACCTGCACGCCCAGCCGCCGCACTTCGTCGACGAAATGGAAGTACGCGTCCGGGTTGAAGAAGTACTGGGTGATCGCCGCATCGGCACCGGCATCGATCTTGGCCTTGAAGTGCTTCAGGTCGGCCAGTGCGTCGGAGGCCTGCGGATGCGTTTCGGGGTACGCGCCCACTTCGATATGGAACGCATCGCCGTGCTCGGCGCGGATGAAGTCGATCAGTTCGGCGGCATAGCGCATGTCGCCGGGAAAGCCCATGCCCGACGGCAGGTCGCCACGCAGCGCGACCAGGCGGCGGCAGCCGATGGCGCGGTACAGCTTGAGCAGCTCGCGGATCTCCTGGCGGGTGCCGCCCACGCACGACAGGTGCGGCGCGGCATCGAAGCCATGGTGCTGGTTGAGATGGCGCACGGTCTCGGAGGTGTAGCTCAGGGTCGAGCCACCGGCGCCGAAGGTACACGACACATACTCGGGGCCGTAGTCCTTCAGCTTGGCTGCGGCGCGGTCCAGCTGGCTGCGCTGTTCGTCGGTCTTGGGCGGATAGAACTCGAAGCTGATGGCAGTCATGGTGCGGGCGGCGGCGGCGGCGGCGGGTGCGGATCAGTATATCGCTTCATCAAGATGGATGTGCGATTGATGCGTGAGGACAGGCCATCCATGGCACGCGACCGTTCGCCCCGGTGCCCGGCCGTTGCTCCGAAATCGCAACCGGGGCCACTGGAGCGGCGGCACGCTGCTCCCATCCCGACACCACCCACCCGACGAAGGAGCAGACGATGAAGATCTTCCTGGCACTGTGGTACGCAATGAAGGCCCTGGCCCGGCTGGCGATGATCGGCATGGCAATGGCCGTGCTCGGTTCCGGCTCGGCGCATGCCGCCACTGCCGCCACTGCCGGCGCCCCGGCTGCGGGCAAGGTGCAGGTCGAGGTGGTCGGCAAGGGCCGCCCGCTGCTGATGATTCCCGGCTTGAACAGCAGCGCCGAGGTCTGGCGTGAAACCTGCCTGGCATTGAAGGATGTGCAGTGCCACCTGGTGCAGTTGCCGGGCTTTGCGGGCGCTGCGCCGGCAGACCCGCGTCCGGCGGATTTCCTTTCGGCCATGCGCGGGCAGCTGCTGGCCTACCTGCATGACCGGCACCTGGGACCGGTGGTGGTGATCGGCCACAGTCTTGGCGGCCTGCTGGGGCTGCAGTTGGCGCAGGCCGAGCCGAAGGCGGTCAGCGCACTGGTGGTGGTCGATGCACTGCCGTTCCTGCCAGCCGCGCGTGCCCCGAAGGCCACCGCAGACGGCGTGCGGCCGATGGCCGACCAGCTGCGCAAGGGCATGCTGGCTGCCGACGCCGCGCAATGGCAGGCGCAGTTGAAGGCAGGCCTGCCAGGCATGACCCGCGATCCGCAGCGCCAGGCCGAACTGGGCCGCTGGGGCGAAGGCAGTGACCGCCAGACCACCGCCGATGCCATGCATGCGGTGATGACCACCGACCTGCGCGACAGCATCGCCTCGATCACCGCACCGACGCTGGTGCTGGGCAGCTGGGCCGCCTACCAGCCGATGGGCAGCACCGAGGACAGCATCCGGGCCGTGTTCCAGGCGCAGTACGCGAAACTGCAGGGCGTGCAGATCGTGATGAGCGCGCAGGGTTTCCATTTCCTGATGTGGGATGATTCGCGCTGGCTGCACGGGCAGGTGCAGGACTTCCTCGACCGCCACCACTGAGTTTCAAAACGCCTCGGAATGGACATGCCGGATTCCTCCTCGACGGTACGCTTCTGGCTGCTCAATGCGCTGGTGTGGGCGCTCTATGGCGTTGCCGGAATCGGCCTGCGCCAAGCCTATTTCAGCGATGCCGGAAGCGCAGGCGTGTTGATCACGCTGGGCCTGGCGTTGGCCCTGTTCGGGTGCAGCGGTGCCATCCGCGCGCTGGCGCTGCGTGCCGACTGGTGGGCGCGTGGCACGGCCGGGCTGTTGCTGCGGCTGGCGCTGTCGGTGGCATTGGGCGCGGCAGTGGCGCAGCTGCTGGTGAACATCGCGCTGCACTCGGCGCTGGCCTGGAACTGGGTGAGCCTGGGGCGGCAGACTGCCGACTTCAGCCCCAAGGCGCTGCTGCTCTACTGGTACACCACTGCTGTGATGCTGGCCCTGTGGGCAGCGCTCTGGGCAGGCCTGCACAGCCTGCGCCGGATACGCAGTGCGGAACTGGCGCGCCTGCGTGCCGAGGCCGATCGCAGCGCGCTGGAGCGCGATGCACTGCGTGCACGGCTCAACCCGCATTTCATGTTCAATGCGCTGAACAACCTGCGTGCGCTGATCCTGGAAGATCCTGAACGTGCGCGCGACATGGTCACCCGCCTGTCGCGCACGCTGCGCCAGGCGCTGGCGCACAACCGCAGCGAGCAGGTCACGCTGGCCGAGGAGCTGGCGGTGGTCGACGACTACCTGGCCATCGAGGCGGTCCACTTCGAGCAGCGCCTGAAGGTGCTGCAGCAGGTCGATGCCGATGCCATGCAGGCACAGCTGCCGGCGATGGCGCTACAGCTGCTGGTGGAAAACGCGATCAAGCACGGCATTGCCAGCCGCCCGGGCGGCGGTGAGGTGCAGATCCGTGCCACGCTGGACAATGACGTGCTGCGCCTGCAGGTGGACAATCCGCTGGGCAGCGCCAACGAGCCCACCCATGGCCATGGCGTCGGCCTGGCCTACCTGCGTGCGCAGCTCGGTAGGCAAGGTCGTTTCACCCTGCAGCCGGTCGGCGACCGCATGCAGGCCCTGCTGGAGATTCCGCAATGAGTGGCGTGCTGCGTGTGTTGATCGTTGATGATGCACGGCTGGCGCGGCAGGAGCTGCGCACGTTGTTGTCGGCGCTGCCCTGGGTGCAGTGCGTGGGCGAGGCCGACGATGTGCCCGCTGCACGCGAGGCGATCGCCACACTGGCGCCGGACCTGGTGCTGCTGGATGTGCAGATGCCCTCCGGCAGTGGCTTCGACGTGCTGGATGGACTGGAGACGGTGCCGGCGGTGGTCTTCGTTACTGCCTACGACACCTACGCGGTGCGCGCGTTCCAGGCCAATGCGCTGGACTATCTGGTGAAGCCGGTCGAGGCACCGCGCTTGCTGGAAGCGTTGCAGCGGGCGCGCCAGCGCGAGGTGGTGGCGGGCGAAACGCCGGAGCCGCGCAGCACGCTGGCTGCGCAGGACCAGGTGTTCGTGCGCGAGGGCGAACGCTGCTGGTTCGTCGCGGTCTCGGAGATCCGCCGGCTGGTGGTGGATGGCAACTACACGCGGCTGTGGTTCCGCGACCAGAACGCCCTGCTGACCCGCAGCCTGAGTGCGCTGGAAGCACGCCTGCCGGCGGAGCTGTTCTTCCGCGCCAACCGCAATACGCTGGTCAACCTGCGCCGCATCCGAGGCGTGACGCCCAGCATCGCTGATGGCTACGACCTGGCGCTGGATGACGGCAGCGAGGTGGAGGTATCGCGGCGGCAGGCGCGTGAACTGCGCGAGCGGATGGCGTTGTAGCTGCCGCTACAGCTCGGCACTGACCGGGCTGGACCGCCGGAGGCGCTTCATGCCTCGGCTGGCTGCCCCCTCAAGCGGGCCATCACCCCGCCACCGCCGTGCTGGATGACCAGTTCGAGCCCGTAGTGGCTGCACAGTCGCCGCATGATATCCAGGCCCAGGCCGTTGCCCTCGCTGCCATCACGCTTGTCGAATGGCCGCGGCTCGGGCCAGTTGCCAAGGAAGGGCGAAGTACCTGCCGTGTTGTGCACCAGCAGCTGACCGTCCTGCCATGCAATCAGGACCTGTCCCTGCGCGGTATGCGCGAACGCATTGCCGACCAGATTGGCCAGGACTACGCGCAGGGCCGCCTCGGGCGCGCGCAGCGTGGCCCGGTCGGGCACGGTCAGCTGTACCTCGACCGGACGTGCAGCCAGCAACGGAGACTGTTCGATGATCACCCGTTCCAGTAGCGGCACAAGTTTGACCGGCGGAGCGCCGTGGCTGGCGGTTTCCTCGCGAGCCAGCGCGAGCAGCGCCGCAATGGCCTGCTGCAGCTGCAGTGCCGAAAGACGGATATGCTGCACATGCTGGCGGCCACGCTCGGACAGGCCCGACTCGCCGGCCAACTGGCCTGCCGCACTGGAGATGACGCTCAAGGGGGTGCGCAGTTCGTGGCTGGCATCGCGCGTGAACGCATGTTCGCGGGCAACGAAAGCAGCGACGCGTGCGGACAATCCATCCAGGGCGCGCGCGAGCACGCCAATCTCGTCATCGTCGAAACGTGCTGCCAGGCGCACGCCGGGGCCTGGTTCCGGCTGCAGCGCTTCAACCTCCTCGACCAGCGCGTAGAGCGAGCGTGTGCTGCGATGGGCGAGCCAGATGCCTAGGACAATCGCCGCGATCAGGACCAGCAGTGCTGTGCCGGCAAGCAGCATTACGACCCGATCGCGGATCGGCCGGACCACCAGTTGCGCACTGACCTCCGACACAAGCCAAGCAGGGCGGGCGCCGGCCGGGGGATCGATGCGCTTGAGATGGTAGTGCCGACCATCGACACCCGCGAACTCCGAGCGCCATGGTTCCTTTGCGAACTCGCTGCGCAGATCGTCGGGGAAGGTAGAGGGTGAACGATGCAGCTGGATTGCGGCATCGGCAGGTGTCCGCCAGTCCCCTTCGTGCGCGTGCCGGGCGAGCTGAGCCTGTGCTTCACGGTCCAGTTGGGCGTTGAAGATGCTGTCTTCCACCACATACATGAACACCAGCGAGTAGGTGCCGAACACCATGGCGGTGAACAGCGCGAAGGCTGTGAATGTGATCAGCAGTCGACGGCGCAGGTGCTGGGTGGGCCGCGGTTTCATGGCGAAGCTTCCAGACGGAAGCCGACACCGTGGACGGTGCGCAGCATCTCGCCTTCGAACGGCCTGTCCAGTACCTGCCGCAACAGGTACAGATGCGAGCGCAGCGGATCGGAAGGAGGTGCTTCATCCCCCCACAGGCGTTGAACGAGCTCGCTGCGGGTGACGGTTCGCGGCCAGGCCTCGGCCAGTACGAGCAGGATGCGCTGCGGAACCTGTGCCAGCTCCAGCAGCAATCCCGCGCGCCAGGCCTGGCCGCTGCGGCGGTCGATGCTCAACGGTCCAATCTGCAGGAGGTTCGGTTGACCCACGCGATGGCGGCGGGCGAGGGCGAGACAGCGGGCGAGCAGCTCGGCATCGTCGAAGGGCTTGACCAGATAGTCATCTGCGCCCACAGCGAAGCCCCGCAGCTTGTCGTCGATCGCATCGTGTGCGGTCAGCATCAGGATGGGGACGTGCCGATCACTGCACTCGCGCAACCGACGGCAGACCGTCGTACCATCGGTGCCCGGCAACCCGATATCGAGCAGCAGCACATCCGGCGGTGACGCCAGCGCCAACTGCAGCCCGACGTGTCCGTCAGCGGCGAAATCAACCAGATGGCCATGCGCCTGCAGCATGTCGATGATGGCCGAGGCCAACGGCAGGTTGTCTTCAATCAACAGCAGGCGCAGGCGCTCGGCGTCCATGGTCAGGGCTGCATGCGGGCCAGGAGAGCGTTAGCTTCGTCCAGACCGGGCTGCTTTTCCAGCACAGCCAGTACCTGCGAACGGGCCAGATCGGTCCGGCCCAGGCGCCAGTGCGCTTCTGCCATCGCGACCTGCAGCCTCGGCTCGTCCATATGCGGGCTGGCCAACTGCATGATGGACAGCGCGTCGGCGGTCGCAGTGGCGTTCTTTGCTGCTTTCAGCTGGTAGAAACCCAGCATGCCGATCAGCTCGACGTGATGGTCGGACGGGCGCTGCGCCAGTATCTGCGCCGCCTGCCCATCGCGCTGCTGCAGGTGCTGCTCCACCAGCGCCATGCTCCGCTCATCGCGCCATGCCTGGCGTGCCAGTGGCACACGCCCGCTGGCGCGCACGAAGGCGTCAGCCAGTGCGGCGGTCGAGAACGGGTTCTGACCGGTCAGCAGGCGTCCATCGACTACGACCTTGGGCATCATCAGCGGTGCCTCCTGCCAGCGTGCGCCCAGCTCGCGCATGCGCGGTTCAAGCTGGAACGCGAACTCCTTCGCCCAACGTTTGCCGAACAGTGCTTCTTCCTCTTCCGTGAATCCGGTCATGGCGCGGCCTTCCACCATGGCCCGGCCATTGGGAAGGCGAACACCCGCCAGTGCGGCCGGACCATGGCATACCGCCGCGACCAGTCCACCCTGCTGCCAGATTCCGGCAATCGTGGCATGCAGGGCCTTGTCGGCCGGAAGGTCGAACATGGCACCCTTGCCGCCGATCACCAGGACGCCCTGGTAGTCGCCCGCGCGCAGTTGTGCAGTGGGCAGCGTCGCGGCAAGCTTGCCCATGGCCTGGGAATCGGCAAGGACGGCTGCGTTGAAGGCCTCAGTGGGGTTGTACTTGTCAGCCTCGACGGCGCCGCCACGCGGACTTGCCACGTCGATGTCGAAGCCGTTCTGCTTGAGGATGAGCCAGGCCTGGGCGAATTCGTCCATCTCGAAGCCCGGGCGGGTCTTCCCTTGGTCCCGGCCTTCGCTGCTGACAACGAGCAGCACCCGCGATGGTGCGGCAAACGCGGAAGATGGGGCCATGGCAGGGAGGAGAAGGACGGCCAGCAGGCCGGACAGCAGGGGGGAGCGGAAGCGGTTCATGCAGGACTCTCCGGGAGATGTGCGCGCACTGTGGCCGGCAAATGTGAAGCAGACTTCAAGCGCATCGACCGTTACCCTGAGGGCCTGTTCCCGTTCGTGCATGCCATGTCCATCGTCCTCACCGATTTCGCCCGTCCCCGCCTGTTCCCGCGTGTGCCGCGCGGCAACACCATCCAGGACTGCACTGCCGAGCAGTTCGAGGCACACCTCAATGCGCACGCGCCGCTGAAGGTGCTCGACGGCTACGCCCCGTTCTGCAAGTTGTTCGTCTACGAGAACTGGACCAGCACGCGCTGCCTGACGGTGCCGGTCACCGAGGCCAACCGTCACCAGCTGCGTAGCGGCTACGAGGCGCGCAACCGCGAGGAACTGCCGGTGCTGGTGCGCTGGTTCGAGGGCGTGGAATCACCGCGTGCGAACTACCTGGTGGTGATCCTGTACAGCGCCGGGCAGCTGGCGAAAGAAGGTTCACCGATCGAGGCCGACTGGGGCATCGTCGGCTGCATCTACACTGCCGAACCGGAAGAGGTGCCGATGGCGCCGATCACCATGATGCGCAATGCGCTGGGCGTGGAGGAAGGCGGTTCCGGTGTGCCGCTGGACCGGGAGGCCTACCGGCGCTCGGTGGAGTTCTGGGAGAACAACGCCAACTGGCGACCGTGAGCCCACGCTGTGGCCGGACAGTCGGCATGTGAACAGGGCGGATTGCAGCGGGGCGCTACCATGGCGGTGAATCAACGCAGGGAGCACAGGGATGAATGTTCGCAGCTGGATGCCGTTTGCATGGGTCGCCGCAGGCCTGCTGGCCGCAAGTGAAAGCCCGGCAGCGAAGTACGATGCAGGCGCCGCCTGTGGGGCCCTGTCCGATGTGACGCAGATCCGCGACGTGGGCGTGGGTTCACTGCAGGCGCAGGCAACGTCGGGGCGCTGCACGTTCCATGTGGAAGCGGATGACGCAGCAGCGCTTTCGCGTCAGCAGTCGTTGCTCCAGAGCGTGTCGGCGATCGCCTGTGGTGCGCCAGCCACCACCCGGCCTTCGCAAGGGGCTGCGGGCTTCGACCTGCAGATGCCTGCACGTTGCCCACTCTCTTCCAGCACGCCGTTGATTGCCCGGGAAGGAGGCTGGCACCAGCGGCGACTTTCGTCGGTTCCGACGTATCCTGCGGCCGCCATGCGCGAGGCCCAGCAGGGAGGTGTCGAGCTGATGCTGCTGCTGGATGCACAGGGCAAGACCCAGGCGATCATCCTGGCCCGATCCAGTGGGTACCCGCTGCTCGATGCGGCGGCGCTCAAGCACGCGCGTGACTGGCGCTATGAGCGTGAAGCGGCAGGCAAGGCGCCAGGCATGAGCCTGATACGCGGCACGGTCACGTTCAAGCTCAACTAAGGCGTCTGCAGGGCGGAGCGCATCAGCGTGACTTGCCGATGGCAGCGTAGTGGCCGGTTGTCAGGCGCAGCAGGTCGGCCGGCGCCAGTTCCACTTCCAGGCCGCGGCGACCGGCGCTGACATGCAGCGCTGGCAATGCCTGCGCGCTGGCGTCCAGGAAGGTGCGCAGGCGCTTCTTCTGTCCGAGCGGGCTGATGCCGCCGACCAGGTAACCGGTCGCGCGCTGTGCGGCATCCGCAGCGGCCATCTCGCACTTCTTGCAGCCGGCGGCTTCGGCCAGTGCCTTCAGGTCCAGCTGGCCGGCCACCGGCACGATCGCCACCAGCAGTTCGTGGGTCTCGGTGCTGGCCAGCAGGGTCTTGAACACCTGGGCCGGATCGAGGCCGAGCTTGTCCACGGCTTCGCCGCCATACGATTCGGCGTGGGCGTCGTGCACGTAGCTGCGCACGGTGTGGGCGATCTTCTCGCGCTTGAGCAGGTTGATGGCCGGGGTCATGGGGGCATCGTAGCGTGAGGCGGGGGTGTTGCCTTGACCGAGGCTATTGTTCCCGCTCCGGTGGGGAACATCCACGCATGGCGTGGATCTACTGAGGGTTGTCTGTGGGTGCGGGGTGTACGGCCACACGCAAATGCAGAACGGGCGCCCGAAGGCGCCCGTTCCGTGTGTTGCATGCACCGGTGGTGCCGGCCGCTGGCCGGCACTCCGCAGGTATCAGTAGCGGTAGTGATCCGGCTTGAACGGGCCTTCCACCGGCACGCCGATGTAGTCGGCCTGTTCCTGGCTCAGGGTGGTCAGCTTCACGCCGATCTTTTCCAGGTGCAGGCGCGCCACTTCCTCGTCCAGCTTCTTCGGCAGCAGGTACACCTTGTTCTCGTAGCTGTCCTTGTTCGCCCACAGGTCGATCTGTGCCAGGGTCTGGTTGGCGAAGCTGTTGGACATCACGAAGCTCGGGTGGCCGGTGGCGCAGCCCAGGTTCACCAGGCGGCCTTCGGCCAGCAGGAAGATCGCGTTGCCGTTCGGGAAGATGTACTTGTCCACCTGCGGCTTGATGTTGACGTGCTTGACGCCGGCGAACGACACCAGCGCGTCGACCTGGATCTCGTTGTCGAAGTGGCCGATGTTGCAGACGATGGCCTGGTCCTTCATCGCGCTCAGGTGCTCGATGCGGATGATGTCTTTGTTGCCGGTGGTGGTGACGTACAGGTCGGCACGGCCCAGGGTCGATTCGATGGTGTTGACTTCATAGCCTTCCATCGCCGCCTGCAGGGCGCAGATCGGGTCGATCTCGGTGACGATCACGCGCGCGCCGTAGGCGCGCAGCGACGCGGCGCAGCCCTTGCCGACGTCGCCGTAGCCGCAGACCACGGCCACCTTGCCGGCCAGCATCACGTCCATCGCGCGCTTCAGGCCATCGGCCAGCGACTCGCGGCAGCCGTACAGGTTGTCGAACTTGCTCTTGGTGACCGAGTCGTTGACGTTGATCGCCGGGATCAGCAGGGTGCCGGCCTGGGCCAGCTGGTACAGGCGGTGCACGCCGGTGGTGGTCTCTTCGGAGACGCCCTTCCAGTCCTTGACCACGCGGCCCCAGTAACCCGGACGCTCCTTGGCAACGCGCTTGAGCAGGTTCTTGATGACCTGTTCTTCGTGCGAGGCGGCCTTTTCGTCAACCCAGGTGCTGCCGTTTTCCAGCTCGTAGCCCTTGTGGATCAGCAGGGTCACGTCACCGCCATCGTCCACCACCAGCTCCGGGCCGGTCAGGGTGCCGTCGGCCAGGGTGAAGGTCAGCGCGTCCAGGGTGCAGTCCCAGTACTCTTCCAGGGTCTCGCCCTTCCAGGCGAACACCGGGGTGCCGGTGGCGGCAATGGCGGCAGCGGCGTGGTCCTGGGTCGAGAAGATGTTGCACGAGGCCCAGCGCACGTCAGCGCCGATGTCCTTCAGGGTCTCGATCAGCACCGCGGTCTGGATGGTCATGTGCAGCGAGCCGGTCACGCGCACGCCCTTCAGCGGCAGCTCGGCCTGGTACTTGCGGCGGATCGACATCAGGCCCGGCATTTCGTGCTCGGCGATGTCCAGTTCCTTGCGGCCCCAGTCGGCCAGCGTGATATCGCGGATCTTGTAATCACCTTCGGTGGAGAAGGTCTTGGCAACAGCGTTCATTGGTGTGCTCCGGTTGTGGACGAGCGGGTGCTCGCATCTAGCCGGGCGCCGTTGTTACAAAGCCACCTCACCGAGCCTGGCCGGGCCTCATGGGATCCGGTCGCAGCGCCCCTCGGCAGGGGAGAACCCCCATTATATCGCGGCCCCGGCGTGACATCGGGATGACCCAACCATCGGCAGGTGGGATCGCGTGCACGGCCTGTTAAGGTCGGTGTTTTCACGCATCACACAGGTGGAACGATGAGCATGCACGCGCGCCGCACACGGCGCTGGACCGGCCTGGTCCTGTCGATGGGACTGCTGGCAGTGGCCCCGCTGGCCTGGGCGGCAGCGCCGCAGCCCGCGGCCGCACAGGCCCAGGGCGTCAACGGCTACGAACTGCCGTCGGCCGCGCTGCAGGCGGTGGTGGACGCGCCCCGTGCGCCCTCGTTGTACCTGTCGCCGCGCCGCGACGTGGCCGCGATGATGCAGATGCCGTCGCTGCCGTCGATCCAGGTGGTGGCGCAGCCGGAACTGAAGCTGGCCGGCCTGCGCATCAACCCGCGCACGTTCTCCGACAGCCGCTTCAGCTTCGGCGAGAAGCTGTGGCTGATGAACGTAGCCGACGGCAAGGAGCGGCAGATCAGTGGCCTGCCGGCCAAGCTGTCGATCGCCAGTGTGATGTGGTCGCCGGACCAGAAGTGGCTGGCCTTCAACCAGGTCGACGCCGCCAGCGGTGCCAACGAACTGTGGCTGGTGGACGTGGCCGGTGGCAGTGCCCGTCGCCTGGTTGCCGGCCTGAACACGGTGATCGGTAGCGGCTATCAGTGGCTGCCGGACAGCCGCGGCCTGGTGGTGTTCACCCGCCCGGCCAACCTCGGTGCGGCCCCGGCCGCCGACGGCATTCCGACCGGCCCGGCCGTGCAGCAGACCAGCCAGGGCGGCGGCGTGGTGTCGATCCGTACCTACCAGGACCTGCTGAAGAACGAGGCCGACGCGCGCCAGTTCGATTACTACGCCACCACCCAGCCGATGGAAGTCAGCCTGGATGGCAGCACCCGCGCGATCGGCGCGGCCGGCATCTTCATGGGCTTTGCAGTGTCGCCGGATGGCCGCTTCGTGCTGCGCCAGCCGGTGCAGCGCCCGTATTCCTACGTGGTGCCGGTGGACAGCTTCCCGCGCCGCATTGAAGTGATCGACCGTGCCAGCGGCAAGCTGGTGCACACCGTGGCGGTGCGCCCGCTGGTGGAAGGCCTGCCGACCGGCAACGACGCCGAAGTGACCGGCGTGCGCGACATCCGCTGGCGCGGTGATGCCGACGCCACCCTGGTCTGGGCCGAAGCGCAGGACGGCGGCGACCCGAACAGGGAGGCCAAGGTGCGCGATGCGGTGCTGATGCAGGCCGCGCCGTTCGACAAGCCGCCGGTGACGCTGGCCCAGCTTGGCAGCCGCCTGGCCGGCATCAGCTGGGGCCGCGGTGACCTGGCCCTGCTGACCGAATCGTGGTGGAAGACCCGCAAGACCAGGACCTGGCTGATCGCCCCGGACAATGCCGGTACCGAGCCGCGCCTGCTGTGGGACCGCGATGCGCAGGACCGCTATTCCGATCCGGGCCGTCCGCAGCTGTCCAGCGACGATCGTGGCCGCTCGCTGCTGCAGACCAGTGCTGATGGCAGCAGCCTGTACCTGGTTGGTGCGGGTGCTTCGCCGGAAGGTGACCGTCCGTTCGTGGACCGCTTCGACATCGCCAGCGGCAAGGCCACCCGCCTGTTCCACTCGCAGGCGCCGAGCTATGCGCTGCCGGTGGCGTTGCTGGACGACCAGGCCAGCTCGCTGCTGCTGAGCCGCGAGAGCCCGGACGAGCCGGCCAACTTCTACGTGCAGTCGCTGGCCGATGCGGCCACCCAGCCGCGCGCATTGACCCACTTCGCCCATCCGCTGCCGCAGCTGAAGGGCGTGCAGAAGGAGCAGATCCGCTACAAGCGCAAGGATGGCGTCGACCTGACCGCGACCCTGCTGCTGCCGCCGGGCTACGACCCGAAGCGCGACGGCCCGCGGCCGTTGCTGATGTGGGCCTACCCGGGCGAGTTCAAGAGTGCGGCTGCGGCCAGCCAGGTGACCGATTCGCCGTACCGCTTCAATGCGGTCAGCTACTGGGGCCCGCAGGCGTTCCTGGCCAAGGGCTATGTGGTGCTGGCCAGCCCGTCGATGCCGATCATCGGCGAGGGTGACAAGGAGCCGAACGACACCTACATCGAACAGCTGGTGGCCAACGCGCAGGCAGCGGTGGATGAAGTGGTGCGTCGTGGCGTGACCGATCGCGATCACATCGCCATTGGTGGCCATTCCTACGGTGCGTTCATGACCGCCAACCTGCTGGCGCACACGCGCCTGTTCAAGGCCGGCATCGCCCGCAGCGGCGCCTATAACCGCACGCTCACCCCGTTCGGCTTCCAGGCCGAAGAGCGCAACTACTGGCAGGCGCAGGACGTCTACCAGAAGATGGCGCCGTTCAACTACGCTGACAAGATCAAGGATCCGATCCTCTTCATCCACGGCGTGGACGACAACAACTCCGGCACGTTCCCGATGCAGAGCGAGCGCATGTTCGCGGCGGTGAAGGGCCTGGGTGGCACCGCACGGCTGGTGATGCTGCCGAACGAATCGCATGCCTATCGCGCACGCGAATCGATCATGACCATGCTGGCTGAGAGCGAGCGCTGGCTGGAGCAGACCATCGGCCCGGCTGAGCAGGGCAAGGCGAAGAAGAAGCGCTGACCGGACCCGGTAGTGCCGGCCGCTGGCCGGCAACCTCATGGAGCCATGCAACCTGAGGTTGCCGGCCAGCGGCCGGCACTACCAGATGAAACCATTTTTGCATCGCAGCACGACGCCCGATCTGGGATAGGCTTGGGGCCTGGATCCGTTGACCGAGGCCTGTGCGTCGCCGATGAACGAGTACCGCAGCAGCATCGAGTTTGCTTCTCCCGATCTTCCGCTTCGCGATGACGTGCGCCGACTTGGCGCGCTGGTCGGCGACCTGCTGGTTGAGCAGGTCTCCGCCGCCTTCCTCGACGATGTCGAAGACGTGCGCACCCGCGCCATCGCCCGCCGCGAGAACCAGGCGCCGCTGTCGGAGCTGGCTGATGGCCTGGCCGGGCGTACGCCACAACAGGCCGAGACCATGGTGCGGGCCTTCAGTACCTACTTCCAGGTGGTCAACATCGCCGAGCGCGTGCATCGCATCCGCCGCCGCCGTGACTACCAGCGCGCCGGTACTGCAGGTGCACAGCCCGATGGCCTGCAGGATGCGCTGCAGCACTTGAAGGCGCAGGGCGTGGGCCTGGACGAGTTGGGGCAGTGGCTCCCGCGCATCGACATCGAACCGGTGTTCACCGCGCACCCGACCGAAGCGGTACGCCGCGCGCTGCTGGAAAAAGAGCAGCTGATGGTGGCCAGCCTGGTCGACAACCTCGACGGCCAGCGCACGCCTGGGGAGGCCGCTGCCGATGCTGCGCGCTTCCGCATGGCGCTGACTGCCTCGTGGCAGACCACCGATTCCTCGCCAGTGCGGCCTACCGTGGATGACGAACGCGAGCATGTCGGCTTCTATCTGGTGCAGGTGCTGTACCGGGTGATTCCGGTGCTGTACGAATCGCTGCAGCAGGCGCTGCGCGATACCTACGGCGAAGAACTGCCGCTGCCGCGCCTGCTGCGTTTTGGCACCTGGGTGGGCGGCGACATGGACGGCAACCCGAACGTGGATGCCAGCACCATCCGCAACACGCTGGATGCGCAGCGGCAGGCGGTGCTCGGGCGCTACCAGAAGGAACTGCTGCAGCTGGCCAGCCTGCTCAGCCAGTCCACCGAGCGGGTGGGCGTGAGCGATGCGCTGCAGGCGCGCGTGGTGCAGTACCAGCAGCTGCTGCCGCAGGTGCAGTCGCGTCCGCGCCACGCCGACATGCCGTACCGCCTGCTCAACGACCGCATGCGCGCACGCCTGCAGGCGACGCTGGACGATGGCGAGGGCGCCTACGCCGGCCCCGCCGAACTGATCGACGACCTGCAGCTGATCCTCGACAGCCTGCGCGCCAATCGCGGCGAACATGCCGGCGGCTTTGCCGTGCAGCGCCTGCTGTGGCGGGTGAAGACGTTCGGCTTCCATCTGGCGCGGTTGGATGTGCGCCAGGAATCGAGCGTGCATGCGCGTGCGCTGGCGACGGTGCTGGGCGGCGACGCGGCGTGGGAGGGGCTGGATGCCTTGGGCCGCGCGCACCTGCTGGCACCGCATGCCAGTGGTGAGGCACCGTTGCCGAAGGGCGACGACGAGGGCAACCAGCGGCTGGATGCGGTGTTCGCCGCGCTGGCCGATGCGCGTGCGCGGCATGGCGGCGATGCACTGGGCAGCTACATCATCTCGATGGCGCACGATCGCAGCGATGTGCTGGCGGTGCTGGCGCTGGCGCGCCGTGGCGGCCTGGTGGAAGAGGGCGGTGCAGTGCCGCTGGACATCGCCCCTCTGTTCGAGACCGTGGATGATCTCAAACGCGGCACCGCGACCCTGCGTGACCTGCTGGCCGACCCGATCTATCGCGCGCACCTGCAGGCACGCGACGACGTGCAGATGGTGATGCTCGGCTATTCGGACAGCAGCAAGGATGGTGGCATTGCTGCTTCGCGTTGGGGCCTTCAGCGAGCACAGGTGGAACTGCTGGAGGTGGCGGCCGAAGCCGGCATCCGGCTGACCTTCTTCCATGGCCGTGGCGGTTCGATCAGCCGTGGCGGTGGCAAGACCACGCACGCGGTCGATGCGTCGCCGCGCGGCAGCATCGATGGCCGCCTGCGGGTGACCGAGCAGGGCGAGGTGATCCATCGCAAATACGGCATCCGCGCGCTGGCCCTGCGCTCGCTGGAGCAGGCCACGGGTGCGGTGCTGCGCGCCAGCCTGCGCCCGCGTGCCGCCGAGCCGCGCGAGGATGAGTGGCGACCGGTGATGGACGTGGTGTCATCGGCCAGCAGCGAGGTGTACCGCGCCTTCGTCGGCCAGTCTGGCTTCATGGACTACTTCCGCACGGCCACGCCGATAGACGTGATCGAGCGGATGACGCTGGGCTCGCGTCCGTCGCGCCGGCTCGGTCAGGACGCGGCATTGGGCAACCTGCGAGCGATTCCCTGGGTGTTCGCCTGGAGCCAGGCGCGTGCAGTCATTCCCGGGTGGTATGGCGTGGGCAGCGGCCTACAGGCGGCGGTCGATGCTGGTCACGAACAGACCCTGCGCGAGATGGCACGTGACTGGCCGTTCTTCCGCACCTTCCTGGATGACATCGCGATGGTGCTGTCCAAGGGCGACATCACCATCGCCGAGCAGTTCTCGCTGCTGTCGGGCGACCTGCACGACCGCTTCTTCCCGCAGGTGCAGCGCGAACTGGAACTCACCCGGCACTGGCTGCTGACGTTGATGGACCAGCAGACGCTGCTGGACCACGATGCGCGGCTGGCGCTGTCGATCCGCCTGCGCAATCCCTACGTTGATCCCATCAGCGTGCTGCAGGTGGACCTGCTGCAACGCTGGCGGGCCAGCGGACGCGAGGATGACGATCTGCTGCGCGCGCTGGTGGCGTGCGTGAACGGTGTTTCGCAGGGCGTGCAGAACACCGGGTGAAATGCATCCGCCGGGCGTGGCCCGGCGAATTCGAAATGGTAGTGCCGGCCGCTGGCCGGCAACCTCATGATGTTCGGCAGCACGCGCGAGGTTGCCGGCCAGCGGCCGGCACTACCGGGTTCACGCTCATTCTTCCGGCGACGGCGGATTCGATGCCAGCAGTTCCAGATGGCGCTGCTCCATTTCCTGACGCAGCTGGCGGCGGATCAGCGCGGCCGCCTGGCGACGCTTCTCGTCCGATGTAACCGGCTGCAATGCCGGCACCGGCGTCGGCCGGCCTTCCTCGTCCACTGCCACCATCGTGAAGAAGCAGCTGTTGGCGTGGCGCACGCTGCGCTTGAGGATGTCCTCGGCCACCACCTTGATGCCGATCTCCATCGACGAGGTGCCGGTATGGTTCACCGAGGCCAGGAAGGTGACCAGCTCGCCCACCGCGATGGGCTGGCGGAACATCACCTGGTCCACCGACAGGGTGACCACGTAGCTGCCGGCGTAACGGCTGGCGCAGGCGTAGGCGACCTGGTCGAGCAGGCGCAGGACCGCGCCGCCGTGGACCTTGCCGGAAAAATTGGCCATCTCCGGCGACATCAGCACGGTCATGGACAGCTGGTGGGTTTTCAGTTCGGTCGACATGGGGCGATTGTATCGGGCGCGGGCCGGGCGTGCCCGGCCGCGGCCATGGCACGGGACGCGTCAGCCGGGCTGCACGCGCGTGCGCAGATCCGCGTCGGGGAAGCCGCGGGTCAGGTAGCGCGGCGGGTGGATGTGCCGGGTATCGGCTTCCAGCAGGTGGCCGAATTCGCGCATCGCCACGTGCCACTCGACCATCTGGGTATCGCTCTCTTCCACCACCAGCGCGATGAAGTCGGTCTGCGGCAGTGAGGTCTCCACGCCTTCGGACCAGCAGCCGATGGAGATATGGTTGCTGCCGTCGACGATGAAGTTGGCCACGAACACGTCGTGCGCGTGCAGCTCATGCACCTTGTCCAGCTGTTCCTTCTGGGTGGCGTACAGCCCCGCGTGCAGCTGCAGGCGCAGGGCACGCAGTGCCTGCTGCAGCGCTTCGCTAGCCGGGGTGAAGGGCTGCAGCTGGCCTTCCACGTAGTGATGCATGTCGCCGCTGATCACCCGGCCATCGTCCATGGCCTCGCTGGCCTGGGCAATCATCGCCTGCTGGGCCTCTTCATCACGTTCACCGGCCACCAGCAGCACGTCACGGGTGGGCAGCATGAACACCGGCGGGCCTGCCAACGGAAGACGGTGCAGCAGTTCGGGCAGCAGCACGCGGCTGCTGTCATAGGCATCGCTCCAGGCGGAGCGGAACAGCCCCGGGGCGATCTCGATGAAGGGCGCATCGTCCAGTGCACGCAGGTTGTCGCGCGCGATCGTCAATGCCTGGTCCAGGGTGATGCCCCATTCCCCGGGCAGGTCGCGGGTCTGGGTAGTGGTGTGCTGGTCGTAGTCCACGGCCAGCAGTTCCACGCATTCCCCGGTGAGCGGGCGGTACTGCAGGGACACCCGGGCGTCGAGGCCGTTTTCTTCCATCTCCTGCAGGATGATCTGATCGAGGAGGTTGCGGTTGCGGATCACCGGGCGCAGCCGGTCGCGGATCTCGGCAAAAGGCGGCTGCTCGTCGTCTGCCATGCCCAGGATGCTGGTGAAGCGTTCCAGCACGTCGCGCTGGCGGCTCCGCTCCACGTCCAGGTAGGCGTGGTAGGCGTTGTGCAGGTTGAAGAACGAGCTGCCGTTGTAGGCGATGCGGAACAGGCCCGCGTCGTATTCCAGCCGCTTGTCGATGCCCAGCCGGCGCGCGGTCTGGATGACCTTCGCGGCAAATGCCTCGGGCGTGGGCTTGTCCCTGAACCAGCGGTCCAGCAGTCGGGAAATCATGCACCATCTTCCTTGATAGAGGGCCGCGTGCTCACGTGGGGGATTGCTTTGCAAGGCGGTAAAAGAAAGCCGGCCAGCGGCCGGCTCTACCAGAAAAGAGAAGGGCCGCGTGAGCGGCCCTTCGTGTTTCTTACTTCAGCTTCGCATCGGCGCGCAGGGCGGCGGCGCGGTCGGTCTTCTCCCAGGAGAAGGCCGTGGCGTTGACGGTCTCGCCTTCGCCGTTGAGGTAACTGAACTCCTTCGGCTTGCGGCCGAAGTGGCCGTAGGCCGCGGTCTGCTGGTACATCGGGTGCACCAGGTCCAGCATCTTGATGATGCCGTACGGGCGCAGGTCGAAGTGCTTGCGGATCAGCTTCTCGATCTTGTCGTCGCTGATCTTGCCGGTGCCGAAGGTGGTGACCGAGATCGAGGTCGGCTCAGCCACGCCAATGGCGTAGGAGACCTGAACTTCGCAGCGGTCGGCCAGGCCGGCGGCGACCACGTTCTTGGCGACGTAGCGGGCCGCGTAGGCTGCCGAACGGTCGACCTTGGACGGGTCCTTGCCGGAGAAGGCGCCACCACCGTGACGGGCCCAGCCGCCGTAGGTGTCGACGATGATCTTGCGACCGGTCAGGCCGCAGTCGCCCACCGGGCCACCGATCTCGAACTTGCCGGTCGGATTGATGTGGAACTTGGTGCCCTTGTGCAGCCACTTGGCCGGCAGCACCGGCTTGATGATCTCTTCGCGGACGGTCTCGATGAGGTCCTTCTGCTTGATGCCCGGGGCGTGCTGGGTCGACAGGACCACGGCGTCGATGGCCGAGACCACGCCGTTTTCATAGCGCAGGGTGACCTGGCTCTTGGCGTCCGGGCGCAGCCACGACAGCGGCGAGTTCTTCTTCTTGCGGATCTTGGCCTGCTGCTCGACCAGGCGGTGCGACAGGTGGATCGCGGCCGGCATGTAGCTGTCGGTCTCGTTGGTGGCATAGCCGAACATCAGGCCTTGGTCGCCAGCGCCCATTTCTTCCGGCTTCTTGCGGTCCACGCCCTGGGCGATGTGCGGCGACTGCTTGCCGATCAGGTTCAGCACGCCGCAGGTGGCGCCGTCGAAGCCGACGTCGGAGCTGTCGTAGCCGATGTCCGTGATGACCTTGCGGGTCAGCGCTTCCAGGTCGATCCAGGCGCTGGTGGTGATCTCACCGGCGACGATGGCAACGCCGGTCTTGACCATGGTCTCGCAGGCCACGCGGGCGCGCTGGTCCTGGGTCAGGATCGCGTCCAGCACCGCATCGGAGATCTGGTCGGCAACCTTGTCCGGATGGCCTTCGGAGACCGACTCGGAGGTGAAGAGATAGCTGGACATCAGGCGTAATATCCCTTGATTCGGATGGAAAGATGGGCGCGAATGATACACGGGGTGCGCCGCCTGTGCATTGTGAACCTGTACCGGTTGCCGGTGGTTAAGCCCGCGTAGGCCCGGCAGGGGCCGTCCGGCCGGGATTGGGGGCCAGCCTCGAGGCCCAGTGTTCCACCAGCGTGACAACGCACCGGCCTGCGACCGGCCTCGACTGTGCGGGCGACCCCGCCCGCCCCAGGACTGGCCAGCCGTCATCGTTCTGCCCAAAAACCGCCATCTGGCTGCCGCCTGCCGGGCGCAGGCTGTCGGCCAATCCGGCCGCCGGGCATGAGTGGATCCGCCATGCAGGAACTTGAACAGCGTCTCCAGCAACGCTTCCCCGATTGGTTCCATGGCCGCCGGGGGCAATTGGCGCGGCCGTTGCTGCGCAGCGTCGGCCGCTGGTCGCGCTTGGACCAGATCGAAGCGTTCCTGCAGCGCAGTGCGGGATTGCGTGGATTCGGCTTCGTCGCCGCCGGCCTGGAGTTCATCGATGGCCAGTACCAGGTCGATCCGGCGGCGCTGGCGAAGATTCCCGCCACCGGTCGCCTGCTGATCGTCGCCAATCACCCTTCCGGAGCGCTGGACGCCCTCGCATTGCTGGACGCGGTCGGCCGCATCCGTCGTGACGTGCGTATCGTGGCCAACGATCTGCTGGGGGCCATCGCGCCACTGCAGGACCTGCTGCTGCCGATGCGCATCCTCGGTGGCAAGGCCCAGCGTGGCAGCCTGCATGCCGTCGAAGAGGCGCTGGCCGCCGAGCAGTGCGTGATCGTGTTCCCGGCCGGCGAGGTCTCGCGGCTGTCGCTGCGCGGCATCCGCGATGGCCGCTGGCAGCGCGGCTTCGTCCGCTTTGCCCGTGCCGCCGGCGCGCCGGTGCTGCCGGTGCGCGTGGAGGCGCGCAACTCGGCGCTGTTCTACGGCGCCTCGACCCTGTTCAAGCCGGCCGGCACCGCGCTGCTGGCGCGCGAGATGTTCACCCGTCGTGGCCGTCCGCTGCGGCTGAGCATCGGTGAGCCGATGCAGCTGGGCAAGGGCGGTGACCCGGGCGCACAGCTGCTGGCGGTACGCCGCGCGCTGTATGCGCTGGGCCGTAATGGCGCGGCCGGCAGTGCCGCTGTCTTCGCAGGCCCCGAGCCGCTGGCGGCCCCCGTGCCGCCTTCGCAGGTCGCCGCGGGGATTGCCGCAGCCACCCAGCTGGGCCAGACCGCCGATGGCAAGCAGATCCTGCTGGCCACCTGTACTGCCGATTCGCCGCTGCTGCTGGAGCTCGGCCGCCTGCGCGAGCTGACCTTCCGCCAGGTGGGCGAGGGCACCGGGCGCAGCCGCGACCTGGACGATTACGACCCGCAGTACGAGCACATCGTGATCTGGGACGCGGCCGCGCAGCGCATCGCCGGCGCGTACCGGATCATGCGCGGCGCCCATGCGCTGGCCCGGCACGGACTGTCAGGGCTCTACAGCGCGTCGCTGTTCCGCTATTCCGACGATGCCATCACCCACATCGCCGAAGGCCTGGAACTGGGCCGCAGCTTCGTGGTGCCCGACTACTGGGGCAGCCGCAGCCTGGACTACCTGTGGCAGGGCATCGGAGCCTACCTGCAGTGCCGGCCGGGCATCCGCTACCTGTTCGGCGCCGTGTCGATCAGCGCGGCGCTACCACGCGATGCGCGCGAGCAGCTGGTGGCGTACTACCAGCGCTATTACAGCGGTACCGCTGGCCTGGCCGAATCGAACCGGCCGTTCCAGTACTTCGCTGCACCGCCGAGTTTCGGCGAACTGGATGCAGGCGCCGCGTTCGACGTGCTGAAAGCCAACCTGGCCGCGCTCGGCACCGGCGTGCCGACGCTGTACCGCCAGTACACCGATCTGTGCGAACCCGGCGGTGCGCGTTTCCTGGCTTTCGGTGTCGATCCGGACTTCAGTGATTCGATCGACGGCCTGATCGAAGTGGACCTGTGCGCGATCCGGCCGAACAAGCGCAAACGCTACCTGCGCGACGCGGGGACGCCGGCATGAGCGCGCTGGCGAACCTGTCGCCGCACCGGCGCGCAGTGTTCGTCTCCGATGTGCACCTGGGTTCACGTCATTGCCATGCCACCGAGCTGGCACGGTTCCTCTCGCAGCTGCGCTGTGAACGGTTGTATCTGGTCGGCGACATCATCGACCTGTGGTGGATGGCGCATCGCCGCGCCAACTGGCGGCAGTCGCACAGCGAAGTCATCCAGGCCCTGCACGCGCTGCGCCGTGCCGGGACCGAGATCGTCTACATCCCCGGCAACCATGACGCATCGCTGCGCCACGTGTGCGGGCTGATGCTGCCAGCGATGCAGGTGCGCCGTCGCGCCATCCATGTGACCGCCGATGGCCGTCGCCTGCTGGTCGCGCACGGGGACGAGTACGACGGCGTGACCCACTTCGGCGGCCTGCAGGAAAAGTTCGGCGACTGGCTGTACTACCGCATCCTGACCGGCAACCAGGCGCTGAACGCGGTGCGGCGCCGGCTGGGCATGCGCTACTGGTCGCTGTCGGAGTTCCTGAAGAAGCGCAGCGGCGCCGCCGAACGCTACATCGAGCGTTTCGTGCAGGCTGGGCTGGATGACGTGCGCCGGCGCGGACTGGATGGCATCGTCTGTGGTCACATCCATCGCGCTGCGCTGATCGAACGCGATGGCCTGGTCTACGCCAATGATGGCGACTGGGTGGAGAGCCTGACCGCACTGGCCGAAGACCATGATGGCGCGCTGCGCCTGCTGGACCACAACGGCCAGACTCTGGTGGAACTGCCAGGGGCGCGGTTGTCGCAGGCGGCATAACGCGCGTCTGTCCTCCTGTAGAGCCGAGCCCATTCTCGGCTGACGTGGCGCCAAACGAAGAGCAGCCGAGCATGGGCTCGGCTCTACATACACCGCCCGCAAGCCGCTAGCATCGGCCCATGGATTCCCTGACCCAGATCGTGCTCGGCGGCGCCGTCGCTGCTGCCATCGCTCCGCCCGGCCACCGCCGCGCGGCCCTGCTGGCCGGTGCCGCGCTCGGCACCCTGCCGGACCTCGATGCCCTGTGGCTTGGCTTCACCGCCGCCGACCCGGTGGTGAACATGATCGAGCACCGCAGTTTCAGCCATTCGCTGCTGGTGCTGCCCTGGGTGGCGGCGCTGATCTGGTGGTTGTTCAAGCGCTTCGGCAATGGCCGCGTCGCGCAGTCACCGGTGCGCTGGTTCTGGGCGATCCAGCTGGCGCTGGTCACCCATCCCGTGCTGGATGCGTTCACCGTCTACGGCACCCAGTTGTGGTGGCCGCTGCGCCCACACCCGACCATGGGTTCCAGTGTCTTCATCATCGATCTTGGCTACACGGTGTGGCTGCTGCTGGGCTGCGTGCTGGCCTGGTTTGGCCGCGCCCGCCCCTGGGCTGGCAAGGTGCTGGGTGCGGCGTTGCTGGTCAGCAGTGCCTACCTGGGCTGGGGCCTGATCGCAAAGGCCCAGGTCGACCGTGCTGCCCAGCAGAGCCTGGCGGCGATGGGCCTGGGCGATGCGCCGCGCTTCTCGGTGCCGATGCCGTTCAACACCCTGCTGTGGCGCGTGGTGGCGATGACGCCGAACGGCTACGTGGTGGGCGACCGCTCGCTGGTGGCTGACCATGGGCCGATGCAGTTCGAAGGCCACGCGTCCAACGTGCAGGCATTGCGCGAAGCAGGGGGCATCCCGGCGGTGCAGCAGCTGACGTGGTTCAACCGTGGCTTCATGCGTGCGCAAGTGGTGGACGGGCGGCTGGTCCTGAGTGACCTGCGCATGGGGCTGGAGCCCGACTACACCTTCAACTTTGCCGTGGCCGAGCAGGTCGACGGGCAGTGGCGACCGATCACGCCCGAGCAGGTGCGGACGGATTACAGCAGTCCCGCCGCGCGTGCTGACGCCGGTCGCCGGCTGGCCGCGATGTGGCAGCGGATCTGGCATGCGCCCGTAGCCGGCGCCGTTGAGTAGATCCACGCCATGCGTGGATGGCGGGACATCGGCGCTGGCAGCCACGCATGGCGTGGCTCTACGGACAGTGCCGCGTCGGCTCAATACACCGTGGCGCGGCCCTGCACGAACGAATAGAAGAACACCGCGTTCGGGTCGTTCTGCACCAGGCGGAACTCGCGACGCATGCCTTCCACGGTTTCCTCGTCCACCGAGCCGGCCTGCAGCAGCTGGTCAGCGGCCGACAGCAGCAGCTGTTCCCAGAACGCGATCATCGTCTTGCGGCGTGCCGGTTCGCGGTTGTCCAGGTGGATGGTCTTGATCTCGGTGTGCACGTCGCGGAAGCCGCCGGCCAGCAACAGGTTGCCCAGCTTGGCGCCGACGAACGGGTCGCCCCCGTGGTCGTACTGGAAATCGTTGAACGCCATCCAGTAACGCCAGATGTGCGGCGAATACGGGTCGAGCAGGAACGAGGCATTCATCACTTCGGTGATGTACACCGGTGACCCCGGGGCCAGCACGCGGCGCACTTCACTCAACACACGTGCGGGTGACGGAACGTGTTCCAGCACCCAGCACAGGAACGCCGAATCGAAGCTGCGTGCCTCGAACGGCAGTTCACCGGCGTCGGCCTGCTGCAGGGTGTAGCGGTCGCTGCACCACGGCGTGCGCGCCAGGTTCTCGCGCGCGGTGGCCAGCTGCGTTTCGCTCAGATCCACGCCGGTCACGTGCAGCTCGGGGAAGCGGCGCAGCAGGATCTCGGTCTGTGCGCCGACGCCGCTGCCGACTTCCAGCAGGCGCCGCGCGCCGCTGTAGTCGATCTGGCCGAAGATGCTCGATTCCAGCAGCCGGGCCTGGGTCATCAGGCGCTGCTGCTCGGTGCCGGAGAACCCGTGCAGGTAGGTCGGGGAGGAGATCGGCGGGGTCATGACGGCGGGCTCTTGTAGCGTCGAGCTGGCTCGACTGTTCGGAAACGCGGGGCGGGCGGCTCAGGCCGCCGAAGACAGCGCCGGTTCCCCGGCGATCAGGCGGTCGAAGTATTCAGTGGTCAGCGCGATCTGGCTCTGCGGGTCTTCGGCACGATTGACCACCGCGCGGAAGGCGGCATTCTCCGGCTGGTCCTTGGCATACCAGCCCAGGTGCTTGCGCGCGATGCGCACGCCCTGCGGCTCGCCATAGAACGCATGCAACGCGTGCAGGTGGCCGAGCAGGATGTCGCGCACTTCCGCCAGCGAGGGCGGCGGCAGTTCCTCGCCGGTGGCCAGGTAGTGCGCCACTTCGCGGAAAATCCACGGCCGGCCCTGCGCCGAGCGACCGATCATCACCGCGTCCACGCCGGTTTCCTTCAGGACATAGGCCGCCTTCTGCGGCGAATCGATATCGCCGTTGGCGATGACCGGAATGCGCAGCGCGGCCTTGATCTCGCCGATCGTGGCGTACTCTGCCTGGCCGGTGTAGTGCTGGTCGCGGGTACGGCCGTGCACCGCCAGTGCCGCAATACCGCTGTCCTCGGCGATGCGTGCGATCAGCGGGCCATTGCGATGGTCGCAGTCCCAACCGGTGCGGATCTTCAGCGTGACCGGCACGTCCACCGCGTTGACGACGGCCTCGAGGATGCGCGCCACCAGCTGCTCGTCGCGCATCAGTGCCGAACCGGCCCAGGCGTTGCAGACCTTCTTGGCCGGGCAGCCCATGTTGATGTCGATGATCTGCGCGCCGTGGTCGACGTTGTAGCGTGCGGCCTCGGCCAGCTGCTGCGGCTCGGTGCCGGCGATCTGCACGCTGATCGGAGCCGGTTCGCCGTCATGGTCCATGCGGTGGATCGACTTGCGCGTGTTCCAGAAGCGCGGATCACTGATGGTCATTTCCGAGGCGGCCAGACCCGCGCCCAGCCGTTTGCACAGCAGGCGGAAGGGCTTGTCGGTGACGCCGGCCATGGGCGCCAGCACGACGTTGGGGGCAATGGTGTACGGGCCGATCTGCATGCGGCCATTGTAGGGCGCGCGCGGCGATACGGCCGCGTCGGGCGCGGTCCGGTTCAGGCCGATCGGCACCGACCTCATGCCGTACTGGCATCAGCAGATGCTTGACGGTTGCTTCCGCCGCCCCCAAGGGCGGGCGATGGTGGGCGGCTACCCCAGGCTCTGCCAGGCCTGGCGGGTACCCACGGCGAAGGCCAGCCCCAGGCCCAGGCAGACCAGCGAACTGGCCGCCCAGAAGCGTACGCCGTTGTAGCCGGGGCGGAACAGGGCCAGCGCGAAGCCCATCGCCGCGCGCAGCAGCAACAGCAGGGCGATGCCTGACAGGACCAGACGGCTGGCCGGCAGCGGCGAATGCCAGCCCGCGGCGGCCAGTGCGTACAGCGTCCAGGCCACCAGCACGGCAGTAATGCCGGCGGTCATCAGCGGCGGCCACCAATGCCCGGCCTGTGCCAGCCGGACCATGCGCTGGCCAGCACCGAAGTACCTGTACCACGCGGCGCCGAAGGCAATGCAGCCGATATGCAGCAAGGCTGCGATGGCACTACCGGCGGCAGCAACCAGCAACCAGGGGAATCCGTCCATGTCCTGCCCACGCTGAAACGCTGCGCGGATGGTGGGTGAGGGGCCGGATGCGGGCAATGCGACCGGCAGTCGCAGCCGTTCGATGCGACCGCCGCTGATGGCGCTGCGCTCAGCGCGGCGGATCGATCTGCAACCCGGCGCCGAGACGGTCCAGGGCCACGTCCACGCGTGGCAGTCGCTGCCGGCCCTGCGGCCACAGCAGGCGCAGCGGCAGGCCGCGGCAGTCCAGCGACGGCAGGATCGAGACCAGGCTGCCGCGCGCCAGCGCGTCATCGACCAGCCAGGTGGCCAGCTGCGCGATGCCGAAGCCGGCCTCGACCGCCGCCACCTGGGCCTCGGCGCTGCCAACCACCAGGCGCGCGCGGGCCTGCAGCGGTGTAGTGCGCTGCCCGCCATCGGCCACCTGCCACGGCCCGATGCTGCCGTCCGCGCGTCCGAACAGCACACCGTCATGTCCGGCCAGCTCGGCGGCCGAGCGGGGCTGGCCATGGCGAAGCAGGTAGGCCGGGGAGGCGCAGAAGCGCAGGCATTCGTAACCGAGCAGGCGGCTGCCCAGAGGGGCGGGCAGCGGCTCGGGACCGCCGATGCGCACGGCGAGGTCGACGCCGTCCTCGGCGAGGTCGCTGAAGCGGTCGCTGAAGGTCACCTGCGGATGCAACTGTGGAAACTCGGCGGCCAGCTGCAGCAGCAACGGCCAGACTTTGAGGCGCCCGAAGGTGGCCGGCGCATCCACCCGCAGGCGGCCCACGGGCGCGTCTGCGTGCGCGACCAGCACCGACTCGGCATCGGCCAGTTCGCCCAGCACCCGCACGCAGGTGCGGTAGAAGCCCTCACCGGCCTCGGTCAGGCGAAGGCGGCGCGTGCTGCGTTCGAACAACCGCGCGCCCAGGCGTGCCTCCAGCCGTGCGATGGTCTTGCCCACCGCCGAACTGGTCAGGTGCAGGCGTTCGGCGGCGGCAGTGAAGCTGCCGGCATCGGCGGTGGCGACGAAGGCCTCGATGCCGCGCAGGCGCTCGGTGGGAAGCATGGGGAATTTCTGTCCGGAATCGATGGAAAACATAGCAGCAATCGGAATCCAGGGAGGAAATAGGCTGGCGGCCCCTGTTCTGATGCCCGCTCATGTCCTCCCTCGATTCCGCCGTGGCCGCTGTCCACGCAAATGCCCGCGCACGCCTTTCGGTCGTCCTGCTGGCGGTGTCCGCCTTCGTCATCGTCACCACCGAGTTCCTGATCGTCGGCCTGCTGCCCGCGCTGGCGCGCGACCTTGGCCTTGGCATCGCCCGAGCGGGGCAGCTGGTCACCTTGTTCGCGTTCACCGTGATGCTGGCCGGGCCACCATTGACCGCGCTGCTGTCACACGTCGGCCGGCGCCGCCTGTTCGTGGTCATCCTGCTGTTGTTCGCGGGTTCCAACGCGCTGGCCGCGATGGCCACGCAGCCGTGGCTGCTGGCGCTGGCGCGGGTGCTGCCGGCACTGGCCCTGCCGGTGTTCTGGGGCACCGCCAGTGAGACTGCTGCGCAACTGGCCCCTGCAGGGCAGGGAGGTCGTGCGGTCGCGCGGGTCTACCTGGGTATCACCGCCGCAATGCTGTTCGGTATCCCGCTGGGTACGTTGGCCGCCGACGCCCTCGGTTGGCGCGGCAGCTTCTGGCTGTTGGCGGCCCTGTCGCTGTTGATGGCGGGCGCGCTGGCGTTGTGGATGCCGGAGACCGTGGCCGGACCGCGGCGCGCGCTGGGCGAACAGGCACGGTTGCTGCGCCAGCCGCAGTTGCTGGGCCATGTGCTGCTGTCGGTGCTGGTGTTCACCGCGATGTTTGCTGCCTATACCTACCTGGCCGATGTGCTGGAGCGGCTGATGCAGGTACCGGCGGCACAGGTGGGCTGGTGGCTGATGGGCTTCGGAGCTGTCGGGTTGATCGGCAATGCACTGGGTGGGCGCTGGGTCGATCGTGCGCCGCTGGGCGCGACCCTGGTGTTCTGCGCGGTGCTGGCGCTGGGCATGCTGGCCAGTGTCGGGCTGGCCGGCCACGGCACGTTCGTGCTGATCGCACTGGCCCTGTGGGGTGTGGCGCATACCGCATTGTTCCCGCTGTGCCAGGTGCGGGTGATGCGTGCGGCGCCCCAGGCGCAGGCGCTGGCGGGAACCTTGAATGTGTCCGCGGCCAACGCCGGAATCGGCCTGGGCGCGCTGCTGGGAGGTGGAGCCATCGAACGCTTCGGGCTTGCCTCGCTGGGCGTGGTGGCTGCTGCCGTGGCGCTGCTGGCAATCGTCGCGGCCCTGCTGCTGCGGCGGCTTGCCCGGTCTCGCTCATCCACGCATGGCGTGGATCTGCCTCATTGAAAGGCAAACAAAAAAGCCCGGGTGTCTGCACACCCGGGCTTCTTCATCCACGCATGGCGTGGATCTACTTCATCCGCGCGAGGCGTGGAATTACTTTGCTTCGGCGTCGGCCGGGGTGAAGCGCGGCATCGCCGCTGCAGCGCCTTCCTTCTCGGTCGAACGACCGGCGAACTGGTTGGCGAAGCGCACGTGGCGGGCGAACGGGGCGTCGGCCACCTGCGCCAGCGACGCGGCCAGCGCACCGTTGAAGGCGTCACCGGCACCGGTGGTGTCGATCGCCTGCACCTGTTCGGCACCCACGCGGTAGTACGCCTGGGTATCGCCGCGCAGGTTCTCGTCGGCATGCGACACGAACACGCCCACCGAACCCAGCGTGACCACCACCGTGCCGTTGCCGACCAGCTTGCGGCACAGCGCGTGCAGGCTGGCGCCATCCAGCGCAGCGACGTCGTTGGCATCCACGCGCTCACCGACATGGCGGCCGAGCAGGGCGGCGAACTCGGTCTCGTTCGGGGTGATCACATCGGCCAGCTTGAGCAGGCCGATGGTCGAGGGGGCGTCGGCCGGTGCGGTGTTGAGCACGGTGGTGACGCCGGCCTCGCGGGCCGTGGCCAGCGCCGCTTCAATGGTCTGCACCGGCGATTCCAGCTGCACCAGCACCACCTTGGCGCCGGTCAGCAGGGCCTGCTGCTGTTGCAGGAAGTCGGTGCTCAGCGCGGCGTTGGCCCCCGGGCCGATCACGATGGTGTTGCGGCCACGGGCATCGACATAGATGCCGGCGGTTCCGGTCGGCTCGCTGCTGGCCTCGGCGATCAGCGCGAAACCATCCTGCGCGGCCAGCTCACGGGCGGTGGTGCCACCGGCGTCGTCGCCCAGCGCACACACGAAGTGGGTGTCCGCACCGGCGCGGCAGGCCGCCACGGCCTGGTTGAAGCCCTTGCCACCGGGGCCGGTGCTGTAACGGCCGGCAATGGTCGCACCCGGTGCCGGCAGCGACTCGCACCGCCACACGTGATCGACATTGAAGGAACCGACGACAACGACACTGCTGCTCATAGGGAATCTTTTCTCAACCAAGGGTTCAACTGAAGTGCGTCAGCACGCCGGCGATGGTCGCCGTCATGAAGGTGGCAATGGTACCGCCCAGCACGGCGCGCAGGCCGAACTTGGCCAGGTCGTGGCGACGTTCCGGGGCCAGGCCACCGATGCCGCCGATCTGGATCGCGATCGAGCTGAAGTTGGCGAAGCCGCACAGCGCGTAGGTAGCGATCAGGCGACCTTCCTCGGACAGGCTCACGCCGGCGATCTGGCCGTTCACGATCTGCGACAGCTCGGTGTAGGCCACGAACTCGTTGATCACGACCTTCTGGCCGATCAGCGAGCCGACGGTGGTGGCATCGGCCCACGGCGTACCGATCACCCAGGCGATCGGGGCCAGCACGTAGCCGAAGATGGTCGACAGGTTGGTCGGCTTGCCGATGGCAGCGGCCAGGCCGGTCACATCGCCGATCCAGGTCAGCGGTGCGTTCAGCAGCGCGATCAGGGCGATGAAGGCCAGCAGCATCGCGCCGATGTTCAGCGCCAGCTTCAGGCCGTCACCGGCGCCGGCAGCGGCCGCGTCGATGATGTTGCTGGAGGTCTTTTCGACTTCCATCTTCACCGTGCCGCGGGTCAGCGGGGTGCCGGTTTCCGGGATCAGCAGCTTGGCCACGACCAGGGTGGCCGGGGCCGCCATGATGCTGGCTGCCAGCAGGTGCTTGGCGTAGAAGGCCTGCTGCGCCGGATCACCGCCGCCAAGCATGCCCACGTAGGCCGCCAGCACGCCGCCGGCGATGTGCGCCATGCCGCCGATCATCATGGTCAGCAGCTCGGACTGGGTCATCTTGGCGATGTACGGGCGCACGGTCAGCGGCGCCTCGGTCTGGCCGATGAAGACGCTGGCGCAGACGCTGGTGGTTTCCGCACCCGACACGCGCATCACCTTGGTGATGGACCAGGCCATCACGCGCACGATGCCCTGCATGATGTTGAGGTGGTACATCACCCCCATCAGCGCAGAGAAGAAGATGATGGTCGGCAACACCTGGAAGGCGAAGATGAAGCCGTAATTCTTGGTGTCCATCAACGAGCCGAAGATGAAGCCCGAGCCCTCGTTGACGTAGCTGAGGATCTTGACGAAGCCCTTGCCCAGCGCGTCGAACACGTCGCGCCCGCCCGGCACCAGGATCACCAGCGCCGCGAAGGCGATCTGCAGGGTGATACCGGTGGCAACCAGCTTCCAGTCAACCGCGCGCTTGTTATTGGAAAACAACCAGGTGATGCCGATCAGCACCGCCAACCCGAACAGGCCGAAGCCGATCCTGCCCAAACCTTCGACCATGTGAGTGACTCCCCTGGGGCGTCGCGAAAAACGGGAAGCCTAGTGCAGGGCAGGGGCCGGGGCAAGAAAAAGCAGCGTGCGCGCGGGCATCGGTGCCGATCAGGCCAGCAACGGCAAGGGCTTGCGGCTGGCGGCGGCAGGTAGAATGGGGGTCGATCCCGGCCCGGATGCGGGCCCGCAGCAGGAGATTCGCATGCAATACCGTCGCCTGGGCTCCACCGGCCTGCCGATTTCCGCCTTGTCCTTCGGCGCCTGGGTGACCTTCGGCGACCAGGTCCCGCGCGATGAGGCCCGCAACCTGGTGGCCGCCGCCTGGGATCATGGCGTCAACTTCTTCGACAACGCCGAGGGCTATGCCAACGGCCGTGCCGAACAGGTCATGGGTGACGTGATCACCGACCTGCGCCTGCCGCGCGACGGTTTCTGCGTGTCCAGCAAGGTGTTCTTCGGCAGCGCCAAGGACCCGCGGCCGACCCAGCGCGGGCTGTCGCGCAAGCACGTGACCGACGCCTGCCACGCCGCACTCAAGCGCCTGCGGGTGGACTACCTGGACCTTTATTACTGCCACCGCCCGGATCCGGACGCGCCGATCGCCGAGACCGTGCACGCGATGGACACCCTGGTGCGGCAGGGCAAGATCCTCTACTGGGGCACCTCGGAGTGGTCGGCGGCGCAGATCCAGCAGGCGCTGGACATCGCCGAGGCGCACAACCTGCAGGGCCCGTCGATGGAGCAGCCGCAGTACAACCTGCTGCACCGCGAGCGGGTCGAGGTCGAATACGCGCCGCTGTATGCCGGTGCCGGCCTGGGCACCACCATCTTCTCGCCGCTGGCCTCGGGCCTGCTCACCGGCAAGTACGACCAGGGCATCCCGGCCGATGCACGGCTGGGGCGGGAAGGCATGGAGTGGTTGCAGGACCTGGTGCTGGGTGCTGACGCCGGGGCCCGCCTGGGCCAGGTGAGGCGCTTCAGCGAGGTGGCACGCGCGCTGGGCCACGCCCCGGCCACGCTGGCCATCGCCTGGTGCCTGCGCAACCCGAACGTCTCCAGCGTGATCCTCGGCGCCAGCCGGGTCAGCCAGCTGCTGCAGAACCTGCAGGCACTGGACGTACTGGAGCAGGTCGACGCGGCCGGCTGGGCCCAGGTCGAAGCCGTCTTCGCCTGACAGCCCTTTGTAGAGTCGAGCCACGCTCGACTCCGCGCGCAGCGCGGGTTTCACCTGGCTGCGTTCGAAGAGCAGTCGAGCACGGCTCGACTCTACAGAAGCGGGTTTGCCCTTAATTGATTGATGAGATCTATCGAATTTGTGAATTCGATCATTAATCTCATCAATGAAATTGAGAATGGTTGTTGATTGTTAACTGAGAATCATTATCATTTAACTCGTCCCTCGCACGAGTCCAGATGCTCATGAATGCTCAACCTGTACTGCTGCGCCCCGAAACGCTGACCCTCCGCGATCGACCGGTCCGCGTCGTTCCGCCGGAAGAGGTCATCGACAGCGAAGCCCTGCTCAAGGGCCGTCGTGAAATCCTGATCCAGCACGGCGACCGCTTCTATCGCCTGCGGCACACCAGCAACGACAAGCTGATCCTGACCAAGTAATCGCGGTCTGGTCGCCCGCCTCCCTCCCTCCTGCCGGCAGCGCCGACAGGGTGGGCGGCCCGTCCGCTCCCGCTCTCTCCCCCTCGGTCTACCGCGTGCACCTTCCGGGTGTGCCGGTAACCGGGGGTTCCCCTGCCTGACCGAACGAACCCGATGACCCGCCATACCGCCCTTTGCCTTGCTGTCTGGATGGCGCTGCCGCTGTCCGCCCACGCTGCTGCCACTGCTGCCCCCGATGCGCGCGAATTCGATCGGGTGCAGGTCATCGCCACCCGCACCGAGCGGGCCGTGAGCGACGTGGCGGCCACCGTGGATGTCATCGACCGTGAGCAGATGGACCGGCACCTGGTGCAGGACATCAAGGATCTGGTGCGCTACGAGCCGGGCCTGTCGGTCACCCGCAGCGCGACCCGCTTCGGCCTGGATGGTTTCCGCATCCGTGGCCTGGACGGCAACCGCGTGCGCATCCAGACCGACGGCATCGTCATGCCGACCCGGTTCGACATCGGTTCGTTCGCCAGTTCCAACCGCAACTTCACCGATCTCGATACGCTCAAGCGCGTCGAGATCGTGCGTGGCCCGGCCAGCTCGCTGTACGGCTCCGATGCACTCGGTGGCGTGGTCGCGTTCGTGACCAAGGACCCGGCCGACTACCTCAAGGACGGCAAGAACAGCTACTTCGGCCTGAAGTTCGGCTACGACGGTGAGTGGAAGGGCCTGCTCGGCGGTGCCACGGCCGCCTTCGGTGGCGACCACTGGAGCGGCCTGGTCAACGTCAACCACCACCAGGGCCAGGAAACGGACAACAAGGGCACGGTTCGCAGCGACAACGACACCCGCACCGCGTCCAATCCGCAGGATCGCGACGGCCGCAGCCTGCTCAGCAAGCTGGTCTATGCACCCAGCGAGGACCAGCGCTTCCGCTTGACCGTGGAAGGCAACGAAGACACCACCGATACCAATGTGCTGTCGGCGATCGCCAGCGTTGCACCGCGCCCCGGCGCGATGGCAGCGGCCACTGGCATGAAGTCTCACGACACCCAGAAGCGCAACCGCGTGTCCTTCGCCCACGAGATGGATGCGCTGGACCAGCCGTTCGCCGACAGCCTGCATTGGCAGGTGTACGCGCAGAACAGCGAAACCCGGCAGCAGACCGACGAAACCCGCACCGACGGCACCCGCCGCCACCGCGTGTTCTCCTTCGACCAGCATGCCTATGGCCTGCAAGCGCAGTTCAACAAGGCGTTCACCACCGGCAGCGTCGAGCACGCATTGACCTACGGTTTCGAAGGCACCCGTACCGAGATCCGCCAGAAGCGCGACGGCTATCAGGTCAGCAAGGCTGGCGTGGTCAGCAACACGGTGCTGCCGGACACCTTCCCGGTGCGTGACTTCCCGATCAGCAAGACCACCGAGCTGGGCCTGTATGCACAGGATGAGATGCGCTTTGCCGATGGCAGGCTGTCGCTGGTGCCGGGCGTGCGCGTGGACCGCTACGAGCTGAAGCCGGAAGTGGACAGCATCTTCGCCGAAGACAATCCGACCACGGCTGTGGCGCAGCTGAAGAAGACCAGCGTGTCGCCGAAGCTGGGCATGGTCTGGCGCTTCACCGACGAATGGTCGCTGTTCGCCGGTTATGCGCGTGGCTTCCGTTCGCCGCCGTACAACGACGTCAACATCGGCCTGACCAACGTCGCCTTCCGCTATACCGCCATCGCCAATCCGGACCTGAAGCCGGAAACCAGCGACGGCTACGAACTGGGCCTGCGCTTCATCGCCCCGGCGGCGTACGTCAGCGTCAGCGGCTACTACAACGACTACAAGGATTTCATCCAGTCCAACGTCGATACCGGTCGCAACGCACAGGGTTTGACCGTGTTCCAGTCGCAGAACATCGCCGACGCGCGCATCTATGGCGCGGAAATGAAGGCCGGCATCGAGTTCGGCGAACTCAGCCCGGCGCTGAAGGGCTGGGCGCTGCGCAGTGCGTTGGCATGGTCGCGTGGTGACAACCGGACCGATGACGAACCGCTGGCCTCGGTCGATCCGTTGCGTGGCACGCTGGGCCTGATGTACGACACCGATACCTGGGGCGTCGAACTGGCCGGTACCTTCGTGCAGCGCAAGAAGCGCCTGCCGCCGCCTGCTGCGCAGACCAATCCGAACGCACCGGCGCCGTTCGTCTACCAGCCGGCCGGCTACGGCGTGCTGGACCTGATGGCGCACTGGAACTTCGCGCCGGGTGCCACCTTCAATGTCGGCGTGTTCAACCTGGCCGACAAGCGCTACATCGAATGGTCGTCGATCACCCCGAGCCTGATCACCAATCGCGCACTGAGCGATCGTTTCAGCAGCCCGGGCCGCACCTTCTCCGCCAGCCTTGCCGTTTCCTGGTGACCTCATGAGCCGAGCACTGTCCGCACGCAGGAATGACTCCATCGCCGCGCCGCACAGCGCGGCCTGGCCGACCCCGGCACAGCTGGCCACGCTCGGCACCGTGTTGTGCCTGTACCACGCCGACGGCAACGAGCTGGGCGGCTGGCGCCAGGCCGTACGCGTACACGCCTGCCAGGGCGTGGACAGCGAGGGCCTGCGCGAAAGCCTGTGCTTCCTCGATGGCCGCGGCCGCTGTGTGTGGCGTCTGTACCTGCTGCCCGACAGCGATTTCCTGGCCTGGGACCGTCTGGTCGCGGCGCTGCCGCCAGGACCGGAACATGACAGCGAAGCGAGCGTTGGCGAACGCCTGTGGCGGCGCCTGGCCGGCCATCTCGGCGGCCAGCGCTGGCGCCTGTGCGCGCTGCGCCTGCACGCCGCCGACGACGGCCGCACCCTGGCTGCCAGCCTGTCGACCCTGTCCTCGCTGGGCGCGGCCACCGCGCGCCGCATCGCACGCCTGGAAGGTGCCGAAGGCGAGCTGGCGATCGACGACTGCTGCTGTGCCGACGCCGCCCGGCGCCCGGCGCCGCGGATCCCCGGCGACCTGCCGCTGATCCGCCTGTGACCCTCTCCTGATGGAACGCCCGTTGGCCACGGATGGCCCCTCAATGAATCTGCAACCCCGAAGGAAGACCCCGATGAAGCTCCAGACAGCCAGCGCCATGCTGCTGCTCGCCGCCAGCGGCGTGGCCAGCGCGCAGCCCTCCGATATCGCCCGCGACCACGACAGCATCCTCGCCATGCAGGGTGAGTACACCGTGGACTTCGCCTTCGACGAGACCGTGCTGCTGAAGCCGGGCTACGAGCGTGCATCGGCGATGCGCAGCGGCGGCAGCGAAGTGGTCATCGTGGTCGAGGACACCCCGAAGCGCATCGTGCTGCAGCACCTGCTGCTGGATGAAAAGAGCGGCCACATCACCAAGCACTGGCGGCAGGACTGGGTGTACGAAGCACCCAACCGTTTCGAGTTCAGTGCCGACCAGACCTGGAACGTACGCAGCATTCCGGCGACGGTGAACCAGGGCGCCTGGACCCAGTGCGTGTACGAAGTGAGCGACGCACCGCGCTACTGCGGCACCGGCACCTGGACCTACACCAACAACGTGCCGAGCTGGACCAGCGATCTGAGCTGGCGCCCGCTGCCGCGCCGTGAGTACACCAAGCGCAGCGACTACAACGCGCTGGCTGTGATCAACCGCCATACGCTGACCCCGAACGGTTGGACCCACGAACAGTTCAACACCAAGGTGCAGCGCAATGCCGATGGCAGCCAGGTGGAGATCGCACGCGAGTTCGGCTTCAACGACTACGTGAAGACCACCGAGGTCGACTTCACCCCGGCGCGCAATTACTGGAAGGCTACTGCCGGTTACTGGGCCAAGGTGCGCCAGCGCTGGGACGGTTTCCTCGGCCAGGCCCCGGGCGTGCACCTGAAGACCAAGATCGACGGCATGGCGATGATCATTCCGCTGTTCACCCAGGCCGAAGAGATCCAGTCCGGCAAGAAAGTGAAGGACAAGCAGATCGACGAAGTGTTCGCCAAGTACGTGGAAAAGGCGCCGAACTGAGGCCGCGTGTGGAGTCGAGCTGTGCTCGACTCCACAACCGCATCCACTCATGGCGTGGCTCTGCCGGGCCGTCCATGTGCTCTTGGTAGGTGCCGAGCTTGCTCGGCACGCTCTCTGCGTTGATCGCGCACGCCATGCGTGGGTGCACTGCACTCAGGACGCTGGCCCACCCAGGGTGGTCAGGTCCAGACCCGCATCCTGGAAGGTACGGAGGGTGGCCTGCAGGCTCGCCTCGTCATCGCGGGTGCGGACGCCCATGACAGCTTCGTGGCAACGCACTCGATCCGTACTGCAGGCGCTCCGGTCCGGCAGCAGCAGCGCAGTCTGCGAGACCAGGATCGCCATGTGCGCCACTTCCTTTCTTGGCTTCGGTTGACCCTGGTAGAACCGGTTGAACTCCGCGCGCAGGTCGGCCATCACCTCGGCATCGGTGCGCGTGCGTGACACGCTGGCCGGAACCAGATAGGTCGGGTGGCCCTCGTGGAAGGCTTGCGCCTCGTCGGCCAGCACCGTTTCCAGTATGAAGGCCTGCACCGGATCCGGGACGTGGCCAGCCGCGGTGCGGGCGCCTGCGGGTGGCAACGCGGCGAGCAGCAGGACGCCGACGAGAAGGATGCGCAAACAGAATCCATGTTTCATTTCTACTCCTTGAACATCAGAAATTCTGCCACCACGATCAACCCGAACGCGGCGTAGTGGTTCCACTTCAGCGGCTGGCCCAGGTAGAACGCGGAAAACACCGCAAATACCAACAGCGTGATCACTTCCTGCATGCCCTTCAGCTGCGGCGCCGAATACACCGCGCTGCCCAGCCGGTTGCCCGGCACCTGCAGGCAGTATTCGAAGAAGGCGATGCCCCAGCTGACCAGGATCACCATCATCAACGGCGCGCTCTTGTACTTCAGGTGGCCGTACCAGGCGAAGGTCATGAAGATGTTGCTGCCGAGCAGCAACAACACCGGGTACAGGTAAGCAGCGAACGACGTGCCGGGCATCCGGGCGATCTCATCGGGTGGGGCGCGCAGCATACAGCCGGCCCCACCCGCAGCGTGTCACGAGCGCGTCAGGCTTCGCGCAGGGCCAGTGCCGGCGGGGTATGCAGGATCGCCCGCGTACCCCACCAGCCCGCCAGCAGGCTCAACCCGATGCCGACCACGCCGCCGATCAGCAGGCCCGGCCACGGCGGCAGCAACGGCAGCTCGAACACCTTCTGCGAGACCGCCACGCCGATTGCAGCTGCCGCGCCTACCGCCAGCATCGCCGCCAGCGTGCCCAGCGCGCCGAATTCCACCAGCACCGCGCCGCGCAGTTGGCGCCGGGTTGCGCCCAGCGTGCGCAGCACCGCGCTGTCGTAGCGACGCTCACCCGCCGTGGCCTGCAGCGCGGCCAGCAGCACCAGTACGCCAGCCAGCAGGCTGAACACCATCACCAGCTGCACCGCCTGTGCCACCCGTTCCATCACATCGCGCACCTGCGAGATCACCGCGTCCACGTCCAGCAGCGACAGGTTGGGCTGCGCGCGTACCAGCCCGCCCAGCCCGGCCGCCTTGCCGGCCGGCAGATGGAACGCCGACAGCAGGTTGTGCGGGGTGTCGCCCACCGCATTCGGGTTCAGCAGCACGAAGAAGTTCGGCCGGAAGGTGTTCCAGTCGGCCTTGCGCACACTGGTGACGGTGAACTCGCGCTCCTGCTCGCCGACTGCAATGGTGATGCGGTCGCCCGGATACACGCCGTAGCGCTTGGCCCAGCCGATTTCAACCGACGCCTCCGCCGCCGTGCTGTCGGGCGTCCAGAAGGTGCCGTTCATCAGCGTGTTGGCCGGCGGGAAGCTGCTGCGCCAGCTGAAGTTCAACGGCCGGTTCTCGTCGTCGTCATCGCGCTGGGCTTCGCCTGACGCCGGCTGCCCGCTCTGGTCCGGCGAGCGATCCACGCGCAACGGCGGCTTGCCGTTGATCGCGATCAGGCGGCCGGTGGCCATCGGTTCGATGCTGGCGTCGTTGGCGCCCAACCCGCGCAGTGCGGCCAGCACGCTGTCGCGCTGTTCGGGCTGGATGTTGATCAGGAAGTAGTTCGGCGTATCCGCGGGCAGACGCTCGCGCCATTGCTGCAGCAGGCCCGGACCGGTCACCGCCAGCAACAGCAGCGCGCACAGCGACAATGACAGCCCGACCAGCTGCATCACCGCCAGCATCCGGCGCCGGGTCAGCGCCGCCAGGCCCAGCCGCCAGTGGCCGTGCAGACGGTGCTGCAGGCCGCGCAGCAGCTGCAGCAGCACGAAACCGACCACGCCGGCCGCCACCGCCAGCCCGCCCAGGCCGCCCAGCACCCACAACGCGAGCTTGAGGTCGCCGGTGACCTGCACCGCCAGCACCAGGCTGGCGGCCAGCGCCGCCACATAGGCCAGCAGTGAGGCCGGTGGCAGGGTGGCGAAGGAGCGGTTGAGCACGCGCATCGGCGGCACCCCGCGCAGGCGCAGCAGCGGCGGCAGGCCGAAGCCGAACAGCAGCAACAGGCCGATGCCGGCGCCGGTCAGCGCCGGCATTGCCTCGGGCAGCGGCAAGCGCTGCGGCACCAGGCTGCCCAGTACCTGCACCAGGCCTTCCTGCGCAGCCATGCCCAGGCCGATGCCGAGTGCGCAGGCCGGCACTGCCAGCATCAGCAGCTGCAGTGCCAGACCGGACAGGATGTCGCGCTGGCGCGCGCCTAGGCAGCGCAGGATCGCCACCTGGTCGATGCGGCGCAGCGCGAATCGGTTGGCTGCCAGCGCCGTGGCCACACCGGCCAGCAGTACCGCCAGCAGCGCGCTCAGGCCGAGGAAGCGCCCGGCAAGATCAAAGGCCTGGCGCACGCCGCGCTGGGTGTCGTCCACGCTCAGCAGGCGAAGGCCCTTCACCTGCGGCAGCAGCCATTGCCGCAGCGCGGCGATCTGGTCGGCTGCTCCGGCGAACATCAGCCGGTAGTTGATGCGGCTGCCGGGGCCGAGCAGGCCGGTGCCCTCCACATCGGCGCGGTTGACCAGCAGGGTGGGGGAGAGGGTCAGCAGGTCGCCGCCGGCGTCCGGCTCGGCCTCGATGATGCCGGCGATGCGCAGCGTGCCGGCGCCGAATTCGAGGTCATCGCCGGCCTTCAGCCCCAGTCCCTGCAACAGGCGCGGGTCTGCATAGGCCTGGCCCTTGGGCGGCATGCCGGCCTCGGCGATCAGGGCGCCGCCGGGTGTGGCCCGCACCCGCAGCGTGCCACGCAGCGGATAACCCGCTTGCACCGCCTTGATGCTGGCCATCTGGCTGGCATCACCGTTGAACAGCACGCTGCCGAAGCTGGCGATACGGGTGAAGGCCAGTCCACGCCGCTGCGCCTCGTCGGCGAACGCCTGCGGCGGGTCATCGCGCCCGGCGATGCCGAGGTCGCCACCGAGCATTTCCGCCGCGCTGCCGGTCAGTGCCAGGTTGACCCGGTTCACCAGCGTGCCGACCGCGGTCATCACCGCCACGCCCAGCACCAGTGCGGCGAACACGGTCAGCAGGTCGCCGGCCAGCGCCTCGCGGCGCAGCGCGCGCCACGCGTGCCGCAGCAGGTTCATGCCTGCGCCCCGCGCTCGACCGGCAGCAGCTGGCCGTTGTCGATGCGGTGGATGTACTGGCAGCGCTGGGCCAGGCGCAGGTCGTGGGTGACCAGCACCAGGGTTGTGCCGCTGCCGGCGTTGAGTTCGAACAGCAGGTCGCTGATGTGCTGGCCGGTGGCATGGTCCAGCGAGCCGGTCGGTTCATCGGCGAACAGGATGCGCGGGCGGGTGACGAAGGCACGTGCCAGCGCCACGCGCTGCTGCTCGCCGCCGGACAGCTGGCGCGGGTAGTGGCGGGCGCGATGGGCCAGGCCGACCTGGGCCAGCACCTCATCGACGCGCGCGCGGTCCTCGCGGCCGGCCAGCTCCAGTGGCAGTGCGACGTTCTCGGCGGCGGTCAGTGCCGGCAGCAGGTGGAAGCTCTGGAACACGAAGCCGACCTCACGCGCGCGCAGCTGGGCCCGTGCTTCCTCGTCAAGGTTTCCCAGGTCGTGCCCGGCCAGGCTGATGCGGCCGCGGCTGGGCAGGTCCAGCCCGGCCAGCAGGCCGAGCAGGGTGGTCTTGCCGGAACCGGAGGCGCCGACGATGGCCGCGCTGGTGCCTTCATGGACGGTCAGGGTGATGTTGTCCAGTATGTGGACTTCACCCTCCGGGCCCTGCACGGATTTGCCGACCTGGTCGACGGCGATGGCAACGGACGCGCTGCGGGGGGACAGGCTGTCGATGAGGAGACTCCAATGCGCAAGACGGGATGGAGCCGGCGAGCCGGCGTGATGATGGTGCTGCTGCTAGGGTTCCTGCTGCTGCCCGGGCTGGCCTGTGCCAAAGGTCCGGCCGGCACCGTGCTGGTCCTCGGCGACAGCCTCAGTGCAGCCCACAATATCCCCGCCGACGCCGGCTGGGTCAGCCTGCTGCAGCAGCGGGTCAGGCAGCAGTCGAAAACCCCGGCGCGCATCGTCAACGCCAGCATGAGCGGGGAAACCACCGCCGGCGCGCTGACCCGCCTGCCGGGCCTGCTGGCGAAGGAAAACCCGACCGTGGTGGTGATTGCCCTCGGCGGCAATGACGCACTGCGCGGGCTGACCCCGGCGCAGGTGCAGGGCAACCTGGAAAAGATGGTGCAGGCCAGCCAGAAGGCAGGTGCCAAGGTGCTGCTGCTGGGCATCGACGTGCCGCCCAATTACGGGCCAGCCTATCGCCAGCGCCTGGCGGCGGCCTACAAGGCGCTGGCCACGCAGTACAAGGTGCCGCTGCTGCCCTTCCTGCTGGAGGGTGTGGCGCTGCAACCGGGCATGATGCAGGCCGACGGCCTGCACCCGACCGCACAGGCGCAGCCGAAGGTGCTGGACAACGTCTGGCCGCTGCTGCGCCCCCTGCTCTGAACGATTTACATCCCTCTTGACGGAACTTCACATCGCGTCCACCGTCGATCCGGCATGTTTCACAAAGCTGAAGTTAGAGGGAATCACATGCGTCAGACGAAGGAGACCTCCGGCTTGGTGCTGGTGGTCGAAGACAACCGCAACATCTCCGAGATGATCGGGGAGTACCTGGAAGGTCGCGGCTTCGAAGTCGACTATGCACAGGACGGCCTGGATGGCTACCGCCTTGCGGCGGAAAACAGCTATGACGTCGTGGTGCTCGACTTGATGTTGCCGCGCCTGGATGGCATCGAAGTGTGCCGTCGCCTGCGCAACGATGCGCGCAAGTCCACCCCGGTGCTGATGCTCACGGCACGCGACACGCTGGACGACAAGCTCACCGGCCTCGGTTTCGGCGCCGATGACTACCTGACCAAGCCGTTCGCGATCCAGGAGCTGGAAGCCCGCCTGCGCGCGCTGATCCGCCGCGAGCGTCGCCAGGTCGGTTCGGAAGTGCTGAAGGTCGCCGACCTGGTGCTCGATCCGGTCAGCATGCGTGCCACCCGTGCCGGTACCGAGCTGCAGCTGTCGCCGATCGGCCTGCGCCTGCTGACCATCCTGATGCGCGAATCGCCGCGCGTGGTCACCCGCCAGGAGATCGAACGCGAGATCTGGGGCAACGGCCTGCCGGATTCGGACACCCTGCGCAGCCACCTGTACAACCTGCGCAAGATCATCGACAAGCCGTTCGACCGTCCGCTGCTGCATACCGTGCAGAGTGCCGGCTACCGCATTGCCGACATCGCCCAGCCGATGGCCTGAGCAGGCCCGCGCCGGTGCAGCCGCAGGCCGGGCCGGGCTGCGGCCGGGCACAAGGGCAGGGGATGACCGTCCGGCAGTGCCGCCGGTCATCGCCCGTGCATCCCAACGGCGCGGTGCGCTGCCTATAATCGCAGCGCTCTGACCGGGACCCCGCAATGCCGCACGGCCTGCCGCGCAAGATCCGTATCGCTTTCATCCTGCAGGCAGTGCTGGCCAGCCTGGGCATCCTGCTCGGTGCGTGGCTGGTTTCGCTGGTGATCAAGCACAGCCTGGTCGGCGCCGCCCTGCGCGAGGAGGCGGCGTACTTCTGGACGCTGCACGAGGCCTCGCCGGTGCAGCCGCCACCCAACACCCAGAACATCCGTGGCTACCTGCTGGAAAGCGGGCAGTCGGCCCTGTCGTTGCCGGCCAACCTGCGCAACCTGGAGCCGGGCTTCCACGAACTGCGTGGGGACGACCAGCTGGTGCTGGTCGATGTGCGCCCGGCCGGCCGCCTGTATCTGGTATTCCTGCGTTCGCGCGCGGAGATGCTGGCGTTCTGGTTCGGCATCGTGCCGGTGCTGCTGACCCTGCTGGCGGTGTATGGCGCCAGCTGGGTCACCTATCGTGCTTCCAAGCGCCTGGTGTCGCCGGTGAACTGGCTGGCGCGGCGCGTCTCACGCTGGGACCCGGGCCACCCGGAGGCGGCCGACCTGGAGCCGAACAAGCTGCCGGCGGACATGCAGGGCGAGACCCGGCAGCTGGCGGCCGCACTGCATTCGCTGGCCAACCGGGTCAGCGCGCATGTGGCGCGCGAGCGCAATTTCACCCGTGATGCCAGCCATGAGCTGCGCACGCCGCTGACCGTCATCCGCGTCGCCAGCGACATGGCACTGGGCGATGACAGCCTGGAGCCGCGCCTGCGCCGCAGCCTGCAGCGCATCCAGCGTGCCGGCCGTGACATGGAGGCGGTGATCGATGCCTTCCTGATCCTGGCCCGCGAGGCCGACGTCGAGCCCCAGGTCGAGCTGTTCGACGTCAATGACATCGTCCGCTACGAAGTGGACAACGCCAACGAGTTGCTGGGTACGCGCCCGGTGTCGGTGCACCTGCACAGCGATGGCCCGGTGCAGCTGCATGCGCCGCCGCGGGTGCTGCAGGTGGTGGTCAGCAACCTGGTGCGCAACGCGTGCAGCTACACCGATGAGGGGCGCATCGACGTGCATGTGCACAACGACCGGGTGGTGGTGCGCGATACCGGTATCGGCATGTCGGCCGACGCGCTGTCGCGGGCCTTCGAGCCGTTCTACCGCGCCGAGCCGAGCCGCCCGCAGGGCACCGGCCTGGGCCTGTCGATCGTGCGCCGGCTGTGCGATCGCTTCGGCTGGAAGGTCAGCCTGGCCAGCGAGCCGGGTCAGGGCACCGAGGCCACGGTGATCTTCCGCTGACGCGGCACCTGCTGCCTCGGTAGATACCGACCTTGGTCGGCGCTTTCAACAGGATTCACGCCGGTGCCCCATGCCAACCAAGGTTGGCATCTACCGCCCCGTCTTCGACAGTTTCCCGCGATCCGCAGTAGGTCCACGCCATGCGTGGATGGGGTTGCTCAGTTGCAGTTGACCTTCGGCGCCAGCGCCCTGGTCCAGATCGCATACCCGGCCGGGGTCATGTGCAGCATGTCCTCGCGGAACAGCGACGCATCCGGCTGGCCATCGGTGCCGAGCATCGGTGTGTAGACGTCGGTGAAACCGGTGTTGGGCAGCTTGGCCAGCGCCGCCTTGATCAGCGTATTGGCTTCGTTGATCGCCGGCAGCAGATGCGCACGCGACGGGCTCGGCTTGATCGACAGGTACTCGACCCTGGTCTTCGGCAGGTCGCGATGCACGCGCTGCACGAAGGCAACCACATCGTCGCGCACCTGCACGGCACTGCGGCCGCTGTTGAGGTCGTTGTCACCGGCGTAGAAGAACACCTTGCACGGTGCATACGGCACCACGATGCGGTCGGCATACCAGGTGCTGTCGCGCACTTCCGAACCGCCGAAGCCACGGTTGAACACCGGCTGGCCGGGGAAGTCGGCTGCCAGGCCTTCCCACATGCGGATCGAGGAGCTGCCGATGAACTCGATGCCGCCCCGTGGCGGTGGGCTGGCCTGGTCGGCGCTGGCGAAGTGGGCCATGTCGCCGGCCCAGGCCACGT
The DNA here is from genome assembly GCF_003970865.1 of Stenotrophomonas maltophilia. Lineage (GTDB taxonomy): Bacteria > Pseudomonadota > Gammaproteobacteria > Xanthomonadales > Xanthomonadaceae > Stenotrophomonas > Stenotrophomonas maltophilia_AR. The sequence goes on along the minus strand of NZ_RXLZ01000003.1, from coordinate 3,340 downwards.
TGGAGACCTGCTCGGGCACGCGCGGCGGCTTGGCCGGGCTCAGCGCCTGGGCAAGCGGTGCGGCGGTCAGCAGGCCCAGCATCAGCAGGCAGGTACGGCGACGGGACATCAGGCGCTCCAGCAGGGAAGGGGGAAGCCATCATAGAAGCTGGGGCGGGCCGGGGCTTGCCCCTGGCAGTCCATTCACCGGGCCGGTGCCGGGATGCGGCTGGCGGCCTTGTGGCAAAATGGCGGCCATCTGCCTATCCCTGTGCACCCATGATTCCCTGCCGTGCGTCTGAGCGGTCGCTGCGCCGCGCCCCTGTTGCTGGATGTTCCACCCGTGGCTGATCAGTTCGGCCATCTGCCCCGCGGCCCGCGCCGCATCTTCCAGGCCGCCCGCTGGTCCTGGCAGGGCCTGCGCGCCGCCTGGCTGCATGAGTCCTCGTTCCGGCTGGAGGTCTACCTGCTGATCCTGCTGGCCCCGGTCGCGATCTGGCTGGGCCAGACCCCGGTCGAGCGCGCGCTGCTGATCGGCTCGATGCTGCTGGTGCTGGCGATGGAACTGGCCAACTCGGCCATCGAAGCGGTGATCGAACGTTACGGCAGCGAGATCCACGAGCTGGCCGGCCGCGCCAAGGACATGGGCTCGGCGGCGGTCTTCGTGCTGATGATGAACGTGCTTCTGTGCTGGGCGCTGGTCGTGGTCCCGCATGCAATGGCCGGCAATTACGGCTGATCCCCATTCCCCCTTGTTGAAGACTTCCCATGTCCCTTGAGTTTCTTGCCGATCCGAATGTCTGGTTGACCCTGTTCACGCTGAGCGCGCTGGAAATCGTGCTCGGCATCGACAACCTGGTGTTCATCTCCATCGCCGTCAGCAAGCTGCCAGAGCACCGCCGCCCGTTCGCGCGCCGGCTCGGCATCGCGGTGGCCTGTATCACCCGTATCGGCCTGCTGGTATCGCTGGCGTACCTGGCGCACATGCAGGCGAACCTGTTCACCGTGGCCGGCATGGGCATTTCCATCCGCGACCTGGTGCTGATCGTTGGTGGCCTGTTCCTGATCATCAAGGGTTGGATGGAGATCAGGGAAATGATCACCGGTGGCGAGGATGAAGATCCGAGCACGACCAAGACCTCGGCCGTGTTCGGCTACGTGATCGCGCAGATCGCGGTCATCGACATTGTGTTCTCGCTGGACTCGGTGATCACCGCGGTCGGCATCGCTGACCACGTGCCGGTGATGGTCGCCGCGATCCTGCTGTCGGTGGCGGTGATGCTGCTGGCCGCCAACCCGCTGGGCCGCTTCATCGACGCCAACCCGACCGTGAAGATGCTGGCCCTGGCCTTCATCCTGCTGATCGGTGCGGTGCTGATCCTGGATGGCCTGGACGTGCACATTCCCAAGCCTTACATCTACGCCGCCATGGGCTTCTCGGTGCTGGTGGAGTGGCTGAACCTGCTGATGCGCCGCCGCGCACGCGAACACCACGTGCCGGGTGCCGGCGACTGGTAAGCGCGCCGCTGGCGTGTGAGTCCCTCAGAACCCCCGGCCTGGCCGGGGGTTCTGCGTTGTGGGGGCCCGGCTCTGCTACGGCGCTGCGGTTTTTGCACCTGTGGCGGGGTTCCGGCCTCCACTTGTGAACCAGGATCAACAGTGTTTTCCCGGGGCGAGGCTTAATCCGCTACAGCAAAGCGCGCAGGCTACGCACTCCCGATTCCCGCCCCCAGGAAACCCTCCCATGAATTCCAGAGCCGCCTTGCTGGCGCTTGCCGTCGGCGCCTTCGCCATCGGAACCACCGAGTTTGCGCCGATGGGCCTGTTGCCGGTCATCGCCGACGGCGTGGGCGTGGGCATTCCCACCGCCGGCATGCTGATCACCGCCTACGCCGTGGGCGTGATGCTGGGTGCCCCGGTGATGACCCTGCTGATGGGACGGTTCGGCAAGCGCACCGCGCTGATGCTGCTGATGTCGATCTTCGTGGTCGGCAACCTGCTCTCGGCACTGGCCCCGAACTACGGCCTGCTGTTGCTGTCGCGCCTGGTCACCAGCCTCAATCACGGTGCCTTCTTCGGCATCGGTGCGGTGGTCGCCGCCAGCCTGGTACCGAAGGAAAAGCAGGCCGCGGCCGTGGCCACCATGTTCATGGGCCTGACCATCGCCAATATCGGTGGCGTGCCGCTGGCCACCTGGGTGGGCCAGCAGCTGGGCTGGCGCCTGTCCTTCGCCGGTACTGCGGTGCTGGGCCTGGTCGCGATCACCGCGCTCGGCTTCGCGCTGCCGGCATCTGCACCGGGGCCGCGCCCGGACGTGCGCCGCGAACTGAAGGCGATCCTGCAGCCGCAGGTGCTGCTGGCGATGGCCACCACCGTGCTTGGCGCCGGCGCGATGTTCACCCTCTACACCTACGTGGCGCCGGTGCTGACCGAGCTGACCGGTGCCTCCAACGCCTTCATCGCGATGTCGCTCGCCCTGATCGGTATCGGCTTCACCTTCGGCAACGGCATCGGCGGGCGCATGGCCGACTGGTCGCTCGATGGTGCCACCCGCATCCTGCTGGCGGTCCTGGCCGTGCTGATGTTCATGCTGCCGCTGGCCTTCATGAGTCACGCCACCGCGGCGCTCGGTGTACTGCTGTTCGGTGCGGCGACCTTCGCCCTCGTGCCGCCGCTGCAGATCCGGGTGATGCAGGTGGCCAGCGAGGCGCCGGGCCTGGCGTCGTCGATCAACGTGGGTGCGTTCAACCTGGGCAATGCGGTGGGTGCGGCGCTGGGTGGTGCGGTGATCAGCTCGGGGTTGGGTTACGCGGCGATTCCGGTGGCCGGTGGCCTGCTGGCGGCATCGGGGTTGCTGCTGGCGTGGCTGGGGCGTCCGCGCGCTGCGGTGGCTGAGGCCTGCTGAGTGATGTGGGGTTCCGGCAGGGCTTGCAGCCCTGCACCCGCTGCAATCAACGTCAACGTCAACGGCAAAAGCCTGCATTCCGTGGGGTGGCGGGGTGGGTCCGGTTGAGGGGGACGCTGCAAGTACGTCCATGTAAGCTCGGTCGCCGCATCCATGCGGCTCACGCCCCCTCAACCGGACCCACCCCGCCTTCGACAGATTCCCGCGGTCTGTCGGAACGGCGTTCTGCTCTGGTAGGTGTCGACCTTGGTCGACACGAATGCCTGAAGAACCGCGTTTTGCTTTTGATTTTTCTTTTGATCTTCCCGCGGTGCGCAGGAAATTGTCTGTGGCCGGGAGGGTGGGTTGGCTGGGGGCTTGAGCCCCCTGGCTGCGGCGGACCAGCGTACATGGCGGGAGTTGCAGCGCCCCCCCGCCACCCCCTGCCGCTGCTAACATCTCACCCTCTCCGCCGCC
>NZ_RXLZ01000039.1 GCF_003970865.1 Stenotrophomonas maltophilia | reverse complement strand
TCAGTACATGAGCGCACACACATCGTAGGTACATTGCACCACCTGCGGTCAGCCAGCCCGTCATCGCTTCCTGAGCTTGTTAGTTAACTCAGAATTTGTGTGTCCACTACGGAGCCGCATCACGGGTCATGAGGTCGGTCCGTGGGCTCGGAGAGTTGGAAACGAGACAGCCAGGGGCTGACGCAGAGCGTCGTCATCCTGGGTAGACGCAGCCGCAGGCCGGATGTCAGGGTCCATCACGCTGTTCCCTGCGTGGCGGCAGCCACACCTGTATGCCCGCGCCGAGGCGCAGCACGCGTACCTGCAACTGAGTGGCCAACTGGTCGCGGTTGCTGGCTGCGCCGTCGGCACTGCCAAGCAGGGTGACCGGCTGCTGGCGCAGCTGCTCGCCGACGACCCACGTGTGCCCGCCGTGCCAGCGGTCCAGGCCCTGCGTGACGTCGGCCAGCGGGGCCGACACCCAGTGCAGGCGCCGCTCGCGCCAGGCCAGTGTTCCGGGGGCGGCGGTTGTTGCATGGGCTGTTGCCTGCCCATCGAAGCGCAGCTGCTCGCCGTCGTCGGCCAGCATGCTGACGTTGCCGCTGTCCACGCGCACGCGATGCTCGGTAACGGTGACCACGCTGCTGTTGCCCTGCACGGCAAGATCGAATGCGGTCCCCAGTGCAGTGACGGTGCCCTGTGGGGTATGCACCTGGAAGGGCCGGTCGGCATCGGCAGCGACCTGGAACCAGGCCTGGCCGCGCTGCAGCTGGAGCTGGCGGCGCTGCCCATCGATGCGCACCTTCACTTCGCTGCCGGGTGACAGCAGGACATGCGAACCATCCGGAAGGGTTTCTTCGCGGATCTCGCCAGCGGCCGTACGCAGTACCTGCGCCACGGGCGGCGAGGCATGGCGGCTGTAGAGACCCAGCGCGCACAGCAACAGAACCGCAATGCCGGCTTCGCGCAGGCGACGGCGTTGCCTGCGCTGCTGTTGCCGCTGCAGGCTGGGCAGCGTCGCGCCTGCCTGCCACAGGTGCTGCAGATGCTGGTACTGCGCGGCATGGCGGGGGTCGGCCTGGTACCACTGGTCGAACGCGTTCTCGTCGCGGTCACCGTCGTGCCCGTCCAGCCACCAGCGTGCGGCTTCGCGCGCGATCGCGTCCTGGCTCATGCGCCGGGCACCTGCTGCAGGGCGACGAGGGCGCGCAGCAGATGGCCGTGCGCGGTCTGCCGGCTGATGCCGAGCTGGCGTCCGATCTCGGCCAGAGCCAATTGTTCAACCCGCGCCAGCAGGAACACCTGGCGCGAGCGCGGTGGCAGCGCGGCGATGATCGCGTCGAGGTGGCGCAGCTGTTCGGCGTCGAGCAGTCGCTGCTCGGGCAGTGGTGCAGGATCGGTGATGGCCTGCAACTGCGTGTCATCCAGTGCCTCTTCGCGACGGCGCTGGCGCTGCCGGTAGTGATCCGCGATCAGGTTGTGGGCGACGCGGTACAGATAGGCGCGGCCATTGCTCAGCAGGCCGCTGGCGGCGACTTTGACGACACGCAGCCAGGTTTCCTGGACGACGTCATCGGCGTCGCTGCGTTGCGGGAGTTTGCGGCGGACATGGGCGTGCAGCGGCCGGTAATGGGCCGCGCACAGCTGCGCGACATCCGTCGGTTCGACAGGCGTGGACACGGGGCGGGCGACAACTGGGAAAGGGAACAGCCCGCGGCGGCAAGGGCAGCGGCTGCACCTTACAGCAAAAGAGAATCATTTGCATCTATGGCGCGAGGCACAGCACGCATGGGCCACCGCGGCGTCAGCGCGGGCGATAGTCGCAGTGGATCTGCAGGGCTTCGGTGGGGTTGTGATGCAGCTCGAAGCCGCAGTGCTGCAGGCTGCGCTTCACCCGCGCGACCGCTTCGGCATGGTGGGCGACGCGACGATCCTGCCAGCGCGGTGGGGTGAACACGCCCAGGGGCAGCAGCCGCAGCCGCTTGCCGTGCAGTACCAGTGAAACATCGATATGACGGCCATCGATGTCGTGGCCGTTGGCACCGAAGATGGCATCGATTTCATCGCGGCGCTGTGGATAGCAGGTGCGGAATACTGCAATACCGAGCCATCGCACCGCGCGGCGGAAACCACCGAGGCGGCTGTGGCTGGGTTCGAAGCCACGGGTAAGCAGCAGGCGCAGCCCGGCAGGCAGCATTGCCTGCGCGTCGAGCAGGCGTTGCAGTACCTCTTCTTCCAGTTGGATGCGGGTGGAGGGCCAGCGCGGGGCGATGAGCAGTCCGTGGTGGTTGCCGCGTTGCAGGGTCAGCATGGTGGAAGATTGGCATGCTGGAATGCCGTCGGGTAGTGCCGGCCGCTGGCCGGCAGATCCGGATGCCGGCCAGCGGCCGGCACTACCATCGGGTCAGATGTCGCGGTACTGGATCTGCGAAGCCAGTACCCGCAGGCCATCGGCATTGCTGGACAGGATGCGCTCTTCGCCGACACCTTTCTGCCGTTTCAGCTGGAAGCCCTGATCGGCAGGCAGCTGTGCGGCGATGGCGTCCATGCGTTGCAGGGCATCGGGGCCGCTGCAGTCGAAGTGGCCCCAGTGGGCGCCATCGCGGTGGATCTGCAGTCGGTAGTTCATCGCGGTGTCTCCGGGAGGTCCTGCAGCCAATGGTCGAACATCGCGGTGGCGGCCGCAGCCAGTGGTGCGCCATAGCGACGCGCCTGCGCGCGCAGGTCGTTGGGATCGATGCCGGCCTGGGCCAGCTCCAGCGTGTGGCCGATCAGCCAGCGCTCGAACTGGCGGGCATCCAGTTCCGGGTGGCATTGCAGGGCCAGTGCGTGGCTGCCGATGGCGAACGCCTGGTGACGGCAGGCCGGCGTACTGGCCAGGCGGCGTGCACCGGCCGGAAGTTCGAACGCCTCACCATGCCAATGCAGTACCGGAATGCCCTGCAGGGACTGCAGCGGAGAACGCTGGCCTTCATCGGTCAGCAGCAGTGGCGCAAAGCCGATTTCCTTGCCACCACTGGGAGCGACACTGGCACCGAGTGCCCGCGCCATCAGCTGTGCACCCAGGCAGATGCCCAGGGTCGGCCGCTGCCGCTGCAGCCGGCGCTGCAGCAGGGCAATGCTGTCGTTGACGAAGGGATAGGTCCCTGTGTCATTGACACTGATGGGACCGCCCAGCACGATCAGCAGGTCGGCGGTTTCGCCGTCATCGAGCACATCGACGCCGGCCTGCAGCAGCTGCAGCTGCCAGCCTTGCGCCAACAGCAGTGGCTGCAGGGTGCCGAGGTCTTCAAAGCCAACGTGTTGCAGGACAACCGCGTGCTTCATGCCGGGGCTCCGCTGTTCGGCCAGTAGAAGCTGTCCGGGGTGGCGCGGGCGCCGAAAATGGCCTGGCCGACGCGGACCACGGTGGCACCTTCCTCGATGGCCACTTCGAAATCACCGGACATGCCCATCGACAGCTGCGACAGGTCCAGGCCGGGCGGGGCGGTGCGTTGCAGCTGGTCGCGCAGTTCGCGCAGGCGCACGAAGCAGGCGCGCACGCGCTCGACGTCGGGGGTGAAGATGGCCAGGGTCATCAGGCCGCGCACGCGCAGGCGATCGAACGCCGGCAGCTGCTGCACGAAGGCCTCGACCGCATCGGGTTCCAGCCCGTACTTGCTCGGTTCGGCCGAGGTGTTGACCTGCACGAACACATCCAGCGTGCGCTCTTCCAGTTGCAGGCGCTGCTGCAGGGCCTCGGCTACGCGCAGGCTGTCCAGTGCCTGGAACTCGCTGGCAAAGCGCGCCACGTAGCGCGCCTTGTTGGTCTGCAGATGACCGATCACCGACCAGTGCACGCCCAGGTCGGCCATCGTTTCGGCCTTGCGTTGTGCCTCCTGCACCTTGTTCTCGCCCAGTTCGTGGCAGCCTGCGGCCACCGCCATGCGGATGCGAGCGTCATCGACGGTCTTGCTGACCGGCAGCAGGCGCACGCTGGCCGGATCCCGGCCGACGCGGGCGCAGGCATCGGCGATGCGTTGGCGCACCGTGACCAGGTTGGCGGCGATCTGTTCAACGGACTGGGCGATGGGCCAGTCGGCAGCGGCAAGGGGCATGCGGGCACCTCCAATGCAGGGCGGCCAGGGTGGGATACACTGGCACAGGACAAGAGATATTTTGGCATAGGACAAAATGAAAATCACCGGGCACAGCGCCGAGTCGATCTTCGACAGCATCCGCGACGGCATCGGCAAGGGCCGCCTGCCGGCCGGCAGCGTGCTGCCGCCGGTGCGTGAACTGGCCGAGCAGCTGGGAGTGAACCGCAACACCGTGGCCGCTGCCTACAAGCGCCTGGATGCGGCGGGCCTGGCCAGCACGGCGGGTCGCCGCGGCACGGTGGTGCGTGGCCTGCCGCCGCCGCTGGCGCGCGAAGGCAGTACGCCCGGGCTGGCCCTGCAGGACCTTGCCGGTGGCAATCCGGATCCGCGCCTGCTGCCGAACCTGCGCCTGGCCCCGGCCGCACCACGGTTGTATGGCGTGGGTACGGTCGATCCGAGGTTGCAGGCGCTGGCGCGCGCCTCGCTGGATGCGGACTGCCCGGAGGGCTATGCGCTGGAGCTGACCCATGGCGCGGTCGATGGCATTGAACGCCTGCTGGCGGCGTGGCTGCTGCCGGGGGATCGCATCGCGGTGGAGGATCCGTGCTTCCTCGGCAGCCTCAATGTGCTCAACGCTGTGGGTCACGTGCCGTTGCCGGTGGCGGTGGATGCACATGGCATGCAGGTCGAGTCGCTGCGGCAGGCACTGGAGGCCGGCGCACGTGCGGTGTTGCTGACGCCGCGGGCGCACAACCCGACCGGGGCCAGTCTGGATGCGAAGCGGGCGCGGGCGTTGCGGCAGTTGCTGGCGGCCTACCCGCAGGTGGCAGTGTTGATCGACGATCACTATGCGCTGCTCTCGCAGCAGGGCTATCACTCGGTGCTGCCGCTGGATGGTCGTCGCTGGGCGCTGCTGCGCTCGTTGTCCAAACCGCTTGGCCCGGACCTGCGGCTGGCCTGGCTGGCCTGCGATGAAGAAACCGCGATGCGGTTGCGGCTGCGATTGGCGTCCGGCACCGGCTGGGTCAGCCACCTGCTGCAGGATGCGGCGACCTCGGTGCTGGCGTCGGCAATGCAGCGGGCTAAGATCGCCTCGGCAGGTGAGCGTTATCAGCAGCGCCTGCAGTCGCTGCAGGAGCTGCTGCGCGCGCGTGGCATGCTGACGCCGCTGCCGATGGAAGGATTGAACCTGTGGCTGCCGTTGCAGGCCGACAGCCATCCGCAGGTGCTGGCGCTGGCTTCGCGCGGGTGGCATGTGCGCGCTGGTGAAGTGTTCGCGGTGGCGGCGCCGGGGCATGGCCTGCGCATCACCTGCGCGGCGCTGGGGACGGCGCAGCTGCGGCAGCTGGCGGATGACCTGACGGCGGTGTGCGGTCTGTAGCGTCGAGCCATGCTCGACTTTGCTTCGTCTTTGTAGAACCGAGCCATGCTCGGCTGCTGTTGGTAGAGGCAGTCGAGCACGGCTCGACGCTACAGAAGCAGATCAGGGCGCGGCGTTGGCGCCGGGGCGCACGTAGTAGGACTGGCCGCTGTCATCGACGAACATCAGCTCCGGCTTGCCCTGCCAGGAGGTGAGCATGGCGCCGGTGTTGTTCTGGTGCTTGACCATCAGGCTGGCGCCGCGGTCCGGGTTGGCGACGACCTTGAATACTTCGGTGGTGCCGGTGGCATCGTCGAGGGTGAGCAGGGCTTCGCCACCACGGTCGCTGGTAGCGTAACCGCCGCGTTCGGTGCCATCCGGGCCGAGCAGGATCAGGCCGGACAGGGCGGTGGCACGCGGCCCCTGGGGGCGGCCCTGGCTGAGCGGATCGGGAACCGGTGCGCCGAGGATCACCCGCGGCTGGCCGCTTGCATCGTGGATGACCAGCCCGCGTGCCTCGATGATGCGTTGTGGCGATTGGCTGCGATGCAGGCTCCAGGCGGTCCAGCCGGAAACAAGCAGGGCGAGGGTCGAGACCACCAGGGTGGTCAGCAGCAGCGCGCGGGGCATCGGGTCGTCCTTCCTTGGATGTGCCGACGATAGCGGATGCGGACCGGCAATGGCCAGTTCGTTGTGTGACGTTGTGTATCGTCAGTGGAAATCGCGGCTGTGGCTGCGCAGTCCCTGCAGCAGTTCATCCAGGCAGTGCATGCGCTGCACGATGACGTGCTGCACGCCATCGACGCGTTCCAGGCGGCCATCGATCTGCATCAGCTGGGTATCGACCAGCACCCGGTGCTGGCGATCGGCCAGGTGCCGCCAGACCACGGCGTTGACCATGCCGGTCTCGTCTTCCAGGGTAAGGAAGGTGACGCCACTGGCGGTCTGCGGGCGCTGGCGCATGCGTACCAGGCCGGCGATGCGTACGCGTCGGCCATGGCCGTGGTCTGCCAGCTGTGCGGCATCCAGGCAACCGCGACTGCGCAGTTGCGCACGCAGGAACGAGATCGGGTGCCGGCCGAGGGTGGTGCCGGTGCTGCGGTAGTCGGCCTGCATGTCTTCCCAGGCGCTGGGCAGGGGCAACGGCACGCGGGCTTCGGCGGTGGCACGGGCCTGGTCGAACAGTGGCAGCCGGTTTTCCACACCGGAGATATCCCAGCGTGCACGATGGCGATGGCCGCTGAGCCCACGCAGTGCACCGGCATCGGCCAGCAGGCCCTGCTGGCGGCGGTCCAGTGCGGTGCGCTGGCACAGGTCGCCCACATCGTCGAACGGGCGCCGCGCACGTTCGCGCATGATGGCCTGCACGGCGGGCTCGTTGCAGCCATCGACCAGACGCAGGCCGAGCCGGATCGCGGCCGCGCCCTTGCTGAAATCCAGGGTGCAGTCCCAGTCACTGTGGCGCACGTCCACCGGCAGCACGCGGATGCCATGCCGGCGCGCGTCCTGAAGGAGCTGGTCGGGGCTGTAGAAGCCCAGTGGCTGGCTGTTGATCAGGCTGGCGGTGAACGCGGCCGGGTGATGGCACTTCAGCCAGCAGCTGGCATAGGTCAGCAGGGCGAAACTGGCAGCATGGCTTTCCGGGAAGCCGTAATCGCCGAATCCCTTGATCTGCTCGAACAGGTGCTCGCCGTATTCGCGGCTGAAGTTGTTTCTCAGCATGCCGGACAGCAGCTTCTCGCGGTGCGGCTCCAGGCCGCCACGGCGTTTCCACGCCGCCATCGAGCGGCGCAGGGCATCGGCCTGGCCCGGGGTGTAGCCGGCCGCTTCCACCGCCAACTGCATGACCTGTTCCTGGAACAGTGGCACGCCGAGGGTGCGCGCGAACACGCGCTTCAGCTGTGGCGGGTAGAGCGGGTTGTCCGGGTCGTTCAACGCGTCCGGTCCCTGTTCACGCAGGATCCGCCGCCGCTCAAGGTAAGGATGGACCATGTCACCCTGGATCGGTCCGGGGCGCACGATCGCGACTTCGATCACCAGGTCATAGAACTCGCGTGGCTGCAGGCGTGGCAGCATCGCCATCTGCGCGCGCGACTCGATCTGGAACACGCCGATGGTGTCGGCGGCGCAGATCATGTCGTAGGTCGGGGTGTCCTCGTCGGGGATCGCATCCATGCGCCCGCTGTGCAGGCCATGTTGCTGCAGCATTGCCAGGCACTTGCGGATGGCGGTGAGCATGCCCAGCGCCAGGCAGTCGACCTTCATCAGGCCGGTGGCATCCAGATCGTCCTTGTCCCATTGGATGACGGTGCGATCGGCCATCGCCGCGTTTTCCACCGGCACCAGGGTCGACAGCGGGTGCTCGGAAATCACGAAGCCGCCCGGGTGCTGCGACAGGTGGCGCGGGAAGTCGATCAGCTCGGCGGTCAACGCCAGCAGCCGCCGCATCAGCGGTGTTTCCGGATCGAAGCCGCGCTCGCGCAGTGTCTCTGGCAGTGGTACGTGGCCGCCCCAGTGGTCCATTGCCGCGCCCAGTTCGTTGACCTGGTCCATCGGCAGGCCGAGTGCACGGGCCACATCGCGGATCGCGCTGCGGCCGCGGTAGCTGATTGCCACCGCAGTCAGTGCGGCGCGTTCGCGGCCATAGCGCTTGAACACGTACTGCAGCACTTCCTCGCGGCGCTCGTGTTCGAAGTCGATGTCGATATCCGGTGGTTCGTCGCGCTCGGCGGAGATGAAGCGCTCGAACAGCAGGTTGCTGCGCGCCGGGTCGATCTCGGTCACGCCCAGCACGAAGCACACCGCGGAATTGGCCGCCGAGCCACGGCCCTGGCAGAGGATGTCCTGGCTGCGTGCGAAGCGCACGATGTCCTGCACGGTGAGGAAGTAGGAGGCGTAGTTCTTCTGCCTGATCAACGCCAGTTCGTGCTCGATCTGCGTGCGTTGCGCTGGTTCGATGCCGCCTTTCCAGCGCCACGGGATGCCGCGCTCGACCAGCACGCGCAGCCAGCTGTCCGGATCGTGGCCCTCCGGCACCAGCTCGCGCGGATAGGTGTACTGCAGCTGCTCCAGGGTGAAGTGGCAGCGCTCGGCGATGCGCAGGGTCTCGGCCAGCAGGGCCGGCGGATAGAGCTGGGCCAGCGCGGTACGCGGGCGCAGGTGGCGCTCACCGTTGGGGAACAGGCGCCAGCCGGCTTCGGCCACGCTGCAGCGGTGGCGGATCGCAGTCAGCGTGTCCTGCAGGGCGCGGCGGCGTCGCACGTGCATGTGCACATCGCCACTGGCGACCAGCGGCAGGCGGTGGCGTTCGCCGAAGGCCTGCAGCTGCTGCAGGCGGCGTACGTCGTCGTGTTCGTGGTGCAGTTCCACTGCCAGCCACAGCCGATCATCGAAGCCGGCGCGCAGCAGTTCCAGGTCGGTGGCGGCCGGTTGCCGGTCCAGCCACAGGCACAGCAGGCCGTCGGGCAGGCCGAGCAGGTCCTCGCGCAGGCAGCGGTACTCGCCCTTGGCCGCGCGCCGCCGGCAGGTGGTGATCAACTGGCAGAGCCCTGCATAGGCGGCCTGGTCGGTGCACAGCAGGGCCAGCTTGGGTCCGTCCTCGATCTGGAATTCGGCGCCGACGATCAGCGCCACGCCATGCGTCTTCGCCGCCTGCCAGGCACGCACGATGCCGGCCAGCGAGCATTCGTCGGTGATCGCCAACGCGCGATAGCCTTGGCCGGCGGCGCGCGCGAACAACTCTTCGGCGATCGAAGCACCGCGCTGGAAACTGAAGGCCGACAGGCAGTGCAGTTCGGCGTAGCCGGGCAGTTCGCTGTGCATGGCGGCTCAGCCGAACCAGCCGTGCAGCATCCACGGCGCCTGCGGATCGTTGCGCTCGCGGAAAGCCCAGCCGCGCTGGCCGTGTGTGGTTTCCACCACGTAGTAGTCGCGGCGCGCGTCGGCCTGGTCCCACCAGCCCGATTCGATCCGCTCCGGTCCAGTGACGATGCGCAGCCGCGGATCACGCAGCGGTTGCGGGGTGTCCAGCAACCAGCCGGGGCGCAGCGGCCAGTACGACGGAGGCTTGGCCGGCGGCTGGGTGCCACTGGCGCGTTCGGGGCGATGGTCGGCCTGCACCGCCAGCGGCTGCACGGCGTGATCGCCCAGCCGCGCGCGCAGGCGCTCGCGCAGCTGGTTCCAGGGCATCGCCTGCGCCGGCCGGGTATCGAACAGGTCACGCGCGGCGGGCACGAACGGTGGCAGCTGCTCGGCCTGCAGGCGCAGTGCACGGCTGCCAGCCGGCAGGGCGAACGCTTCCATGCGGTTGCGTGCGATCTCGAACAGCAGCGCGGGATCGCGCTCGGGCGCCAGCAGGCCGATGGTCAGCACGCTGGCCGGCAGCAGGTCGTGCTCGAAATGCAGGTCGAAACGCTGCACGCCACCATCGCGCGAACACAGGAACGCGGCCAGGTCCAGCAGCAGGCGACGCAGCGGGAACAACAGGGCCTGGCTGGATTCGATCTCGTACTCGAATTCGATGCGTGCATCGAAACGGTCCGGTGGCTGGTAGTAGCGCAGTGGCGCGGTGGGTAGCCCACGCAGCGCATCCAGCTGCTGCAGTACCTCCGGTGCGAAGCGCCGGGCCAGGCTGTCGCGAGGGAGTTCGAGCACCGCACCCAGCGTGCGCAGGCCGGAACGGCCGAGCACGGTCACCGCGTCGCTGGGCAGGCCACAGCGTGGCAACGGCAGCTGCGCCAGTGCCGCTGGCAGCTGCTGCGCATCGATGCCAAGGCCGTCGTGGACGTTGGCCAGCACGCGCGCGGCATGCGCGGTGGGCGCGGCCACCAGGCGATGGCGGAAACCGAGCTCATGCAGTTCGTTGCGCAGGCGCTTTTCGATCGTCAGCCAGTCGCCGAACAGGGCGCGGCTGGCACCGATTTCCATGACCAGCGCGTGCGGAAAATCGAGGCTGACCTGCGAACTGTAGGCGTAGGCCCAGCTGGCCAGCAGCTGCCGGGTCTGCTGTTCGGCGTTCGGGTCGTAGTCGTGCAGGTGCAGGTCCTGCACCAGTACCTGCGCAGCCGACAGCAGCATGCCCGGGCGCAGCCCCGCTGCGCGTGCCGACGGGCTGACCGCACGCAGTACGCGACGCTGTGCTGGCCCCTGCAGCAGCACCAGTGGCCGCTGCGGATCCGGCTGCAGGCGCAGCACGCTGTCCAGCGCCAGCTGAGGCAACAACAGGCAGGCCCAGTGCATGGCGCGGCCTCAGTGGGCGATGGCCAGCGGCAACGGCTGCGCCGGCGGCAGGCCGCCACGGCACTTCAGCACCCGCACCTGGCCGTGGTCGAGCTGCAGGCGCAGGCTGGCCGGGGAGGGATTGCGCGCCGCCTGCGCCTCGCGGAACACGAAGCCCAGGCACTGGCCGCTGTCGGCGGCCACCTGCAGGCGGCGCAGGGCGCGGTCGTCGGCCTGGTGTGGCCAGCACAGCACTGCGGCACAGGCCGCAGAACGAAGGCATTGTTCGGTGGCCCACAGCGCCTGCTTCGGCGCGGCGTGGATGATCTGCAGCTGGGCCAGGTCCAGCCCGGCTGCTGCCCAGGCCGGGGCATGCGGGCGATAGGGCGGGGCGACCAGCACGATCGGGCGGTCGCGCAGGCTCAGCTTGGCCAGCGCCGGCCAGACCAGTGCCAGCTCACCCACCCCGGGCGCCGCCTGCAGTACCTCGCACAGCCCGCTGGCCGGCCAGCCACCGCCGGGCAGGCGCGCGTCCAATGCCGGGTGGCCGCTGGCCAGGTGGTCGCTGGCCGGCCCCTGACGGGCCGGGCCGCGCCACAGCTGGCGCCCGTCCAGCAGCCGGTCGAGGGCGACGACGGCACCCATCAGCCGGTCCTCCTGGGGAGGCGCCGGGCGAGCTGGAAACGGCAGGAATGGGCGGAAACAGCGGGCATGGCGCGAGTATCGACGGGCCGGTATCAGGGGCTGAGACCGGACATGCTACTCGCCTTGTGAGTAGAATTACTAATGAAATCGGAGGGTCGGGTTTCAGGTTGCTGAAGGGGTAAAGCATCCACGCATGGCGTGGATCTACTGAAGAGAGCCCCGGCAAATCCATGCCGCAGCCTGGTAGATCCACGCCATGCGTGGATAGCGGTAAAGCGCGGTGCCGACCAAGGTCGGCACCCACCCGGCATGGGACGGAGTGCCGACCAAGGTCGGCACCCACAGGCCCCGGTTAGGGGCGGACCGGCAACGCCACCGGGCGCAGCGGCGCGGCATCGCCACCGCGGATCTTCAGCGGGCCGCCGATGAAGGCGAACTCGTAGACCTTGTCGCGGGCCAGTTCGTCCAGCGCCACCAGCTCGATGATCGGCGCGCCCTGCTGGGCCAGCAGGTAGGTGTGCAGCGGCACGTAGTCGTCGGACACCTCCGAGGGGAAGGTCTCGAAGCTGAGGTTGTCGGCGCCGACGATCATCGCGCCGCTGTCTTCAACCAGGAAGCGCGCCGCGTCCAGGCCCATGCCCGGCGGGTTGGCCATGTAGGCCTTGGGCTGTTCGAACAGGCGCATGCGGCCGGTGCGGATCAGCACCACGTCGCCCTGCTGCAGTTTCACCTTCTGGCGTGCCAGCGCATCCTTCAGGTCCTGGCGGGTGACGCGGTAGCTGTCCGGCAGCATGTCCACGCCCTTGGCGGCGGCCACGTCGATCAGCACGCCACGCGCGATCAGCGGCGGGAACTTCTCGATGCCGGTGACATTCCAGCCACGATCGCCGAGGTGCTTGTCGGCCTCGAAGCCGTTCCAGATCTTTCCATGGATGCCGAAGTGGTTCAGCGCATCGATGTGGGTGCCGGTGTGGCTGTACATCGAGAACGCGGTGCCGGTGTAGCTTCGGGTGAGGTTCATGGTTTCACCCACGCCCATCGGATCATCCATCACCGTGCCGCGCGGGGTGTGGGTCATCCAGAACTGGTAGTGCGGGTCGCCGGCATCCTGCCAGCTGGGCATGCCGACGTAGTATTCGGTGGCCAGGTCATAGGCCTTGCCGCCGCTGACCCGCGACAGGATCGCCGCACGCGAGGCCTCGGTGATCAGGTTGAGGCGGCCGATCTCGTCCTTCGGCCCCCAGGGGCTGGTGCCGACCTGCTGGCCGGAGGGAACGCGTTCGTGCGCGGACACGGTGGTGGAAGCGGCGGTGCCGGCCAGCAGCAGGGCCAGCGCGGTGGCCAGGGTACGTGGGGTCATGGGGAATCTCCTTGCAGGGTGGGGGGATGGTGCGGCTCAGGCCGCGACCAGGTGCGCCAGGGCCTGGCGCAGGTGTGGCAGCGGCAGGGTCTGCAGGCGCAGGCCGTTGCCGCCGATCACGGTGGGAATGGAACGGATGCCGAGGGCAGCGGCTTCGGCACGATCGGCCTGCACGCGCTGGCGTACTGCGTCGCTGCGCATGTGGTCAGCGAAGGCGCCACGCGGGTGGCCCAGTGATTCGGCGATATCCAGCAGTACTTCGGCGTCGCCGATGTTGCGGTGCTGGTGCAGGTGCGCCCACTGCACGGCATCGAACATCGCGCCATGGGCGTCGTTGCCACCGAGCATGCCGGCGGCCTGGCAGGCCAGTGCGCCGAGCCAGCCGGACGGATACTCGAAGTCCTGTGCGCGCATGCCTTCGATATCGATGCGCGCGGTGTCTTCATGCGCGGCGCAGTCGGTCCAGTGGCGCAGGATGATCGCCTTGGCGCGCTCCATCGAGCCGAACACCTCGACCATCTGCGCGCGCGAGTCCTGCAGCACGAAGCTGCGGTGGCGCACCTGGATGCCGAGTTCGGTCGAGACATGCTGCAGGCGCGGGGCCAGCACGAAGCACCAGCCGCAGACCACGTCGTGGAAGAAATCGACCACCGGCGCTGCGGTGGCGGGGGAAGGAACGGAAGACATCTGCCTGCCATCGGTGAGAGGGGAGGCGGCAGATTAGGCAGCGCGGCGTGGCCGAAACAGCACGCCGCGGGCAGCTCAGTTTTCGCTGGCGGTTACGAATCCAAGCCAGCGCAGCCGGGCAGCTCGGCGTGCAGGAAATCGATGAAGGCACGCACCTTGGGCTGCAGGTGGCGCGACGTGGGGTAGACCGCATGCACGAAGCGTGGCGGATAGCGGTGGTCGGGCAGCACCTGCTGCAGTTCGCTACGGGCCAGCGCCGGTGCGGCCAGGAACGAGGGCAGGGCGCCGATGCCCATGCCGGCCACCAGCAGGTCGCGCAGCAGCAGGCTGTTGTTGACGGTGACGCGCGCTGGCAGGGTGATCGTCACCTGGCCATCGGGGCCGAGCAGCGGCCAGCTGCCGGGCGAGTCGGACAGGCTGTAGGCCAGCACGCTGTGCGCCTGCAGATCGTCCACCGCCTGCGGTGCCGGATGCTGCCGCAGGTAGGACGGGGCCGCGCACAGCACCTGCTGCAGCGACGCCAGCCGACGCGCCACCAGGCGTGAATCATCCAGTTCGGCACGCAGCCGCAGTGACACATCGAACCCCTCACCGACTGCATCGAGCAGGCGGTCTTCCATCACCAGATCCAACGACAGCTGCGGATGCTGCTGCAGGAAGCGTGGCAGCAGCGGCGACAGCGTGCTCAGCGCGAACGACTGCGGCGCGTTCACGCGCAGGCGCCCGGCCACGTCGCCGCGCTGTTCGGCGATGCCGCGTTCCAGCGTCTCCAGTTCGTCGAGCAGGCGGCAGCATTCGCGGTAATAGGCGTGGCCGGTCTCGGTCAGGCTCATGCGCCGCGTGGTCCGCTGCAGCAGTACCACGCCCAGATGCGCTTCCAGTGTGCGCAGCTGCTTGCTCAGGCCGGCGGGCGACATGCCCAGGTCTTCGGCAGCGCGGGCCAGCCCGCCGCGTTCGACGATGCGGCGGAAGGCACGCATCAGGTTGAAGGAATCCATGCCGGCCCCGGGTGCGATGAGGGCGCCATTGTAGATCCACGCCATGCGCGGATGTGGGAAACGCGGCGCCGACCAAGGTCGGCGTCTACCAGGTGCGCGCGGGTTGCGCCGTTTGTTCAAGCCAGCACCCCATGCGCGGCGCCAGCATGCAGGCCCCTCACTTCCCGGGTTGCCCATGAAGCACTGGATGCTCCGCCTGTATGCCCCGCTGTTCCTGCTGGGCTTCGTTGCCGCCGCCGTCGTATGGGTCGGCCACTGCCACGGTGATCCGTTGTGGCTGCTGGCCTTGCTGGCCTTGCTGGCGGCCGCCATCGCGGTCTCGTTCGCCGCCGAGCGTGCCTGGCCGTACGATCCCGCGTTCAACCACGACCACGGCGACAGCCTGCGTGACACCCTGCATGCACTGGTCAACGAAAGCCTGAACCTGCTGTCGATCGCGGCGGTGCCGCTGCTGGCGGCAATCATTCCGTGGCAGTTGTGGCCGGTGCAGTGGTCATTCGCGCTGCAGGTGCTGCTGGCCATCGTCTGCGCCGATCTCGGCATCACCCTGGTGCACTACGCCAGCCATCGCATCGGCTGGTTGTGGCGGCTGCATGCGGTACATCACAGCGTCACCCGCATGTACGGTTTCAACGGCCTGATGAAACATCCGTTGCACCAGGCGGCCGAAGCAGTGGGCGGCGTACTGCCGCTGCTGCTGCTGGGCCTGCCGATGCCGGTGGCTGCGGTGCTGGCCTTCGCCATTGCCATCCAGCTGCTGCTGCAGCACTCCAACGTGGACATGCGTCCCGGCGTGCTGGGCCGGGTGATGGCCTGGGCGCCGCTGCACCGCTTCCACCACATGCGTTACGGCACCGCCGGCGACGTCAACTTCGGCCTGTTCCTGACCGTTTGGGATCACCTGCTGGGGACCGCCTTCGATGCGCCGGGCTATCGGCTGCAGCAACGCGACCTCGGTATTGGCAGCCAACCGGACTATCCGCGCGATTATCCGGGCCAGCTGCTGGCGCCGTTCCGCGAACTGCCGCATGGTGAGGTGCCGGAGCTGCCGGAAGGCCTGCGCAGGCGCGAATGATCGAACATGTCAGGCCGCGTGCAGCTGCAGGCCCTGCAGCTGCGCGGCACCGATGCCGAACATGCGGCGCAGGCTGCGCGACAGATGAGCCAGATCGGCGAATCCAGCGGCATGCGCACTGTCGGTCAGGCTGTGCCCGCGCAGATGATGCATGAGCGCGTTGCGCAGCCGTTGCCACAGCACCCAGCCGCGCAGGGTCACCGCCAGCTCGGACTGGAAACGCCGGTGCAGCTGGCTGGTCGACAGATGCGCCGCCTCGGCGATGTCGGCGGCCGGCACCGGGCCGGGCAGGTGCTGGGCGATACGGGCCAACGCCGCCTGCACGCGGCGATCCAGCGGCTGCGGGCGGCTCAGCCGTGGCAGCCAGTCGTGCAGTTCCCGCACGTTGCCCGGCAGCACGTGCAGGTGCTGCTGGATCTGTGCGGGATCGGCATGCGCCGGCTCGAGGAATACCGTGCAACCCGCTTCCGGCGCCGACAGGATCGCGTGCGTCTGGAAGGAGGGCAGCCACAGCCGCTGGCCCTGCTGCCGTACGCCATCGATCTCGACGTGCCAGGGCGTACCGTCGCTCAACAGCAGTTGATGGGCGTAGTGCGCATGCGAGGCGCTGTCACCGGCATGGCCGTGAAGCACGGCGGCGTGCGCATCCAGCAGCAACGTGCCATTCCAGGGCAGGGCGGGGGAGGACATGGAGGGATTGTAGATCCACGCCATGCGTGGATGAATCTCCATCGAAATCGATTAATTCGACGATTGATCGAAGATCATCCATGCATGGCGTGGATCTACTGCAGATTGCGGCGAATTGTCGAAGGCGGGGTGGGTCCGGTTGCGGGGGCGTGAGCGCCATGGATGGCGCGACCGAGCCTCCAGGGACGGATTCACAGCGTCCCCCGCAACCGGACCCACCCCGCCATCCCACAGGAAGCCCGCTTTTGCTTCGGCTGTTGCTTCTGAGGTTGCCGGCCAGCGGCCGGCACTACCACGGGGGGCCGGGCGCACCCTCACCGCCCGTGCGGATCCGGCCGGTGATGCACGTACTCGACCACCGTGCCATCGGGATGCACCGCGTTGAACGCCGCCCCGGTCGGTACCACCTGCAACGGGAAGATGATCTCGGCGCCAGCCGCGATCAGTTTGTCGTGATAAGGCCGAACGTCATCGACCAGCAGTGTCCCCGTGGTCGAAGTGAACGGCGCCAGCGCCGCCTCGCTGCCCTCGATCAACAGGAACGCCCCGACCATCGCCAGACGCAGCCCGGCCTCCGGAAACGGGAACCCCGCATCGGCCACCACGCCCTGCAGCTGCTCGTAGAACGCCACGCTGCGCTCCAGCTCACCGGGGGCCACGAACACCCGGATCAGCACGCGCGGCGCGCGCTGGCTGGACGTATCGCAGCGGTCACGCCAGAGATGGTCGAAGTCGCGGTGGACGGTCATGGGCTCGGTTCGTGGCCAGGGATCTCCATTATCGGCAGCCCCGCGCGGCGCACTGATGACCGCCGGTGATGGCCTGATAACCGCTGGCCGGGTTGCCCCTGTGACTTAGGTCCTGTTGACAGGTGTGAACGCCCTCGCACAATCTTCACATGATTGGGCCGCCCTGCGCGGCCCGGACAGGCAGGTTGTCACGCCGGGAGGAGGGTCCCAGGCGCAGACCGGCCCGTCCTTCGGCCTGCGGGACGTTGCCTGGCAACCCCTGCGCGGCATGAACGCTGCACCCTTCGGCGGCACTTTCCCTGGACCGATTGCCTTGGCAACGGAATTACGCCTGCCGATGAAAACGTTTACAAAGCCGCTTGCACTGTCCCTGGCCCTGTCTGCCGCACTGGCCGCCCCGGCCTGGGCCGACCCCGCTGCGTTCACTGTGCTGACCCTGGAACAGGCCCCGACCGCCGAGGCGATGCCGGCCCTGGCCGCCCAGCTGAAGGCCCTGCAGGTGGACGCGGTGAGCGTGCGCCAGGTGCAGCGCGGCATCGGCCAGGTCGATCCGCTGCAGGTGCTGGCCGATGGCCTGGGCTACGAGTACCGCTTCATTGCTGCCGGCAAGGACGATGGCCAGAGCCAGCGCGGCCAGGCCGTGCTGACCCGGCTGCCGATCGCCGCTGAATCCGGCCCCGATCAGCCGGGCCTGAACTACCTGCGCCTGGACGACGGCCGCCACACCGTGGCGGTCTATACCGATGCCGGTGCAGGTGCCGCGCAGCTGCCGGCGCTGGTCACCCGTTCGCGGCTGGGTGCACCGGCGGTGCTGCTCGGCGCGGTGGCCGGTGAATCGGCCAAGGCCGCAGGCTTCGATCCGGCGCGTGTCGCGCTGGAAGCGGATGCCAGCTATTTCAGCGACGGCTTCCAGGCCGCCAGCAGTGCGCCGTTCAAGGTGGAAGGCAGCACGCTGCGCGCCACCTTGCTGACCCTGGCCTATGCCGCCGACAAGCACGGCGACGCGCCGTGGATGGACACCACCCTCAACGCCGATGCACGCGCTGCGCTGCTGCTGAAGGCGATGACCGAGGATGAGAAGTTCCAGATGCTGCACAGCTACTTCGGGCTGGGCAAGGACGGTGGCCCGTTGCCGGAAGGCGCGGTCGGTTCGGCCGGTTTCGTGCCGGGCGTGGCGCGGCTGGGCATTCCGTCGCAGCAGTCGGCCGATGCCGGCGTCGGCGTGACCAATCCGGGTGGCATCCGCCCGGGCGATTTCGCCACGGCGATGCCATCGGGTCCGTCCACCGCCTCCAGCTGGAACCGCAAAGTCGCCTTTGCCGGTGGCGCGACAATGGGCCGCGAGGCGTGGCAGCAGCGCTTCAACATCCTGCTGTCGGGCAGCGTCAACCTGCAGCGCGACCCGCGCAACGGCCGCAACTTCGAATATGCCGGTGAAGATCCGCTGCTGGCCGGCTCGATGGTTGGCGCGCTGATCCAGGGCGTGCAGAGCCAGCACGTGATCTCCTCGATGAAGCACTTCGCGCTGAACGACATGGAGACCCGCCGCAACTTCCACGACGTGCGCATCGGCGAACAGGCCATGCACGAGTCGGACCTGCTGGCCTTCGAGATCGCGCTGGAAGCCGGCCGCCCGGGCGTGGCGATGTGCTCGTACAACAAGATCAACGGCACCTACGGCTGCGAGAACGGCTACCTGATGAACCAGGTGCTGAAGCAGGAATGGAAGTTCCCCGGTTTCGTGATGTCCGACTGGGGTGGCGTGCACAGTGGCTCGAAGGCGGCGCTGGCCGGCCTCGATCAGCAGTCGGCCGGTGAAGTGTTCGACGCGGCGGTGTTCTTCGACGAACCGCTGCGCCTGGCCGTGCATGGCGGCGTGGTGCCGCAGGCGCGCCTGAACGACATGGTGGCGCGCATCCTGCGCACGATGTTCCTGCATGGCAATTTCGACAACCCGCCGCAACACCAGAAGGTCGATGCCGAGGCCGGCTTCGCCGTTGCCCAGCGCACGGTGGAAGAGGGCAGCGTGCTGCTGCGCAATGAAGGCAACCTGCTGCCGCTGGCCGACAGCGTGAAGCGCATCGTCATCATCGGCGGCCATGCCGACAAGGGCGTGATCGGTGGTGGTGGTTCGTCGATGGTGGGCGTGACCGCCAAGGGCACCAACGCGGTGCCGGGCGTGATGCCGACCACCTGGCCGGGCCCGGTGATCTTCCACCCGTCCTCGCCGCTGGAATCGCTGCGCGCCGCGCGCCCGGACGTGACCATCGAGTACGTGGACGGTACCAACGCCGCCGCTGCGGCCAAGGCAGCAGCGCAGGCCGACGTGGCCATCGTGTTCGCCACCCAGTGGGCCGCCGAATCGGTGGACCTGCCAGACATGCAGCTGCCGGACAACCAGGACGCACTGATTTCGGCGGTGGCCAAGGCCAACCCGAAGACGGTGCTGGTGCTGGAAACCAACGGCCCGGTGCGCACACCGTGGCTGGCGCAGGTGCCGGCGATGCTGCAGGCCTGGTACCCGGGCATCCGCGGTGGCGAAGGCATTGCCGCACTGCTGACCGGCAAGGTCAATCCGTCCGGCCGCCTGCCGGTGACCTGGGTGGTGGACGAATCGCAGCTGCCGCGCCCGCACATCGACGGCCTCGGCTCCAAGCCGGCCAAGCCGTTCGGTGATGTGTTCGATTTCGATATCGAAGGCGCCAACGTCGGCTACAAGTGGATGGCGGCCAAGGGTCTGACCCCGACCTTCGCCTTCGGCCACGGCCTGTCCTACACCTCGTTCACCTATGAGAACCTGAAGGTGAGCGTGGAGGGCTCGCGCCTGGTCGCCAGCGTCGACATCCGCAATACCGGCAAGCGCGCCGGTGCCGACGTGGCCCAGCTGTACCTGAAGCTGCCGGCCGGCAGCACCACGCCGATCCGCCTGATCGGCTATGACAAGGTGAACCTGCAGCCGGGCGAACAGCGTCGCATCCGCATCGAAGCCGAGCCGAAGACGCTGGCCCACTACGATGCACAGGCGCGCCAGTGGAAGATCGACGGTGGCACCTACCAGGTCCAGCTGTCGCGCAGTGCGGCCGAACCGCTGCAGAGCGTGGACGTGCAGCTGGTGGAGCAGGTGCTGCGCTGATGCCTGAAGACACGGCCCGCACAGGGCCGTGTCTGAAAAAGGGGACGGAGGGGATTAAGTCGTTTATGCATAAACGACTTAATCCCCTCCGTCCCCTTTTTATGTGGCGAACCGGTCGCGCAGGAAATCAATCAGCTGCCGTACCTTTGGTGAGGGCTGCGTGCTGTGCGGGTAGACCGCGTACACGCTCTGCTGCGGGAAGCGGTGCTGGCGCAGTACCGGTCGCAGCCGACCCTGGGCCAGATCGTCCTCGATCAGCCAACGTGGCAGCACGGTGACCCCGGCGCCGGCCAAGGCGAAGGTGCGCAGGCTGCTGGCGCCGTCGACGCGGACCACGGCATTGCCCGGATTGGTGGCGAACAGCGCGTCGCTGCCATCGGGGGCAACCACCGGTACATCGGCCAGGCGCGGGTAGCCGAGGCGGGGCAGGGCGCCCAGCTGCACCGGGTCATCGGCTGCATCCGCGGAGGGCAGCCGGGCCAGCAACGAGGGCGCGGCCACCGCGCACAGCGGATGCCGTTCCAGTTCGCTGGCATGCAGCCCTGAATCTGGCAGGCGGCCGAGGCGGATCGCCAGATCGAAGCGTTCGGGAATCAGGTCGGCCGGTGCCGGTGAGGTCGACAGGTGCAGCTGCAGGGCCGGGTGCCGCGCACGGAACGCCTCCAACGCAGGAATCAAGCGTAGCTGGGCGTACTCCGGCGTGGTGGTCAGGCGCAGCACGCCCTGCAGCTGGTGCTGGTCGCGTCGCGCGGCATCGATGGCTGCCTGTGCGGCGTCCAGCGCCTGCACGCAGTGCTGCAGGAACTGTTCGCCGGCCTCGGTCAGGGCCAGGTGGCGGGTACTGCGCAACAGCAGGGTCACGCCCAGCTCCTGCTCCAGCCGCTTCAGGTTGAAGCTGACCACCGCGCGGCTGAGGCCGAGACGATCGGCGGCAGCGGTCAGGCTGCCGGCCTCGACCACGGCACGGAAGATATCGAAGCGATCGAGGCTGACCATGGCAGTTCATTGTCAAAGCAGATTTGACAGTGTTGCAGTTGCTGTCGTGTTTTTCCAACAAGGCCCGTACGGCATGCTGGCCGCTTCCCTGCTGGAGCGCCGCCGATGCCGTCCCCCCGCCTGCGCCATGAGGCGATCTTCCTGCTGGTGTTCGCCCTGGATCTGGTCAACATGTTCATCGCTACGGTGGCCTATCCGGCATTGGCAGCGGAAATGCACGCTGACATCAGCACCCTGGCCTGGGTCGGCACCGCCTACATGCTGGGCCTGAGCGTGGTGATTCCGCTGGCCCCCTGGCTGGCCGTGCGCTGCGGCGAACGTCGCCTGCTGCTGGTGGCGTTACTGTTGTTCGCGGTTGCCGCTGCGCTGGCCGGCACCGCACCGGGGATCGGCTGGCTGCTGGGCTGGCGCCTGCTGCAGGGGCTGGCCGGTGGCCTGCTGATTCCGGTGGCACAGGCGGCGGCTTACCGTCAGTGCACGCCCGAGCAGCGTGGCGCGCTGACCCGGCGCATCCTGCTGGTGGCGCTGCTGGTGCCGGCACTGGCGCCAACATTGGGCGGGCTGCTGGTGCAGTGGTTGTCCTGGCGCGGGGTGCTCTGGGCCAGCCTGCCGCTGGTGGTGGTGGCGATTGGACTGGTGCTGGCGTGGATGCCGGCCGATGGCGCGCGCAGTGCGCCACGCCTGCAGGCCTATGCGCTGTCCACCGCGATGCTGGCGCTGGGCGCGCTGCTGCTGGCGCTGACCTGGCTGGGCGAGTCCGGACACCGCAGCGCAGGTGCCGTATTGCTGCTGGTCGCGCTGCTGCTGGCGGCGGCCCACCTGCGGCACGCACGTCGGCAGGCGCAGCCACTGCTGCGCTGGTCGCTGCTGTCCCATCGCGGGCTGCGGCTGGCGATGCTGATCTATCTGGCCGTACCCGGTGTATTCATCGGCAGCCAGCTGGTCAGTACCCTGCAACTGCACCAGGCCGGTTACAGCGCCGCACGCATTGGTGCGCTGATGCTGCCGTGGGCGCTGGCCTCGGCCATTGCGATCACGGCCAGCAAGCGCCTGCTGGCTCGCTTCGGTCCGGCCACGGTACTGCGTACGGGCATGCTTCTGCAGGCCAGCGGCCTGCTGTTGATGGCGCTGTTGCCGCAGCCGGCCTTCACCTTGGCCGCGCTGTTGTTCGCGCTGATGGGCGCCGGCGGCAGCCTGTGCAGCAGCACGGCGCAGACGCTGGCTTTCCACGGCGTGGAGGGTGAAGTGCTGGGCGATGCCAGTGCCCTCTGGAACCTCAATCGCCAGCTCAGTTTCTGCCTTGGCACTGCCGCCATTGCGCTGCTGCTGGCGCTAGCCATGCAATGGTTGCCGGCAAACGCTACCCGCGTGGCGCTGGGGTTGGCCGCTGTACTGACCCTGTTGCCGATGGCGTTGCTGCGTCGGCCGCAGAGGATCACCCTTTCGCAACCGGAGAACACTTGATGGCTACCACCGCAGAACATGAAATCCACCACCTGCATGACAAACTACAGGCCTGGTTCCGGGCCGAGGTGGGTGCGGATGCGCTGGATGATCTGATGGCGCATTTCTGCGCGGACTTCAGCATGGTCGGCATCGCCGGGCGCCGGTTGGATCGGCCGGCTGTGCAGGCGCTGTTCGAGGGCGGCCATGGCGCGCGTCCGGGGCTGCTGATTTCCATCAAGGCCGTGCAGGCGGTCCAGGCGCCGTCACCGCTGGCGGTACTGCGCTATCGCGAAGGGCATTCGGTCGATGGCGGCCAGCCCACATGGCGCGAATCGTTGGCCGTGCTGCGGCAGGAAGATGGCCGTTGGGGCTGGCTGGCGCTGCATGAAGTGCCAGTGGCCTGACCGGCAACCGCGTAACGCGCCCCAGGGTCATGAAGTTGCCGGCCAGCGGCCGGCACTACTGGTCGTCGGCGAGCGCAGCGGCACCGGGGGCACATGTGCCATCAGTCCTGCCTGCATCCGCCGCAGAATGCAAAGCGCGCACACACCTCACGGCTCAAGGCAGGAGTAGGCTTGAGGCTTTCCTGCCGGGAGGGGTCTCCATGCGTGTGCGTGCCGTTGCTGTAGCCATCGCCCTTTGCCTGTCCAGCACCGTGCTGGCCGCCGAAACCCCGCCGATGACCCCGGACATCAGCGGCAAGCCCTTCGTTGCCCCCGATGTCGGTCGTGACTACGACAAGCGCGTGGTGATGGTGCCGATGCGTGATGGCACCAAGCTGTATACGGTGATCGTGGTGCCCAAGGGCGCGCGCAATGCGCCGATCCTGCTGACCCGTACGCCTTACGACGCAGCCGGCCGCGCCAGCCGCAGTGATTCGCCGCGCATGCGCGACCTGCTGCCGCAGGGCGACGAGGTGTTTGTCGATGGCGGTTACATCCGCGTATTCCAGGACATCCGCGGCAAGTACGGCTCCGAAGGCGATTACGTGATGACCCGGCCGCTGCGCGGGCCGTTGAACAACACCAAGGTGGACCACTCCACCGACGCCTGGGACACCATCGACTGGCTGGTGAAGAACGTGCCGGAGAGCAATGGCAAGGTCGGCATGCTCGGCTCGTCGTACGAGGGCTTCACCGTGGTGATGGCGCTGACCGACCCGCACCCGGCGCTGAAGGTGGCCGCGCCGCAGAGCCCGATGGTCGATGGCTGGATGGGTGACGACTGGCTCAACTACGGTGCGTTCCGCCAGGTCAATTTCAACTACTTCGCGATGCAGACCGAGAAGCGTGGCAAGGGCACGCCGCTGCCCAGCCTCGGCTACGATGACTACAGCACCTTCCTGCGCATCGGTTCGGCTGGCGACTACGCGCGTTTCACCGGCGTGGACCAGCTGACCTGGTGGAAGAAACTGGTCGAGCACCCGGCCTATGACGGCTTCTGGCAGGGCCAGGCGCTGGACGCGGTGATGGCGAAGACTCCATTGAAGGTGCCGACCATGTGGCTGCAGGGCCTGTGGGACCAGGAGGACATGTGGGGTGCCAACCACGCCTACCAGGCAATGGAAGGGCGCGACAGCGGCAACAACCGCAACTACCTGGTGATGGGACCGTGGCGGCACAGCCAGGTGAACTACAGCGGTAGCGAGCTGGGCGCGCTGAAGTTCGATGGCGATACCGCGCTGCAGTTCCGCCGTGATGTGCTCAAGCCGTTCTTTGACCAGTACCTGGTGGACGGTGCGCCAAAGGCGGATACGCCGCCGGTGCTGATCTACAACACCGGCGAGAACCACTGGGATCGCCTGAAGGGCTGGCCACGCAGCTGCGACAAGGGCTGTGCTGCCAGCAGCAAGCCGCTGTACCTGCGTGCCGGCGGCAAGCTGGCGTTCCAGGCACCGGCGGCGGGCGAGGGCGACTTCGAGGAATACGTGTCCGACCCGGCCAAGCCGGTGCCGTTCGTGCCGCGTCCGGTGCGTTTCGGTGACCGCGACATGTGGACCACCTGGCTGGTCAAGGATCAGCGCTTCGTTGATGGCCGCCCGGACGTGCTGACCTTCATCACCGAACCGCTGACCGCGCCGCTGCGCATCGGCGGCGCGCCGGTGGTGCACCTGCAGGCCTCGACAAGCGGTACTGACAGCGACTGGGTGGTGAAGCTGATCGACGTGTATCCGGACCAGGAAGCGTCGACGCCGGAGATGGGTGGCTACGAGCTGCCGGTGTCGTTGGCGATCTTCCGCGGCCGCTACCGCGAGAGCTTCAGCGATCCGAAGCCGCTGGCGGCGAATCAGGTGCTGCCGTACCGCTTCGACCTGCCCAACGCCAACCACACCTTCCAGAAGGGGCACCGGGTGATGGTGCAGGTGCAGTCCAGCCTGTTCCCGCTGTACGACCGCAACCCGCAGACCTACGTGCCCAACGTCTACCTGGCCAAGCCAGGCGATTACCAGAAGGCCACGCAGCGGGTCTGGCATAGCGCGGCGCAGGCGAGCTACATCGATCTGCCGGTGTATTGAGGTTGGTGAGGTACGCCGGGTGCGCGATGCCCGGCGGCTGCGGTAGTGCCGGCCGCTGGCCGGCAACTGCAATGGCGCAGGAGCGTGTCGACCAAGGTCGACACCTACCAGAGCGGAGCCATGGCAGGTCGATTCAGGCGGGTGTGGTAGTGCCGGCCGCTGGCCGGCATCCGCGATGGCGCGAGAGCGTGTCGACCAAGGTCGACACCTACCAGGGCTGGGCCATGGCACGTCGATTCTAGCGGGTGTGGTAGTGCCGGCCGCTGGCCGGCATCCGCGATGGCGCGAGAGCGTGTCGACCAAGGTCGACACCTACCAAGGCTGGGCCATGGCATGCCGATCGACCAAGATCGACACCTGTCAGGGCACAGGCCTTCAGCCCACCTTCGAGGGGCCCGTGCGCCAGCGGCTGGGTACCAGGCCGAAGCGCTTGCGGAATGCCGCGGCGAAGTTGCTGGGGTGGCGGTAGCCGCTGGCGGCGGCCGCCTGCTCAACCGTCCAGCCGTCTTCGCGCAGGCCCTGTTCGGCATGGCGCATGCGCTGTTCGTGCAGGTAGTCGAATACCGAGCAGCCGTACTGCTGGGCGAAATGGCGGCGCAGCGAGCTCGGGCTCATGCAGGCCAGCTGGGCCAGTTCGATCAGACTGTGGGCGTGGCTGGGGTCGTCATGCAGGTAGGCACGCACGCGCTCCAGGCGCTCGCGCTGGCCGGCCCGCAGCGTTCGTACATGGTCGGTCTGCAGATCCTCGGCCTTCAGGCCAACGGCCAGCAGCTGCAGTGCGACGCCTTCGCGCCACAACGCGTCGATGCCGTCCTCCCATGGGCTGTCGAACAGCTGGCCCAGCACCGGCAGCAGGGTATGCGGAATGGCCCAGTGGCGGCACTCCAGGTGGGTGTTGAGCGCGGTCTCCAGCTGCGGCAGATGGAACAGGTCCGGATCGATCTGGCCGGGCACCATCACACTGACGCCGCGCATGTGCGTTTCGCCAGGATGCGCACCGGTCATCTCGACCTGCTCGCGGTGGTGCGCGGTCATCGCCGTGCCAGCACGCAGGGTGAACCCCCCACGTCGCGGAACGCGCACATCGACCTGGCCCTGCAGCATCACGCGGATGGCCAGGCCGGGACTCTGCTGGGCAGTCGCCACATAAGGAAAGCGATTATGGACGTCGGAGGCGATCAGGCTCATGCCGCCGCGCAGGAACTGCTCGTTGACCTCGCCATGGCCGGCCCACTGGTCGTCGCGCAGGTGTTCCGGGTCGGCGCGGTAATCGAAGCCATGGCGGTGGCCGAAGCGGCGGTAATCAGCAAAAGTGAAGTATCGGGACATCGCTCGGCACGTGCTTTGGAGGTGGACGCTGGCATTACCTCGCCCACGCGCTCTGCAACGAAGGTGCAGATCCGGTCGTTACCCGCGCAGGCCTGCTGGGAAGCAGTGGCGTGGGCACTCTGGATGGCTGGGGAAACGCCAGGTTGAATGGAATGTGTCGAAGAAACTGGAAACGTTTCCCATTGTCGCCTCGATTCGCGCGCTTTTGATTTCAATATGGTCAAAACGATTGATGATTACGGCCAAAGTGAAAATGCCGTCGAACATACGCCGGCGTTTTGCATGCATATCCGTACGCAATTCCATACATCAACTTGAGTTGAGGTTTCATGGCTGGAACGATCGCTCATGGACGCGATGTCAGCCAGGCCATCACGGGCGCGCGCGTAGGGTGGGGCGGTTGGCTGTTGCAGGCCACTTCGATACCCCCACTGATGGAGAACACAGATGATTGACTACCAGCTCACCGGCAAGACCGCGATCGTGACCGGCGGCGTGTCCGGTATCGGCCTGGCCGTGGCGCAGACCCTGGCGGCGTCCGGTGCGCGGATCTCGGTCTGGGACCTGAAGCAGGATGCGGTCGATGCCACCGTGGCGCAGTTGCGCGGTGCGGGCGCACAGGCCATTGGCATCGCGCTGGACGTCACCGACGCTGCTGCGGTGGAGGCGGCAGTGCAGCGCACGATCAAGGAACTCGATGGCCTGCATGTGGCGGTCAACAATGCCGGTATCGGCGGGCCGGCCGCCAGCAGCGGTGACTATCCGATCGATGGCTGGCAGCGCGTGATCGACGTCAACCTCACCAGCGTGTTCCTGTGCCAGCGGGCGCAGATCCAGGCGATGCGAGCCGCTGGAACCGGCGGCAGCATCATCAACATGGCCTCGATCCTGGGCCAGGTGGGCTATGCCGGATCCACTGCGTACGTGGCGGCCAAGCACGGCGTGGTCGGGCTGACCCAGACCGCCGCCTGGGAGCATGCGGCCGACGGCATCCGTGTCAACGCGGTCGGCCCGGGCTTCATCAGTACACCGCTGCTGGAGAAGATGGACCCGAAGGTGCGCGCCACGCTGGAAGGTCGCCACGCGTTGAAGCGGCTGGGCACGGCCGAGGAAGTGGCGGCGCTGGTGGCCTGGCTGGCCAGCGACGATGCCTCGTTCGCGACCGGCGCGTACTACGCCATCGATGGTGGCTATCTGGCGCAGTGAGCGAATGCGGTCAGTAGATCCACGCCATGCGTGGATGAAAGCGTGCGGTGAAGAAGGCGTGCCATTGCCTTCACCCCCGTCCCACGATCGCCACGCGACGCTCCGGGAAACTCCCGGAGCTATCCCATGGAACTCACCCAGGATGTCTCGATCCTGCTGCGCGTGGCCGCAGCCATGTTGTTCGGCGGCGTGCTCGGCGTCGAGCGCGAGATGGGCAAACACGCTGCCGGCCTGCGCACGCACATGCTGATCGCGGGGGCTGCGGCGTTGATCGTTGGCCTCGGCGATTCGGTGGCCGAACATTTCCAGCAGGAGCGCTACCGCGACCTGCTGCAGGTCGATCCGGTGCGCCTGATCGAAGCGGTGGTGGCCTGTGTCGGCTTTGTTGCCGCCGGCACCATCCTGCGCGGGTCACGCGAGGACCAGGTCAGCGGATTGACCACCGCAAGCTCGCTGATCATGGCGGCGGCCATTGGCATCGCCGTGGGCATCGGTAAATACGTGATTGCGATCGGCGTCAGCGTGCTGTGCGTGCTGGTGCTGGCGGTGATGCGGCGGTTGGAGAAGCGGATTTCGTAGGGGATCTCGAATTGCCGGCCAGCGGCCGGCACTACCATGGCGATCTTAATGGTCAGACCAATATGGCGCCTAGCCCTATGGTCTAATAGGCTCTTCGCCGGAGTGGCGGTTAAATCCGCTGCGAGTGGTCTGATCGAAATCATTATTGGTACGACCAATGATCGGCAGCCATGGCGATCCACCGCCTGCGGTGGGGCACCTTCCGCATCCAGTCGAGAGTCTTCATGCAGCCCTGGCAACACCTGTACGACCCCGCCGGCAACCTGTGGTTGTCCAGCCTGATCGCGCTGCTGCCGATCGCGTTCTTCTTCATTGCCCTGGCCGTGCTGCGCATGAAGGGCTGGCTGGCCGGCACGATCACCGTGGCCATCGCGCTTGGCGTGGCCCTGTTGTTCTACCGCATGCCGTTGAGCCAGGCGCTGGGTGCGGCCGGCTTCGGCTTCGTCTACGGCCTGTGGCCGATCGCCTGGATCATCATCGGCGCGGTGTTCCTCTACAAGGTCTCGGTCAAGACCGGTCAGTTCGACATCATCCGCGCTTCGATCCTGTCGGTGACCGAAGACCAGCGCCTGCAGATGCTGATGGTCGGCTTCGCCTTCGGTGCCTTCCTGGAGGGCGCGGCCGGTTTCGGTGCGCCGGTGGCGATCACCGCGGCACTGCTGGTCGGGCTGGGCTTCAAGCCGCTGTATGCCGCCGGCCTGTGCCTGATCGTCAACACCGCGCCGGTGGCGTTCGGTGCAATGGGCATTCCGATCATCGTGGCCGGGCAGGTCACCGGCCTGGATGCATTCGAGATCGGCCAGATGGCGGGCCGCCAGCTGCCGTTCCTGACCATCATCGTGCTGTTCTGGATCATGGCGATCATGGATGGCTGGCGCGGCATCAAGGAAACCTGGCCGGCAGTGCTGGTTGCGGGTGGCTCGTTCGCCATCGCGCAATACCTGACCTCCAATTTCATCGGCCCGGAACTGCCGGACATCACCGCCTCGCTGGCGTCGCTGGTCTGCCTGACCCTGTTCCTGCGCCGCTGGAAGCCGGTACGGATCTTCCGCTTCGATACCGAAACCAGCGCCGAGGCGGCCGCACAGGCACTGGAGGCGCCGCGCTACAGCGTCGGCCAGATCGCCAAGGCGTGGTCGCCGTTCCTGATCCTTACCGCGATGGTCACGCTGTGGAGCATCAAGCCGTTCAAGTCGCTGTTCGCGGCGGGCGGCCCGCTGGAAAGCTGGGTGCTGAAGATCCCGGTGCCGGGCCTGGACCAGATGGTGCAGAAGATGCCACCGATCGTGGACGCGCCGCTCAGCTACGAGGCGGTCTACAAGTTCGACTGGTTCTCGGCCACCGGCACCTCGATCATCCTCGCGGCGGTGATTGCGATCATCGCGCTGCGCATGCCGGCCCGGTCGGCGCTGCAGACCTTCGGCGAAACCGTGCGTGAGCTGCGCATGCCGATCTACTCGATCGGCATGGTGCTCGCCTTTGCCTTCATCGCCAACTATTCGGGTCTGTCGGCAACGCTGGCGCTGGCATTGGCGCACACCGGCGACGCGTTCCCGTTCTTCTCGCCGTTCCTGGGCTGGCTGGGCGTGTTCCTGACCGGTTCGGATACCTCGTCCAATGCACTGTTCTCGGCGCTGCAGGCGACCACCGCACAGCAGATCGGCGTGTCCGACGTGCTGCTGGTGGCGGCCAACACCACCGGCGGTGTCACCGGCAAGATGATCTCGCCGCAGTCGATCGCCATTGCCTGTGCGGCGGTTGGCCTGGCCGGCAAGGAATCGGACCTGTTCCGCTTCACGGTCAAGCACAGCCTGATCTTCACCACCATGGTCGGCCTGATCACCCTGGCCCAGGCTTACTGGCTGACCTGGATGATTCCCTGAGCCATGCCGCGCGGCCTGACCCTCTGTTACGCGCTTCGGGCCACAATGGCGCCATGAGCACGCAACGTATTTCGGACAAGGTGGCCGCACAGCTGCGCGGCCTGGTGCAGGAACAGCGGCTGCAGCCGGGTGACCGGTTGCCGGCCGAGCGCACCCTGGCGGTGCAGCTGGGGGTCTCGCGCACGGCGTTGCGCGAAGCCATCGCGCAGCTGGCCAGCCAGGGCCTGCTGACCGCGCGGGTTGGTGGCGGTACCTACGTGGCCGAACCTGCGGCACGCGCGCGGCAGGCGCTGGATGAACCGCTGGCGCCGTATCTGCCGCTGTTCCAGGGCGACCCGGAGTATCGCTTCGACGTGCTGGAGATCCGTCATGCGCTGGAAGGTGCCACTGCCTGGCATGCAGCGTTGCGTGCCACCGACGAGGACCGCACGCGCATCGCGCAGGCCTTCCAGACCATGATGGACGCGCACGGCAAGGACGACCCCACCGGTGAAGCGGAGGCTGACGCGGCCTTCCATCTGTCCATCGCCGAGGCCTCGCACAACCTGGTCCTTCTGCAGGTGATGCGCGGCCTGTTCGAACTGCTGCAGACCAACATCTCGCAGAGCCGCGAAAAGCTCTACACCTCGGCAAGGACCTTCTCGCCGTTGTCCGACCAGCACCGCGAGATGATGGACGCGGTGCTGGCCGGCGACCCCGAACGCGCGCGCGCCGCCGCGCATGCCCACCTCGAGTTCGTGCACACCACGCTGCGCACCCTCGATGACAACGAAGCCCGGCGTGCGCGGGCCTCGCGTCTACCTTCCCCACACGGTTGACCCCATGATCATCTCCGCCTCCACCGATTACCGTGCCGCAGCGCAACGCCGGCTGCCGCCGTTCCTGTTCCACTACATCGATGGCGGCGCGTATGCCGAGCACACGCTGAAGCGCAACGTTT
This sequence comes from Stenotrophomonas maltophilia, assembly GCF_003970865.1. Classification (GTDB taxonomy): domain Bacteria; phylum Pseudomonadota; class Gammaproteobacteria; order Xanthomonadales; family Xanthomonadaceae; genus Stenotrophomonas; species Stenotrophomonas maltophilia_AR. The sequence goes on along the minus strand of NZ_RXLZ01000039.1, from coordinate 20,152 downwards.
CCGACCTGTCCGACATCGCGCTGCGCCAGCGCATCCTGCGCAACATGTCCGACCTGAGCCTGGAAACCGAGCTGTTCGGCGAAAAACTGGCGATGCCGGTGGCGCTGGCGCCGGTCGGCCTGACCGGCATGTACGCCCGGCGCGGTGAAGTACAGGCGGCGCGCGCGGCCGACAGCCGCGGCATCCCGTTCACGCTGTCAACCGTATCGGTGTGCCCGATCGAGGAAGTGGCACCGGCCATCCAGCGGCCGATGTGGTTCCAGCTGTATGTGCTGCGCGACCGTGGCTTCATGCGCAACGCGCTGGAGCGGGCGCAGGCCGCGGGCGTGACCACGCTGGTGTTCACCGTTGACATGCCGGTGCCGGGCGCGCGCTACCGCGATGCACACTCCGGCATGAGCGGCCCGAATGCCTCGCTGCGCCGTATCGGCCAGGCCATCACCCATCCGCACTGGGCGTGGGACGTGGGCCTGCTCGGCCGTCCGCATGATCTGGGCAACATCTCCACCTACCGTGGCAACCCGACCGGGCTGGAGGATTACATCGGCTGGCTGGGCAGCAACTTCGATCCCTCCATTTCCTGGAAGGACCTGGAGTGGATCCGCGAATTCTGGAAGGGCCCGATGGTGATCAAGGGCATCCTCGACCCGGATGACGCGCGTGATGCGGTCAAGTTCGGCGCCGATGGCATCGTGGTCTCCAACCACGGTGGCCGCCAGCTGGATGGCGTGCTGTCCACCGCGCGCGCACTGCCGGCGATTGCCGATGCGGTACAGGGCGACCTGAAGATTCTCGCCGATTCGGGCATCCGTACCGGCCTGGACGTGGTGCGCATGCTGGCGCTGGGTGCCGACACCGTGCTGCTGGGGCGCGCCTTCGTCTATGCACTGGCCGCGCAGGGCGAGGCCGGCGTGGCCAACCTGCTGGACCTGATCGCCAAGGAAATGCGCGTGGCGATGACATTGACCGGCGCGCGTCGCATCGCTGACATCGGCCGCGATTCGCTGGTCAGCCTGCCATGAGTGGCCACGATGCCGTGCTGGCACAGTTTCGCGACGCAGTCGGCAGCCGCAATGTACTGACCGGCGACAAGGCCACGCGCCGCTTCCGCCGTGGCTACCGATTCGGCGACGGTCCGGTGCTGGCGGTGGTGCGCCCGGGCACCTTGCTGGAACTGTGGCACGTGCTGCAGGCGGCGGTGCGGGGTGGAGCGGCGATCATCCTGCAGGCGGCCAATACCGGCCTGACCGGCGGCTCGACCCCGGATGGCAACGACTACGGGCGGCCGATCGTGCTGGTCAGCACGCTGCGCCTGACCGGCATCCAGCTGTTGAACGAAGGCCGCCAGGTGCTGTGCCTGCCCGGCGCCACGCTCGACCGACTGGAGCAGACGCTGGCACCGCTGGGCCGCGAACCGCATTCGGTGATCGGCTCGTCCTGCATCGGCGCCTCGGTGCTGGGCGGCATCTGCAACAACTCCGGCGGCGCGCTGGTGCGCCGTGGCCCGGCCTACACCGAGCTGGCGCTGTATGCGCAGGTCGATGCGCAGGGCCAGCTGCAGCTGGTCAACCATCTGGGCATTGCGCTGGGTGATACGCCCGAGCAGATCCTGCAGCGCCTGCAGGCCGGCGACTATGCTGCTGGCGACGTGGGTGACGGCGATGGCCGCGCCGCCTCCGATCCACGCTACGCCGAGGAAGTGCGCAGGGTCGATGCCGATACCCCGGCGCGTTTCAACGCCGACCCCAGCCGCCACTTCGAAGCTGCCGGTTCGGCCGGCAAGCTGGCGGTGTTCGCGGTGCGCCTGGACACCTTCGAAAAGGAGGCCGCCGAAGTCTTCTACATCGGCAGCAACCGCACCGACAGCCTCACCGCGATCCGGCGCCAGCTGCTGACCGGCTTCGAGCGCCTGCCGATTGCCGGTGAGTACATCCACCGCGATGCCTATGACATCGGCGAGCGCTACGGCAAGGACAGCTTCCTGCTGATCGACCGCCTCGGCACTTCCCGTGTGCCCGCGGCGTTCGCACTGAAGAGCCGCGTCGATGGCTGGTTCGAGCGTCTGGGCCTGCGCGGGGTGACCGACCGGGTGATGCAGGTGCTGACCGGCCTGCTGCCCTCGCACCTGCCCAAGCGCATGGGTGAATTCCGCCAGCGCTACGAGCATCACCTGTTGCTGAAGGTCTCTGCCCAGGACGCTGCGGAAACCGAGGCCTGGTTGCGCGGCTTCTTCGCCGGGCACGAAGGCGGCTTTTTCCACTGCACGGCGGAGGAGGGGCGCAAGGCCTTCCTGCATCGCTTCGCCGTGGCCGGTGCCGCGGTGCGCTACCGCGAAGTGCATCGCGAGCAGGTGCAGGACATCGTGGCGTTGGACATCGCCCTGCGCCGTGATGATGCGGATTGGTTCGAGCAGTTGCCGGCCGATATCGACGGCCGCCTGCTGCACAAGCTGTATTACGGGCACTTCCTGTGCCACGTGTTCCACCAGGACTACATCGCGCGCAAGGGCGAAGACCCGATGGCGATCGAGCACGCGATGTGGGCGCTGCTGGACCAGCGGGGCGCCGAGTATCCGGCCGAGCACAACGTCGGCCACCTGTACCCGGCCAAGCCGGCGCTGGCCGGGTTCTACAGGCAGCTGGACCCGAGCAATACATTCAATCCGGGCATCGGCCAGACGTCAAAAGCCAAGGGCTGGGGGGGCTGCGACTGTAGTGGGCACTAGCGGCGCACTCTCCGAAAATTCGGAGTTCTTGCATTCCTCACTGATCGGGTTGGCACTAGGCTGAGGTCTTGGCCGAGACGGATACAGAACCAATGCAGAGTGCAGATCAGATATGGGCGTCCATCAAAGCGTCGCTTGATGAGAAGAATTGTCTGGATGAAGTGCAGTTGCGGCCAGGAGCCTCCGAAAGCGAGTTGGTTGAACTGGAGGCTCAGCTTGGAGTCGCTTTGCCAGATCTGCTAAGGCAGTTGCTGATGATTCACGACGGGCAGGATGGGGTCGGGCTTCTGTTCGGCAGTCAGATGCTCTCTTCCAAGGAGATCAGGCGGCAGTGGCACGGTTGGCGTGAGATCGAGGCCGACGGCATGAACGAGGACTGCGCGGAGTTCATGAAGTCGAGTCCCGCGGGGGTGGTGAAGCCGATGTATACCAATGCGCGTTGGATACCGCTGACTCACGATGGTGGCGGCAATCACATGGGACTGGATTTCGATCCCGACATTGGCGGTGCTGGAGGACAGATGATTGCCTTTGGTGCGGATGAAGACACCAAGTACCTTCTCGCTCCCACTTTCGCTGAGTTCGCTGAAAAGGCTGTGGAGTGGATCAGTCCGGCAAGCTGGAATGGTGAGAATCTCGAGTCGCCAACTGATGACGGCTTCGCTCCTCCGGCCATTCTCCGGACTGCTGGCGGGGCGTAGTTGGGAGCGCCGTTCTGACAGGTAATGTATCGGCTGGGTTCCGATTGGCTGGGCCGGTCGCGATCATCCTGTTATTCCTGCGCTACCATCTGGATTCCACGAGCAGGAATCTCCTCCATGCCCATCATCGTTGCCCGCACGATCGTGTGCGTCGCACTGCTGGCAACCCCGCTGCAGGTGCTGGCCCAGTCCGCGATCCTGCCGCAGCAGCGCGATGCCGCCGGCAACGTGATGGAGCCGCTGGGGCAGGTGCTGATCGCGAGTGAGACTGGACTGTCGGGGCTTTATGACTGCACACGGGACGGCGACTGGTGCGTGCGCGTGCAGCCGGTCGCCGAGGATGGTGACCGGCCGACCGTGCTGGAAGTGCTTGAGAAGGCACCGGGCCAGGGCAAGCCGCACACCTACCACGTCAGCATCGACGTGCCGCAGGAAAGCGAGCTGTCGCTGTGGCCCTGGATCGTGCGGCTGGCCCCTGGCGTGGGCAGCGATGAACCAGTGACCGATCCGCAGCAGCGCGCCCGCCAGAATGTGCTGGTGGGTGGCATCGTCAAGTTCAGCGCCATGTACTCCGGTGGAGGTGCCGACGCGTCCACGCTGCAGCTGGCACGCGTACGCCACCTGCAGGACGACATCCAGGTGGACGACGACGTGCTGACCGTGCCGTGGCTGGGCAATGCGATGATCCGCGCCTGTTTCAGCGAACAGGACATCAAGCAGCGCGCAGGTGCCTGCCACGACGAATACGGCTTCTCGGCGAAGCTGGCGCTGGATACGGTTGCCGAGGGCATGCCGGTGCTGCGTTACCAGACCGTGGCGACCCGGTTCCCGGCCGGTGTTTCGCGCTTCGAGGATTCGCTGGCCAGAGGGCCGCTGAAGAAGCAGGATCTGCGCACCGAACAGGACCTGGCGTGTACCTACACGCGGCTGTTCCGCTTCGGGGCGGGGATGTTCCACCCGGACCAGGCACTGCCGGACTGTGCCGGCTATACCGAACCCTGAATTGTAGAGTCGAGCGATGCTCGACGGGTCTTCGGATGGGCGGCGCGAAAAGCCAGTCGAGCATGGCTCGACTCTACAAGAGCGGTGGTGGCGCTTACTCGCAGCGGGTGGACGTGATGATGTTGTCCTTGTCCACGAACACGCGCAGGCGGTCCTGGCGGATGTCCTTGGTGGTGATGGTGCTGGGACCGATCGGGTTGACCAGGCCGGCACCGCTCTCGCGGGACAGGCGGCGGATGTTGGGCTCATTGGCCGGCTGGCCGATCGCCCAGCCCAGCTGGCTGGCGTCGCAGCGGCCGCTGCCTTTGACTTCCGGGCCAGGGGTGCTGACACAGGCCGACAGCAGCAGGGCAGAGGCCGGCAGCAACAGGGACAGACGGAATGCAGACATGCGAGCGCTCCTGCGCAGGGGAAGATGGCGGGAACGATAGCACCGAGCGTGCGAAAGGCGTCAGCGCCCCGGTCATTGCCGGCACAGCGTGGTCATTGCATAGTGGGAGGAATGGCTGGCAGTACGCCAGCGGGCAGGCCGGGCCTTTCCGGCGCAGGTGTTGGATACGGTATGACGGCAGGCAGTTTCCGCGGCAAGGACAAGACGATGACGGCGCTGGTGTTGTCGTTGCTGGGCGTGGCGTTTGCCGCCTCCGCTGCCGATCCGGAACCCGCGCCGGTCGAAACCCCGGTATTCGGCGCCTGGCGCAACCTGCAGACCGAATCCGGCTACGCGCCGGCCCAGCGTAACCTGGCCTTCGCCATGCTGCCGCAGGCGGCCACCCGCGGCGACCGTTTCGCCATCCTCGACCGTGAGGGCAAGCGGGCGGTGTGCTGCCTGCAGGTGGCCAGTCCCTCGCTGGGCGTGGCCGCGCTGCGCGAGCAGTACCACCTGCCGCAGGCCTGGGTGACCGACCTGAGCAATGGCCGCAGCCCCGCACGTCCCTATGTGCCGCACGTCTATGCGATGCAGCGGGTGGACGAGCTGGCCGACTACAGCTTCGCCGATGTTCCTGGCGCGTACAGCGACCTGGGCGGGCTGCTGATTCCGGAAGGCGCCGCGCTGGAGGCCGACGGCAGCGCCGTGCGCCTCGGGGACACCCGCTACCCGCTGCATTTCCAGCGCCAGCCGCACGCCGATGACGATGGCGCGCTGGACCGCTACAGCCTGCAGGCCGGCGAGGGCGCCGCCCCGATCGTGGTTGAAGTGCCGTTCGGCACCTACTGATTGCCGCATTGCACTGGCTAGAATGCAGCGCGGCGCTGTCTGCCGTGCCTGCTCCGTGAGTCGTTGCCGTGTCCTTGCGCCCCTTCCTGCTGTCGTCCCTGCTGCTGTTGTCCGCCTGTGCCAGCGCGCCGCCGCCGCCGCCGGCCCATTCCGATGCATTGTGGCGATTGATCGAGCGTGACTGCCGGGGCGCCGAAGGTCCACGCGGCGACTGCCTGCGCGTGGAGACGGCCACAGACCGCCGCGATGTACTGGTCAAGGACGCGCACGGCGACTACCAGTTCCTGCTGATGCCGCTGGACAAGGTCAGCGGTATCGAGAACCGCAGCCTGTACCAGCGCGGTGCACCGAACTACTTCGCTGCGGCCTGGCAGGCGCGCAGCCACACCGAACAGGCCTTGCGGCAACCGCTGCCGCGCAACGTCGCGAGCCTGGCATTGAACTCGCCGCACGGCCGTTCGCAGCACCAGCTGCATATCCATGTGGATTGCCTGCGTGCCGACGTGCTGCAGGCGCTGGACACGCATGCTGCGGCCCTCGGCAGCCGCTGGGCACCGTTGCCGGTGCTGCTGCGCGGCCATCAGTACCAGGCCCGCCTGCTGCCGGGCGCGGAACTGACCGCCAATCCGCTCAATCTGCTGGCCTATGACCTCGCTGGCGTGGACGACGTGGGCCAGTGGAGCCTGGTCGTGGCCGGCCGGGACGCCGTGCAGGGCGGCCCGGGCTTCATTCTGCTGGCGACCCGTGTGGACGCCGGCACCGGCAACGAGGCCAGCGCCGAAGAGCTGCAGGACCATGCCTGCTCGGTGTTGACCGGCGCAGGCGACTCGCTGGAGCGGGTCCGCTAACCCTGGGGCTGCTGGCGGCTGCGCCAGACCGGTGCGGTCAGCGCCAGCAGCTGGCGATCCTGCCAGCCATCCAGATCCAGATGATGGTCGCGCAGCAGGCCTTCGTGCTCGAAGCCGAAGGCGTGCAGCGCAGTGGCGAACGGGTCACTGCAGTCCGGTGGCAGCATCACGAACAGGCGGTGCACGCCCACATCCTCAAACAGGAATGGGCACAGCGCGCGCAGCGCTGCATCCACGTGCGGGTGCCAATGCTGCAGCGACAGCAGCTCGGCGCAGCGCGTATGCAGGGACTGCAGGCGGACATGCAGCTGGTCCAGGACAGTGCCGTGCTCGTCATCGAATACACCCAGCAGCAGCTGGTCGTTGTCCTGCTCCAGCCGCGAGCGATGCATGTGGGCAAGGAAGCGGGCTTCTTCGTCGATACCGGCCGGATGGCGGCGGCCGCGTCGGCGGCGGTCATCGAACAGGCGCCAGCGCGGCAGGTCGGTACGCTGGAACGGGCGCAGGGTGACCGGTGCGGCCTGCAGCTGCAGCAGGTGACGGCGCAGCACCGGGCGCAACGGGGGGAGGAGGGAGGTGGGATACGGGGTCATCATCCCCGGCACGATGGCCGTGCCCGCAGCGCCACACCATTCAAAACATTGCAAAAGTGTGGCGAATGGCACTGCGGGTCTGATTCGGTTCAGGCATAAGGCCATCAGGCCTGGTCATTTCCGCTGAAACCCCCCATTCAGGATACTTTCGTTACGGGATCGTTATGTGGCGCTCAGGCCGCTGCCCCGTACCACCACCCGCCCAACTCCCCAGGAAGCCCATGTCCGCCTCCCACAAGGCGCTGCGCCCGCGTCCGCTGGTGCTCGCACTGTCGTCCCTGATGCTGGTCTCGCTGCCGGCCTTCGCGCAGGAAAGCGCACCCACCACATTGCAGGAAGTGAAGGTCACCGGCTCGCGTATTCCGCGTGCCAGTGTCGAGGGGCCCTCGCCGGTGACGGTGATCAGCCGCGAGCAGATCGATGCGCAGGGCTACCGCAATGCCTTCGATGCGCTGAGCGCGCTGACCGAGAACACCGGCAACGTGCAGGGCGAGGACTTCGGCAACACCTTCACCCCGGCCGCCAACACCATCAACCTGCGCGGGCTGGGCCCGAACCGCACGCTGGTGCTGGTCAACGGCCGCCGCCAGGCCGACTACCCGCTGGCCTACGAGGGCTCGGTGAACGTGGTCAACCTGGCCAACATCCCCAGCGCGCTGATCGAGCGCATCGAGGTCCTGGCGGCCGGTGCGTCGGCGGTGTACGGCTCCGACGCCATCGCCGGTGTGGTCAACATCATCCTCAAGGACCGCTTTGAGGGTGTGGACGTGAACGTGCGCGCCGGCGGCACCCAGCAGGGTGGTGGCGACAACCAGCGCGCGCAGGTGGTTGGTGGCAGTTCCGGCGAGCGCTGGGACGCGCTGTTCGGCTTCGAGTTCGATGTGCGCAAGGCGATCCACGCGCGCCAGCGCGACTTCATGGACTCGCTCGATGATGACCCGGCCGGCAAGGCGCCGCAGGCGACCGCGATCGCCTATCGCCGCAATGCTGCCACCGGCCGCAACATCGATCCGGGCGTCAACGGCTGCGACGGGGCGTCTGACATCTATGGCGGCAGCGTGTTCCGCGCCCACAACCCGCGCCAGGGCTGGTACTGCGGCAGCAACGAGGCCGCAGCCAGCTACTGGACCGTGCAGACCCAGAAGCGCAACCTCAATGGCTATGGCCTGCTGACCTTCCACGTCAACGAGACCACCGACCTGTTCGCCGATGTCGCCGTGGGCAGCGCGCGCATCTACAACAACACGCGTGCGCCGACCTGGACCTCGGCGCGCAATTACTTCTACAACCAGACCACCGGCGACCTGGAAAGCTGGTACCGCCGCTTCGCGCCGGAGGAAATCGGCGGCCTGCCGCGCAATGCCAACCGCTTCCTGGAAAACTCGTGGTCGTTCAACGTCGGTGCACGTGGCCAGATCGGCGACAGTGGCTGGGACTATGAGGCGGTCTACAGCCGCTCGCGTTACGAGAACCGCACCCGCCGCCCGGTGCTGCTGGCCGGCATCAACGAATACCTGCTCGGCCCGAAGCTGGGCGTACGCAATGGCGTGGAGGTCTACGCGCCCGACCCGGCACGCCTGTTCAAACCGTTGACCCCGAACGAATACGAGGGCCTGTCCGACTACCAGGAAAGCCGCAATGCGGCATGGCTGCAGACCTTCAGCGCCAGCGTCAATGGCCGCCTGTTCGCATTGCCTGGCGGCGATGCGGCGTTGGCAGCAGTGGTTGAGGCCGGCAGCCAGGGCTATCGCAACCGACCGGACCCGCGCCTGGGCAGTGGCGAGTTCTGGAACACCAGTGCAGGCGTCGGTGCCGGTGGCGAGCGTGACCGCTACGCCGCAGGTGTGGAGCTGCAGCTGCCGCTGCTGCAGTCGCTGACCACCACGCTGGCCGGCCGTTACGATCAGTACCGTGCGGGTGGCGAGCACATCGGCAAGGCGACCTGGAGCTTCGGCGTCGAGTTCCGTCCGATCGAGAGCCTGCTGATCCGCGGTACGGCGGCGACCAGTTTCCGGGCACCGGACATGAACTACGTGTTCGCCACCGAAACCCGCGGCTACAACCCGGGCATGACCGACTACTGGCGCTGCCGCACGGCGGGCCAGTCGTACGACAACTGCGACTACAACGGCCTGTCGATCGATTACAGCAACCGCGCCAATGCACAGCTGCAGCCGGAGTCGGCCAAGTCGTATGGCTTCGGCGTGGTCTGGTCGCCGCTGTCCGGCCTGGATTTCAGCGCCGACTACTACGACATCCGCATCGACAACGAGGTGACCAGCCTCGATACCAGCCGCATCCTGCGTGACGAGGCCGATTGCCGCCTGGGCCGCACGCTGGGCGGCGAAGCGCGCGATATCGGTTCGCCGCTGTGCCAGGACGCGCTGTCGCGGGTGATCCGCAACCCGTCCAATGCAACCGTGCAGCCGGACCAGGTGACCCGTGTGCTGATCAATCCGATCAACGCCGCCTCTGAATCGGTTCGCGGGCTGGACCTGAAGGGCAACTGGCGCTTCGATGCCGGCCGCTATGGCCGCTTCACCACGCGCCTGGCCTATACCGTGGTGCTGGAGCACAAGTACCGGCAGTTCTCCGATGATCCGGAGCGCGACATCCGCAATTCGCTGGATGACTACCAGTGGCGCAGCAAGGCCAACGGCAGCATCACCTGGAACCAGGGTGACTGGACCACCACGCTGTACGGCAACCGCTTCGGTTCGCTGCCGAAGACTGATGGCAGTGGCCGCATCGCGCCGTACATGACGTACAACGCCAGCGTGTTCCGCCAGTTCGGCGAGAACCTGTCGGTGGGCGTGATCGTCAACAACCTGCGTGACAGCCGCCCGCCAGCGGACAAGAACGGTGGCGGCTGGCCGTTCTACCCGGTCGGCAACTACGACCCGTATGGCCGTCAGTACTGGGTGCAGCTGGACTACCGGTTCCGCTGATCCGGCAGGCGAACGAAAGGCCCGGCAATGCCGGGCTTTTCTTTGTGCAGTGCATCCGTGCTGCCGTCGCGCACGTGGCATGCTGTGGCGATACATGGAGGAGGATGCGCATGGATGTCAGGATGTGGAGTGTGATTGCCGTACTGGCCGTTGCCGGTTGCAGCAGCGAGCAGGCGGCCAGCGTGGACGAGGCTGCGGACGCGACCGGTGCCGCGCCCGTGCCGTCCCAGCCCAACGCAACGGCCGATGCGGGCTCAACGCACGGGCAAACGGCATCGATGCGGGTGACGGCCAAGCAGGGGCCTGCGGATGCGGAGGGTCACTTCCTCGAGGGCGAGCGCATGCTGTTGACTGAAGGCGCACTGTCGGCGGAAAAGAGCGACGTGATACTTGGCTCGGACAAGGCCTTTGCGCAGGCGATCAGCCAGTTCGAGCGGGATGCGGTGGGCCACCCGGAAGTGCAGGACCTGACCCGGCTTTACAGGACGGCCGCGACCCGGCTCATCGGCAGCGACGGCACGCTGGTGTCTTTTGCCTGTGGCTACAGCCTGTGTGTCGGCGAGATACGAAGCCGTACCGACGAGGATTTCAGTGCCTGGTCCGAGGCGATCGGTATGGACAAGGGTGCCCCGGTCTACAGCCTGGCCACTGCGCCGATGACGTGGGGCAGGGATCAGCATGGTGGGCGCTTCGTATTCTCGGTGGACCCGGCATCCAACAGCATTACCGCGCAGTGGGGCCCTGACCGGTGACACATGCAGCTAGGGCAGCGCCTGTTGCAGGTACGACTCGATGACGTAGCTGAAAGGCTGCTGCTGGCGGTCGCGAAGCAGGGCCCGAACTTCCAGGATGACGCCCTGGTCGCCTTCACCGCGTGGCGGCCAGAAGGTCTGATCGGCCAGCGTCTGGCGCTTGAAGCCGAGCGGGCCGACCACCCGGCCGAAGGGTTCATCGGTGGTATCGAGCACCTGGTTCATGGCCGGACTGAGATGGCCGGGCAGGTACCAGTTATCGGCTTCTGACAGCACGCGGCTGCCACAGGCCAACTGCACGCGGCGGTAGCGCAGGGGCGTGCCCGGTTCTGCGGCCAGCGCCTGCAGCACTTCGGTCGGGGCCGGTTTGTCGGTACCGCGCACGCGCACGGCGCGGACCCGGGCCTGCTCAGCCAGGCCATGTTCGGCGCACCAGGCTTCGAGCGTGGCGGTGGCGCTCTGGCCGGCCAGCACGCGCTGATGCAGCATTTCCACCAGGGCGGCCGAGGCGATGCGTTGCTGGCCCGGTGGCGCCTGCGGCGGGGTGCTGGCCCCTGCATCGGTGGCGGACAGGCTGGCAATCGGCGCGGCGGCAAGCAGGGAGGCGGCCTGCCAGCGGCGGAGACGATCGTGGCGGTCGGACGGGCCCATGCGGCATCACTGCGGAAACAGGCGCCCATGTTACCCGTTCAGGGGTGTGCACGGCGTGGCTGCGACCGGTTGTCGCAGGGGTAATCATCGTTATGGTGAATGTGTGCTATCCAGATATTTCGTTGGCCGATGGCTGTGCTGGGGCGCACGATGGCGCCATTCTTGGCATTCCGGGAGTTCCCGATGACCCTTCAGTTCGTCCATGGCGGTGTCGACCGCGACGGTGCGCCACTGCATTTCCATATCCGTGATGGCCGCATCAGCGGGCTCAATGGCGAGGCCGCGCCGGCAGAAGGGACGGAATGCGTCGATCTGCAGGGCTTCGCGGTGCTGCCCGGGCTGGTGGACGGCCACATTCACCTCGACAAGAGCTTCGTCGGCGACCATTGGCACCCGCACCAGCCGGTGAACAGCCTGCGTGAGCGGCTGGCGGTGGAGAAGGCGGCGGTGGCGGGTGCGGCACCGATGGTGGACCGTGCCGAGGCGCTGATCCGCCAGTGCAGTGCGTTCGGTACGGTGGCGATGCGCTGCCATGTCGATATCGACGCCAGCACCGGTCTCGGCCATCTCGAAGCGGTGCGCGAGGCGGCGCTGCGCTGCGCCGACATCATGCGGATCCAGCTGGTGGCGTTTCCGCAGGCCGGGGTGATGTCCTGTCCCGGCACCGCCGCCGTACTGGAGCAGGCGCTGGCTGCGGGCGTGGAGGTGCTCGGCGGCATCGACCCGACCACGCTCGATGGTGATGCCGAAGGCCAGCTGGCACTGCTGTTCGGCCTGGCCGAGCGCTACGGCGTGCAGCTGGACATCCATCTGCACGAGCCCGGCGAAACCGGCCTGGCCCAGCTGCTGCGGATCGCCGCGCGGACGCGGGCCGCCGGCCTGCAGGGGCGGGTTGCGGTCAGCCATGCCTATGCGCTGGGCGACGTGCCGCTGGCACGCGCACTGCAGGTGGGCGAGGCGTTGGCCACGGCGGGTGTGGCGATCATGAGCAACGCGCCGGGGGATCATCCGTTCCCGCCGCTGCGCGCGCTGCATGATGCCGGTGTGCGCATGTTCGCGGGCAACGACAACATCCGCGACTGCTGGTGGCCGTATGGCAATGGCGATCTGCTGCAGCGGGCGATGCTGCTGGGCTACCGTTCCGGCTTCTACACCGATGCCGACCTGATGCTGGCACTGGACATGGTCACCACCCAAGCCGCGCAGGCGATCGGCCTGCCGCAGCATGGTATTGCCGAAGGCCAGCCAGCCACTTTCGTGGCGGTGCGTGCCGACCACGGCCCGGCTGCCGTGGCCGGGGTACCGGTGGAGCGCCGGGTGGTGGTCGACGGCCGCTGGCTGTAGATCCACGTCATGCGTGGATGGCACCATGGCGTGGTCTAATTCATCCACGCATGGCGTGGATCTACCCCGATGAGCCGTCAGGCGTAATCGTCGGCGCGGGTGGCGACGAATTCCTCAAGCCACGCAAGCAGGTGGGCAATGTCGATGATCTCGCCCTGCTCGACGCGCTTGAGCAGCAGCGTGCTGGCGCCGATCTGCAGGCTGCTGTCGGCATAGCGCAGCACCGCGTCGATGCCCCAGGCATCGGTGACCTGCATCCAGGCCAGGCCTGGCACGCGCTGGGCCAGGGTGTCACCGAACGCCACGCCCAGCGCTTCCCAGCCATCGCAGTCGTCACGATCGATCAGCTCGGCATCGACCACGCGCTGCAGGGTGGTGGCCGTCAGCGGCCACTGCACCGGCAACGTCGGGAAGCCGGCGGCCACGCGCGCGGCGATCAGCGAACGCTGGTGCTGCAGATGCGTCTGCAGGGCAGCGGGCAGGGGATCGAAGCGGGTGGGGATTTCGTCGGACATGGCAAGGCGCCGTGGAGCACGGAAATAACAGGCACTGTAGCCGGCGATGTAGTGCCTCGGCGCGGCAGGTCTGATCAGATATCGATGATCAATGCGCGAACTCTGATTGCTCCTGCAGGTGCAGCATCAAGGTCCGCATACGTCATTCTGCGCGGCTTAATTGTCCGCTCATGGGCTCAGCTGGGCTTGAGCGCTTGCTGGATGATGAGCTCCTCGAGGGCCTCAAGCAGATGATTGATCTCGATGACCTCGCCTTCTTCGACGCGCTTGATCAACATGGTGACGGCGCTGACAATGCTATTGGCCTCTCCATAGCGGAGAACCGCATCGACGCCCCAGGCATCGGTTACCTGGGTCCAGGCAAGTTCCGGTACACGCTGTGCCAGACAGTCACCGAATGCAACCCCCAGTGCTTCCCAGCCGTCACAATCATCGTGATCGATCAGTTCTGCATCGACTACGCGTTGCAGCGTGCTCGGCAGCAGCGGCCATTGAACAGGCACGGTGGGGAACGCAGACGCGACAAGGGCAGCAACCTGTGCACGCTGATGCTGCATGTGCGCGATGAGTGCAGGTGGCAGCGGATCGAACCGGATGTCGGCTTCGTCCTTCGGAGCAGGGGTCAAAGTAACCTGGTACGTGCTGGTCATAGGCGGGGTAATCCGGAGAAGGGCGTTCACCACCCTATCGTCCAGGCCTTGGGTACGCCATCAGTGGGCCTTTTGCGACAAGCGTGTATTTGCTGGCGCACCAGCGCCCTTTTCGATGCCGGAGGGTCGTTTCTATCCACGCATGGCGTGGATCTACTGTGGTCAGTCCGGTTCGCGTTGCACCTGGCGCCACAGCTCGCTGGCCAGCGCGCGCACGGCATCGTCGGCGTCGGCACGATGCAGCAGGCCGATTTCGTAGTTGTCGATCACCGGCAGCTCACGCTCGCCATCGATGATGCGGTGCTCGCGGCTGACCGCGCGGCGTGGCAGCAGGCTGATGCCGATGCCATCGGCCACCGCGCCCTGGATGCCGCTCAGCGACGAACTGGTGAAGGCGATGCGCCAGCGCAGGCCCAGCGCTTCCACGGCATGGATCATCTCGTCGCGGTACAACCCGCGCGGCGGGAAGGTGACCAACGGCAGCGGGTCCTGCTGCAGGCAGCTGCTGCGCAGGCTGTCGATCCAGTGCATCGGCTCGCGCCGGCAATGCACCGCCTGGCGGCTGTTGCGGCGCTGCTTGACCAGCACCAGGTCCAGCTCGCCGTGATCGAAGCCCTGCGCCAGGTCGCGGCTGAGGCCGCTGCTGATCTCCAGCTTCACCTGCGGGTGGCGACGGCTGAAGGCGGCCAGCATGCGCGTGGTCTGCGCGTTGACGAAGTCCTCGGGCACGCCGATACGGACCGCGGTCTCCACCGTCGCACCGGCCAGCGCCTGGGCCATTTCCTCGTTCAGGTCGAGCATGCGCCGTGCGTAGCCGAGCAGGGTGTGGCCGGCGTCGGTGGGGTGCACGTCGCGGTGGCCGCGTTCGAGCAGGCGATGCCCGGCCAGTTCCTCCAGCCGGCGTACCTTCTGGCTGACCGTGGACTGGGTCGAATGCAGGCGCGTGGCCGCCGTAGTGAAGCTGCCGCAGTCGGCGACCATCACCAGCGCCCGCAGCAGGTCCAGTTCGAACAGGGTTCTATTCGATTTGGCACTGTCTTGCATTTGAACATTTCACTTCTGGATACCCAGGCCGACTTCTACCATGCAGGGCAGGGGCCGGCAATGCCCGGCTGTTGCTACCGTCGCACGGCGTTCCGTGGCGACGGACATGAGGAGACACTGTCATGCGCGTCCATCATTCCCCTGGCTGGCCTGCGCCGTTGGCGCGCGTGCTGCTGTTGTGCCTGCTGGCCATGGTCACCCCGGCCTGCACCGCAACGTCCAAAGCCGACGTCGATGGCCGCCTGCGTGATGCCGCCAGCCGCGGCGACGCCGATGCGGTGCGACAGGCGATCGAGGATGGGGCCACGCTGGAGGCGCGCGATGGCCAGGGCCGTACCGCGCTGCTGCTGGCCACGCACGGCAACAACGTGGATGCCGCGCGTGAGCTGATCGAAGCCGGCGCCGACGTCAATGCCAAGGATGCGTTGCAGGACAGCGCCTACCTGTATGCCGGTGCGCGCGGCCTGGACGAGATCCTGGCGATGACCCTGGCGCATGGCGCCGATCTGCGCAGCACCAACCGCTATGGCGGCACCGCGCTGATTCCGGCCGCCGAGCGCGGCCACGTCGCCACCGTGCGCACGCTGCTGCGGGCCGGTGTGGCGGTGGACCATGTCAACCGGCTGCACTGGACCGCGCTGCTGGAAGCGATCCTGCTCGGCGATGGCGGTGCGCGTCACGTGCAGATCGTGCAGCTGCTGCTGGAGGCCGGCGCCGACCCGGAGCTGGCCGACGGCGACGGCGTGACGCCGCTGGCGCACGCGCGCCAGCGCGGCTATACCGGAATTGAAACCCTGCTGCGCCAGCACGGCGCGGTGCGCTGAATGCAAACCTCTTCCACCCGCACGCTGGGCGTGCCCACCAGGATGCTGTCCATGTTCCGTTCCCGTCCTTTGTCCCTTGCCATCCTCATTGCGGTAGCACCGCTGTCGGCGTCTGCCGCCGAGCGCGCCGACCTGCTGATCCGCAATGCCACCGTGGTCGATGTCGAGCACGCCAGCACCCTGGCCGGGCAGAGCGTGGTGATCCGTGGCGAGGACATCGTCGCCGTCGGCCCGGACGCACAGCTGCGCAGCCAGTGGAGTGCGGCCCGCCAGATCGATGCCAAGGGCAAGTACCTGATCCCGGGCCTGTGGGACATGCACGTGCACTTCGGTGGTGGCCCGGCGCTGATCGAAGAGAACAAGGCACTGCTGCCGCTGTACATCGCGCACGGCATCACCACCGTGCGCGACTGTTCCGGCGATCTGCCCGAGCAGGTACTGCAGTGGCGTGGCGAGATCGCCAAGGGCACCCTGTTCGGCCCACGCGTGCTCAGTTCGGGCGCGAAGATCGAAGGCATCAAGCCGGTCTGGAAGGGCACGATCGAAGTGGGCAGCGAGGCCGACGCCGACAAGGCGATCGCCCGCCTGCAGCACGACAAGGTTGATTTCGTGAAGATCACCGACAGCACGCTGAAGCCGGAGCTGTTCCTGTACTCGGCCAGTGCTGCGCGCAAGGCCGGCTTCAAGGCCTCGGGCCACATTCCGATGGCGCTGACCGTGGAGCAGGCGGTCGATGCCGGCCTGGCCTCGATCGAGCATCTGGACTACGCATTCAAGGCGGGCAGCAAGGACGAGGCGCAGATTGCCGCCGACTTCGGTGCCGGCCGCATCGACCGTGCCGAAGCCAACCGCCGTCTCGACGCCAGCTTCGACCGTGACACTGCGATGCACGTCTACCGTGATTTCGCCAAGCGCGGCGTATTCGTGACCCCGACCCTCAACGGTGGCCGCATCCTCGACTTCCTTGACCAGGATGACCACGCCAACGACCCTTACCTGGCCTACATCGGCCCGGGCCTGCGTGCGACCTACCAGTGGCGCGTGGACCGCGCGGCGAAGGCCACGCCGGCGCAGATCGAAGCGCGCCACACGCAGTACCACCAGGTGGCCGCAGTGCTGCCGATGCTGCAGGAGGCCGGCGTGACGATCATCGCCGGTACCGATGCGGGCTTCCTCAACTCGTTCAACTTCCCGGGCATCGCCCTGCACCAGGAGCTGCAGCTGTTCGTGAAGGAGGGCCTGAGCGCACCGCAGGCGCTGTCGGCCGCAACCCGTTCCGGCCCGGCCTGGTTCGGCCAGATGGACCGCTACGGTGGTGTCACGCAGGGCAAGGCGGCCGATCTGGTGCTGCTGACCGCCAACCCGCTGCAGGACATTGCCGCCACGGAAAAAATCGACAGCGTGATCCTGCGCGGCAACGTGTATGACCGCGCCGCGCTGGACAAGATGCTGGCCGACACCAAGGCCAAGGTTGCGGCGTGGAATGCCGAGGCGGCGAAAGCTGACTGATTGCGGGGTTGGACGGAATCCACGCATGGCGTGGATCTACCCGTACCCCCAGTAGATCCACGCCATGCGTGGATGATGCGGCCGATGACCTAACGCGGCGCCGGCCGCATTCCATGCAATTGCGGTAGCGCGGCCTTCATCGCATCGATGAAGGCGCGCAGCCGTGGGGGCTGCTGACGTGCGGCGGGAAACACCACGTGTACCGGCAGTGCCGGCGCCTGCCAGTCCGGCAGCAGCTGCACCAGCCGACCTTGTGCGAGATCGTCGGCCACCAGCCAGGCCGAGACCACCGCTGCACCCAGCCCCGCACATGCGGCCTGTTGCACCACGAACAGGTTGTCGCTGAGCAGGCGCGGGCTGATCGAAAGGGTATGCGCGCGCCCCTGTGCATCATGCAGCAGCAGGCGTTCGCGGTAATAGGTGACCAGTGAGATCCACGGCAGTGCCTGCGCCTGTTCCGGTGTGCTGATCGCGGTGGCCTGCACCAGTGAGGGCGCTGCCACGACGATGCGTGGCACTTCGGCAAGCGGCAATGCGACCATGCGCGGTTCGTCGACCGGTCCCACCCGCACCGCGCAGTCGATGCCTTCTGCGATGAAGTCCGGGCGCCGATCTTCCAGGATCCACTCCAGGCTCAGCTGCGGGTGCTGGGCGAGGAACGCGAGCATGGTCGGCAGCAGCTGTGCCTGGCCGAACGCGTGCGGCACCATCACCCGCAGGCGTCCGCGCAGTGTTTCCGGTTCGCCGTGCAGTTCGGCCTGCAGCGACTCCCATTCGTCGACCACGCGTTGCGCATGGCGCTGGCAGCGCAGGCCGTCTTCGGTCAGCTGCAGGCCGTGGGTAGAGCGCTGCAGCAGGCGCAGGCCGAGCTGCCGCTCCAGGGCCTGAAGGCGGCGGCTGACCGTCGGCTGGGTGGTGCCCAGCTGCACGGCAGCAGCGGACAGGCTGCCGGCATCGACGATGCGCAGGAAGGTGCGCAGCAGATCCAGGCGATCCGCACCGATAGCGAGGTCATTCATGCGTAATGCGTATGAAGGATATGTAATGAAGCCTACTACAGACGTTTGGCGAATACCGGCAGGATACGCCCACTTCCTCCACCGGACTCGCCGATGTCTACCCCCTCGCTGTCTGTCGCCGCCGCACCCGCGACCGCACCTTCCACCCCGCTGGTGCTGGCAATGGCGGCCGGCGCCGGCTTCTCGGTCGCCTCGCTCTACTACAGCCAGCCGATGCTGGGCCTGATCGCCCAGGACCTCGGCGCAGGCGAGCGCGCCGTCGGCCTGGTACCGACCTTGACCCAGCTGGGGTATGCACTGGGCATCCTGCTGCTGGCGCCGTTGGGCGACCGCTTCGACCGCCGCAACCTGATCCTGTTGAAGTCCGCGTTGCTGGCACTGGCACTGGGCGCCGCAGCGATGGCCGGGCACCTGCCGGGCCTGCTGATGGCCAGCCTGCTGGTCGGGCTGATGGCCACGCTGGCACAGGACATCGTGCCGGCCGCTGCGGTGCTGGCGCCGGATGCTCAGCGCGGCCAGATCGTCGGCCGGGTAATGACCGGGCTGCTGCTCGGCATCCTGCTGTCGCGCGTGGTCAGTGGCGTAGTGGCCGAGGCGTGGGGCTGGCGTACCCAGTTCGTACTGGCCGCGGTATCGGTGGCGGCGATGGGTGCGGTGATGGCGCGTGCGCTGCCGCGTTTTGCACCGACCAGCACGCTGCGCTATCCGGCATTGTTGGGTTCGTTGCTGGCGTTGTGGCGCGAGCAGCCGCAGCTGCGCCGTGCGGTCGCCAGCCAGTCGTTGCTGGCAGTCGGCTTCAGCGCGTTCTGGTCGACGCTGGCGCTGATGCTGCATGCCCGCCTGGGCCTGGGCAGTGCGGCGGCGGGTGCGTTCGGTATTGCGGGTGCGGCCGGTGCGCTGGCTGCTCCGTTCGCCGGCCGATTCGCTGATCGCTTGGGTTGCCATGCAGTGGCGCGGCTGGCGATCGCGGTGGCGCTGCTGGGCTTCGGCCTGCTGCTGGCCGAAGCCTGGTTGCCGGCCGCCGCATTGCTGCCGCTGCTGGTGGTGAGTGCGCTGCTGTTCGATTTCGGCTTCCAGTCGGCGCTGGTGGCGCACCAGACGCTGGTCTACGGCCTGGTGCCACCAGCGCGCAGCAGGCTCAATGCGCTGCTGTTCACGGGCATGTTCATCGGCATGGCCGCCGGTGGTGCGCTGGGCAGCCTGGCGCTGGCGCAGTGGGGGTGGCACGGTGTGGCCTGGCTGGCGGTGGTGTGTGCGGGCGGCAGCCTGCTGCTGCGTTTGAAGTAGGGGGGTGTTTGGCAGGGCTTGCAGCCCTGCACCTGCTGGAAGCCGGAGCCACATCAACATCAACAGCGTGGATTCCGTGGGGTGGTGGGGCGGTGCCGGAGTGCGGGGACGCCGCAAGTACGTCCTTGTAGGCTTGGCAGCCGCATCCATGCGGCTGACACCCCGCACTCCGACACCGCCCCACCTCTGAAAGATTCCGGTGGCTGTTGGTAGGTGTCGACCTTGGTCGACACGGTAGATCCACGCCATGCGTGGATGCTCTTCGTTCAATTCTCGAAATATTCGATTTCGATAGAGATTCATCCACGCATGGCGTGGATCTACAGAAAGCAATGCCCGACAGATCGCAGGAACCTGTCGAAGGCGGGGTGGGTCCGGTTGCCGGGGCGTGAGTCGCATGGGCCCGAGGCATGCCTCGGGCGGGTTGGGCAGGACGCCCAACCCCGGTCTTGCCGTGTGCGCAGGACTGCGCACACGAGCAAGCGGCGACCGAGCTTACATGGGTGAGGGCGCTTTGCTTG